>NZ_CP152049.1:5042500-5657500 GCF_038630985.1 Paenibacillus sp. FSL H8-0548
AGCTCGAGCTCGTGCAGCCCAGCATACCATTTAATCCGCTCATCAATGCCGGTGCTATCGCTATTTCGTCTTTAATCGCTGGTGAAAATCCGTCCGAAAAATCGAATCGCTTACTAGAGTTTCTTCGCTTAATCTCTAATAATAGCAAGCTGAGCTATGACCATGATGTTTACCGTTCCGAATCGGATTCCGCCAACTTAAATCGTTCTATGGCCTATTTCTTAAAAGACAAAGGCGTGCTTAATGGATCTGTAGAGGATGTATTAGACGTTTATTTCCGGCATTGCTCCGTTAGCGTAAATTGTGCGGATATCGCGCAAATGGCTCTAGTGCTAGCTTATAACGGCAAAAACCCGCTGACCGGTGAACAGCTTATTCCTCGCCGTTATGTGCAGATCGCCAAAACTTTTATGATTACGTGCGGGATGTACAACGCCTCAGGAGAATTTGCTATTCAGGTCGGCCTGCCTGCCAAGAGCGGAGTATCCGGCGGTATTTTATCGTTAGTGCCCGGTCGTTACGGAATCGGAGTAGTCGGTCCCTCTCTGAATCGTAAAGGGAACAGCATCGCAGGCGTCTCTCTTCTTGAGATTTTGTCACGGGAGTTTGATTGGAGCCTGTTCTAATAGCCGTTCAAGATACACACAAAAGGACGTGCAGCATATTCGAATACGCTGGACGTCCTTTTATCGGTGATCATGATTCCTTAAGACTCTTGATTGATCAGCTTTACATTTTTGTTCAAAATAAAAAACTGCTCCGCCTTCTCGCGATGCTCTTCCGTAATCTGTCCGCTTATCGCTTTATAGGCTACAAATACCGCGGTCGCATCGTCAACAAATCCAACTACCGGCAAAAAGTCAGGAATGAGATCAATTGGCAAAATCCAATAGGCTAACGCCCCGATTGCAGTGATTTTGGTAGCGATCGGCGTCTTCGGGTCTGCCGAGCAATAATAGAGCGTCACAACTTCCTTCGCAAAAGGAACCTTAGCTGCATGCCGCTTTACTTTCGACCAGAAGCCATCTTCTACGTATTTCGTTTGCTTCTCGTGATCTCCAATCTTCCCGATCCACTTATTAACATCGACTTCCTCGGGCTGATGGTCTTGCTTTATATCCAAGGACTGAGCAAGCTCCTTGTCCGTAATTTCAAAAGGTACAGCTTCCTGTATCAGCTTCGCCCCGCAAGAGAAGCAAACCGCATCCATCAGCTTGCCGGCACTCATTTCGTTATTGCTTCCACAGCTCGCACATTCGGCTATCGTCATTCATGCCACCTCCTTGTTTATACCTACTTATACTGTATCGCTCTGAAAATAGTTGCAAGAACATTGGGACTAGCTGTCCCAAATTAAGCTATCGTTCATTCGACCAGCTCGCCAAGCATGCCATTTTGCAGCTGTCCATTTACGAGTGCACTATAATAGCCTTTTTGATCAAGCAGCTCTACATGAGAGCCTTTCTCTATAATAGTACCGTCCTTCAATACTACAATTTGATCAGCTTGCTGAATCGTATTGAGCCGATGCGCGATAACAAAGCTTGTTCGCCCCTGCATCAGACGGTGCAGCGCCTCCTGAATTTTTATTTCAGTGACCGTATCAATGCTGCTAGTCGCTTCATCCAGCACTAAGATAGACGGATTAGCTAGGATGGCTCTTGCTATCGCGAGCAATTGCTTCTGGCCTTGGCTAATGCCGCTGCCGTCCATTTTAAGAATCGCGTCGTAGCCATCCTTCAGCCGCACAATAAAGGAGTGAGCATTCGCCAGCCTCGCCGCCTGCTCAACCTCTTGATCTGTCGCATCCAGCTTGCCGTACCGAATATTATCGCGAATGGTCCCCTCAAACAAAAAAGGATCCTGCATAACAAAAGCCATATGTGAGCGCAAATTCTCGCGTTTCAGCTCACGGCTGTCATGACCATCAATTCTAATGCTGCCAGAGCTTGGATCATAAAATCGGCATAGCAGCTGAATAAGTGTCGTTTTCCCTGCACCGGTCGGACCTACTAGCGCAATCGTCTCGCCCGGAGACAACGAAAAGCTAACTTCGCTAATCGTAGCTTCTCTTCCCTCATAAGCGAAGGTGACACGATCGAATACGACATGACCTTTCACATGTGCGAGAGCTCTAGCTTCCCCTTCATCTGTACGCTCTTCCTCCTCGCCAAGCACGTCAAATACCCGCTCCGCGCCAGCGATCGCCGATAATAATGTATTCCACTGATTGGCTAAATCATTAAGCGGCCGCGTAAATTGTCTCGAATATTCTGCGAATATAACGATAACTCCAACCGTAATGGCATCATTCAGCACAAAAACAGCACCGATTCCGGCAATGAAGGCAAAGCTTAAATTGTTAAGCGCGTTCATCAGCTTCGGTATAAAACCCGAGATGGTCTGTGCCCAAAAGCCGGATACGCGAATGCGCTCATTGTATACTTTGAACGCTGCAATGACCGTCTCCTCTTGCGAGAAGGCCTTTACGATTCGTTGACCGGACAATGTCTCTTCTATATAACCGTTCAAATCGCCTAGGTTGCGCTGCTGCGCTTTAAACAGTCGACTTGTCTGCTTCGTGATCCATTTCATGCCAAGCAGCATTAACGGGACAACTAAAAACGTCAGCAGCGTTAAGACCGGACTAAGCGACAGCATCACACTGACTGTACCAATAAGTAAAAGCACGCTAGAGAATACTTGTATCACCGAGCTATTTAAGGAGGAGCTCACATTTTCAATGTCGTTGGTCATCCTGCTCATCAGTTCCCCATGCTGTCTCTTGCTGAAAAATGGAATAGGCAGCCGATGCAAATGATCAAATAGTTGAACACGCATACGGTAGACCGTTTTTTGCGAAATCGTGATCATCCAAATGCTTTGCAGCCACATCGTAATCGAATGAAGACCATAAACGACCGCCATACCGATTAGAAAAACAACAAATCCGCTATCTCTATTCATTAGAAACTGATCAATTGCCGTTCCAGCCAAATATGGTCCAAGCAATGAAAAACATGAGCTAAGAAATACCATGACAATGACTGCGGCTAGCTTTCCTTTAAAAGCAATGAGATAACCCCACATTTGTCTCAACGTTTCGGCCGTGTTTTTAGCACGCGGTTTTTTCTTGCCTTTGTCTGCTGCAAGCGGTTCGCCCGATGTCATTCCTAACGCTTCATTCGTTTTGCGATATTGAAAAGGCTCTTTAAATTGTTTAAGCACGGGACACACCTTCCTTCCCGAACTGCGATTCGTAAATTTTCTGATATAAGCTTGATTCCCTAATCAGCTGCTCATGCTTCCCTTTTGCGAGCAATTGCCCTTCATCGAGCAGCAAGATCGCGTCAGCCGATACCGTTGAGCTAATTTTTTGCGTGACGAGGAAAGTCGTGCATTTCATTACCTTTAACGCCTGCAGCAGCGCTGCTTCTGTCTGAACATCCAGTGCGCTTGTACTGTCATCCAGCAGCAAAATAATCGGCTTCCTTACGAGCGCCCTCGCAATCGTCAACCGCTGCTTCTGTCCGCCAGACAGATTGACCCCTTTTTGCCCCACGATCGTATCGTATTGCTCCGGCAGCTTCATAATCGTGTCATGAATCTGGGCAAGCTTCGCTGCCTCCACAATTTCTTCATGTGTCGCAGTTTCCTTGCCCCAGCGGATGTTTTGCTCCACTGTACCTGTAAACAGCATGATTTCCTGTGGAACATAGCCGATTTGCCCACGAAGCTGCTTAAGCTTCATCAGTCGGTTGTCTATGCCATCCAAATGAATATCGCCCGTTTGTACATCGTAAAGCCTCGGGATCAGCTGGACAAGCGAGGATTTGCCTGAGCCTGTAGCTCCCATAATGGCAATCGTCTCGCCAGGCTTAGCCGCAAACGTTATTTGATGGAGCACGCGCTGATCTGAATCCGGGTACTGAAACGAAACATTTTCAAAAGACACATACCCATTCTTAATCGCAACGGAGTCATCACTGTTTTCTGTATCCGTGAGATCTATGTCGGTTAGAACAACCTCTTCCATTCTTTGCGCAGAAGCGCGCGCTCTGGAGAAGTTGACCACGATCATCGACATAATCGACAGAGCTCCTGTCGTTCTTGTCGCATAGTTTACAATAGCAACGATTTCGCCTACAGAAGCGCCGTTCGTATTAAGCTCAATTCGTCCAAACCAAAGCACTGCCATCACACTCGCGTTCATCGCCAGCAAAATGATCGGCATCGTCATCTCCGTCAAACGAAGCGCTGCGATTGTCCGGTCCGTCAGTTGTCCGCTGGCGCGAGCAAAGCGCTGTGATTCATGATTCATCCGAACGAATACTCGAATGATTCGCATACCGATCAGATTCTGCTGCATTACGCTATTTACATGATCCAGATGCTGCTGTACCGCGCGAAATAGACGCTCCCCCTTCTTAAGCACCCATAACAAAAAAACACCGAGAAACGGAATGACTACAGCAAGCCAAATAGCTAGCTTGGGCTGTACGATAAATGCCATTACGATGCTTCCTATTACGAGCAGCGGAGCCCGCAGCATAATTCGAAGACCCATAAATATAGTGTTTTGCAGCTGCGTTACGTCGTTTGTGAGTCTTGTAATCAGCGAGGATTCTGGAAAACGATTAAAGTTAGCGAATGAGAACGATTGCACCTTTTCATACAGCTTTTCTCTCAGGTCAAACCCGAGGCTTTGACTTACATGAGAGGCAAAGAAGGAGCTGAGAATACCTGCAGCGAAAGCGACGATTGAGCAGCCCACCAAGAAGCCGCCCCATTTGAGCACGGTAGCTATGCTGTTCTCTCCAATACCATCGTCAATAATTCTCGAAATAATATAAGGCTGCAGAAGCTCAACTATGAGCTCAACAAACATTAGAAAAAGAGCAAAGTAAGCGGCAAATCGGTATTTTTTAAGAAAAGCGAACATCGTCAACATCTCTAATCCTCCGAGTAAGAATGGCTTAAATTACCTATCCTACTCATTATATCTGCTAGAATTGAAAATGGCACGCCATTTCAAGGCAGCTAAGCTGCCCTAAACGCCGCGCACGTCCTCATAGAAGACTCGAAACAAAATATCGTGGTTGTAGTTGCCAAAACCTTTGCCATACAGGGTTAAGCCGCCAACATGAACAGCATCCTCCTGAACCGCTATACGAAAGGTCCAAAAATTTCGCTCAAGTCCGATTTCATCAATGCTGATTGACGACATATGCTGTCCATCAATTACTGTGCCGTCCTCTTGGATACGAATAACCTTCAACAGCCCATATTGATTGACAGGGTCCCCCCACCATGCTGGTGTGAAACGACCTCTCACATCACCGTAATCTCCAGGGCTGGTCCACATGCCGATGTCCATTCCATTGAGCGAGAAATTAATATCCGATGGCCAGTTCTCATTGACTCCAGGCGCTTCCGAGCCTAGCTCCAATGTGATTTCCAGTGCTGTGGGGCGTTGTCCCGGCATTAAATAATTCGGCACTTTATATTCTACGTAACCTTTGCCAAACCACAAAATGCCTGCATTCATTCGCTCCGGCTCCAGGAAGAAGCGTGGATCATCAAATTGCCCAATCATCTTATCGACAGTAGCTATGCCGCAGGTTGGGAACACCTCGAATTGTGTAAAATGACCCACGGGCACACTGACATCATGCACCTTTTTCAAATCCACGGTTGACTGTGGAAGCTCTATGGCGATGGATCGCTCAGCGAGCGTGCAAATTTTATGCGTTCCTCCTTGCTTCCGAACCATCTTCGTTTGAACGATGCCTGCCTTCTCCAGCTTTCTAATATGCATCGTCACAATAGCGCTGCTAAGTCCGACTGCCTCGGCAAGCTCCTTCACGTTCATCATATCCGTTGCTAGCAGATTAATGATGGATAGCCTTACCGGACTTGCCAATGCTTCATATAAAGGGAGCCAAGCTTCATCTGTATTAGCATTTATCATCTTAGGTCAACTCCTCTCTCTATTCATTAATAATAGAAGGGCATCACAAAAGCCGCAATAGCGGCTTCTGGATCCCCTGTTTGTTCCACCTATAGCTTAATACGAATAACGTTCCACGATGCTTTGCCAAGCGTCACTTCAATTTTCCCGCCGTCCGCAAGAGCAGCATTACCTGACGTATGGGGTGCTACCCGATTAGGCGCATCCACCGTGTTCGTCATTTTCAGATCCTCATGCTCAAGCACAATATGCTCGATAAGCTGGAAAGCACCAAAGCTGCGAAGATCAATTTCAAAAGGCAGCGCTTCATCAAGATTGCGGTTAACCGCAAAGATGGTCACTTCCTCTTTCTCTTCATTATGAATAGCTACAGTTTCTAAATCAGGAACATCTGTGAAATCCTTTGTATCGTGCTTAGGTGATTTCACGAGCGGTACCAATACCGTTCCGCGTCCAAATATGCTTGCATGCATATAAGGATAATAAATCGTTTGCTTCCAAGCCGGGCCGCCGTTTTGCGTCATAATTGGCGCAATGACATTAACCAGCTGTGCGATACATGCCATTTTCACACGATCGGCGCGCTTGAGCATACTAATGAGCATACAGCCAACAACGAGCGCATCCTCATGAGTATATACGTCCTCGAGCTGCGGTGGTGCGATTTGCCAAGGATCAAGCTCTTTATCTTGTGCATGTGAATGGAACCATACGTTCCACTCATCGAAGGAGAGATTGATCTTTTTCTTACCGCGTTTTTTTGCTTGCACGAAGTCGCAGGTTGAAATCACGGTATTAATGTAAGAATCCATGCTCAGCGACTGCGCCAGGAAGTTTTTCGTATCATTATGCGGATTTCCATAATATTGATGAATAGATACATAGTCAACCGTATCATATGCCAGATCGAGCACCGTAGCTTCCCACTCAGGGAAAGTCGGCATTCCGATATGTGAACTTCCACTCGCAACAAGCTCAATCGTCGGATCAACCCAGCGCATCGCTTTACCTGCCTCGTTAGCCAGGCGACCATATTCAACAGACGTTTTATGTCCAATTTGCCAAGGTCCGTCCATCTCATTACCCAAGCACCACGTTTTTACATTATGCGGGTCTTTGTAGCCGTGCTCGATTCGCAGGTCACTCCAATAAGAGCCCGATTTATGATTGGAATACTCAATCAGGTTGCGTGCATCGTCAATTCCACGAGTACCAAGGTTAACAGCCATCATCGCTTCCGTGTTCGCCTTCTTGCACCAATCCATAAATTCATTAAAGCCGATCCAGTTTGGCTCAATCGTTCTCCATGCCAGTTCAAGCCTGCTCGGACGCTTGTCTACGGGACCCACGCCATCCTCCCAATTGTAGCCGGATACAAAGTTTCCTCCAGGATACCGAACGATAGGCACATCTATTCCCTTAACAAGCTCAAGCACGTCAGTACGAAAGCCCTGTTCATCTGCTTGCGGATGATCTGCCTCGTAGATCCCTCCGTATACCGCTCTGCCAAGATGCTCTATAAATGAACCATATATGCGTTTGTCTACTTCACCAATTTGAAAATCCTTATCTACGATCATCGTAGCCTTATTTGCCATGATCATCCACCTCGTCATAAATTAATGTTTTTATTACTTAGTAATTATTTCATTAATCAATACCCTTACTTTTATTTAACTATAGGAATGTGGTTAATGCAAGTGTTAATTTTAAGTGGTTAGAAATCATAAATTTATTAATCCAATTTTACTTGTGATAGGAAAGTGATGTTATGTGGGTCAATGGTATGTAACATTCGCAAAAATTAGTTCGTTTTCCCTATAATCCTGTAATTTTTCTTGAGTTAGACCTCATTTTAGACTACTATGGAACTATAAGGAAATTCCTAAGTTTCAACACTACGGCAGGAGTTGAGATCATGAGCAGTCCTATAAGCTCACTAGAAGACGCAGCCGACCATATACTGGATACACTAAAGCATTTTCTTCATCTAGACACACTAGTGGTTGTAGCGACTAACGGAACCGGAAGCAATATATTGAAAGCGTTCAAACGCCATGATCATTCGAATCAAGACAACACACAGCTCACTTTATTACAAAGCTATACCAGCCTCGTTTTGAACCATAACGCACCTATACTGAGCATATCTAACAGCTATGATGATCCGCTAACAGCCTTTCTCCCGATTACTCAGCAGTTTGAAGCCTGTTCGTTTGTTGGCATCGCAGTTAAGACATCAGATCATGAATCGGTGGGTGCCATTTGCGCAATAGATTATAAACCGATCCAATTAAATGAACAGCAGCTAGCCTTACTCAAATCCATGGCGGCTTTTTTTGGTTATATTTCAGATTTAGAGAACGCAAGCGTAACGGATAGTTTGACTGGTCTGTACAATCGACGTTTTTTGTCCCATATGTATCGCAGCGGTGAGGACAAGCAGTTCAGCGTAATGTTCATTGATATTGACGATTTCAAAGAAGTTAACGATTGTTTCGGCCATGACATAGGTGATCTGCTGTTGTACCAAATAGCCACAAGACTTAAGCAGAGCGTTCGTAAATCAGATATTCTCATCCGATACGGCGGAGACGAGTTTGTTATTTGCTTTCAACATTTAGTTGATCAGGATATCGATACGGTGAAAAGCAAAATCAAAGACTCCATCTCTGAACCGTTTTCCATTAATGGTCGCAGCATTGTAATTTCTGCAAGCATCGGCATTAGCTACTCGCGCGGTACAGGGAACAGCTTAAAAGAGCTGATAAGTAATGCTGACCATGCGATGTATGATATTAAGCAATGCGAGAAGAGCCTCCCATAGGCGGGAGGCTCTTCTCCATGAATTGGACATGCGGAATGCTTTATTTGCTTAAGGACAGCCGCAGCTCAACCGTGAGATTATTTTCCGTATCCATAACGACCGTATGCGGATTTGTCATGCCAAAATCGTCAAAGGTCACTACTGTATTTGCTTCAAGCTTTAACAGCCCCTGAACATAAGCTGCTTGTCCAGTAAACGCAACCTCCTTCGTTATCCCCTTTACCGTTAAATCTCCTGTCATGCTTATATTGTAAACCTCATCTGTTTTCCATTCTGAAGGCAGGCCCGTGAAGGAATTAGCGGTAAAGGCCGCAGTCGGAAATTGTGTTGTATCTAAGTATGCAGCTTCCGAAATATGCTTATCTCGTTGTGAATTGCCTGAATCCATGCTTGTCACCTCAACCATCGCCTCTGCTTTAGTTTCAGCAGCATCCTTGGAGTTCAGATTCCAAGTACCGGTAACCTTATCGAGGGCATAGTTCACCGTATCCCTTGAAGTGGTCACCGAAAAATAAACCTTCGATTCCGAGCTAATATTCCACTCCCCGTCAACCTCTGCAGCCTCGCCTGCATCCGCTGTACCTTGTGTTTCCGGCTCTGTCGTTGTCGACTCTCCGTCTATCTCACCTGATTCTTCGGCCGTGCTTTCAGGCGGTGATTGCGCGATGACACTTTCAATTTCAACATGATTGCCTGTCAGGCCATCATAAACATAATACACAGCCCCGCTAATGACGATAACTATGACTGCCGCTATCGCTATTAATTTTTTATTCTTCATAATTTCCCTCCTTCATCTCCTTGTGAAAATGATCTGCGTTCAATCCATTATGCTTATCCACTGGTTATAGAATAATAGAAATTTGTGAGCCTGTGCTGAATAGAAACTTAAAGGAAAATGAAAATGATTGATTAAGGCGATATGACAGACATTCCTCGTCTCATCGTCATAACCTTGGCCACTTCTTCATACTATGGGTATGAATCGTATTTCCGAATGCGGAGGGATGACGTATGAAACAAGATGAGATTCGTGCCTTAGAGCGATCCATCGATGAAATAACAGAAATCGCGCAAGGCTTTGGCTTAGACTTTTACCAAATGCGTTATGAAATTTGCCCTGCTGAAATTATTTATACGTTTGGCGCCTATGGCATGCCGACTAGGTTTAGTCATTGGAGTTTTGGAAAGACGTTCAATAAAATGAAGCTTCAGTATGACTTTGGCTTAAGTAAAATTTACGAGCTCGTCATTAACTCCAATCCCTGCTACGCTTTCCTGCTTGATGGCAATTCCTTAATTCAGAACAAGCTCATCGTCGCTCACGTCCTTGCACACTGTGATTTTTTCAAAAACAACGCTCGCTTTGGGGTGACCAATCGCAATATGGTTGAAAGCATGTCTGCTACCGCTGACCGCATTCATCAATATGAAATGGATCATGGCACCGAGGCGGTCGAGAAATTCATTGATGCCATCCTTGCGATTCAGGAGCATGTTGATCCTACGCTTATTAAGCCTTACCAATTAGATAAGAAACGTTACATTGAGATGGTGCAAAAAGACAGCGAGCGCTCCGAATGGAATATTCCCGCTTCCTCTTATGATGATTTATGGAATCTTGATCCTGATCGGACAGCTGCTGCCTTAGCTGCTGCAGAATCCCAGGCTGCGGATGCCAAACGTTTCCCTCCAAGGCCTGAGAAGGACGTCGTTTGGTTTATTGAGGAATACTCGCCTACTTTGCAGGACTGGCAGAGAGATATTTTATCCATGCTCCGCGATGAAATGCTCTACTTCTGGCCGCAGCTGGAAACGAAGATTATGAATGAAGGCTGGGCCTCCTACTGGCATCAGCGTATTATCCGCGAGCTCGATCTCACCAGCGATGAGACGATTGAATTTGCCAAGCTGAACTCCTCCGTCGTCCAGCCATCAAGGCATACGCTGAACCCTTACTATTTGGGTCTGAAAATATTCGAGGATATTGAACGCCGTTTCGACAACCCAACCAAAGAGGAGCAGGCCCGCTTCAAACGCGTTCCCGGTAAAGGCAGAGAAAAGATGTTCGAGGTTCGCGAGCTCGACTCTGACATTTCATTTATTCGCAATTATTTGACTAAGGATTTAGTCAACGACCTTGATCTCTATATTTTCGAGAAAAAAGGACCCGAATGGAAGATCACCGACAAGTCGTGGGAAAATATTCGCGACCAGCTCGTCTATTCCAAGGTTAACGGCGGCTTTCCGAGTCTAATGGTGAAGGATGGGGATTTCAACCGGGTTGGTGAGCTTTATCTCGTGCATGAATACGAGGGCATGGAGCTGGATCTCAAATACGTGGAGCGCACACTGCCGCATGTCGTTCAGCTATGGGGGAAGAACGTGCACTTGGAAACATTCGTTGAGGATAAAAAGATTGTGTTCAGCTGTGATGGGAAGAAGACAAGTCGGAAGTTTGTTTAGTTTATTATCACATTCTTTTTAAACACTACAAATGTAGAGCTATCATGCAAATAGATAATACAAAAACCCGATCTAATTCGATCGGGTTTTCTGTTGTTCGTATAGAGGAGCTGAAGGAACTTGCCTCCTAGTAGTTAGTATAAAGCGTCATAGCAATTCTTGATTATTTAGACAGTATCAAGAATAAAATCAACGATCTCCTTGGGATTTTCAAGACTGTGGGGATGATGCCCCACACCTGGCCTCAATATCAGCTTTATTTGACCACCACTTCTTTTTAACTGTTTTATTAATATGGCTCCATTTTCTTTATAGGGAACAACAGTATCGGCTTCACCTGCTACAATAATTACAGGTATGCCTGCCTTTATAACCTCATCTGCTCTATGAATCGGAGATTCTATAAAACTGGATAATGTACGATCATTCCATCCATATATAATTTTGCATTCTTCCCATTCTCCGGGTGACCCTTCACCTTCCCCCTCGCCGCCTGGCCAGCTTCGAAGATCAAGGACAGGTGCATCCAGATAAATCGCGGATACCATGTTAGAATAGGTTGCCGCATAGTTGAATGCATAAAGGCCTCCTCTGCTAAATCCAAACAGGACAGCCTGATTAGAAAGCCCATATGATTTTATCAGATAATTATGAAAGTCATGCATCATGACAACAGCTTCAGGGCAGCCATATAGATTGCTGATTCGATAATAGGCTATACAATATCCCTTTTCAAGCATGGCCATATCGGCATAGGAGAAAGCATCAAAAAATTCCGTTCTCCAAATCCACGGATTTCCAGCAGCCGCACTTTTGGGTTCTACGAGAATAGCTTCTCTTCCATTCAAATAGAAATCATGTCGCCTATAGCTTTTCCAATTCGATATCTTATCTTTAAAGGACTCCTCCTGTGAAAGGATAGCTTCATTAATTTCAATATCCAATTGTGCTGCGGCTGCTATAGCTTCATTGATTGGCAAAGCCTCCACCTTGTTGGGATTAGTGTGCCCTACATATTCCTTCCAAGCTGAGCTCAATATTCTGTGTCGTTTCATAGTCAGTTCGAATGCAGGTACTGTACCGTCATCTGCTGTTAAATAACTAGGTTTACGTTCGAGACATATATGAAATAAACCTTTCAAAAGCACCTTTGCCATAACCCAATGACCATCCTTATCCGGATGAATTCCGTCCCCAAAAAGAAAGCCTGGATTTTGATTTCTTTCTTCTAGAATAAACTGTGATAGAGGCCCGTATAAATCAATAACCTTATCAGCTGTCCCAACCAAGTTCTCTTTTATCCACTCACCATAATGGTGTAACACAGTTGAATAGTCCTTATATGGCTCCAGATAGCTATACTGCATACCATCAGATAACAGGTTGCTTGTTCTTGCTGAAATGGAATCAAAAGGAGTTGGTGTCATAACTATAACCCTGGATCCATACTCTTTTATCTTGCTGATAAGCTCCAGCATACCTTTTTTATAAGCTTCAAATCTTTCATATGACAGCGGATAGTAGATACCATCATTCATCCCATAACATACAACGACCCATTCCGGTTTACATAGTTCAAGGACTTTGTCTAAGCGATCCAATACACACGGTCGTGGAAAAGGATGGTCTGGTTCACTTAGACCAGACACTGTTTCACCGCTTACACCCAGATTAATGAAATCCAGAGTTTTATGTGGCAAATGTTGAATAAAATAATGCTTCATATACGCTATGAAAGTTCCATCAGCGGTTATGCTATCACCTAAAAAAACAATTTTTTTGGTATCCGGCACATATCCGCCTTTATTTAGAATATTTTGCAATTTACTTCCCCCTAAAGTCTGGCAAAAGTCCGAATCTATCCATTGGAAAATTCTTAAAGCCTAGCTTAAGCGCTGGAGACTCCGGAAGCACGGAGTAGTCACCCTGATCAGCTGCGCGAAATAACGGATTAGCGTAGACTGAATGTGTATCCCAACCAAGCTCCTTCCACTGCTCCAAATTGAATTGCTCTGTCCTTGTCCTCAAAGGTCGATAGTGAATAATAGCTTTAAATTCCCCTATATCATTATAGAAGAGATTGTAGTCCAATTCCTGCAGCCACTTGCCATCTATAGGAGGTCCAATGAACTTATAGATTGCTCCGTTCGACTGCTCATTCTTAAAGTCAATATCAGCCTCGGGTCGATCCATTTCAGAATTCATGACGATAATATTCCGAACAAAGCGATCTGAATTATGTTCATAACCGATATGAATGCCTGGTGGGTTAGCAGCATTAACAAATATATTATTCTCTACCAAGCGATAATCGCCTTCACGCAGCTTAATAGATATGCCTATACATAAATTATTATAAACATGATAGTTTGAAGAACCATCATCTAAATCAATTCCCCAGCCCTTATCGTCTTTAAATCGATTATTCCTAATGATCACTGGCTTCTGGGCATCGAGCTTGACTTGACCCGCGCCATGAGAATCTGGTCCATGAGATTGGTTCAGGCACCAGAAACGATCTCTTCCCCATGAGTTGAAAGGCCCGTGATCCCCTGTTTCCAGCACGGTATTATGAATATCATTAAATTCGATAATATGCCCGCCCCATGTGCCGTCGTTTATACAAATAGCGGCGCGTGGAACATGATGAATATGATTATGGCTTATCCAATTATTTTTGCTGACTGAAAGAAACACACCAGCTGTCTGCTTACCAAATACGCCGATGTGATGAATTAAGTTATTAGAAACTACGTTTTCGGCAGGATACGCATATTGACTGCCTAAGGTATGAATTTTAGAACCTACAAGACAGACTCCGCTATCACCTGCATCCATTATTCGATTGCCATAAATCTTGTTCCTTCGATTATATTGATTGAGGAATACTGCATTGCCTCCAACAGCATCCATAAAGCAATGCTCGAGAACACAATCCTCAGCACCCTCCATGTAAACTGCTCCCCCACGGTGCAGGGCCCAGTCTCCTAGCGAAGGTGCCTCATATAACTCCAAGAATGTGCTCATAGTATGGGCTATTCGAAACCCTGAAATCGTAATATGATGGACAGGACGATCCTGCGTGCCTCTGAACACAATAACCTGCTTGAGACGAGGTGCTTCCACTATCGCACATTGAATATCCGCTCCGGCCTGAGGAAACCAGTACAGCTTTCCTAATTCATGATTCAAATACCACTCACCTGGAGAGTCCAATTCCTCAAACACATTCTCAATGTAATAGCGCGAATGTTCGTTGATGCCGCTCGCATTTTGGCCTTGCATCATTTCATTGATTTGAAAGCCGCCACGGCCTAATTGAATCTTATGCGTCTGTTCATCTAGATCACTTAATGCCCATTGCAAGTTTCCCCATTCTGATGTAGGGAAGATATGCATAACCGCTTCTTGGGGCTTAGCCCATTGTCGGGATGTAAATGTCTTTGGGTCATAATGGATGAACTGGTGGGGCCATTCTAAATCTGTTGAATTCGGATGCAGGTAACCTGTTGTCGGAAAACGTGCTCTTGTTTGCCTCTTGCCGTTCACGAACAATTGTGTGAATGCCGAACCATTATAAGAATAGTTGTCCAGATTGCACATCATAATTCCGTCCCGATAAGTTTCCCATTTTCCCTTCACCAGTTGCCCGCCGCTTATTGTTGGAGTTTCACCAGGATAGGCCTGGTAAGTAATTTGACATGCTTCAGTTCCTGAATCCTCTGGATTAAACTCCAGAGGTTTTTCCAAATAATACGTCCCTCCTCTGACATATACGTTAATGGGACCTTTCATCTTATCTTTTATACCACGTACAGCAAGAATCGCTCTTTCTATTGTTGCAAAAGGCGAGTGCCTCTCTCCTGAGTGAGAATCGTCTCCATTAGTTGAAACATAAAATTCCGCCGCTGCTTCTAACTGTTGTTTAAGCACCATAATCTACTCCTTCAACATTCACATGTGAATTCAACATACTTATTCGGATACACGAGATCGAGCAATAGATTGGGCTCGTGAGGAAGCTTCACATTTCTACATTTGTTATTCTAATAGCCACAGGATACGGCCATTGTCTATTATCATATGGACGGTAGGTGAGCATGGCTTGAATATGGAGTCCATTCTCATCCTGATCCCATTTCGCTTTTGGGTTAATGTCAGGACGATGCTCTAACACCCTGCCTGTCTGACCAACTAGCTCGATTTGAGAAGCTTCTGTAGCGCGAACACCCTTTATTGTAATGTGTTTCCAGTTTTCCATCTTAGTCTTGAAATCACATCCATGATTCCATGCTTCTCCCAATACGAAAGCATATACGGTGTTTTCATCCTTCGCCTTTAAGTACCATATGTTTCCTTCATTCAATACCTTCCAGGGTCGAACCTTGTAAATGGCCTCTTGATTAAAAAATAAAAACAGTCCAATTTCACGCAATATTTCTTCTTGTTCTTTTGGTATTCTACCTTTAGAATCAGGTGCTACATTTAGAAGGAGGTTACCTCCCATTGCTCTAGTTTTTATAAGCAGCTCTATAAGCTCCATCGGCGATCTATAATTGTCTTTATATGGCTTATACCCCCAGCTGTCCCCCATAAAATAACAGGCTTCCCATGCAAAATCCATTGGCTCTGTAGGATTGTTATTTTCCGGAGTTTGCATTTCACCTCTGGTAACAAGGCACTCAGGCTGTATATCCCAAACCATCTCCTTTAACCCTTCAGGTGGTCCGTCAAAAAATACAAGTCCTATATCACCATAGTTTGTTAACAATTCTCTCAGCTGGGCTTGGTTATATTCCATCAACTCAGGATTATTTTTCGGTAGAACCTCCGGTGTCGCAAAATGCATTTCGTGTCCTTTCTTATAATTCCATAGGAAATCAAAGGGTGAAAAATAGAATCCAGGCACAATGGATTTTCGGCGAAAAGCTTCTACGATTTCCTTCGTAATATCTCTTTGAAAGGGTGTATTCATAATATTAAAGTCTGTGGTATGTGTATCGTACATGCAAAAACCATTATGGTGCTTCGTTGTAAAGCACATATATTTCATACCTGCCTGTCTTGCCAGATCTGCGATATCATCAGCGTCGAAGTATTTAGGATTGAATTCCTTCGGCTTATCCTCAATAAACTGATCGATTAAGCGTTCCTCCGCACCACACATCCAATGACTAACGGTAGAACCCATTACACTGTCCAAGCTCCAATGTATAAACATTCCAAAAGCAAGATCGCGAAACTCTTCTTCCTTATTGGCTTTATTACCTGCAGCTCCTCCACTTGTTTCCTTTGTGGACACTAGGTTTTCAATAGTTATATCTGCGTATACTTCTCTTATAGTCATTTCTCTTCTCCTTTTTCGAAAAAAATGAATACATCTGCGAAATAGATCAATCCTATTTCGCAAATGTATATTATCATGGATCTATAGAGCGTTTATAATCCGCCACTCTTCTCTAGAAGCTGATAGAGGATCGTTGCCGCTTCTGCTCTTGTTGTATCATCAAGCGGTGCAAATAAATATCCTGGCTTTCCGTTAATAATGCCCATTTGCTGCGCACTGGCAACGGATTCCCCCGCCCATGGTGCGATGCTTACGCCATCCGCGAATGCAGCTACCGCGAGCTTGTTATCTATGGGTGCACCCAGCTTCTCATAGACCCGCATGGCCACAATCGCCATCTCTTGGCGTGTGATATTATCGTTAGGACGCATAGAGGTTCCGTCGCCGGCTAAAATACCTGACAGACTGGCCGCAGCAATCATATCTGCATACCAGGCACCTGAGTGGACATCCCGGAATTCTCCCTTATACTCAGCTTCAGGCAATTTCAACATTCGTACCGCCATAGCAGCAAACTCGGCTCTTGTCACCTTGTCGTTCGGATTGTAATGTGTATCATCCACGCCGAAGACAATATGCTTCGCTGCCAATACTCCAATAAAGTCATTAGCCCAATGGGCACTGTCAATGTCAGCAAAGAATTTGTGGTATTCGAGCACCGCATACTCGGAAAAGTGTTTCGCCTTGAAGGTAATAGACTTCTTGTCCTTGCTTATCTTGCCGCCAGCGTACTCCCATTCTCCAGTCGTCTCATTATGGTAATATACGCCCGCTTTCCGTGAGTCATATTCTTCGCCAAGACCGAGCGTGACTTCCACCAGCTTGTCGATCTTCACATCCATGTTCCCGGCCTTAATGGAAATATCGAAGATATTGGTAACGGGCTTCAGCCCAGCTCCTGGGGCTACGGCAAACGCATCTCTGTCCGCGATTGATATCCGTATATAGTCCGTGATTCCATCCAACTTAAGAGAAACTTTCGACAGTACCATACTTACCTCGCCCGACCTGATAATAATATCCTTGTTGTTATCTTGAATTCGGGTCAGCACTGACAGCGGAATAACCAGCACCTTGCCGAATGTTTTCCCGATGGAGCTTAAATCAATCGTAATGGCTTCCTCGGAACTTTGAATGGCGCTAGCTATTCGTACTGGATCTATCATCAGTACCCTAGTGTCGCCGGAAACTGTAATTGTCCCCCACTCATGAGTTGTATCGTCGGGATCTCCAATGCTGATTGGATCGTTTGGATTACCAGTCCCGCTTGGATTGCCGTCAGCCGCACTAATCTTCAGGCTAACAGAATTGCCCGTATATAAGTCTGAGCGAGACAACTGCGAGTTAAGAGTCTTCACCGATTCCAGTGCGATTACTGCCTGTCCGTCGGTCAATCCCTTGAATGTAAAGCTGCCCAACAATACGTTTCCGTTCTCCCCCGAGCGATTTCCAGTTTTGGTGAAGGCAAAAGTCGCCTTGTTGCCGTTCTTGATCGGTCCAACCGGAAACCCCTGCAAATTAGAATGTGCACCTTTCAACTCCACAATCTGCGGGTCATAGGCGAGTACAATCTCGTAAGAATATAGATCGTTGAGATTTTCACCCGCTAAGCTAAGCGCTGCCGTCATACCCGGCTTGATGTCCGTTTTGTCCAGGGAAATCGTAAACTTTGCCGGGCTAATTGTATCTGCCGCGTAGGATAATTCTCCGAATGCTGTCATCATGAAAAAAACTGCCAGCAGTATACAAATCCATGTCCTCTTCATGTTTGCCACCTCCTGTGGTGGGGAATGCAGAATCACACTCCCCGCATATGACCAAATTATCTATCGTATACCATTAAGCAAATCAGTTTCCGATGATCCTTCTGGCCACGAAGGTTAGGTCGAAGATGTCAATTGCACCACTGCTGTCAATGTCAGCGATCTTAATCGCAGCCCAGTCATTGCCCGCAGAGCTCTCTCCAAAATGGTATGCCACATAACCCAGATCGGCGATGGTGATCCGTCCGTCTGATCCGGTCACATCACCGGTATTTGCAGTAATGACCATGCTCTCGAACGAGACCATAGCCTGATTCAGTTGCACGACCACCTGATCCAGTTCGGCATTCGTTGCATCCGTATCATCTAGTACGACTTGAACTTCTATCAGAGCTGTATTCAACGCAGCCTTTGCTCCCAGCACATACTGACCGTTGGCATAGCCTTCTATTGCGCTATCATACAAACTTTGCGCGGCTTGCACGGCTGCCTGCAGCGCTGCCCGATCGATCTTCTCCACAACTGTTACCGACTTCTGCACAAGCACGTTCTGTTGCTCATTCCCATTGCCGTCTGCCAGTACCGCTTGGTTGATGACAAATATCGAATCAGTTGAAGCGACTTTCGCCTGGAAGGTCAGATTCAGCACAGGCACATCGCCGTTCAATGCATTCCCGGAACCGGTTGTCGCTAGGATGTACCTTACCGTTCCAGGAGTGCTGCTGTATGTGCTCGCAATTACTGTGTTAGATTCCAACGATACTGCGTCAATCAAATCAAACACTTGGCTATCATAAGAAAGCGTGACATCCTGCGCTGACACATCTGTCGCGCCGATCAGTCCATAGGTGAGCGTGTAGGTGTCCCCCACATCTGCCCAGTCATCACCTGTCAATGCAACAGCCATAATATTTAGCGCTTCAGAATTACTTAATGTCATGGAACCAGCACCGACAATAACACCGAAATAACCTGGCTCAGTCAAAGCATTGCTCGCGGTGTCCAGATAATTGACAACCGTTATACCGTCTACAATTAATTTGATCCTTACATGTTCACCTTCGTTTATCGCTCCAACTTGAATGTGATGTGTTTCCCTAAACTGCACCATGGTGTTCAGAATCGCATCACCGCCTAGACTTGGAGATCCCGCGATATTCCCATAAATAACGGTTCGTACACCATTATTAAAACGCTGAACCTCAAGAACGCTCTTCCTAAAGGAAATGACATAACCTGAATTCCCTGCATTCACAGGCCTGATCGTGTCAGTTGGACTACGAAGTGTTATAGAAGGCCAATCACTATCTGTCGTATCAATGTTCATATTGAAATCTAATATTTCATTCGAAAATTTATTCTGATACACAGCATAACCCGATGGTGTTATAAGCTTAATACTATCCGGTGTGATTGTTTTTGTTCCGGAACCACTTACATACCAATACGGATAGTCCAAAGCCACATCTCCACTTGGTGCATCAATAATCTCAATTTCGAATATCGCAGTTTTACTTATTCCAGCATAAGTTCCTGACACTGAAATTTCAGCTATACCCGCACCAACTCCGGTCATACTGCCGCTTTCATCTATCGTGACTGCAGATGAGTTCGATGTATAGGTGAGCGATACAATCGGAACAGTTCCACCGATTGCCGTTACACCTACAGCAGTTAGCTGCTGAGATTCCCCGACCTTCAATTTAGAATAAGGAGCGTTTAACTCTATGAGAGCTAATTCATCATCAACATAGATGAAGGTTTTGGCAACCTTTGTAATCCCATTAGAAGTTACTTCGGCTGTAATCTCTGTTACGCCAAAGCTTAAAGCGGAGACCAAACCATTCTCATCTACTGTTGCGACTTGTGTATCACTGCTACCATATACAATCTGAGCTTGTGTTAAATCCGCATAGACGCCTCTTATTGTCTTACCTTCCACATATAATTGAACCGTATAACCGCTTTCAACATTCGAATCTTCGCTAGAAAATTGCACTTCGCTCAGATCGTAGAAATCCTGTCTAAGATGAGCGTAACCGCTCTCCAGACCCGCATTTGCTATCAACTGCCTTGCCTCTAATGGCCAGTTAGCATCAGGGTAAACCTGAGGCTCAGAAATTTGGATGTTCGGTTGATTTAGCTCTGGTCTGAACAATAGATCTCCACCTGTAATATAGCTATTGTTAATAGAAATATTCTCATTTGCTGAATTGGCGATATTCACATGTGCCCAGATCGGTGTATTCTCCATAACGTTATCTTCAACTACCCAGTTGGAGCTTCCCATATCAAAATAAAGCGCACCATATTTCGGTTCTCCCTGATTTCGAATAAAATTCCCGGATATCACGTTAGGATGGGTAGTCGTGCCATTCGTGGCACCTATCGCGTAGATCGCCCCTCCATCGGTCATATCATGCATGAAGGTATCGATATAATTATTCTGGATTCGGTTAGATTGCGTGACAGGATGAACTTCACCCCACCCGTAACCAAAATGAATCGCACTATAGGGAACATTGTAAATTTCATTATTGCTAATATCCATTTCAATCGGATATGCAGCTGAAATCGCTGTTCCCGATTGATATTCCTGAGCAATGTCATGAATAACATTATTCAGAATATCGTTGTTATATAGCAAATATCCTAAGTTGTCCGGATTGATGTTGTTTTTGTTCTCCTCCCCACGCCAAGACGGATCGCCTACGCTAATCGCATTTCCAGATATATCATGGAACTGATTGCCACGAATCAAATTATTTTGACTGCCTTTAACAACTTTAATCCCTGTAATCCCCATCTTCGAAAAGTCATTGCGTTCGAACAGGATCAATCTTGCATATTCTAACGTTATTGCCGCATCGGGTAACAGATCGTTATAGTCAGGTGATAATCCCCATTCCCGAATATGATTATTCTGTGTATCGGAATGCCCATTCACTCCATTAGGTCTTAACCAACCCGTATATTCAAACTTAATATCCCGAAATTGAATATGGTGTATAGGGTTATTCACCGAGCTCCCTTGTAGCTTAAGCAGTTCATCTACAACTGGAACGACTACGTTTGCAGTCGACATATCTTCTCCTGCTGTTGGCTTGTAGTACAAATATCCCGTGGAGCGGTTTAGATACCATTCCCCTTCACTATCTAACAATTCATATGCATTCTCAATATAACTGGGCAGAACAGCTGAAGTTCCGCCTTTATGTGTGACATAGTAGCTCCCCGGCTTCTTCATGTAAATATTCAAGCGATCATTGGCAACGTTGACCTGATCAATTCCTAAACGTGAAACCGTGAATATGTTCTTATAAACAAATTCCACATCTTGAATGTTGCCCCAGCTTGCCATAGACAAATCCGTTGTTGTATGAGCAGGGTTCCCATTCGAATAGGAATCTATATTGTAGGTTCCACTCGCAAGTCCTCCAGTACTTCTTGCCCGGATAGCTCTTGTACCATTAACATATAGCTGTCTTGTCTCCACTTCAGTCCCTATATAGGCTTTATAGATATTCTTATCAGCATCGTGTATGGACCAGTCATTAATCTGCATTCCCCCGCTGATCACAGATGTTTCATCCTCATAGGATTTATAGATAATGTTAAAACCGTTTGTTCCTGAATCTCTATCATCAAAAACTAACGAGCTCGTCCTAAGCGGAAAGCTCGATGCGGGAGCCGTACTGTCCAATTTATTAATTAATGGAATATTAGATACCGTTACGCTCTGCGGTTTATATGTCCCCTCGCGCAGATTAACAACAATATCACCCGACATATTGCTATTTATTGTACGAACATAATCCCTAGCCTTCTCAAGGCTAGCGAATGGAGCGGTAAGTGTGCCTGGGTTATTGTCATTGCCGTTCGTAGGATCAACATAGAGCTCCACTTCCGCATTAATTTCCATTCGAATCGCTTCGACCGTTGGTGTGTACACATTACCAGCTTTAATCAGGTCCAATTCTGCCGTGGTGAGCGTAGATATCTTAACATCATCGATTTCGTTTCCTGGATCATCATTCTTGAAAATCCATTTTAGCTTAGCGATGTCGTTGCTAGTGCTGTAGAGTGGATATAATGCCACCGGATCCTGCGAATCCCCCATCCAAGCTCCGTACTGGGCATTAGCCAAATCAAATACAATACTCATGGAAAACCATTGATCTTTCTGGATACCGATTGAATTGGGTATCCTATAAATCGTATTGCTGTTTGTATATTTCAGTAAGGCACCTTTATCTTGAACAAAAGTAATTTCGCCAAGCTGAACATTACTACTATTGTAAAATCTGATTACCTTGCTTATTCCGGAAGCAGTTCCATAGTTCGGATCCGTGAATTTCATTTTGAATTGCATAAGTACATTTCCGCTTAGGGGTGTAAAGGTTCGATTGTATTCACCGAACACGGTAGCGCTGTCGTTAATGATCAGTAACGATTTATCGATATCTGTTACTGGAACAACTTGCATGGTTCCTGCATTCTTACTCCAACCAATTAAATCTTGATTTCCTGCTAAATCGTTGAAGGTATCGTTGATCACTAAATTTTCAGGCTCTGGCTCTGGCTCCTCTGGCCCAACAATGATTGAACTTGTTGTCATAATCTCTGAACTTACAATACTTCCTATGGAATCGATGAGATTATAATAATAGGCCTTCGTATTTGCTGGCAAATGAGTCGTTATCATCTTTTCTGTATGGTTAATGCTTACCGAAGTCTGTTCCCATGTGCGACCAACACCTATATCTGTTGTGTAAATCAGCATTGCAGCATTTAAATCTTCTGGTGAGCTGTAATTAACCCAGGCATGTTCATCGACCAGACCTTGATCAACAACCTTTGGACGTGCTGCACCATCTTTGAAATGCATGTCGGCGTACGCTACGAAATCCGGAGCATTCCAGTTTTCGCGATTGCCATGCACACTATCGGTTATGAGTCTTAATGAAACCTCTCCTTGAACAAGCTGATAGCTTTTCTGCCAGATTTCCACCGGATAGAATCCGTCATTTGTTCCATTAGCATACAGCATAGGCATTTGCGCATGATCCAAATAGCTGCTTGGATCAAAATAATCAATCCAAAGCTGCCTTTGCCTAGCAGTAAGCTTCGTGTCGAGGATACTCTTCCAGGCACTATCCTCATAAATAAATCCACTACCGTACACGGGCATGGCTAAATTTAAGCGCGGGTCCAATCCGGCAACCATATTCGTAAAGTAGCCACCCCAAGAGATCCCCATCACTCCAATTTTATCGGGATTTACCTCCGGCTGATTGTACAAGAAGGAAACAGCCCTGATTGCAGCCGTGGTAGCATGATATGACCACATTTCCTTCAGATTTTCGTTTGAGATCTTCGTAAATCGGTCAACTTCTGAAGTCGTAGGACCTCCTACTCCTTCGCTAGCGCTACCGTTCATGTCAATAGCAATAGCTGCATATCCTTTCGCTGTCCATTGTTCAACCCATTCTTGATAAGCATAACCCCCGCCTCCATGAAGCAATAGCATAGCTGGAACTTTTTGCGTAGCCGAAGCGCTTTTTGGGTATCCATAAATAGCGAATATTTTTGTATCTGCCCCCATGTAAGGTTCATTTTTGTACAGTAAGGATTTTACGGTGTAATTAGCCGTATCCTTAATTGTTGTAACCGATTCAACTTCAGGAGCCTGGGTCAATTGATCCATATTCCATAGATTTATAGGTTCCTGTGGCGGTTCTTCAACCCCGGATTTAATCAGGTCCAATTCTGCCGTAGTTAACGTAGATATCTTAACATCATCAATTTCAGTTTCTGTATCTTCATTCCTAAAAATATATTTGAGTTTTTTGATGTCACTGCTAATATTGTAAAGTGGATATAATGTCACTGGATCTTGCGTATCTCCCATCCAAGCGCCATACTGGGCATTCGCCAAATCAAATACAATATTTATGGAAAACCATTGATCCTTCTGGATACCGATCGAATTGGGTATCTTATAAATCGTATTGCTGTTTGTATATTTCAGTAAGGCACCTTGGTTTTGAACAAAAGTAATTTCGCCAAGCTGAACATTACTACTATTGTAAAATCTGATTACCTTGCTTATTCCGGATGCAGTTCCATAGTTCGGATCCGTGAATTTCATTTTGAATTGCATAAGTACATTTCCACTCAGGGGTGTAAAGGTTCGATCATATTCGGCAAATACGGTAGTACTATTGTTTAAAATCTGCAGCGACTTTTCGGTTGCATAGGTGCTGTCTGTGACTGAAACGACTTGCATGGTTCCCGCATTCTTACTCCAACCGACTAAGTCCTGATTGCCTGCTTGATCGTTGAAGGTATCATTGACCATGATATCTGCAGCATGAGTTACAGATGCATAGCTACCAGTAAATAGTAATTGAAAGACTAATACAAAACATATGATGAGGCTTAGTTTCCTTGGAAATTTCCAATTCAAAGAAATCACCCATTCCAGTTTTATTTTAACAAGAAAGTATTGAGTGCCAACACAATTGTATCCGCTTTCATTTCTTGTTCAACATATCCATGTCATTTTCCCCTACATCTATCAAGAGTGAGCCTATTCGGAAGAGTTGCTGTTGAATAACGCGTTGTACGAATAGCTCCCACTAAAATACAGGGGGAGCTTATTCGTTTGTTATGAGTAATAGCTTACCTCGTAGCTAACCAAGCATCTAATTGTTTTTGCTTCTCTGCTATGATGATTTCTGCTCCCGCTAACTTTAGTTTCTCAATGAACTCTGGCATATACTTTTCAGGATCAACTGAACCTGTCCATAGTGAAGGTGCAAACTCATCTACAACGGACTTAGATTGAGCAATCTCTGCTTTCACGGGTTCTTGGTCAAAGATGAAACCGAGTATTCTAGAAGCTTTAGCCGAGCTATTAAGTGCAATCGTCTGCTCCCACACATCATCCGGTTGTCCTGGAAGTAAGTAAGCATTGAACTGGTTCCCGAATGCCCATGCTTTGTTAGGGTAATATCCAGCATTCGCAATTAATTCGATCTTCTTGTCTCCAACCTTCTTGTAGTGCTTATCCTCGATGCCAAAGGTCATCAAGTTGTACAATTCAACATCGGTATTCATGAGCTCGATCATCATCATTGCACGCTCAGGATTTTTCGAATTACGATTAACCGCTTGCAGGGTAGCCGCAATATTTCCTGTCGTCACGTATGGCGTGTCAAGCGGCTGGAATAGATATTCCACAGGAACAAGTGAGAGCGACGCAGCTTCGTCTCCCGGTGCCTTATTTGAATAGCTTGACATGACATTACCCGTTTTTAATAATGGCTGGATTTCTGTTAATGTACCTGCATCACGTGGAATATATCCTTTGTTGTACCAATCTCTCATTAAGTTAATATGCTCAAGAAACTGTGGAGATTCAAATTGATTAAACACTTTATGGTCAGTTCCATCAATACTTATTACGCCCGGTGTATCAAATCCTCCAATTTGCTCTAACCCATAATGGGTCAAAGCATCGTTGAACATACCGAGTTTATAATTTAGAACTGGTACTGCGCTTGCCGGTTCATTCTCCTTGATTGCTGCAAGGAAGGGTTCAAGATCTGCCATTTTAGTCATTTTGGTAATATCAAAATTATATTTTTCTGCCATTAACTTTTGGACCTTAAAACCATTATTTCTAGCTACGATCTGATAGTTCGGAACTGCGTAAATATCACCCTTAACGGTAACCGCTCCCCAGAAAGCTTCAGGAATGGTTGCATACGTGCCTGGGGCATACTCTTTTACTAAATCTGTAATCGGCAAGAATGCGCCCTTGGATTGACTACCGTAGAAATCTCCAATACCAGAACCAATCATAACGACATCATAATTCTCATTGGCAGCAATCATTGTTCTTACTTTGTCATTGTATGAACCTGGATCGATGAACTTAATGTCCACCTCTGCATTGATTTTCTCTTTGAATACTTTATTCATCTCTGCAATAACTAACTTCGTATCTGCTTCTTCAGCAGCACGCATAATCCATGTGAGATTGACGAAAGGCAGCTCCTCTTTCACTTCTGCATCTCCTTCTGCTGTCCCCGTAGGTGAAGCAGCTGGAGATGCAGTTTCTTTCGCGACTTCATTGTTGTTACCGCATGCAGCTAGAGCTAATGACAAAAGCATGATGACAGCTAGCAGCAATAAAGCACCTTTTCTTGTAACCTTTTTCATTTTGACCCTCCTCATATTTATCTTACTTATTTACTATCCCACAGGGAGAATAGCCCGACTTTAGCCCTTCAATGCTCCTACTGTTAATCCCTTAATGAAGTACTTCTGAAAGAAGAGGAATATAAACAGCATAGGACCAGCTGCGATAATGGCCATCGCCATTCGTGCCGACTCCGAAGGGAAATTCACAACCTCCACGATCCCTAGCTGTCCAGCAGATCTCGCTAACTCTTGGATATTGGACATGATTTTGTGCATCAACAGCTGTAGTGGATATAGGTCGCGATTTTCGATAAAGAGCAAGCTTAACCACCAATCATTCCAATATCTCAGAACAGCTAATAATCCGACTGTGGCCAATGCCGGTTTAGATATTGGCAATATGATCTGAAGTAATAAGCGATATTCGCTACAGCCTTCCACTCGTGCTGCTTCAATAATTTCAGTTGGAATAGCTGCAAAAAAAGTTCTTAATAGAATTAAAAACCAAGGGATTACCGCATACGGCAGAATGAGCACCCAGAGGGTATCCTTCAAGTGATAATAATTGGATATTACGATGTACCAAGGAACAAGCCCGCCATTAAACAGCATCGTGAAGAATACATAAAACATGACAGGACGTTGAAATTTAAATTCTCTCCTGGACAGGGGGTAGGCAATTAAACAAAGCACAGCCAAGGAGAATAAGGTACCAAATATCGTAATAAATATGGATACTGCATAAGCCTTCATTATGACCATGGTGTCACTTAAAATATAGGAATAGGCCTCCCAGCTAAACTCCTTGGGGAATAAGGTATACCCGTGCTTATAGATACTGTCAATATCCGAGAATGAAATGGAAATAACCAATATTAACGGTAGAATACATGCTACTGAGACAATGGTCAGTAATAGAATCGGAATCGCTGAGCTTATCCGTGATATCCATGTCATCTTAAGTTCTCCTTTCTAGAAGAGCGCATTCTCTGCATTAATCTTACGTACAATCGTGTTCACCGTTATGACAAGTAGGAATCCTACAATCGCTTGGTAGAAACCAACTGCAGCAGACATGCCGACATCGCCTACAGCAATAAATGAACGGTATACATACGTATCAATAACAGAGGTTGTAGAATATAAGGTACCTGTATCTTTGGTTACCATATAGAACAAGCCAAAGTCTGAATGGAAGATACCACCTAGAGCAAGAATAGTTAAGATTACAATTAGAGGCGTTAACAATGGAACGGTAATCTTCCACCGCATCTGATTTTTAGTTGCACCATCTACTTCAGCTGCTTCATAATAAGAACGATCAATAGCCATTATCCCTGCATAGAAAATGATGGTGTTGTAGCCGACCTGCTTCCAAAAGTTAACGATTGTCAGAATATACGGCCACAGCTCCGGCTTCTGATACCATAGGATAAAATCGAATCCCAATTTCTCTAACCAACGATTCAATATACCCAAATCTACATTTAAAAAGGCAAAGGTTATAAACGCAACAACCGGCCAGGATAAGAAGTAAGGGAAAAATAGTGTGGTTTGAAAAATTTTAACCGCCGTCTTTCGAGTAATCTCACTTAGAATGATGGCTAAGAATATAGCTCCTACGGTCACAGTAACAATAAAAAGAAGATTCATGAAAATCGTATTAAAGGTAACACGGAAGGCATCTTGTGAGCTAAAGAAAAATTCAAAATTTTTAAAGCCTACCCAATCGCTGCCCCAAATGCCCTGATCGTAACGGTAATCCTTAAAAGCTAGAATAACTCCGAACATAGGCACGTATTGGAATAGAAAGAGCAGCGCGATAGCTGGGAAACACATAATGAGTAAACTACGGTGTATCGATTTTTTCATCTGCATTCAAATCACCTCCTCATTCATCGATCATTCATTTTGTGAATTCAACATACCAAATCGAATATCCCTATTCATACTATCTGATTTACTAAATCCTATTTTTTTCACTGTTAATTAACCGAATTTCTCTACTATTTAAATCAACCTTCATAATTACACAAAGAACCTACCCTTATTTCTGGTAGGTTCTCCAATTATTATCATTTATTGAAGATTAGATTAGTTAAAGCTTATTGTTCTGTTTCAAAACCAAATTGTGTCGATATTCTGCTGGAGTGATTCCATACTGTTTTTTGAACAGTTTATAGAAAGTCGCTTCGTTATTATATCCAACTTTGGCTGCTATTTCTTTCACACTTTTGCTCGTGTTTTTCAAAAGTTCAAGCACGTGTTCCATTCTAAGATCATGAATATATTGCGCCACTGACTTCCCAACCTCATCCTTGAATATCTGTCCTAAGTAATTCGCCGAAATGTTAAAGCTAGCGGCGATTGCTTTCAAGCTTAAATCAGTGCTATCACTTTCCTGTTCAATATAATGCAATACCGAGCTAATTAACAAACTATGCTTCTGTTCTGTATCGGGCTGTAAACGAGCCATAATACTTTCAATCATCTCAAGGAATAAAGGTGCAATTTGCTTTAATTCATCTGCTTTAAGAATATCTGCACAAAATTCATTGAAATTATATTCAATGACTTGCATTCTGTTCGTATTAAGTTCATGCACCATACGATTGATCATAAAAGCAATTCGCAATATGGGGAAAACGGTGGCATCTCGATCATAATTTACAGTTACCTGATCAATAGTTTCCTTTATTCTAGAACTAGCCTCCTCCAAATGACCACTCCGAATATCGACCATTAATTGATCAACGCTTTGACTTGGAAATACGAACTCCCTTTGTTCAAAAGTGGAATCCTGATTCCGTTCTCTTAAGATTTGTCCATAACCTACAAAGAAACGATCTTCAAATCGACTCTGTAAGCGCAAAAATTGCTCTCTGATTGCTGAATGATCATCCAATACCGCCGAATAGACAACAGATACCGATAATTTTCTTGAAATCCGGTTGATTAAGCTTTGAATTTGATGAATATGATCTTCCAAAGCTTTGCTTAAAGCTGGCTCATCCGGATCACATTGAACATAATAAACAAAATTACGTTTATCCAGATGGGCTTGAATAAATGGATTTTCTTCACCTAACACTTCATCGGCTACATTCGTTACTGCAAAGTGAATCAGCTTTTCTTCTTCCACATTCATACTATTAAGAACATGGAACTGATCAATTTGAATGAGGATGAGCCGATAATGACTTACATTAAGCAGTAAATCTTGAATCTCATTATTACGTACATCTTTCATTGGATTATTCGCTACGCTATTCCCTAATAATATCGACTTGAAGGCGTTATCACGAATAATTTCATCCGCCGTGCTTTTCCTTTTTTTGTAGTCGCCCAATTCTCGAAGGCTTATATTGAATATGGATGTTAAATACTCATGATCATCTTGGAAATTAACGGGTGTTGACGGATCATCCCATGTGTTTTTCACTAATTTCACTAATTTCCCGAAGGGTCGATAAATCGTTCGAGATACGAATAAAGCTACAATGACCGCAAGGAAAATAAAAAAGAATGTATACCAAATCGTTTGATTAAGCACATAACGAATGGGCTTGAATACAGTTTCGTACGGTTCATTGGAGATAATGTACCATTCTGTATCTGGAATCAAGAGGTATGTTAAGACACGTTTCTTGTTGTCTATTTCCATTATAAAGCTTGACCCTGCTTCGTCTTCCGCTATAATTCGGTTGAATAATGATTCTGGAATGCGATCGAACATTGCGAGCTGACTACTGCCATCAACAATAACATTACCATCCTTGTCTATGATCATGATTGATCGATCATTTCGACTAAATTCGTTCAGGTTGTTTCGAAGCCAATCCATATTAACATTGACTATTAATGCACCCATGGGCACTTTCTGCTCATCGACATCATCATATAATAGATAGGTAAACACTTCTCGATTCATAGTCGCCATAACAAGTGGTAATAGCCGTGGAATAGGTTCTAATATTGGGTAATGCTGGCCTTCCGTGATCAACAATTCAACTTCGGGATCATGGGTAAATGCCCCACTCCCTGAGGTCGAATAAAATCCTTGTAGGAAATGGTTGTAAATAACAGCCGAGTGTAACATAGCATTACTCTTGACTGTTAATGCTAGACTATTGATAAAGGATTGCGTGAAAAAATTTTCTTCTTCCTTACGATACATTAAATTTGCAGTGTTTGGCTGCAAAAATTGAGCCGTCATAAAATCCTTAACAGCATTATTCATATACTTTATATTCTGACTATTTTGCGACAAGATACGTTGGTTATAATCGTAGGTTATATTCAGCCCAAGCTTTTCAATCTGCCGGAACATAATATTCGAGAAAAACACAACTAATAATACGCTGCACATCGTAATGATTATGAAGATTTTCACTATCGTTTTGGAACCAATTCTATATAATAGAGTCATAACCAATCATCACCGATCCTTATCGTAAAGTACACCCATAATATACTAGAAACATAACAGTTCTGCGATGAACTAGCCACTGTCCGAATTAACAAACACTCCAATTTATAAGAAATCCGGTTCAACTTCATTGGTAAACCAGAATATCTGCTATGACCAAGTGATTCTCCTCTCTACTACAAATCATATTTACCTTACGAAAGTATACTCTAAGTTCTCACATATTTATAAATGCAAGACCTAGCATTCAGCGAGTATCCACGTGGATCTAAAAAACTCATCAAGAAACAAGAAAGGTTCTATGTCATCCGTTCTCGGGTGACTACCTTTATGAAGACTTTCAAGCGAACCTCTCAAGTTATTATTGATCGGTTGCTTCTTCAGGTATAGAGATTATTAATTCAATATACATTACCTGCAATCGGCTCAGCATCGAGGACCAACCAGGAATCAGCTCCAACTACAAAACGTTGGATTCGCTTGACCCTTCAGGCCATGGAAGGGTTCATTATGTGCCAATCCATCACCATGGGGCTCCTGCAATTGATCGCTTTGCGCTACTCCGGTCGTGTCCCCACTTTATTTTTACGCTTATGCTCGTAATACCTCTCTTAACATAAGTTCTTTTTTGGGGGTCGTGAATCTGCTGAATGTTGAAACAAAAGTGGACTTTGTCGTTAATCTCATTTATATGAGCAATATAGGAGCATTTACTAAGAGGTGTGTTAGAGTCCAATCTGACCGCAAAGATCAAGTCTTATTGCATAAGGTCGAATGAATTGACGTATTAAAGCCACCTTCATGGCTGAAGGTGGCTTCTCCTCGGTTTCGTGTTACATCCAATCTTAATATTATTGCCTGACATAACTGATTGCTTTCCGCGACCTATTGACTAAGCCAACACGTGAAGAGTGGGCTTAGTCTGGACTATATATTTAAATCAGTTCTTGCTCCCTCTTACTTTATACAGCATTGCTTTATTATCAATTATTACGCGAAAATATTTGATAATTGAATAGACCATGTAGAACCGAAACCAGATAGAGTAGCAGTTGAAGTTACTCCAACATTTGGTTTACTTATACCAGATCCTGTAGATAAAACTGCTTTCCAAGTTGATGGCGCAAAATAATTAAATGTGAGAGATGTCGGATTCTTAGTTACGCTATTTTGAAACAAACCTCCTCCAACTGGAATTCCATAAACTCCATATATCACTTCTTGATTTGTCAAAGTGATACCCGAGGCATATATCCCCCATCCTCCATCAACGTGATCCAGCAACCAATATACGAATCCGTTACTATCATAAACATAAGAAACGTAAATTGTGCCGTTTTATATTTAGTAACATATAAAGTACTCTCGTTGTCCTGAGAATAAACTGTTTCTTCAGTAAGCTGGTTGCCAATTGGTAAATCTGAAACATTATTCTTCGCTCTTTCTACCAATTCATCTTGATCCTTTATTTCTGTATGCCTCTCTAATAATTTGGATTGAGCATTCGGAGATGAGGCCATTATCGGGATACTAATAAAAGTGCAACTAACGTTGATAAAAACAAACTAACAATCTTTTCCCTCAACTTCAAAACATCCTAAAATTTTATATTTATTATATAAAATGATATTAGTTCAACTAGAATAATCAATCAATTAATTTTATGTGTTTAGTCGGATTTAAATTTACAAAAACTGCTGATTAAAGAAAAACCAAATAAAAACGCCACTAGATAGTGTCCGTTGTAATTGTATAATCCATTAAAAATAAAAGCCAATCCAGACAACTTTAAGTAAAAAGCGAGAAATGGATATGAGGCTACTATAGAACTCAAAACAAGGATTATAAGATGTGATTTATTTACTGTAAAAACCTTAGGAATACCTCTGTACAAAGAAAAATAAATTCCAATTAAGATTGGAATTGTTCCCCAAGACCATAAATTGTAGGCATAATTCATTGTTTCTTTATATTTCGTATCAAAGTAATCAAAAGACTTGTTTGACAGAAATAATACTCCAAAGAACCCAACAGTCCAAAAAAACAAATATAAATTCCGCTTAAGCATCTGAGAACCTCCAAAATTTTTCATACTAAATTCCATATTCTACAAACTGATCACAAATTCCTTTTTTTACATTTTAACGATGAAATTTTATAAATATGATTTTAGACTACCCTAACTATTTTACCATCCCAGGAATAGCCATGTATTTCTGCTGATTAAACCAGTTAAAACCGTTTTCCACGAAACGTTTGTTCCTATTATTTCAGGAACATGTATTCATACTTAATTAGTAAATAAGGGACTAACGTCATTCGATAGTCCCTTCAAACAGTTTCCTCAGCTATGGTTCATTGCGGAGTATTCTTTCATATTAGAGTCGTAGCAGCATACAATCTCTTTAACTCTTGATCTCTTTTCTAACAGTTCCTCGACAATTTTCACAATCCGAATTTTAGAGTACATCGTAATTGACAGCGGCTATTGGGAATTGTGCAAGAAGCTCGGCCGCACTGATCCTCTTCTTAGGCTTGAACTGCTCACTCATCAGATAGGCAAAAATTTCGTTGAATAAAAACAGCATTTCCGGTCTTTTGTTAACAGCATCGTCCGTCAGCCGTAGTGTCGACACAAACAGCTTGCCTTGTCCTACGCCACATTCGAATACGGTAGCCAGTGATTTCATTCGGGCAAAATGATCTATGACCTCTACAATCGGCTCAATCGATGGCATGGAATCCAAGCTGATCGCCACGGAATGCTCAGTCATCTCATACATATGCCAATCCGTTTGCCCCTCGTGGGGGAAACGCTCCAGCGCCGGATGCTTATGAAGTATAAGTCCCATTGTCGTACCGCGCTGATTCGGAAACCATAGATAGTTCCAGAAAATTGGCAAATGACGGATCGAGACGCTATCCTGTATGGCCTCCTTGGCTGGCATTAACCACACATTGCCGCCATCTTGCATAAATTGCAGCAGCTCCTTGCTCATCCGGTCAGCAATGACAAGCTTGGTTTCTTCCGCCATCCGGTAGCTTAACCAATGAATACCGATCTGTTGGCTGTAAACGGCATCCTGCAGAAACGTGCGGACATTGTTGATGTTGGTAAGCACCTTCCCTTTGTGCTCTTGCCATACAGGCCGAGGAAATACCCAAAAATCCCATTCGTTGGTACATACCTCTCGTCCACTTTGCGTTAATTTCACTGAAAGGCTTATCTTCTCTGCACCGATTTCCGGCATATGAAATACGATCTGCGGAAGCTTTGTTGTTTTACCGTTAATGATAGACTCTATAGATACAGCTTCCATGTTCAAGACACCTGACTCTCCCGTGAAGCTCCACGACAGTTCTGCTTCGTTCAGTAATTCTCTACCGAAATGAGAAACCTCCAGATCAATTTCTGCCTGCTCTCCTGCAAAGAAAGTGCGTCCGCTGCTCCGCATCAGTAGGACGGTCTCTCCATTGAAGGCGCGTACCTCCTCCGCTGTCGCTATCCCTTTATCATCCCAGAACACATCAAGAATTCCAGTTGTCGCATGGCCCTGGCCGGGAAAGTCACGAATATCAAGCAGTTGGATGCCTGCCAGATTCGGCGTTCGCCGAGCTCGCTCCATTGCCTCCTTCAAGGATTGCATAAGCAAGGAGCCGGTAATTTTCTGAAATTGTGGAAGCCGCTCTTCCCACTGTTTGTATCTCAGGTTTTCATTGATGTAACCGAGCCATGAGGGCTCCAGCACACCCGTATATTTCTCAGCTTCCTGCGGTCTTACATACATCGTGAACTGTCCATGCTCGTGTGCAAGCATTGGCTTAGTTCCCAAGCGTGTAACTGCAGCGAAATCCTGTGTCGTGTTAGGCGTTGCCGCATAATCGGTGTTAACCGGTGGATGCCAATTCATGGTCGGAATGTAGAAATCCCCTTCTCTGTCCCCCTCAGGCAGATGGCCAAAGCCGGTATTATCTGTATACAGGCGAGTTGGATCAAGCTCCCGCGCTTTCCTTACAAGCTCATTGAGCTGCTCATGACCTTCTTTGCCAATCAGTTCATTGCCTAAGGATAATAAGATGAAGGATGGATGCTCATTTATGGATTGAAGCAGCTCCGTAAGCTCCTCCCTGTAGAATTCATGAGCCTTCGGATTGGCTTCATGTGAACGGGTAATATAGTGTCTGGACCATTGAGGGAGCTCGGTCTGGACCAGCATGCCTTCCTCATCTGCCGCTAACCAGAATGGCTTCGGCGGACTCCAGCTGTGCAGCCGAACATGATTAAAGCCATAACTTTTGGCAATTTGAAATTGCCTGCGGTAAGCTTCAACATCCCAAACTGGATAACCAGTAAGCGGAAATATACAACAGTCCACATAACCGCGTAGAAATACGGCTTCGCCGTTCAGCTTTAGCTTGGTGCCCTCTGTTTCAATACAGCGCAGTCCGAAGCGTCTAGACTGATTATCGACCATCCGGCCGTCCTGTTTAAGCACTATATCTGCTGTGTAAAGATGCGGATTGGAATCCGACCAGAGTACCGCATCCTCACCAAGCATTAGCGTGACAACGGCTGTACCCTTGCGATCCGGGATGACGGATGCGTTTACGTTGAGCCCATTATGGACGTTGACAATTGCTTCAACCGACCAGTCTCCAGCTTCATTGAATCCGTCAGCATTTGCCATGCCTGCAAGGCTCGTCACAAATGTGATTTGCTTATGCTCTACATCCGGCACCAGCTTTATATGCTGTATGGAAACCTTAGGAATAGCCTCCAATTTAACGCCGCCGGTGATACCGCCCCAATTCGTCGCAGTATGGTAGGAATGAATATGTGTTTCTTCCATATCCATATGCATCTCATTATTAACCCGAATCAATAGCTTGATTTTCTCGCCAGCAGCAGCAATCTCATTCAGCTCGTATCGGTGATCGTTAACGAGTGACTGGCGCTCGCCCATTGCTTTTCCATTCACCCACAATGCCGTATGCCAATGCACACCGGAGATGACCAGCCGGAATTTGTGATTCTCTAGATGCTCCGGCAGTTCAAGCACTGTGCCGTACCAGGCGCTGCCGATATACTCTCGCTTTTTCTTCCAGGCTCCGATCGGCTGGTGAGCGGAGGGCTCACCGAAGCCCTGCTCCTCCCAAGAGCCATTCACATGGATCAGTGATTCAAGCTTATTAACGGACGTAGATTTACCCAGAAGCCTATCCTCAGGATCAAGCTGGAACCGCCATTCCCCATTAAGGGGGATAATCTCTCTTGTCATTAATTAATTCCTCCTCCTATGTATTAGCCCTTAACAGCTCCGGCAGTTACACCTTTAATAAAGGTTTTTGAGCCCAGGATAAAGATAATCAGAAGCGGTATCGTTGTCATCGTAAGTGCAGCCATTCGCGCAGCGTAATCTGTACGATGAACGATGCCTAGATTGGATATAAATACAGGAATCGTATACCATCTGCTATCGTTAATAGTAATGAGCGGGAGCAAATAGTTATTCCATGACCAGACAAAGATCAGAATGGACAAGGTAACTAACCCGGATTTGATGATTGGAAATACGATTTGAAACAGAATACGCGGCTCAGTACAACCATCTATGCGCGCGCATTCGATGACTTCATCAGGTATGGTATCCCGCATGAACTGTGTCATGAAGAAGGCTCCGAATGGAAACGCAAACCAGATCAGAATAATGGGCCATAATGTGTTGCCAAGACCCAACACTCGCATTTCCGTAATATAGCCGATAAGGCCAACCTGTGTAGGGACCATCATCGTAATAACAATAAAATAATTGAGTGCTTTCTTAAACCTGAATTGATATTTGGCGATAGCAAAGCCGATCAGCACACTGAACAGCACACCAGCCACCACGGAGCCGATCGATACGATAAGACTGTTGGAATATACCTGCACAAAATTCGACTTCAATACCGTTGTGAAATTTTCAAACATATAGCTGCCTGGCAGCAGCGGGATTCCCTGAAATAAATCCTCATTGTAATGGGTAGACATCACAATCATCAGATAGAAGGGAAAGAGAGATAATATCGTTAAAATAATCAGAAAGCTGCGAGAAATGATTTTCATTATTTATCCGCCTTTCCCGACGTCACGCGATAACTAATTAGAGAGAAGATAACAATAAAAATAAACAGCATATAGGCCATTGCAGAACCATAACCCATACGGGAATCAGAAATGAAGGAATTGTCTACAAACTTCCAAATAACCGTCAAAGCAGCATTATCTGGTCCGCCAATCGTATTGGCCCCCCAGCCGCCATAAAGCAGCTTAGGCTCATCGAAGAGCTGGAAGCCCGTAATAATGGTTGTTACGATGAGAAAGATAGAAATATTTTTTAGAAGCGGCAATGTAATCTTGAAGAAGGTGTTCACACTTGATGAGCCATCCATCTTCGCTGCTTCATAAACGTCCTGTGGAATGGCGGTCATGCCTGCCAAATATATTGTCATAAAATAACCGAAGTTCTTCCAAACGAACATAAGCGCAATAATACATTGGGCAGTAAACGGTGTCTGCAGCCAGTAATAAGGCTCAGCCAGCACACCTATCTTCGTTAGAATCGTATTGAGAATACCTGACTGCCAGTCAAACATATAAGAGAAGATAAATCCAATAGCAACAGGTGTTGTAATGTATGGAGTGAAAATAGCCGTCTGAAAAAAACGTTTGCCTTTCACCAGTTGGAAAGTCAATTGAGCCAGCAGCAAGCCGATTCCGATTGTAAGTGGTATGGCAAGCATCATAATGGTAATCGTGTTTCTTAACGATTTCCAGAACAATGGATCATGAAACAGCAGATCCGAATAGTTTTTTAAGCCGATGAATTCACGATCCGACACGCCATTCCAGTCAAACAAGCTTAAGAAGAAGGAATAGCCGACCGGAAACAACTGAAATATGAGGTAGCTCAGCACGAATGGAAGAGCGAATAAATAGGGCCACATTTGAATTTTACGGGAATACCCCGCGCCTGACTTTTTCACACTAATTCCTCCATGATACCGACTTGAAATAAGAGGCAGCTGCCCCGATCCCGCCTCCAGTGGAAGCTTGAAAGGGACGGCTGCCTGTTATACGTAAAACCGTATTAGCGCTTTATTTTACCGTTACACCAGTTACCTTGTTCTTGACCTCTGTAATATATTTATTCAAAGCAGTATCTGCATTGATCGTTGTATCCTTCGTAAATAGTGGATACAGCATATTGAATGTATTTCCTACGATGCTCTCGTATTTGGTTTGTGTCTGCCCCTTCATCTCAGGTACAACATTTTCGGAGAAGTACTTCATAATATTTTGTCCACCGAAAAATTCATCGTATTCTGTGCCTTTCTCGATCAACTCGTTGTTCTCATAGAACGATTTTGTACCTGGCGGGAATCCGAATTTCTCAAAGGACTTGCTTGTACCCTCATGGGAGAAGTATACAAAGTTTATATAAGCCCATGCTGCTTCTTTGTTTTTACTATCTTTATAAACACTGATGGATGTTCCACCAACTGTAGTACCGCCACCAGGTGCCTTGACTAGTCCCCAGCGTCCGGAACCATCTTTGTCATTAGCTGCTATGGTCCATTTAGGACCCCATGGTGCCAGTGGGTAGAATATGGTTTCTCCCTTAGCGAATGAAGCAGACCATGCAGGTGTATCCGTTTCCAGCTTACCTAGAATGCCAGCATCTCGCATCTGGAACAAGGTGGTTAGTGGCCCCTTAACCCTTGAGGTTAGATCGATTTCATTGTCAGTAATATATTCACTAGCTGTCTGGCCATACAGAACACGGAATGCATCGCCAAGTCCCGACATCATCGCAATCTTACCGCCGCTCTTTTCCTTCACTTCAATTCCTTTTTGTGTAAAAACGTTCCAGTCGGTCAGAATATTCGCAAGCTCATCTGGATCGTCGGTTCCCAGGTATTCCTTAGCTAAATCACGACGATAAGCAAGTCCGCCCGGCGTAATCTGCTGGTCTAAGGCTAACAGTTCGCCCTTGCTGTTAGATAGCAGCGGCAGTAGGTAGTCGAATAGCTGATCCTTATTAAGGTTATAAGGAGCTTCCTCCAGATTAGCGAGCACACCCAGATCAAACAATTGACCGCGATACGTCATTTCGCCAAGAATAACGTCCGGTACGTCTGAGCCGGAAGCAATACCGCTTTGCAGCTTCTGTAAATAGTCAGTTGGATTGACAATAGAGTATTCAACTTTAATATTCGGATATACTTTGTTGAACTCAGGAATCATGTATTCAAGAAAAGCTTCGTCCCAATCCCATACCTTAATCGTTGCTTTCATATTTTCCGGTAATGCAGTTTCCCCTGTATCTCCCGATGCGTTCTGCGGATTACTTGCTTCATTTGTGTTGTTGCCCCCGCAACCTGTCAGCGCTAATGCAATTACTAGTAACAGGCTTACAAAAACTGTGATTCGTTTTTTGGACTTCATGCTCATGACCAATCCTCCTCAATTTTTCTCTAATGCTGCGAGCTTTTCGCAAGCGCTTACAAATTTAAGTATAAGGGATGTCAAGAAGGTCAATACCCGGACAATCCGGGTATTTTGTTGAAAATCCGGGTATACGATAGACTTTAAGATGGAATACTCGATTCTGCTGGCAAAAGGAGGGTAACGGTTGTACCACAGCCGGGTTCGCTTTCGATCGCAATATCATATTTTCTTCCATAATGATATTGAATTCGCTCCCGAATATTAGACAGTCCAATGCCTTGGCCTTCTACAGAAGGTTTCTCTATGGGCTGTGACCTAAGCTTTGATAGCTGATTAGGCTGCATGCCTCTCCCATTGTCATTTATACTCAGCTGAATGTCTCCACCGATACGTATAGCAGTAATGCGGATATAGCCAAGCTCGGTTCGGTACTCGGCGCAAATACCGTGGAAGAGTGCGTTCTCAATAATAGGCTGCAGAATCATTTTAGGCAGCTTGACCTGCTCCAATCCTTCTTCAATCTCCCAAACTGCTTCGAACCGCTGTGGATAACGGACAGTCTGAATATTGAGATAGCGAGAGGCAATCTGTTTCTCCTCACCAAGCGTAGAGAAGAAGGTATCATCTCCGCGATGAATAGATTCCTGCAGCAGACTGATCAGTAAACGAGTAATGTTCACGGCTTCATCGTTGCGATTGGCATTAGAAAGATAGATGACACTGTTGAGTGTATTATAGATAAAATGAGGATTAATCTGGGCCATGAGTAGCTTAACCTGCATGATCCGCTTTGCATTTTCATTCTCCATCGCTAGATGTACATGCTCTTGCAGCTCCTTGACCATGCGGTTAAACCCATATCCCAGAATCTCTAATTCGTCTCCACTATTTATAGAAACCTGACTGTTTAAATTCCCATCCGATACCCGTCGCATCGCTGATACCATACGTGATATCGGCTGAATCATTCGGGAGATAAGCGGAAACATCAACGAGAGCATAAGCAGCAGGCTGACTGTAAGAATCAATACATAAAAAACCAGAATGGATTTTACCTTTGCAAATAGCTTATCCTTGGAAATAACCGCGACCTGCACCCAATCCTCCAGCATGGATCGATTATAGATGCTGAGATAATCCGCGCTCTCCTCCCATTCTGGCATAGGCTTATCTGTCTCGGGGTGATGAAGCGCCAATGATGGGAATTCACCAGTACCGCTATCATACAAGAGCTGATCCTGCTGATTGAAAAGCATGATTCTTTCATAATTTCCTAGACTCTTCTCCATCGTGTTAAAGAGATTGGAATATTTGATGTCTATAATGAGGGTGTTCGTTGCGGCCGAATCGTTTTCACCTATTCGCTTGTAAGGGACGACATAGCTTATGGCGGAATAACTTTGGCTTACAAAATAAGATTCATGGGGAACAGAAAAACGCATACCCGATTCGGGTAAGCGTAATTGATTAAACCATGCCTGTTCCTGATAGGAAGAGAAAAAGTCGGCATAGCCGCTTTTATTGGAGAAAATCTCTCCATCAGAACGAATAATCACAATATTCATGAGAAAATCGTTCAACACAATAAATTTTTTTAGCTTCTCCCCTACGGTCAGCTTATGAAAATAATCATCCTCAATGCTTAATGGTTTTTCTTGATAGATCAGATTTTGGATTTCCGTATCCACGATAATATACTCAGCGATTTGTTGTGTCTGCTCTTGAATACGCTTCAACTGCAATCCGTTTTGAGACAATTTAACCAGACTGTCTTGAATCGACTGCTCACGAATGATTTGAGTAACATAAAAATAAGTAAAGAATCCGCTAAAAAGCAGCGACACGCATAAAATACTGGAGGTAACTCCGATAATCTTCGTTCTAATTTTTGTCCTCATCCTAATGTCCTCCGCGCTTCACATACATCAGCGGGTTAACCCCCACGGCTTTGCGAAAAACCTGGCTGAAATACTGGCTGTCTCGATAACCCACCATTTCCGCAACTTCACCGATCTTGTATTTCTCCAATTGAAGCAGCTTCTTCGCTTCCCTGATCCGCACCTGCGTTAGATAATCAAGTGCACTCGTTCCGGTCTCCTGTTTGAAAGTACGACGAAGTCGGTCTCCACTAATCCCTACCTGTTCCGCAAGCTCTTCAATTGTCAGTCCTTCTGAGTACCTAGTATCTATGGCATGCAATGTTTCTCTAACCTTTCTTGAATAGCGTCCGTACTCCAGCTTCTGGCATTCCTGTACATTTTCTCTGTATAAGGCCTGAAGATGAGCGCTCATTTCCAAAAACGTATAATTCTCACACCTCTCTTGAGCTGGTAGGGGCAAATTTCGCGCTGCTCGAAAATTGTGTATCATGTTCAGCAGCTTGTCCCCGAGCCAATAAACACCTTTTATATGTAACCGTTTGATCTCCAGCTCAAAGGCAGCAGCAATAAGCTCTGCACCTGAATAATCGAGGTGCTCTTGATTCCTCCGAATCGCCTCAAGATGATCCTTCGCCTCCTGTATGTCTCGATCTTCACCGAAAATGACCGTTTCTGGGTGCATCACGATCTCGCGACCATAAAATGGTGCATATGCAAGCGTTCGCTCATAAAGCATAAGTCTATGCTTGATCTCGTCAAGCGTGTAGAGGCTCGAAGAAACTACAGCAGAGATCGTCTCACCTGTCTCTCGCTTAAATCGCTGCTGTATATCTCTAATTATCGACATCGTAATCGGTTGAAAATGGCTGTATCCGCCTTTCTCTGAAACCGTAGCAATAATTCCCCATCGGCAGGGTGCCAACTGAATGGCATCAAAACACATAATTCCTTCATACGTACCTTCATCTGAAAGCTGGAGCTGGCTCGGTGGAGCATAGGGATGAGTTGAAGAGAAAGGGCCAACGGGAAGATCCACCCCGATTAACATAAGTAGAAACTGGCTTCGCGTACTCATATTCTCTGCCCAGAGACGCTTTTGCTCGACAAGCGGTTTGACGCCCTTCACGAGATCGAGAAACAATTGGCGGCGTATCAACCGTTCTTTGTGATCCTGCTTTAGCAGTTCGTCCTTCATGATTCTGAGCAATGAAGTTAACTGATCAGCGCTTAGTTCATGCTTAACCAGATATTCTGAAATTCCCAGCTTTATTGCTTCCTTCGCATAGTCGAACTCCTTGTAAGAGGTGAGCAACACAATCTTCGTACCTCCAGCCTCGCTAAGCAGAGCCCTGCTTAGCGTAAGCCCATCCATGCCTGGCATCTTAATATCAACAAAAACGATATCTGCACGATGTTTGCGATGTAATTCAACCGCCTGCTGCGGATAGGTAGTTTCAGCGACAATTTCAAAGCCAAGCTCGTGCCACGGTACCAAATGCCGGAGATGTTCTATGGCCAGCAGCTCATCGTCGACGAGTATTACCTTAAGTAAATCGGTGCTCATGCTGTTACTCCGATATGCCGGGCAGAAGAAGTACCTTCAGACAATCTTTTCCCTGCTTAACGAGCTCGAAGCCTTCCTTATAGGACGCAAGCGGCAGCTTATGGGTGACGACGCCTTTGGTCGGCAGACTTCCCTTTGCGATGCCTTCAATAACGATTGGATAGCAGTAGGGGCCTAAATGTGAGCCCAATATATCGAGCTCCTTACGATCGCCGATGATGCTCCAATCTACGGTTACCGGATCCTTGAATACACTGAATTCAACGAATCGGCCCAGCTTACGAATCATCGCAAGACCCTGCACGACAGATTGTGGATGGCCAGTAGCTTCAATATATACATCACAGCCGTATCCCTCGGTCAATCGCTTGATCTCATCCACCACATTGATCTTAGCCGGATTCAGAACAATATCCGCACCAAATGCTTTGGCCGTCTCGAGACGATCTTCGAACAAATCCAGAACGATTAGCGTACTTGCTCCACTTAATTTGGCGGCTCCAACCATCCCCAGGCCAAGGGTTCCCGCTCCTGAAATGACAACGACATCACCGAGTTCAATTTTTGCCCGTTGAACGGCGTGCATCGAGCATGCATAAGGCTCTATTAGAACAGCCTCTTCTAATGTGAGCTGTTCAGGAACCTTATGAACAATCGCTTCCTTGGGAAACAACATATATTCAGCCATGGCACCGTTTACATTTGTTTGAAAACCATAAATATCATGCTTCTCACACATCCAATACTGTCCCCGATTGCAGAACCGGCAGTCCCAGCAGGGTACGATTTGTTCCGAGATCACCCGCTCGCTGATACTGACCTTAGTTACACCTTCGCCAATCGCGACAACATGGCCAACAAACTCATGACCAGGAATAACGGGAGCCTTCACATAGGCTGGCTGAGTCTCATCGCCCCAGAACATCGGTGCGCCCGAGTAAGCTTTGACGTCACTCGCACAGATCCCAACGCCCTCTACCTTTATCAGAATTTCACCCGGTCCCGGTTGTGGGGTAGGCACTACTTCGTATCGATAATCACCGGCGGTATATGCGATGATAGCGTTCATCGTAGAAGGAATATGCCTCGTAGTAGTCTCGCTTGATGAATGGTTTGTTGTCATAATAGTCACACGCCCTTCATTAATTAGTATAGTTCAGTATACAATACAAGGTAGATATTAAAAGTACCATTAACGATCTACGGCTTATGATGGACAATATTCGGAAAAATTACGTTTTTTAATAATTTATCTATTTGACATGATTGACCATCAAAAAATGAAGGCGAGGTTAGATTATGTATTCGCACCATAAGCAATCACTAGACTATTTCGTAGAAACACTGCAATTCGATCCAAACATACTAGCCGTTATTACAGCCGGCTCCATCGCGAAAGGCACTGCTAAGGAGACATCAGATATTGACGTTTATTTGCTTGTCACCGATCATGAATTTGAGGAACGTAAGAAGATAAATAGATTGTCCTACACAAATCATGAGGTTTGCAGCTATGAAGGCGGCTATGTTGATGTCAAAATCATTAATATGCAGTTTCTGGAGCTGGCAGCCGAGAAAGGCAGTGAACCGACTAGCTTTCCCATGAACTGCTGTTAAATCCGACCTATGAGAAATGCAAGGAACTAGCACAAGTCATATTAGGCTTCCGAGAACCTGAATTATCGTTTGAGCAGGCGGTCAGTCAGTTCATCCAGAACAATGAATGGAACTGGATGGATCAGTCCCCTCCTTTACAAGACAGATAAACTTTTAAAAAAGCGTCAACCGCTGCAACTTAATCCGGAGCTATTATGCATATAACGATACAAAAACCCGATCTTAATCGATCGGGTTTTATAATGTTCGACCAGCTTTAACATATTTAAGCTGAGCAACGATAATGACACTAATGATTACTAAAAGGAACCACGAGCTAATCTTACTGAAACCAACCAACTGCCAGGTTTGATGCTGGTCAGGGTATTTCCAAGCATCAAAAAATGTGGCTATATTTTCGGCTAACCAGATGAAGAAGCCTACAATGATAAAAGCGAGTGCTAAGGGCATTCGATAGGTTATCGTCCTTACCCGATATATGATCCATGTTTTCCAGAAGACAATAAATACAAGCGCCGTCAGCCACCAGCGGAAATCAGGAATAAAATGATGTGTAAAAAAGTTCAAATAGATGGCTCCTCCTAGCAGCACTGAAGGCATAAGCCCAGGCCAGCCGGTCATGTCCATCCGAAGTCTCCGCCATACCTGACACATAAAGCTCGCTACACTTGCGTACATAAAACCGCTATAGAGCGGCACACCGAGCAGCTTCGTATAACCGGGCTCAGGGTATGACCACGATCCCATCCCTACCTTGTATATCTCCAGCACCAAGCCAATAAAATGAAATACACAAATTACTTTGATTTCATCACGCGTCTCTAATCCGCTAAGGTACATGAGGTATTGCACGCCAAGCAATATAAGGAGAATGGCATCATAACGATAAATGAAAGGGATCTCTATTACACTGGAGAGAGCTAAAGTTCCGAAGATAGCAATAGGAAATATGCAGCTCATCGCCTGATGATAGCCAAAATGCAGTAGTTGTACTATAGGTTTCAATTATGTTTTTCTCCCTCCACGCCCTTTTATCATACGATTCCCTTAACTAAAATACGTAATCAAATGGAGTATCTTTTAATTATAATAAAGGCGTAATGGTTTTGGAAAAAGAGAAATTAGCTTTTGTGGATTTTCATGTTTTGTGTTCACTGATCAGATGCCTCTCACTTTGGCGTATTAAAAAAAGGGAAGAACTAACCTAGAAGGATAGTTCTTCCCTGACTCGATTGAACACCTCACTAGACCGACAAACCATGATCGTTGGAAGCCTAAGTCCGCATAATTAACATTTCACCGTTTCAAAATGCTGAGAAGGTGCGAGGATCGATTTATTCAATTCTCAAAGCTTGTCCGGATCGAGTTGCGTTCCTCGGAGATGGGCTCCAGTACCGAGCTTTCTTGAATTAAGGAACAATGATTGTTTACCTAGCTTACGGTTGGAGATACTGATCAGTAACATTTAGTAATCAGAGGTGAATCATCCTTATGAATAATCCAAACAGCAAACTTTCACATACACTTTTAGAGTTTAAGGATTGTTCGGATCTTACGCATAGAAATTATCCTGAAATAGATATTGATTTAGTCTTTTTTAGTCATCAAGTGGATCAGGATAAGCTGTTTCGTGAAGTAATGAATCCTCTATTAAACGTGCAAAAGGAAGAAGTTTCTGCGCTATTAAAGCAATCACAGTTTTCATTCATTACAGATTCCAAGGTACTCATTAAGGATATTTTAGCAGGTCAAGTAGCTGTTTATTTTAATGAGGATGTATATGTAATAGATGTATTCGGAGTAGAGTCCCGCTCTGTTACTCAATCAGAGACAGAGTCAGTCATTACCGGTTCTCATGACGCTTTTACTGAACAGGCAGGAGTAAACATCGCTCTAATTCGTAACCGTATTAAGAGTTCTCATCTGAAAGTAATTAAGTTATCTGTCGGAGAAATCACCAAAACGGACGTCTATATTTTGTATATCAAAGATATTGCGAATATGGATTATGTGGATGAGATTGTTTATAGAATTAAAAACATTGAAATTGATGCCGTATTTGATACTAGTATGCTTCTTCAGTTTATTGACGATTTTCCCTATTCGATTTTCCCGCAATTTCTTACTTCTGAGCGTCCAGAAGCAATTTCATCAAAATTAGTTGCAGGCAGAGTGGTTGGATTTGTGGATGGGAGCCCTTCAGCGTTAAGCGCACCCAACTCGTTTTTTGAGTTTTTCTCATCTTCCGATGATTATAATCAACGTTGGATGCTAGGTACAGCAAGTCGAATACTACGCCTAGTTGCACTCGCAATTACGCTGTTATTTACTGCACTATATGTATCGATAACAACCTACCATTATGAAATGATACCCGAGAACTTGCTCTTGACCTTAACAGAATCTAGAAGTAGAGTACCATTCCCGCCCATCTTTGAAGCAATCTTCATGGAAACGACTATTGAATTACTCCGAGAAGCAGGAGCTCGATTACCAACCAAAATTGGACAAACCATTGGTATCGTTGGCGGTATCGTTATTGGACAAGCAGCAGTACAGGCCGGATTGACAAGCAATATACTCATTATTGCTGTAGCCTCTTCTGCCATAACATCCTATGTTACGCCGTCTTATGTTATGAGCGCATCAATTCGTCTTCTTCGGTTTGGATTAATTATTTTAGCAGGCATATGGGGGAATTTTGGTTTAGCTATAGGGATTGCTGCGATTGTCATTCATTTGAGTGGTATTACTAGTCTCGGTTCTTCTTATCTCACTCCTGTTGCCCCCTTCCAACCGAAGGATTGGCTGGATACATTTATTATTGCTCCATTCAGATTTCTCAAGAATAGACCTACCCAAAGCAAATCACCTAATCCAATAAGAAATAGAATGAAAAAGTAAGGATGATCCTTTTGAAGGAAAAATTATCTCAATTTCATGTCGCAATACTAATCTACATGATTCAAACAGGTACGGTTATTATTACGCTGCCTCGTCTTTTAGCTCAAAACTTTGGAACCAATGGCTGGCTGGCTTTGGTTCTTGTTTCTGTGATCATTTCTTTAAATCTGCTTTTAATTTCTGGTGTATATCAATTAGGAAAAGGGAAATCTATATTCGAAATTCTAGAGAAATCTATACCAAAGCTAATCCTTTATCCCTTTTATTTTACTTTGGCTACATTATGGGCACTAATCGGCTGTTTCGTGGGCAAGCAGTATATCCTTATATTTAAAATGATTGCATTTCCTACGACAAATCCAATGATATTAAAACTAGTATTAGTTGTGCTTGCATTTTTCCTAATTATCAAGAATGTGTACAATATTTCAAAAGCAGCAACCGTCTTTTTTTGGTTCATCACTTGGATGCTGATACTCATGTTTTATTTTTATAATGATTTCCAATTCTCGAGGTTGACTCCCTTTGTTTTTAAAGAGGCTGATTTATCAATAAATGGATTTTTTACAATCTATATAGCATTTTTAGGGTATGAGCTATGTCTGCTGCTATTCCCTTACACCAACAAAAAGACCAAATTAATGAGAGCTGCTCAGATCGGCAATCTCATGGTTACCTTGAGTTATTTATATATCTGTTTTATCGCTTTCGGTTTCTATGGTCACGAGCATTTAAAAACACTTCAGTTTCCATTGCTCAATATGATGGCATACATACAATTCCCCTTCATTCAGGGGACAGAAAATTTGCTTTATGCCTTTCTAATGTTCTCCATTATTATAACTTCAGTTATGTATTGGTGGAGTGCAAGGGTAGTAATCCAGAGAGTTTTTTCTATTAATAACAAAGCCATTACGATTATTATCCTTGCTTTCTCTTTTGGCATCTCCTTTTTTTCAGACTCATTAAATCATGCGGAAAAGTGGTTAGCGATTTTGGGGTTTACTGAATTAGGTGTGGCCTATCTGCTTCCAGTGTGCTTAATCGTTATTTTGTTAATTCAAGGAAAAAGAGGCGAGCCTAGTGAATAAAAATCGCTTATTGAAATGTTTGCTCATCCTCCCGATTCTACTTATTGGCTGCAGGGACCAGCGTATTTTAGAGGAAACTGGATTCATTCAATCCATAAGCTATGATCTAGCAGAAGATGGAAAAATAAAGAATGCAATAAGTATTCCTCTTGCTAATCCTGTGATAAAAGCAAACCGGGGTTTTTTTTCAACTGTAGCAGAAAGCAGTAAAGAAGCCCGAACCATATTTGCTAGACAAACTAATCTTATATTAGTAAGCGGACAAGCACGCCTCACTCTCTTTGGTCTTTCATTAGCAAAAACGGGGATTTGGAGTTATATGGATACGTTCATGAGAGATCCGACTATTGCCGAGAAATTAAAAATTATAATTGTTAACGGGGACGCTGAAAGCTTGCACAAAAAAAACTATCCAGAATTCCCGCAAACAAGCAAATATATCGATCGGCTTATTCAAAAGGAAGTTAACAATCAAACGATATCGGATGCAACTTTGTATTCCTTTACTCGTGATTATTATGATGATGGAGTTGATCCAGTTGCTCCTATCATTAAAGATACAGGGAAAAGCATCATCCTCGATGGAATCGCTCTTTTTAAAGATGACATATATGTAGGCAAAATAAATCCAGATGATTTAATGACCTATGCTTTTTTACATGGTAAATTAGACAATGGTGAAATGAGCATGGATCTGAGCGAACAAACAAAAGATAGTAAAGCGTTAATGTTATCCTCATTAAAAAGCTCAAGAAAAATTTCCATTAAGCATGAAAAAAACGGAAACATCAATGTAGAGGTAAGGGCTAAGGTGACAGCATCTGTAATCGAATACATCGGTGAATTAAAACTAAGTAATGATTCTGACAAAAAGAAGCTTGAGCAGGAAATTTCAATGATTACAACTCAACAAGCAAATCGCATCGTAAAACTGCTGCAGGAGAAGAACGCCGACAGTTTGGGAATAGGAACCCATGTCAGAAATAGCATGACGCATAAAGCGTGGAAATCATTGGGGTGGCCTGAGCTATATCCTCAAATAAATGTACAATGCATAGTAAACATTAAGATCACGGATCATGGGTTTCGCTATTAAAAAAAGTAGGGCGCAGCATTTCCCACGCCCTACTTTTTCTTAACTCACAGATGGCTAGTACTTGTTTCATCTATTCAGTGAGCGTCGTCATCTTTACCTTTATTTATTAGATTTATAATATTCAGCGAATACATTCGCAAAAGCCTCTGCTGTAAGCAAGCTTTCTTGTAATGTATTATTGACGCCTCCCACTTCAAGCAGCAAGCTCCCATTTGAGATAGATTGATTGTATTCCCCATTTCCTTGATGGCTGCTTTTCAGTAAAATACCTCGCGATAAGCCCGGGTATTTCTTATTCAGCAGTTCAATCAATGCTTCGGCAAATTTTTTGTTCTCTTTATGGTTTGGATTAGCATCTCCAATGACAAACATAATGCGTGCGTATGATTTCCCATTAATTAAAGCCGTTGTTTTGCTGCGCGGAACGTCGGAGTCCCGATGAATATCGAAGAAATAAGACAAGGAAGAATTCGATTGAATCGCTTGATCAACAGCTTTACGCGATATGGAGTAGGCCTGTGAGTAGCCTAATTTCTGCTCAGTCATCTTATTCGCAAAGTCAGATTCTTCTATAATAGAAGGGATTCCTTTTTTCTGTAAGCTCTGCGCCAATTGCTTGCCTACCAGCGTAATGTTCACTTTAGGGTCATCAATGGATACTCCCTTCGTGTTGCTTGAAACATTTTTCCAAGACTCACGATTATGGGTATGGTAGATGTACACTTTATTATCACTTTGGCTAGCAGTGCCCGTCTTTACAACCCAGTTGGCAACATAAGCCGTTCCACCGCTTGGCAGCGAAACCTGGTACCAATCCCCCTTCGATCCAATGATCGAATAGGCTTCCCCCACCTTTGCCTTGGCTACAATCTCGTAATTAAGGCCTGGCCCTTTGCGTAAATTAGTCGTGTCCACAATACTAACAACCGATTTCTTATCTTGTACACTATTTTTCTCAGCAGTGCTGCTTGAATTTTGTCCAGCATTTGAAGAGATCTTGCTGCTGTCAACGACATCGGTTTCTACGACCCAATTAGCAACATAAGCATTGCTGCTGCCTGAAAGCGATACGAGATACCAATCTCCTTTAGTTCCTACGATCGGCAACGAGTCTCCCGCCTTAGCCTTGGCTACAATATCATAATCAAGCCCAGGTCCTTTGCGCAAATTAGTCGTATTTACAATATTAGCAACGGTTGTTTTATTTTTAATGGAATTAGACTGCACATATTGCTGTGCTCCCACGCTGATGCTTTTTCCTAGCGAGCTGCTCTGAATAGACGCATATGCGGCATCGGCTCCTCCGGATAATAAAACAAAAACAGCAGTTCCACTCAGTATTTGATTTCGAAGTCTCAAAGCTTGCTTTCCCCCATTCCAAAAACTTACTCTACGAAATTTCGACAGCAATAAAGGAAAATCCTTCTTGACGTTAAATTCGCAGAGCAAAATCGAGAGGAAAACCTAAGTGGAAATAGCGAATTAGCTCTATAAATACTAAATAAGATAGATTCATGCATATTTCGTCTCTTCCATACCTCATGCTCAAACATTATGCTCATTCTCCAGCAATCCTCGTAACTACTCTCCTTTAGCCTAGAGTATGAGAAGTTATTTTCGACGAGTTCAAATCTGCCTCCAAGCTAGTCTGCTTATAGCCGCAGAAAAAAGAGTATGACCGCTGCTGCCGTACGCAGCGCATTCATACTCTTAAGCCTATTTTCATAACTGACAAAACCACCGTTGCTGCTTCCTTGGCAGCAGCCATTTATAGCCTCACCTAGTATCCCCGAGCTATCGTTTGGCAATTTACTGTATCGGTATATTTATCATCGTATTCATGAGCTCCGTTACGGTCACGAATTCGAAGCCGCGTTTGCTAAGCTCAAACAGTATCGTCTCTAAAGCCTTTACCGTTTGCATTGAGCCTGGAATATAATCATGCAGCAGCACAATATCTCCGTTTCGAGCATTGTTCAACACCTTGTTGACAATTTTGTCCACACCAGGGCTCTTCCAATCGTTCGTGTCCTGATGCCAAGACCACATAATCGTCGTGTAGCCAAGCGCTTTAGCAATTTGTATAGACTGCTCATTGTAATAGCCTCCCGGAGGGCGGAACAGCAGCGGCTTTTTCCCCGTTAGAGCCTCTAATGCATTTTCCGTTCTTACAATTTCTTCCTTAATCGTCGCTTGACTAATAGAACGCTGGAAATACACATGATTAAATGTATGATTAGCGACCTCATGCCCTTCTGCAATCTCTCGCTTTATCGTTTCCGGGTATCGCTCAACTTTATTTCCCAAAACAAAAAAAGTCGCCTTTGCATTATATTTTTTCAATAAATCCAATATTTTATTTGTCATTTCCGGGTAAGGACCATCATCAAAGGTTAAAGAAAGTTTTTTATCCTTGGTCGGAACCTCCCATACAATTTCGCCTCTTTGCTCATAAAAGAATCGATCTTTTTTTATCGGGATGCTGAAGCCTGCAATAAATAAGAGGATAAGCAATAAGAGTAGGCTGCGTTTGATTATGAACACTATTTTTCCTCCTAGCAGCATTCAATATGTAGAAAGAACGGTTGGCAGCTTCCTTCCAAGGAAGCTGCCAACCGTTCCTTTAATGCTTTTAACGCATAGGAGCAGTCAAAGCATCGCCGATGTCGCGAATCATAATATTAATGTCATTCGCTAATGTTTTGATCGGATGTCCGCTTGTCATATCGGTATTCATTGATCTTATTTTCTGATGCATGCCTTGATCTGAGGTCACATGAATGTCATATTGCGGATATTGTCCTTTCAAAGCGGCATAAACTTGTTTTTCAATGATTGATTTTTTGCCCACATTATCTATATCCAGACCAACAATCGCATCTTTATTATGCAATACTACAGTCGCCTTTTTCACTCCGCTAACCTTCTCAGCTCGATCAACTAACTGCTCAGCGCCTATTGATGAATTATTGCCAGTCACGCGGCCATCCATTGTATTATTATTTATTCCATTCGGTGCATAAGCGCTATTCGGTGAGTAAGTCCCATCTGTACCATAGTTTCTATTAGTCCCATAGTGTCGGTTATCCAGCATTCTTGTACCATTAGGAACGTTCTTCGTTTCAACACGATTCAGACTGTTTTCCACTCTTCTTGTTTGTTGTTTTACGGTATGGTCTTGACTACATGCGGCTAAAGAGAAACCTAATGCGAGCACCATAACAGACGTCAATACGGGTTTAATCGTTTTTTTCAATTCTGTGCACCTCCTGTTTGATGCTTATAATGTGTACTATTTACGAGCCATCATACATGGAAAAAACATTTCACCTGCGCTTGTTCAAACAAAAAAAAGAACAGCTCAACCGCAACTGCGGCTTACCGTTCCTTTTTCACATTGGAATATTCATGTATTAATCCTCAACATTTGTGACGTCCACGGCGACATGCAAAATTTGCTCGCCTGTTCCGCGATATACACCCTTAACTGGCACAATATCCTTATAATCCCGTCCATGTCCAAGCTTCACATACCGTTCGCCAACAGGGTCCATATTCGTAGGATCAAAGCTGCACCAGCCAAGGCCAGGCACGAATGCCTCCACCCATGCATGAGAGGCCTGCTCAAAATCAGCGCTTCCGCCCTGTAAATCGCCTACAAAGTGATACCCGCTCACATATCTGGAAGGTATGCCAAACGCTCTGCAGCTAGCAATCATCAAATGAGCAAAGTCCTGACAAACGCCGCGTTTGCTCAAAAACATATCTGACGCTCTTGTCTTCACATCCGTCGCTTCCGGATCATAAATAAATTCATTGCGAATTTTGGTCGATAACGCACTAAGCCAGTCCAATACACTCAGCGGGCCGCTCTCGGTTAAGCCTTCCAGCTCATTCGCAAATTGCTCAACCTCTTCGGTAACGGCTGTGTATTCTGTCGTAAGCAGAAATTCAGTAAAGCGATTAGCCGCATCCTCTGTTTGCAGCCAGCCCCACGCCTGCTCTACTGGGCGTTTGCTTAAATATTGCGCTCTCTCCTCCGAAGAAGGCGCCTGCTTCGTTACAACGGTCATTTGAGTGCGTATCGTAAGCCGCTTATGTGGACCATTGACCGAGAAAGCATGGACACGGTTGCCGAAATAATCCTCATACGTAAATAACGAAGCATTCGGCTCAATGGAAATGGCCTGCTGATAGCAGGATTGTCTCTCATTCGTGCTGGGTGTCAGTCTAATTTCATTGACACTGTCCGTAACCGATTCTGCGTATTCGTACTGTGTCACATGAGATATACTCAGCTTCATGCGCTTGCCTCCCCCATTCGAAAAAAGGTTTTGGCAAACGACATACCAAGCTGCTGGCAAGCATCAAGCAGATGCGCAACGATCGTGCCGCTGCGATCAATTACCATATCCTCCCGCTCGAGACAAGCCAAATCAGCCTTCACCTTGCCTACCTGACGGAGCACGCGCTCATGTGCGGTGCGCAGCTGTTTATCCTGCAGCTCGATATCCCGCATATGATCATCAAGCGTATGAAGCGCAAAATGGAGAGAACGCGGAAACGCATCATTTAGGACAACAAATTCAACGATCGCTTCAACTGAAATCCCGTCTGCATAATAACGGCGAAATGCTTGGTAGCCGCTGACAGAACGAAGCACAGCCTGCAAATAAGAATAGGCACTCGCACTATTAAAGCCCTCTCCGCTTGCCGCATTGCCTACTGCTTTTATAATTCGCAGCGTATTTTCCGAGCGTTCCAAGTAACGGCCGCATTCAATGAAATGCCATTCGTTCTCTCTGGGCATAACCGATTGACTTACACCTTGGAACAATGCCGTCCATTCCTTGATCCGCCCAAAAAACAAATGTGGAGACTCATTCAACAGGTCATCCGGCTGCTTCTCCCTCAGCCACAAATAAAAACCATTTGTCGCGTCCCACATCTCACTTGGCACCTTCTCGCGAAGCGTGCGGAGGTTGCCGCGGGCATGACTGACACAGGAGACAAGCGAGTTCGCATTATCCCGATCAAGCGTCGTATAAAAGAGGACATCTCGCTCATTATAGCTGCCATACTGCTGCTCGTAAGCTTCCCGACTGCCTAAGGCATCAACGATTCTTACCCACTTGGAGTAGGAGGGCTCGGATGCTTCTGCATTAAGCTTTCCTTCGATGCTGACCATCTCATCGTCCACCTGCAAGTGATAGTGAACATCAATCAGCCTGGCATGATTTTCAGCACGCTCCATATAACGACCAATCCAAAATAATGCCTCTGCATTCCGGTTCAGCATCGCATTCCCTCCAAATTTATTTATCGATTAAGAACCCAAGTGTCCTTGACTCCGCCGCCTTGAGATGAATTGACCACAAGAGAGCCTTCCTTCATTGCAACTCGGGTTAAACCTCCCGGAATGACATGTGTCTCTTCTCCCATCAATGCAAATGCGCGTAAATCAATATGACGAGGCGTCATGCCGCCATCCACCATAACAGGCGCCCGAGAGAGCATCATCGTCGTTTGTGCAATATATCGCCCAGGCTCGCGCTCGATAGCCTCGGCAAACGTTTGAATTTCCTTTGAAGTTGCACATGGTCCAATCAACATGCCGTATCCGCCTGACAGCGAGGTTTCCTTTACTACCAGCTGATTCAAATGATTCAGCACATATTTACGCTCTTCCTCGCGCGATAAAATATAGGTAGGAACATTTTGCAGGAGGGGCTCTTCACCTAAATAGTAGCGAATCATGTCTGGAACATATGCGTAAACCGCCTTGTCGTCAGCAACTCCTGTACCAGGCGCATTTGCTATCGCAACATTTCCTGCGCGATAAGCATTCATTAATCCCGGAACGCCTAGAACGGAGTCTGGCTGGAATGCGAGCGGATCAAGAAAATCATCGTCTATGCGGCGGTAGATCACATCTACTTGGCGCAGACCGCGCAAGTCGCGCAAATATATTTTATGATCCTTATAGACAAGATCCCTTCCCTCTACGAGATGAATACCCATTTGCTGCGCCAAAAAGGTGTGCTCATAATAAGCTGAATTATATGCACCCGGGGTAAGCAGTACAATTAGCGGATCGCGATTGCCATTAGGGGATAAAGCACGAAGCGAGCTCAAAAAGCAATTTAAGCTGCGGTCAATGCTTTGAACGGAGCTCGATAAATATAAATCATGGAAAAGCTCGCTCATTAACGTCCTGCCTTTAAAAAGATAAGAAAAACCGGAAGGAGATCGCAAATTATCCTCCAGAACATAATAACGGCCTTTTTCATCACGAATTAAATCAATACCCGATGCTGTAATATATACACCGCAGGGAACATGTAGACCAGCCATTTCCGGTCGAAAATAAGTATTTGAAACAATCATCTGCCGAGGGATGATACCATCTGATACAATTCGTTGTCCGTGATAAACATCATGAAGGAATGCATTGAGCGCGCGTATCCGCTGTTTTACCCCGCGTTCAACCACTTCCCATTCATGTTTAGGAATGACGCGGGGAATGAAATCAAAAGGAATAGTCCTCTCCAGCGGCTCGTTTTGAGATTCGCTGTAAAGTGTGAACGTAATCCCTTCCTCCAGCATTCTTTGGTTAATTGCATTTTGACGAATCGCCAGCTCTGCCGGTTTGATTTTCCCGAATAATCTATGCACACTATCATAGTGCGCTCGAACAGATAAGTCCTTTTCGAACATTTCATCGTAAAAAGATTGGGAATCATAATATTGCGATTGCGACTGTTTGGCCGTCGACATGACAACCGCCTCCTCCATGATGAGCAATATACCAAATGGGTGTAGATCGGTGAATAATTACGATGATATGTTACATAACTAGTTAAAAAACTTAACATTAGTGGGATATGCGCTTCTTATTGTTAAGATTATCATACTGAATTAGGTAATGTATGTCAACTTATATAACACGAAAGCAGGAACCCCCGAATGAGAGAATTCCTGCTTTTTCTAAGCTGCGTATCATTCTAATATTGGTTTAATTGCTGCAAATCGCTTGTAACTTTATCGACCATATTCACAAACGCTGCAAGCTCCTGCGACCGAGCCGCTTGGTCGCGTGCTTCAATCGAGGTTTGTTCGGATTCCTTACGCACCGAGGATAACTTCTTATCAATCTCCTCAAGCTTCGCTTGTATACCTTCAAGCGCATTCCGGGACGATGAAGCAAGCTTGCGCACTTCATTGGCTACTACCTCAAAGCCGAGCCCATGCTCGCCTGCCCTTGCAGCCTCAATCGCAGCATTAAGACCGAGCAAATGCGTCTGATCGGCTATCCCACGAATTAACGTGCCCATTTCATGAATGCCGTCAAGCTCAACGCGGAGCTCTCCTACTAGTGTATGCGTCTTATCCTGCGAATGCGAGGTTGAAATAGCAGTTGCCGCAATGGATTGCGCACCCTTGTCCAATTCAAGCATAAGCGAAGCAAGCTCCTGCACTGCACTGGTCACCGTAGTGAGCATTGCGGAGCGGTCATCCGCAAGCTCCTGAATTTTCAACTGCTCTTGCTTGTTGTAGGCTTCCAATACAAATTGTGAATCTAGATTAAACATCTTCGTCAAAGTATGTACGACTTCCTGCCAACTGTCTGGAAGAACTCTTTGCAAAACATTTGTTGATATGTCCAAATAAGTCATATATGTACCTAGATACCAATCTGTCGTCAAACCAATTCGAGAATGAACATCGCCAATTTTTATACGATTATCAATAAATGCTTGATCAATGACTCCATCGGTAAGCGACATATAATACCACCGCTGTGTTTCCTTAAGACGATCAATCGTACTGACTTTGGAAATAAGCTCAACTAATTGGGGCTGCTTGCCTACGCTTTCATAAAATCGGTCCACCACTTCATCAACAATCTTCTGGAAAATAGGTCTGCATTCAGCAAGATATTTTAAATCCCGTTCTGTAATGCCAATATACTCAATCTGTCTCAAACGCTCTGCTGATAATTTAATCAAATAACCCGACTCCTTCGGTGTATACTCGTTCACTAACACCTATTATATCGGAAAACATATAAGAAATAGTATGGGCAATTAAATTTCTTTTTAAACGCATGACCGTACAGAAAAGCTGATAGACATTCGTCTATCAGCTTCTGCTGAGCTCGCGCTGCTCGATTACCTATTCAACAGGCTTCCGACATAACGCAGCAATTCATTGGAGCAAACTGGGCAATAAGCATGCTCATCCATCAGGCGCTTGGTAACTTCATTGATTCGTTTCAATTGGCTCTCATCAGGTGTCTTCGTAGACGTTGTAATTTTCACAATGTCCTTCAAGTCGGCGAATAGCTTCTTCTCCACCGCTTCACGCAGCCGCTCATGGCTAGTAAAATCAAATTTTTTGCCTTTTCGCGAATACGAGGAAATACGAATTAATATTTCTTCACGGAATGCTTTTTTGGCATTTTCAGAAACGCCGATTTGCTCTTCGATGGAACGCATAAGCCGCTCATCCGGGTCCATCTCCTCGCCAGTCAGCGGATCTTTAATTTTCGCCCAATTGCAATAAGACTCAATGTTATCCAAATAGTTCTCAAATAAGGTTCGTGCAGACTCCTCATACGAATAAACAAATGCTTTTTGAATTTCCTTTTTCGCCAGCAGGTCATATTCCTTGCGCGCAACCGATATGAAGTTTAAGTACCGCTCACGTTCTTCCTTTGTGATAGAAGGATGACTATCGAGCCCCTCCTTGAGAGCACGCAGTACGTCAAGCGCATTAATGCATTGTGTATCCTGTTTAATCAATGCACTGGAAATTCGGTTGATGACATAGCGCGGATCAATGCCCGTCATGCCTTCCTCCAAATATTCATTTTGCATCTCCTTCAAATCTGCTTCCTTAAAGCCCTCTACTTCCTCCCCATCATACATCCGCATCTTCTTCACTAAATCCATACCTTGCTTTTTCGTTTCTTTAAGCCGTGTAAGAATGGAGAAAATAGCTGCTGCTCGCAAGGCGTGCGGCGCAATATGGATATGGCGCATATCGCTTTGTGCAATCAGCTTCTTATAAATTTTCTCCTCATCGGATACTCTCAAATTGTATGGCACCGGCATAACGATCATCCTGGAATGAAGAGCTTCGTTTTTCTTATTGCTAATAAACGATTTATACTCAGATTCATTCGTGTGAGCAATAATCATCTCATCGGCAGAAATTAGAGCGAAGCGGCCCGCCTTAAAGTTGCCTTCCTGTGTCAAAGAGAGCAAATTCCACAAAAACTTCTCATCGCATTTCAGCATCTCTTGGAATTCCATCAAGCCGCGGTTCGCTTTGTTGAGCTCTCCATCAAATCGATAAGCACGCGGGTCGGACTCCGAGCCAAACTCCGTAATCGTTGAGAAATCAATGCTGCCCGTCAAATCAGCAATATCCTGTGATTTGGGATCAGAAGGGCTAAATGTCCCAATACCAACACGATTGTCCTCTGAAATGAATACACGCTCCACGAGAACATTTTCAATATCGCTGCCGTACTCCGTTTGAAGTCTCATTTGGCATGAAGGGCATAAATTACCTTCAATTCGAACGCTGAGCTCTTTTTCAATATCAGGGCGAAGCTCATGAGGGATAAGATGCAGCGGATCCTCATGCATCGGGCAGCCTTTAATAGCATAAACGGCACCCCGTTCTGTTCTGGAGAAGCTCTCGAGCCCTTTTTTGAGCATTGTAACAATGGTTGATTTCCCTCCGCTTACCGGACCCATCAGCAGCAAAATCCGTTTACGCACCTCAAGCCGGCGTGCCGAGGAATGGAAATATTCCTCAACTAGCTTCTCAATTGCACGATCCAGTCCAAATATTTCTTGATTAAAAAATTTGTACTGCTTGTGCCCCCCTGCGTCCTCTACCCCATGAGATTCAATCATTTCATAAACGCGTGAATGTGCAGTCATGGCCGGGGACGGGTCCTCTCTGAGCAGTTCAATATACTCCTTAAATGTTCCTGTCCATGAAAGCTTTTCGCTTTCAGCTTGATACTCCGATATTCGCTTGAAAATGTCCATACCGTGCCTCCTCCCATCGCTTCCGCATTCCACTACTCTTTCTACGCCCGGGATTTGTCTCTAGACGCTCTATCGAGTGATGCCAACTTTTATTGAGATACTACATTCCTATGCTTATTCGAGGAGATAATTGCACACTATTTTTGTCCATCATCCATCAAATTACGACAAGCATACAAAATCCTTTGTTATAATGGGATCAAAAGCATCGATAGAATCGATCGGGAAGGAGACGGAACATTGGCAGTTCAACGAGAAGAAGAGCTCTATAAGCCTATAAAAAAATACTACGAGCAGCTTGGCTTCACCGTAAAAAGCGAAGTGCTGCATTGCGATTTAGTTGCGATTCATCCTGAGCTTTCCGATATCGTTATTGTGGAAATGAAAAAAACGTTCAACCTCGCCTTGCTTCTGCAAGGGGTTGAACGTCTTCGATTAAACAGTCATGTCGTGCTTGCCGTTGAACGAAACCGCAAGAAGAGCGGCGCCCACAACCAACGATTTGGTGATTTGACTGAGCTATGCAGAATGCTCGGTCTTGGACTCATGACCGTTACTTTTTACAAAACAAAGCCGCCGGTCATCGAGCTGCTGTGCCAGCCTGGTGATCCGCCGCAGCGCGGCGCCAGGCGCAGGAAGCAGGCGCAGCTGCTGAATGAATTCAGAGAGCGCAGCGGCGATTACAACGTTGGCGGCAGTACCGGCCGCAAGCTCGTTACCGCTTATCGCGAGAAGGCGCTGCGCTGCGCCTACGCGCTTCATATCGCTGGCCCGCTCGCGCCTCGCGAGGTAGCAGCCATGACCGGCTACAGCCGCAGCGGAGATACGCTTCGCAAAAATTATTACAGCTGGTTCGATCGCATCGAGCGCGGCAAATACAGCCTGCGCCCGGAAGGCGCAGCTGCACTGACTGAATATGGCGAGGTCATAGCTGATTGGGTAGCTTCGATTAACTCCGCGCCGTGAACTCGCTGAGCGCTTCTACGAAGCGCTCAACCCCCTGCTCCGTGCGTGCACCGGAATTATACGTATAGTTCAGTCTAGCCGTGTTGCGCTGCGGCTGATCGGCGTAGAAGGAGCTGCCCGGAACGAACGCCACACCTTTCTGAACCGCGCAGCGAAGCAGCGCCTCTGCGTCCAGCCCCTCTGGCAGCTCTAGCCATAGGAACATTCCACCTTTCGGCTTTACCCAGGATACATCCTGAAGCCCTTGCCGTTTTAACAGCTCATGCATTTCGAGCATGCGCTCGCCATAGGACTTGGAAATTAACTTAATGTGATCATCAAGATTAAAACCTTTAAGCAGCTGGCTCAAAATTTGCTGGTCGATCGCGCTTGAATGCAAATCTGCCGCTTGCTTAGCTTTCGCCACCATGTTAATAACGCTGCTGTCTCCGATTGCCCAGCCTGCACGCAGTGCCGGCGCTACTGTTTTTGAGAATGTGCTCGTATAGAATACAGTTCCTCCCTCCACCTGGCCATCTAACGATAGCAGCGTTGGAAACTGTTCATTTTCATCAAATTTAATATCACCATAAGGATCATCCTCAATAATCGGCATTTCATTTTGTTTACATAGGGCCAGAAGCTTTTTTCGACGCTCCGTACTCCAGACACGGCCTGTCGGATTTCCAAAAGTCGGCACAGCATAAAGAAGCTTCGGACGATGCTCGCGAATAAGGCGCTCCGCATCCTCTGGAATGATGCCATCCTCGTCGCTTTCTGCCGCAATAACTTTGAGCCCATGCAGCGCAAATACCTGCAAGCTTGCCAAATAGGTCGGCTTCTCAACCAAAATCGAATCCCCTGGCTCTGTAAGTACGCCAACTAATAAATCAATGGCTTGCTGCGAGCCTGTGGTCAAAATCATTTGCTCAGGGTTAACATTCATTTGCTTAGCTGCCATACGCTCACAGAGCTGCTCTCGCAGCGGCAAATACCCTTCAGTTAATCCGTATTGCAAAGCGCCCGCTCCTGCCGCAAATACGCGATCAGCAGCTTCACGCACCGCTTGTACAGGGAAGAGCTCCTCCGCTGGAAGTCCTCCAGCAAACGAAATCATATCCTTCCCCTGTGTAAGCTTCAAAATATCTCTAACCGCAGAAGACTTTAGCTGTGCTACCTTAGATGAAAAACGATAATTCATATCCAATACTCCTCCTTGCAAGCTTTATTGCTCGCTATGCTTATCTTCTCTATGTTAACAATGTGTTCACAACTTTTAAAGTTTTCTTTTTGTCTAACGTTGGTTATAATAAAGACAGCATATTTGGAGGTGTCTCACAGATGAACTTTATTATTGTCATGACTGTGTTTACTTTGTTCATTGTTGCGATGCTGACCAGCTCCTACAATGAAGACAAAACAAGTGGACTGTAAGCTAAGCATCTTGCCGGCTTGCTCCACGCTAAATAATAAAGAAGTATAGGGCATGTTCCTATACTTCTTTATTATTTATAAACGAAATAAAGCTTCCTGCCGAGCATAGATGCTCTAGCCGGAAGCTTTATTTCGTTAAAATAGCAAGCATTAACGCTTATTAGCGCTGAATAACTGCCATTTCTTCCATACATACGCCACATACATAACGATCCTTAAAATCACGCACCTCAGCCATAGAGCCGCAAAAAACGCATTTCGGACGATAACGCTCCAAAATAATATGGTCACCTTGGACGAATATTTCTACTGGGTCGCCCTCGTTCATCAAATAACGTTTACGTAATGATTTTGGTAGGACAATACGGCCGAGTTGGTCCACTTTCCTTACTACACCTGCTGGTTTCATCACTTTCACCTCTTCTGTGTCTGGTTTCGCATGTCATTGATGAGAAACCTCTGCGTTATAGTGTTTCGATGGCTTATCCGTATATCCTTCATTAATTCATAATTTCTTAATATCCTGCAACAAAAAAATGTTTCCAAAAGATAAAAATTACATAAAATGTATAATTTTTAATCTTTTTTCATTTTAGTCCCGGGAAATCATTTTGCCTAAGCGCCTCATAAATGAAGATTGCTGCTGAATTGGATAAGTTAAGCGACCTAACGGTATCCGTCATCGGCATTCTTACACAGCTATCTATATTCGCTTCAATAAGCTCCTCCGGCAACCCCTTCGTTTCTTTGCCAAAAACGAAAAAGTCCCCATCCTTGTACTCAAACTGTGAATAGGTTTTTTTTGCTTTCGTGCTGGCATAAAAAAAACGTCCCTCCGGGTAGCCTGCCAGCACCTCATCGAAGGAATCATGATACTCGATCTGGACAGAATGCCAATAATCAAGACCTGCCCGCTTCAACGTACGGTCGTCCGTATCGAAGCCGAGCGGTCTAACTAAATGCAAAATCGTGCCTGTTGCTGCGCAGGTGCGCGAAATATTCCCTGTGTTTGCCGGAATTTCCGGCTCTACCAAAACAATATGAAATGCCATGCTGTTCTATCTCACCTCTCATTTTGATAATTATACACGAAAATAACGAATATTTTTACACTCACTTTACGTGCCGTTAATCTTAGGCATAATTTACACCGTCATAATAGAAAGCATAATAGGCTGAAAACATGAAGGAGAGCTGAACCTTGCGAAAAAAAATATTGGTTGTGGATGACGAACCATCCATTTCAATGCTGATTGAATTTAACTTAAAGCTAGCAGGCTATGATGTGCGTTGCGTAGGTGATGGTGAAGCTGTATTCGACATACTAAAGCCTTTTCGTCCCGACTTGATTGTTCTTGACCTTATGCTTCCCAAAATGGACGGCATCCAAGTATGTCGTGAGCTGCGTAAGCAGAGCAACGCCGTGCCAATTGTTATGCTTACCGCACTTCAGGATGTTACAGATAAAATAGCTGGACTAGACAACGGTGCTGATGATTATATGACTAAACCGTTTAGCCCGCAAGAACTCGTATCCCGCATACAAGCGATATTGCGCCGCATGCAATCACTGCCAGGAATAACCGAGGAGACTGCTTTCGAGATTGGCCACTTAAAGGTCAAGGTTGAGCAGCGGGAGGTTTTCATTGATGGAAAGCCCGTAGAGCTTACGCCAAAAGAATTCGAGCTGCTCTTATTCCTGTGCCGCCACAAAGGAAAGGTGCTTAGTCGCCAGCAGCTGCTTCATGGCGTTTGGGATTATCATTTTCTTGGTGATACTCGAATAGTCGACGTTCATATTAGCCATCTGCGTGACAAAATCGAGAAAAACGCGCGAACGCCTGAGTATATCATGACCGTTCGCAATGTTGGCTACAAAATGAATGGACCTCAATTAGCAGAAGGCTCCTTAGCTTAGCTTGCGTATCCAATTGAACTAGAAATTCACTTTTTTAGACGCTGCGCGAGTAGATCATTCTTACGATCGCTGTTGCAGCCAGATTCTTTGATTTCCTAAGACATTTGAAGGTAAGAATCCAGCTGCAAAGGCGAACACTCCGTTTCTCCAGAACGATCTTCTCGCTTCGCTAAAACTTCATTTCCCACTATTTTCTTCCAATATTTCAAAAAAAGGGGTTGTTCCAAAGTAGTTTTATCTACTTTTGGAACAACCCCTTTAGCTTTGCTAGGTTTTTTCTTTAAAAGGATTACCCGTTGCGCTTTTGGAAATCAAGCATAAATTGCGAAAGTGCCTGGCAGCTTTCCAGTGGAACTGCATTGTAGGTGGAAGCTCTTAGACCGCCGACATCACGATGTCCCTTCAAGCCTACAAAACCTTCCTTCTCCGATTCTTTAACGAACTGCTTCTCCAGCTCCTCCGTTTGAATGCGGAACGTAATATTCATGAGCGAGCGGTTTTGTGGCTGTGCGCAGCCGCTATAGAAGCCGCCGCTTTGGTCGATCGCATCGTAGATTAGTTTCGTTTTGTCATGGTTGAATTGATCAAGCTGAGCTACGCCGCCCTTTTCCTTGATCCACTCCAGTACAAGCTTCATCATGTACACAGAGAAAGACGGTGGCGTGTTATAGAGCGATTTGCTCTTTGCATGTGTAGCGTAGCGGAACATAGCTGGAATCGTCTTAGGGCTATTCTCAGCAAGATCCTTGCGTATAATAACGACTGTAACGCCAGATGGTCCGAGATTTTTTTGTGCGCCTGCATAAATTACGCCAAATTTGCTCACATCAATCGGTCTGCTCAAAATATCGCTCGACATATCGGCGATAAGAGGCACATCTCCTGTTTCAGGGAATTCCTTGAATTGCGTTCCGCCAATCGTTTCATTAGAAGTAAGATGCAAGTAAGCAGCGTTGTCAGGAACTACAATTTCCGACAATGTCGGCATGCGCATAAATTTGTCAGCTTCTGTCGAAGCGGCAACAACCGCATCTCCGACAAGCTTCGCTTCTTTCAGCGCCTTCTCAGCCCATGCTCCAGTCATTACGTAAGCGCCTTGTTTGCCGGCTGTTAGAAAATTAAGCGGCAGCATCGCGAATTGCGTGCTGGCTCCGCCTTGCAAGAGAAGTACCTCATAGTTTTCTGGTACGCCGAACAATTCACGAAGCAAGGCTTGTGTTTCATTATTAACGTCCTCATACAGATTGCTGCGATGGGACATTTCCATAATAGACATGCCCGCACCCTTGTAATCAACAAATTGCTCCTGTGCCTGCTTCAGCACCTCAAGCGGGATTGCCGCTGGTCCTGCATTAAAATTAAACGCTCGTGTCATTTTCAGATAACCACCTTTTGCATCTTTATTATAATATCGTTATGATAGCAATTTTGGAGGTCCGCATCAAGTATATTCCTCATATTAAAATAACTAAAAGTCGAACGTATGTCGTTTTCTCGACATAAACATTCGGATTTTATACATTTTTCATTCAAAATATATAAAAAAACGGGTCCCAATAGGACCCGTTTCTTATATTTCTTAACGATTGATTAACAATCGTAGTAAAGGCTGAATTCATGAGGATGAATGCGAATAGCTACTGCTTTTGCTTCTGCACGTTTTACTGCAACATAGTTGTCAATGAAATCTTGCGAGAATACGCCAGCTTCTGTCAAGAACTCAGAGTCTGCTTCAAGAGCGTTAAGCGCCTCGTCAAGCGTTCCAGGAACACTGCGGATTTCCTTTTTCTCTTCTTCAGGCAATTCGTAAATGTTTTTGTCGAAAGGACCATAACCAAGAGCAACTGGATCAAGCTTACGCTTAATACCGTCCAAACCAGCAAGCAGCATAGCTGCAAACGCAAGGTAAGGGTTAGCCGTGTTATCCGGTGTACGGAATTCAATACGACAGCCTTTAGCAGTTACAGCAGCAATCGGAATACGTACTGCTGCGGAACGGTTACCTTTAGAGAATACAAGGTTAACCGGTGCTTCGTAACCAGGTACAAGACGTTTGAATGAGTTCGTGCTTGGATTAGTAATTGCGATCAGGGCTGGAGCGTGATAAAGTACGCCGCCGATGTAGTGCATAGCCATTTCGCTTAGGTTTGCATAAGCGCCTTTGTCATAGAACAAAGGAGTGTCGCCGTCAAAGATAGAAGCATGAACGTGCATACCGCTACCATTGTCACCGAATATCGGCTTCGGCATGAACGTAGCCGTTTTTCCGTATTGGCGAGCAGTGTTGTGAATAATATATTTGAATTTCAAAAGATTATCAGCTGTTTTTGTCAATGTGTCAAAACGGAAGTTGATTTCTGCTTGACCGGCAGTTGCAACTTCATGGTGATGACGCTCAACGCGAAGGCCTGATTCCTGCAATAGGCGAACCATTTCGCTGCGGATATCTTGTTGGGAGTCAATTGGCGCTACAGGAACATAGCCGCCTTTCACCGGAATTTTCGAACCAAGGTTTCCGCCTTCTTCTTTGCGATTCGTATTCCAGCCAGCTTCTTCGGATTCAACAACATAAGATGAAGAATTCATCGTGCTTTCAAAGCGAACTTCGTCGAAAATGAAAAACTCAGGCTCTGGTGCAAAAAATGCTGTCGTTCCGATTCCCGTAGTTTGAAGATATTCTTCAGCCTTCTGAGCAATGCTGCGCGGATCGCGGTCGTAACGATCGCCTTCAGGTGTATGAATATTACACATAATGTTTAGAGTAGGATGATCTGTGAAAGGATCAAAGAACACAGATTCCGTATCTGGCATCATAACCATATCTGAATTCTCAATACCACGGAAACCATGAATTGAAGAACCGTCAAAAGCTACTCCGTTTACAAAAGTATCAGCATCCACCTCAGCAGCAGGAAGCGTGATATGATGTGCATGACCAAGTAAATCTACAAAGCGGAAATCCACGAACATAATGCTGTTTTCTTTAATATTGTCCAAAACATTTTGAACTGACATTATAATTTCCTCCACTTCCGAACATTAGCGTAATTATGAACAGTTATTGTTCAAGTATTTCTCCAAATCCATGACGTTATTATAAAACTTGCCTTCAATCTCCGTCAATAGCTATGTAAGGTATTTTTTGAATTCATGTTAGGTATACTTACAAGTTTGAACAGTAAGTCACAAATACCATCTGAATAATAAACTCAAAAAACCTCACAGCCCTTTAGCAGCATAGGCTAATCTATCTTTTTTCCCATGTCAGCTTTTATAATTCATTATCGCAAATAAAAAAAGAACTCCGTCATTTTAACAATGACGGAATTCTTTTTTCGATAGCCTACTTTAAATTTTCCATTCTTCGAATGCCTCGGCCGGCGCTTTTGGTGTATCAAATTGTTTGCCCACGATCGGAGCAAGCTTCTCAAGATCCTTGAGCAGATTAGCGAATTGGTTAGGGAACAATGATTGTACGCCGTCACCGGTCATCGAGTTGTCAGGATCGGTATGCATTTCTACGATCAAACCATTGGCACCGGCAGCTACCGATGCTTTGGACATTGGCTCTACCAGCTCGCGACGCCCCGTACCGTGACTTGGATCTGAAATTACAGGCAAATGGCTCAATGATTGCAGTACAGGAATAGCTGTTAAATCGAGCGTATTCCGCGTATAGGTTTCAAACGTCCGAATACCGCGCTCGCAAAGCATAACATTCGGATTTCCGCCTGCCAAAATGTACTCGGCAGCATTTAGAAATTCATCGTAGGTTGAACTAAATCCACGCTTGAGCAGAACTGGCGTCTGGATCGTTCCCAGCTTGCGAAGCAGATCAAAGTTTTGCATGTTCCGTGTGCCCACCTGAAGGATATCCGCATACTCCGCACAAACATCAACATACTCCGGCGTCATAACCTCAGTAATCGTCAGAAGCCCGTGCTTCTTCCCTGCCTCAGCCATCATTACGAGACCTTCTACCCCTACGCCTTGGAAGCTATAAGGCCCTGTGCGCGGCTTAAACGCGCCTCCACGCAATACCTGACCGCCAGCTGCTTTCACTAAGCGAGCAATCTCATCGATTTGCTCCGGTGTTTCAACCGCACATGGGCCGCCCATAATAACGAGATTGCTTCCTCCAATTTTCACCCCTTTGATATCAATGACTGTGTCATCTGGATGGAAATCACGGCTGGCCAGCTTGTAGGACTTAGAAATTTTGATGACATTGTCTACACCCTTCATCTGACGCAAATGCTCGGCTAGCGTTGGCTCAGCTTGGCCGATAATGCCGATGACCGTGCGATCCGTCCCTCTCGATACATGTGCCTGTACACCGGCTCTTTCAATATGGGCAACAATTTCACTAATCCGCTCTTCCGCAATGTTTGCATTTGTTATAACGATCATATGGATCACTCCTCCAAAGTTTTTTTAAAAAAACTTACTTCGTAAACATATATTTTCCACTCATTCGCACTTCAACGCTTATTCGCTTTATAGCTTTTATGCTTTTTAGCTTCTACGCTTTTAATCACTAAAGTAAATATACAAGAATAGTCCTCACTCGTCAACCCATTTGTTTAAAAAAATATGAGGCCAACATATTTTGCATGTATGTCATCTCATGCAAAATATATTAAACCTCATATCGGTGGTTTGTATTATTCCGACTTCTCCTCGACTGCAGTTGCTGCTGGGGAGGTTGTCGACTTAACACGAATATTCGGAAGCAGCTTATTCATTTTGACGGTACGCTCAATTTCCCACGTCGCCGGATTCGCATGATCATACTTCTCCAAATAGGTAATAACCTCTTTTGTAAGCGGTGTAGGCGTAGATGCGCCTGAGGTTACAGCTACTCGGTCGACACCCTTCAGCCACTCCTGCTTAATCTCAGACACATCGGACACTCGGTACGCTTTAACCCCTGCAATTTCCTCAGACACCTGAGCAAGCCGATTAGAGTTGTTGCTGCGAGGATCTCCAACTACGATACATAGCTGCGCTTCGCCCGCTTGCTCCGCAACGGCCTCTTGACGCACCTGAGTCGCTAAGCAAATCTCATTATGAACCTCAGCTGTAGGGTAACATTCTTGAAGGCGACTGATGATGTGGCGAATATCCCACTGTGACATGGTCGTCTGGTTGGTTATGAGAATCTTTCCTTCAGGTACTTCGAGTGAAGCAATCTCCTCTTCACGCTCGATGAGATGAACCTGCTCCGGTGCAACACCAATGGCACCCTCCGGTTCAGGGTGGCCCTTCTTGCCAATATAAATAATATGGTAGCCCTCGGCTGATTTGTTGCGTATTAAATCATGTGTCCTAGTCACATCTGGGCAAGTCGCATCCACGACGGAGAGCCCTTTGTCACGAGCACGCTGACGTACCTCAGGCGACACGCCGTGTGCAGTAAATATAACAGTCCCCTGCTCAATCTGGTCCAAAATCTCAAGACGATTCTCGCCGTCCAGCGTAATAACGCCCTCCTGCTCAAATGCCTCCGTTACATGAGCATTATGAACAATCATGCCTAATATATAAATAGGGCGCGGCAGCTCTAAATTTTTGGCTGTCTGCAAAGCCAGCACCATCGCATCAACAACGCCATAACAATAGCCACGCGGTGATATTCTAACGATTTCCACTTGTAGCACCTGCTTTCTGACCGGATATACGTCATCATAATAATTACTGCAATTCATCCGTTATTACCATTATAGACGAATGAGACGTGTCAGCAAAGACTATTGGCAGCCAGATCGTAAACTTCGTGCCATATCCCTCACGAGTTGTCACTTCTACAGACCCTTTATGCTCATCAATGATCCATTTCGCTATCGATAAGCCAAGACCCGTTCCAACGGTTACCCCTCGGGATTCGTCCGCCCGATAGAAGCGTTCAAAAATATGCGGAATTTCTTCCGGATTCATGCCAATGCCTGTATCTTGAATGATAAAACCGATTTGCTGTTCATTCCTTACAGCAGCCAGCTCAATAGAGCCCTTTGGCGTATACTTGAAGCCATTTTCAATAAAGATAAACAGCAGCTGCTGCAAATAATTATGATTGGCATTCACCCGTACTCCTTCTAGTGCAGAGAGATCCCCTACCTGCCATACAGCTGTACGAGGGAGCAGTTGGGCGCGACGAACAACCTCCTCTGTAAGCGGCACTAAATCAAGCGCTGTCATCTCCATCGTATAGCCTGCATCAGCTCTTGCAAGCGCAAGCAAATCGTTGACTAAAGTACTCATACGAGTAGCCTCAGCAGAAATATCGCTCATCGATTCCTTAGACATCTCCCAGCGCTCCAAATCAAGCGGCATCCACTCTTCAGCATTAGAAGTGCTATTTGACTCCCGAACCTTATTCCACATTCGCTCTAACAGCTCAATATTGCCTCGAATCGTGGTAAGCGGCGTACGCAGCTCATGTGACGCATCGGATACGAATCTGCGCTGCGCCTTATATGCGTCATCGAGCTCATTATAGGCCATCTCTAATCGAGCTAGCATAACATTAAGCGTGCTTACAAGTCTTCCAATCTCATCCTTGGGACCCATAGCAGGAATCCGCATGCTGAGATCAGCGCCGTTCTCGATCTGCTGTGTGGCTTGTATAACCTTCTCAATAGGACGCAGTGCTTGTCGCGCTATAAATAAACCGACAGTGAATGCAATAAGGACCACAATTAAAGACGCAAAAATAAGCGTTGTGCGGACTCCTTCTAGAAATCTTTCTTCATTGTAAGGGATTGTACCTACCTGAAGTAGCCCGACTAATGTTCCATCACTTAAATAGATCGGACGTTGATGGACCAGCATGCTGTACTTCACCTTACCAATCTCTACTTGAAGCTTGACTATCCCCTTCTCAGGATTCGTAGAAGAATCTGCATAAGGAATAACGTATTCCAGCTGTCGTAAATTATAGGATTGCTTAATCGCACCCTCTTTATAGTTTACAATCTGGATATACATGTCTTTCTCTTCAATTCGCGATTGACGATCCACATCCAAATCAAGTTGATCCAGAAAATTGGTTCCGCCTGTAATTACTATATTGCGATCCTGTACTTTAAGCTGCTCTTTTAAATCGGAGTAAGTATTCCAATTGATAAACAAATAAATTGTAACGCCAAAAACAAGCAGAGTCACAGCAAGCAAGCCCGAATACCAAAGCGTTAGCCGAAGTCTGATAGACATATTGCTTAACCTGCCTCTCCGCGCAGCACGTAGCCGGTGCCGCGAACCGTCTGAATAAGTCTATTTTTTCCTCCATCCTCTACCTTCTGGCGCAGCATCGCAATATACACCTCCAGCACATTCGATTCTCCGCTAAAGTCATAGCCCCATATTTTTTCCATAATCGCATCGCGAGTGAGCACGCGGCGCGGATTTTGCATAAATAGCAGCAGCAAATCATATTCCTTGGAGGTCAGCTCAATTCGGCGTCCAGAGCGAACGGCTTCCCGCGCATCCATATCCAATATTAAATCTTCATAAAGAAGCTGATTGCTAGATTGATCAATCTTATCGGATTTACGGCGCAGCAATGCACGCGCCCGTGCAAGAAGCTCCTCAAGCGCAAATGGCTTAACAAGGTAATCATCTGCGCCCAGATCAAGCCCTTTAACGCGGTCAACGATGTCATCCTTTGCAGTAAGCATCATAATCGGAACCGTGCTTCCGCTCTCCCGCACACGTCTGCAAACCTCCCAGCCATCTACTTGAGGCATCATAACGTCAAGAATAAGCAAATCCGGCTCTGTCTTAAGAAGTACCTTTAGTCCCTCCATTCCGTTAGAAGCCGTTGTCACCTCATAACCTTCAAATGCTAGACTTCTTCTCAATAAAGAAATAATTTTATCATCATCATCTACCACTACAATATGCTGTCTCATCTGCATGTCCCCCTTCATTTGCAGCAAAAAGCACAGAGCCTGCTGTCTCTCTGCGCTTTTTGCTACCCTTTCCTACATCGTCTAAGCGTTATTACTGAGTAGGGTTATTTTTGTCGCCAATGACTACGTCGACATTTACGGCAGTGCCTTTACGAAGAACGTTTAATTGGACTTTATCGCCTACACTTTTTGCTTTAATAGCTTCAATTAATGCTGTTGTATTATCATATTTTTTTCCATCAATACCTGTAATTACATCGAATTGCTGCAGCCCGCCAAGATAAGCTGGTGAATTATAGTATACATTTTGAACAATAGAGCCTTCAACCGTCGTCATCCCTAGCTGCTTGGCAATATCAGCAGTTACATCTCTCAGCTCAGCGCCGATGTAAGGTGCCGCAGGCTTCGGAATCTCTTTATCGTTTTTCAAGCTTTCCAATACTTCTTGAATTGTACTCGTAGGGATTGCAAAGCCGATGCCTTGTGCTTGTGAGCTTACAGCCGTATTGATGCCGACAACCTCACCTTTAATATTCATCAGCGGACCGCCGGAATTACCTGGATTGATGGAGGCATCCGTCTGCAGCAAGTGTTCGTAATTGCGCTCACCTTGTGTATCCTGAATATCAATCGGACGCTCCTTTGCGCTCAGAACGCCTACCGTTACCGTGTGGTCGAAGCCATATGGATTGCCAATCGCTACTACCCAGTCACCAATATTAATATTATCGGAGTTGCCAAGCGGCAGTGTCGGGAATGCTTCATCACCAGTAATCTTTAGTACTGCTAAGTCCAAATCATAGCTGGAGCCAAGCAATTCAGCCGTAAATGGTGTTTCATGGCCTTGTACAATGACTTTAATTTGATCAGAATCGCCAACTACATGCTGATTAGTTAATATATATCCCGTTGAATCGAAGAAAAAACCTGTTCCAATGCCCGATTGCTGCATGCTGTCCTTCTCGCCCCCCTGCCCTGCTTCCGGCTGAGTGGTGCCTGGGTAATTATCGCCAAAAAATTGACGAAAAAATGAATCGTCCAGCATACTGCTGCTGCTGCTTCGTTTTGCCGTATTGATATAGGTTTCGATTTTCACTACTGCCGGACTTGCGGTCTCGAACAATTGTGCAATATTATCCGGTCTTGCCGCGACTGTCGCTGCTCCACTTCCGGCAGCAGTGCCTGCTGAAGTTGAACCAGCGCCTGAGCCGCTAGATTGCGTGTTGGTAGTCAAAGTATTGCCATTCGTAAACCAATTGTTCATATCCGCTGCATACATCAAGGAGCCAACTAGCAATACCCCAACAAGAAAGGAGAGGAACATGGCTCTAAATGACGAGCGTCGCTGCTCACGCACCTGCCAAGGCCCCTTGGCGGATTGTGGAGACGGCGTGAAAGAACGAATTTGTGATTGCTGAGGGGCTCTTGGAGCGGCATTGCTAGGCTCGGCAATTGCTTCCTTCTGAACCTCCTGACCTAGACCAAACGCTGACGACGAGGAAGATGAGCCACCTGTATTTCCATAGGGCTGGTCTTGAATCAGCTTCGGCTGGTTAGCCTCACTGTCTGCTTGGGAAGATGCCCCATTCTCCTGAGAATTCGCTTTAAAAGGACCATATGAATAGTAATAAGATGGCTTAGCCGCTTGCTCCGGCGTCTCGTTCGAGACCTCGGACTCCGCATTTATTCCACTTTCATTCTGATCAGCCGCACCTTGCGCATCTTCATTTTTACGAAAAAAATCATCAAAATCATTTTTTTTGTTTTGATCATCCATGTACGTTCTCCTCCTTGAATCTTATTCCATCATGCCTCTAAACTGCTCTCGTTTAGACACATGCTCATTTAATATAGTTCTATCATGCACATTCTACCTTAAAACAAACTTAAAAGGAATTTAAAAAGAAATAAAAAAACGTATCCAATTGCATATGGATACGTTTTTTTCTCGAAAATCTATACGTATAAAACATCATTCAGGAAATAGCTGCTCAACCTCGTTCATCACTTGCTTAGCTTGCTCAACCCATTGCGACTCAACCTTCGCATCAGGATCTGAAGGAGATTGAAACTGATCGAATAGAGCGCCAACGACACGCACAGACGCTTCAGGGTCATTTCCTTCCCGGTATAAATGCTTAAGTACATAAGGCGTCCCGAGCTTGATCGTAGCATCAGTATCCTTATCTTCAATATCGATATGCCCTACAACGACACCAAACGGAATACGAAGCCATACTTTATGCTCTTCATCAAGCGAGCGATCAAAGGAGCCTCCATCGTATTCCCAGTTTCCGCCTAACGTAAACCGCTGCGATTCCAGCAGCTCCTTCGTCTCCAAAAAATGTTTCTCCCGTGACTCCAGCACGGATGAGATCGGTATCATGACAGCTACTCCTTTACACTAGCTTCGGGCTAATTCTTTTTTTTGCTAGTAGGTAGTATACCCGCCCTTATTAACCTTTATGTGCGATTAGCCCAACCTTTGCGGTGAGCAAGCACGGCAAGCTGTGTACGATCATCAAGCTCGCATTTCATCAACAAATTGCTGACATGGGTTTTTACCGTCTTAATGCTAATATGAAGTTCTTCTGCAATTTCTTTATTGGACTGGCCATCGGCAATTAGCAGGAGCACTTCCTTCTCTCGCTCCGTTAATCCCTCGTCGCCAGCTTTCGCTGTACGCTGTCTTAAGCCTCTCGTCAGCGCTTGAGATACATCAGCGGTCATTACTGGCATGCCCTTAAATGCACCGCTGATCGCATAAATGAGCTCCTCCGCTGAAACGGTTTTGAGCACATAGCTGACAGCTCCTGCTTCGATGGCTCCATATACCTTCTCATCCTCGAGAAAGCTGGTCAGCATAACGATTTTCATCGTTGGAAATCCAGCAATGATTTCTCTCGTCGCCTCGATCCCATCCATCCCCGGCATCATCAAATCCATCAAAATAATATCAGGCCGCTTCTCATCTGTACTGCCTTTCAACAAATCGATTGCCGCTTGTCCGTTGCTTGCTTCTGCAATAACCTCAAATCTCGGTTCCAGCATTAAATACGTTCGAAGTCCCGTTCTCACCATATCATGATCATCAACGATCATTATTTTTATGGACTCAGCTTCCTTCATCGTTCGTACTCCCCCGCAACATTTTAGGTATCGTTACTTTAACTCTTGTCCCGCTTCCAGGCTTACTCCATATTTCAGCCGAACCGCCCAGCTTCTGAGCACGCTCCTGCATCGTAGAAAGTCCATAGGAGCCTCGTCTCACCTCATCTGGCTTAAACCCAATTCCGTCATCCTGCAATACCATAACAACCTGTCTTTCATTATCCGCGAGCGACAGCGTGCAACCGCTCGCTCCTGCATGCTTCACAATGTTGGCCATCGCTTCCTGCGCAATAAGAAAAAACTGATGCTCCATCGCCTCTGAAGGGAGCTCCTTCATTCGCCATTCCAGCTCGCCCTGCAAATTGTTTTGACGGCAATAATCAGGAAACCATTTATCAAGCGCTTCATATAAAGTTCGTCCTTCAAGCTCCATTGGACGCAGCTGCGCAATAAAATTTCTCATTTGCTTCTGTGCCAGGTTTGACATATTGACGAGCTGCTCTAGTACAGAATCAGCCCGTTCACGATCAATCTGCTGAAGCTTTGGAAGTGAAGAGGCGCACATATGAATAGCAAATAGCTGCTGACTGACGGTATCATGCAAATCTCTCGCGAGCCGCTTCCGCTCCTCGAGCACAGCCGCCTCATTTGAAGCAGACTCCGTCATCACATATTCTTCGCCGCGCATTTGCAGCCATTTCATCTTCTCTTCCATTTGCTCTGCCAGCTCGTTAAATTCTCGGTAAACTTCAATAAAGGAATTATGCCCGCCTTCCGTAATCCGAACGCCAAAATTACCATTTGCCGCTTGCTTTAAAGATAAATGAAGCGTGTCAATTCGCCGCCCGATACGCTGAGCAGCCCAGTAACCGAACGTTGCACTCACAAGAAGGAAGACGGAGGCGGCCAGCAGGCGCACCTCCGTCTTACCTGTTTCCTCCACAAGCCCTTTCCATAAGAGCGCTCCAAGCAATAAGGACGTGACAGAGGATATCATGAACATTCCGATGAGCTCCCATTTTCCGCTCCTCAAAAACCGCACCATCATGTCAGATCACCCTACCTTTGTAACACGAACGTCACCGATAAACGTACTGACAACCAGCTTTATTTTCTTGTCCGATTCTTGGTAGGATGGCGATTGGATATTGATATTCGTAAACAATCCGCCTTCCTTCTGGCCTAGAATTTTCACATCGCCGATAAATGCACTGGAAACGACCTGCACACCTACCTCATAGTCATTAGGAACAAAAACCTTCACATCGCCGATAAAGGAAGAAACGTTAATTATTGTTTCACCTGCGGATACCTGCGCCTTAGTTAAATCCAGCACCGTATCGCCAATAAAATGAGAAATGTTAAGCGGCTTCAAATCCCAATAATCTTGACCGATGTGAATATCGCCTATAAAACCAGACCGTGTCTGCACATTCGGATCGCTATGATTCCACCACTCCACATGCTCATGATTCTGTTTCTTCCACTCCTGGGCGTTTTTCTTATATTCAAACTTATGCTCTTTTTTCCATTCCTTAAATTCTTTCTTGTTAGTAGGAAAGCCCCCGAATCCATCCTCTCCCTTGTCTTCTTGCTTCTGCTCTTGCCCCTTCATGGTGAAAGACTCCTTAGTAGGATCAGGATGCAGCGGCGGTGCGGGTGGGACAGCGGTGTCCTCAGAAAAAGGACGGTACGACTTCCAGTCATCCTTCGGAGGCTCGTTGCGCTTCGATTTAGGCTTCCATATTAAATTAATTCCTATGAGAATAACGACAACCGGCCAAATGTAAGGAACAATGTCACCGACCGACCAATCGAACAGCTCTAGATTGCGGCCTAGGAATATACATCCGACAAGCAGAACGACCGCTCCCCACCAGCCTGAGCCATTCGAACGCTGGGACAGCAAGCCGCTTACCCCCCAAAAAATGAGGATGACGGGCCAATAGGTAGAAATGAGATTGCCAATATCAAAAGTCACATGACCTGTTTGCCTAAGCAGAAATAAAAGGCCAATTGCAATGATAACCAATCCAGTAAATACTCGGTTTGCAAAATTACCGTTCAAACGGCACCAGCTCCTTACGATTCCATCGTTGTTTGATATTTTCAGTATAACGGACTGCAGCGAATAGAAAAAGGGACGTCCGGTTGAAATTACAATCGGTCTCTAGACCGAGCAGCTGTACAATTTATCCAATTCAACTTATCTTCTATAAAAGATGAACTAGAAATTTCTAGCTGCGTACGACCCGAAATTCGCTATTGCCTGCAATAAAGTCTCCGCTCGATTAAGGAGAAGCACCTACACTGCACTTTCTACAATGAAAACCCCACATGAGAGCTGTTTCAGACCGCTACATTGTACTTTTGCACTAGAATGAGCGCCAAATCAACGAATATCACCCTAGAATAGGCCATCTATTGCACAAACTACAGTGTACGTACCCTAGTTAGGCGAGTAACGTCGATTACGGTGTACAAACTGCAACGCAGCCTCTTCCTATAGCGCTGACCCCGTCGAGCTAGCACGACCAATCTAAAAACCAGAGAAAGAAAGCTAAAGTAACCCACTAGCTCCGTTGAACAACAGATTTACGTTTTGGGCGCTGTGCGAGTAGAACATTCCTAAGGGTCGCGGTTGCAGCAAAAAAAAGAGGAGCCGTATAGGCTCCTCCCTCATTCCTTGTTATGACACGCCAAAAAGAATTTACTTTTCTGCTTTTTGTTGAGCATTGTTTGCTGCTTGTTTGCCAGCTGCATTGTTTTGATTTAGTTCCTGAGAGAATTCTGCATTGTATTGATTATTTTGTGCTTTATTATTTTTGTTTTTAGCCATTGTGTACTCACCTCCCGTTTCATTGATAGTATGGCAATATCATTGATTAATATACGGGCAATTTATGATTCCAGATACGTCTGTGGAATCGGTTTTCCAGCTTCTACAGCCTGATTAATTTGGTTCAGCCAAGCCTGCGATAGCTTTCCAGTGCCTATGCGCAGCACCTCTACATGAACGGTTCGCTTGCCCCATTGCTCATATACCTGCTTAATCGTTTCAAAATACAAATCGATCTTTTTACCCTTTATCGCCGAACCTGTATCTGCCACAACTCCATATCCGTATCCAGGGATATACAGCAAAGTGCCTATCGGAAATAGCCTCGGATCTGCTGCAATCGTCGAAACCTGATCTCTACGAACCTTGACACCTGAATACGTAATGCCATATTGCGGATGACCAGGCCGTTTCCCTGTTGATTCTACACCTGCTGTATAACCGGTAGCGATGACTTCGACCGTATCCAGCCTGCCCTGCTTCGATATACGGGCGGCTGCTTCCAAATCATCATCGCGCTTGCCAGCTAGCTCGTTATGCTGCGGGGCAGCCCCCTCATTTGACGCTGAGCAGCTTATTGTATTTATACCTATCATGCTGAAACTCAAAAGCAATAAAGCGACCAATCCTTTTTTCATATCAAAAAAGCTTGTGACCATCGGGTACTTCCTCCTCAGAAGAATAATGCCCCAATGGCACAAGCTTTATGCGTTTCTATTATTGTTCTTTATCGGCAATTTGCTTTTGCAGCAGAGCAATTAGCTCTGTGACCGGCATCGCGCCTAGATCACCCTCACCGCGTTTACGCACGGATACTGCCTCTGCTTGCATTTCATTCTCGCCTACCACGAGCATATAAGGCGCCTTCTCCAGCTGTGCCTCGCGAATTTTGTAGCCTAGCTTCTCATTCCGCAAATCGCTCTCCACACGAATACCGCCCAGCTGAAGCTGCTCAGCAACTTGGCGGGCATAACCCTCGTACGCCGTCGATACCGGAATAACTTTCGCTTGAACGGGAGACAGCCAGAGCGGAAGAGCGCCAGCAAAATTCTCAAGCAAGAATGCTGTCATTCGCTCCATCGTACTAATAATTCCACGGTGAATAACGACCGGACGATGCTTCTTGCCATCCTCGCCAACGTATTCAAGCTCAAAGCGCTCTGGAAGCAAGAAATCAAGCTGTGCAGTCGACAGTGTTTCTTCTTTGCCTAGTGCTGTTTTAATTTGAACGTCCAGCTTAGGGCCATAGAATGCTGCCTCGCCCTCTGCTTCGAAGAATGGAAGCTCAAGCTCCTCTACAACCTCGCGCAGCATGCGCTGCGACATTTCCCACATTTCATCGTTTTGGAAATATTTTTCTGTATCCTTAGGATCACGATACGATAAGCGGAAACGATATTCCTTGATGCCAAAATCCTCATACACCTTGCGAATCAAGTTAACGACACGAGCAAATTCTTCTTTAATTTGATCCGGACGGCAAAAAATATGTGCGTCATTCAGCGTCATTGCGCGTACACGATGCAGGCCTGTCAATGCGCCTGACATTTCGTAGCGGTGCATCGTACCAAGCTCAGCAATCCGTACCGGCAGATCGCGATAGCTGCGCATATCGCTTTTGAACACCATCATATGATGCGGACAGTTCATTGGACGAAGTACAAGCTCTTCGTTGTCCATAATCATTTTCGGGAACATATCCTCGCTGTAATGTTCCCAGTGACCAGACGTTTTGTATAGCTCAACATTGGCAAGTACAGGTGTATAGACATGATCATAGCCAAGTCTTTCTTCAAGATCAACGATATAGCGCTCCATCGTTCTGCGAACCTTAGCGCCATTTGGCAGCCATAGCGGCAAGCCTTGTCCAACCTCACGAGAGAAGGTGAACATTTTCAGCTCACGGCCCAGCTTCCGGTGATCGCGCTTCTTCGCTTCTTCTAGGAAGTGGAGATGCTCATCAAGCTGTGCTTTTTTTGGAAATGCTGTTCCATAAATACGCTGCAGCATTTTGTTTTTGGAATCCCCGCGCCAGTAAGCACCTGCCACGCTAAGCAGCTTAAATGCTTTGATTCGGCCAGTAGACGGCAAATGCGGTCCGCGACAAAGATCAAAAAACTCGCCTTGATCGTACATTGTAATCACGGAATCCTCTGGAAGGTCACGAATCAGCTCCAGCTTTAAAGTATCATCCAGCTCTGTGAAGATAGCCAAAGCCTCGTTTCTGCTCACGACTCTACGACGAATATCGAGATTTTGCTGAACGATTTTGTCCATTTCCTTCTCGATCTTTACAAGATCCTCAGGCGTCAACGATTGCTCCATATCGATATCATAATAAAAGCCGTCCTCAATGACTGGGCCGATGCCCAGCTTAACATTAGAGTTGCCATATATGCGCTTGATGGCTTGCGCCAGCAAGTGAGCCGTACTATGTCGATACACTTCAAGCCCGTCTGCCGACTCAACGGTAACGATTTCGATCGCTGCATTTGCGTCGATCGGCGTATAAACATCAACGACCTTCCCGTCAATTTTTCCGGCGATCGCATTTTTACGAAGTCCAGTGCTGATCGAGCCTGCTACTTCTTCAATTGTTGTGCCTGCGGCATATTCTCTAACGGCGCCATCTGGCAAAGTAATTTGAATCGACATTTTTACCCATCCTCCATTTTGTTTCTAAGCCAATCGCTTATATACATGATTCCAAGCAAAAAAGAACACAAAAAAAGCACGCATCCCTAAAAAGGGACGAGTGCTTGTGTGCTCGTGGTTCCACCCTACTTCAACTGCTTCAGCATGTTTGCAACAGCCTGGCAGTCCTCGTATTATCTGTTAACGGAGATTTCCGGTACGGCATACTGCTGCAGCTCTGCTCAAAGAAGAGAACACTACAGGTTGGGCCATACAGCTTCAAAGGGGTATATCTGCGGACATTGTGGAAGGAAATTACAGCCAAGTTTCCTCTCTCTGGGCCAAACATCATAAGCAGACACATATCTTTATCATTGCCGATTAGATTTCATATGCTTGTAATTATAGCCTGACTTCATTATTTGGTCAAGGCTGAACAAGCTCATCCAAGCTGCTGTTGCAGGCTGCGCACTGTACACATACGGTTACCCGTTGATCAAATATCGTCTCAATCGTCCGTATGACTTGCATATCGGGCTGCCTTGTATGAATCGTTATATGCTTTGGAGAAACCGCAATCAAGGAGCTGATAACCATATCCTCGATATTCATTTCCGTTTCAAGCATTTCCGCTACTATGCGGTCTGTTGGCGGATTAGGGTCAAGCTGTTTAAAGCTTTCATCATACAGCATAAAGTCATACGCGCCTTTATGCAGCAGATGAACCATCGACAGCTTCGTATCCTGAAGAAAAACAAAATATTTTAACAGGGAAATAAACTCCTGATATTGTTTATCAAGCACATATTCATCTAATGCATACTCAACAACCTCAGCTAATTCCTTTCGATAGGGCTCTAGCCTAAAGCTAGTAAAGCCTTTAATATTAATCTGCGTGTGCTCCTGCAAAAACAGCTCAACCTCTGAAGCAACCTTGTTTTTGCGTCTCAAACGATCAGCTTCATGAAACTTTGCACCTAAGCCATCCCACTCCTTCCCATGCAGCAAATCATGGCAGTAGCGCTCGATAGCAGCGGCTTCGCTAGGCATATGGTTTCGATACTTTCTGCGTATAATTGACGCCAGCATCGCTGGCTCCAGCTCGCTCACTACAAACTCGGCAATAGCCAATGAAGCGGCTTTATAGACAGCTGGACCATGAACCTTCAGCTGAAACTGTGGAAATCTGGCCTGACACCTTATATCGTGCTCCGATATTTGTATAAACTCGACAATGGCTGACTGAGCAGCATTTGAGTCAATATGTAAATCAACAATCGCTTGTTCGGTCAGCAGCTTTGTCAATTGATCAACTGACGCATGCAAGCTTGCAGGCAACGAAACTGTATATAGCTCCATTAGCTCACCCCTTTCTTTCCTTATCAGTATATGGTGCTGCGCACAGGGATATACGATGAAGACTTTGGAATGTAAGGGAGCAAGCAATAAAAAAGCGTTTGTCAATTGTTCCTGCCTGTTTAAAGGGGAACGATCAACAAACGCTGCTTTTTATTTAACATTTAAGTCATAGCAACCAGCTTAATTCTGCATAACAAAATCAAGCTCAGCTTTGTCTAACTCATTGTATATTTTCAAAATATTATATTTTGTATCGCGCTGCGCAGGAATTTTGCCGCATTCGCGAATGAGCTGAAGGATGAGTTCGATATTTACTTTGTGCGTGGTGCCCGCGGCTGATACTACGTTCTCCTCAATCATCGTGCTTCCGAAGTCATTGCAGCCATAAGAGAGCGACAGCTTACCCATTTCTGGCCCCATCGTTACCCAAGACGATTGGAAGTTCGGTATATTATCAAGCATAATACGGCTAGCTGCAACGATTCGCAAATACTCCTCAGGCTTCGCCTTCTCAAGCTTAAGATTCGTATTATCCGGCTGGAAAGGCCACGAAATGAAAGCCAAGAAGCCTGTTGAATCATATTGGTTAGCGATGCATTCATCTTGAGCGTCACGAATGCGCAGCATATGTAATGCACGCTCTTCGACGGTTTCGCCAAGTCCATACACCATAGTCGCAGTCGTATTCATGCCATGACGGTGAGCAGACTTCATCACATCCATCCAATCCGTCCACGAGCCCTTCATACGGCTGATCTTACGCCTAGTCCGGTCATCCAAAATTTCGGCGCCGCCGCCAGGCAATGAATCCAGCCCTGCTTCATGCAGCTGCCTAATGACCTCATCCAATGACAAACCTTCGGATACAACCTTCATCTTCTGAATTTCAGCTGGCGAGAAGGAATGCATCGTAATGTTTGGAAAATGCTGTTTGATTTTGCGAAGCAGATCCAAATAATACGTAAACGACAAATTCGGATTTGTACCGCCTTGCATCAAAATCTCGGTGCCTCCAACGTCAATCGTTTCTTGAATTTTTGCTAATATCGTCTCATCCGGAAGAACATAACCTTCTTTAGAGCCTGGTGCGCGATAAAACGCGCAGAAACGGCAATAAACATCGCATACGTTCGTATAGTTTACATTACGGCCTACAACAAAGGTCGTGATAGGGTCAGGATGGTGTCTCAGCATAATCTGATTAGCCACATGTCCCATTTTCTCTATTTGATCCGACGCTAACAGCTCCATGCCCTCTTCGAGCGAGACTCGCTCGCCGCGCAATGCTTTATCCAAAATATGGTCTAACGTTCCCATTCCGCAAGACCTCCTTAGTTCATTCTAGGTATTCACTCTTCTTTTTATCCTAACATATATGTCTACTACAAGTCACTTGCCGTATGCTGCCCTATCGGTCTAAAATAAGCAAAAACACGACGTGCCTTATAGACATGCCGTGCTTTTCTTTAATTTTGTCGCTTTTATGAACGAAGCGCGTTATCCAAATCCTCAAGCAGATCTTCGATATCCTCAAGTCCTACCGAGTAGCGAACAAGTCCGTCCGTAATGCCGCGAGCGTGGCGAACTTCTCTTGGCATAGCTGCATGGGACATCATTGCCGGATAGGAGAGAATGCTCTCCACCGCCCCTAAGCTTACAGCGACCAACGGAATTTTCACTTTGCTAAGCAGCGCCTTGGCACGTTCTCCGCTGCCTACATCAAACGATACGACCGCACCGTACCCAAGTGATTGCTTCTCATGAATCTCTCTGCCTGGATGATTCGCGAGGCCTGGATAAAAGACCGCTTCTACTTCCTTGTGCTCTGAGAGCCACTCCGCCAATCTCCGGGCACTGTGCTCGCTTTGCTCCATACGAGTTTTCAGCGTCTTCATACCGCGCATTAACAGCCATGACTCCTGCGCACTCAGAACCGTCCCCATTCCGTTCTGAAGCTGCTTCAAGCGTTTGCCCAGACTCTCGTCTGCGGTAACCGCAAGCCCTGCAAGCACATCGCTATGTCCGCCTAGAAACTTCGTCGCGCTGTGCAGCACGATATCAACGCCATGCTCTATCGGACGCTGGTGATACGGTGTCATAAACGTATTATCAAGCATCGTGAGCAGTCCATGCTCCTTCGCCCATGCTGTCGTTTGTGCAATGTCTGTTATTTTAAGTGTTGGATTGGACGGCGTCTCCATGAATACAGCTTTTGTATTCGGTTTAAGCGCGGCTTTAATCGCCTCAAAATCAGTCATATCTACAAACGTTGTTTCAATGCCAAGTCGATCAAGAATCGAAGTAAGCAAGCGATACGTACCGCCGTACACATCCTCGGTTACGATAACATGCTCACCAGCGGAGAGCAGTAGAAAAGTAGTCGATATCGCGGCCATGCCAGAGGCGAATGCAAAACCGCGGTTTCCACCCTCAAGCAAAGCAATATAATCCTCAAGCGCTTGACGGGTAGGATTGCCCGAGCGACTGTAATCGTACTGAGGAGGGTTGAAAATATCATGGTGATGGAACGTTGAAGCTTGATAAATCGGTACGCTGGAAGCGCCTGTATGCTCATCTATTTCAGAACCAAAATGAATTAGCTTAGTTGCAAATCGGCGATCCTGGGGTGATTTCTCTTTATCGTGGCTCATTTACAATACCTCCCCAATCTCTTCTCTTGCTGCTGTCAGCGCTTGCTCTAGATCTGCAATCAAGTCATCCGCATGCTCAATGCCAACAGAGAAGCGAAGCAGCCGATCATCAACGCCGATCGCTTGACGGATTTCCAGTGGAATATCCGCGTGCGTCTGAACAGCAGGATATGTCATTAACGATTCTACGCCGCCCAAGCTCTCTGCAAAAGCAATTAATTTAATATGACGCAGAATCGGCTCCACATAACGCGAGTCCTTTAGTCGGAAGGAGAAAATACCAGTATTTCCAGAGGATTGCTTGTTCTGCACCTCATGTCCTGGATGGTGCGGCAGCGCTGGATAATATACATCCTCGACTGCCGAGTGCCCAAGCAAATAGTTGGCGATAGTAGTCGCGTTATATTGATGGCGTTCCATGCGCAGCGCCAGCGTCTTCATGCCTCTCATGAGAAGCCATGAATCCTGCGGGCCGAGCACCGCTCCGATAGAGTTGTGCAGAAATGCCATTTCATCGGAAAGCTCCTTGCCCTTGGTTACAATCAGACCAGCCAGCACATCATTGTGGCCGCCCAAATATTTGGTCGCGCTGTGAATGATTATATCTGCACCCAGCTCAATTGGCCGTTGGAAGAATGGCGTTAAAAGCGTATTGTCAACGATGGTAAGCAAGCCTTTGGACTTTGCCCAAGCAGCTACACGCTCGATGTCTGTAATCATCATCAGCGGGTTTGTCGGCGTTTCAATAAGTACGGCCTTCGTGTTAGGCGTATATAATGTTGACATCGCATCGATATCGTTCGTATCCACGTAAGACGCTGTTACGCCAAATCTGGACATGATCCGCTCCAGCAGCCGGTATGTGCCACCGTATAAGTCAAGTGATACGATCAAATGATCGCCTTGGCTGAATAAGGCAAATATCGTTTGCAAAGCAGCCATGCCAGAGCTGCACGCAAACGCTGCATCGCCAGACTCTAGTTGTGCTGCCGCTTCCTCGAGCACTGCTCTTGTCGGGCTTTTGGTACGAGCGTAATCAAATCCTGTGCTTTGGCCGAGCTTAGGATGACGGAATGCGGTAGATTGGTACACCGGGAAGCTCACTGCGCCGGTAACAGGTTCTTTTATAGATCCTATCTGAGCTAGCTGACTTTCAATTTTCATCGTAAAAATACACTCCCTCATCAAAATGTTAAATGCCTGAACCTAGATCATAAGGTGTCTGTTGATACACGTAGTAGTTAAGCCAGTTCGAGAACAAAAGGTTTGCATGTGCACGCCAGCTGGATACCGGCACGCCTTCCGGATTATCTCCCGGGAAATAATTTTTCGGAACATCTATGCTCATCCCTTTGGCTTTATCTCGGTCATACTCATACTTAAGCGAGGTTGGATCATATTCTGAATGGCCGGTAACATAAATTTGCTTGCCGTCCTTTGACGCAACGATATATACGCCAGAGTCAGCTGACTCTGACAAAATATCCAACTCTTCAATCTGCTCAATATCCTCGCGGCGCACCTCAGTATGACGAGACTGCGGTACAAAAAACATTTCATCGAAGCCGCGTAGCAGGTTCACATTGCGTTTTTCGATTGTATGAGGGTAAACGCCGAACATTTTTTCATCTAAATTATATTTAGGTATATTGAAATGATGGTATAAACCCGCTTGGGCCGCCCAACAGATATGGAACGTAGAAGTTACACGCCTAGCGCTCCAGTCCATAATTTCTTTGAGCTCTTCCCAGTAATTCACTTCATCAAAAGGCATATGCTCAACTGGCGCGCCGGTAATGATCAGCCCATCATAATACTCATGCGAAATTTCATCGAACGTTTTGTAAAAGGATTCCAGATGATCGGCTGATGTATTTTTGGACGTATGTGTTCTTGGGTGCAGCAGCACGACTTCAACCTGAAGCGGCGTATTCCCGATCAGTCTTAATAACTGTGTCTCTGTTGTTTCCTTCGTCGGCATTAAGTTAAGAATGGCAATGCGAAGCGGTCTAATATCCTGTTGATAAGCGACGCTCTCGTCCATGACGAAAATATTCTCATTGTTTAAGATTTCTTTAGCCGGCAGGTTGTCGGGTACTTTAATTGGCATTATCTTCACTCCTCTTTAGGCAGTATGACCGCTTGAACATGAAAAAGACCCTTTCTGCTGTGAGAAAAGGTCGTATGCTCAATAAATAAGCCATCCGCCTCTCTCATCTCTCAGAAACATAAATGTTTCCGCAAGAATTAGCACCGTACGTATTGTACGCCGGTTGCCGGGCTTCATCGGGCTAGTCCCTCCGCCTGCTCTTGATAAGAAAGTAGTCTATTCAATTTTCCGCGGTTACATTTCTTTCAACTTTAATGCATTCTGACAATCGCGTCAAGGAGTTCATTTGCATATTGTGAAGAATAGCAGATAAAGTACAGTTTTCATGCTTGAATGTAAAGCCGATGCGGGAGTATACTAGACAAGAATTAGGATGACAAAATTTGCGAATAAGGGGTGCAAACGGACATGGAAGGCGACAGACCTAAGCCCGAAATCAGTCGAATACGGTTACTGCCGGCCAAGTCCATTTCAGCCGGCAGTTTCCTCTAACAGAATTTAAGGAGTGACTCCGGATGAAAATACGCCTCGTTAGCAATGGTATTTTTACGACAATTGAAGATATTAATGAAACACTTATTCCAGCGAAAGAAGGCTTTTACTGGATTGATGCTGATGTAGAAGACCTAGCTGTATTGCAGCCGCTGTTCAGCATGCATGATTTGGCTGTTGAGGATTGTCTCAGTGAAGAAGAGCAGCGTCCAAAAATTGAAATTTACGAAAGTCATTATTTTATCGTTATTAACAGCATTCGTTTCGATGATGAGGAAATTTTCCTAAGGGCGCTGAACATTTTTCTCGGACGCCACTTTATTATAACGGTTACTAAACAAAAAATTAACGAGCTACGTTCCTTGAAGCCCCTGCTATGGGAGCAGGAAGTCAGCAGACCCGATTATTTTCTGTATCACCTTGTTGATATTGTCGTGGACAATTATTTTCTTGTTGGCGATCGAATTGATACTCGCATCGAAGCGCTGGAAGAAGATATTTTGATGCATACAAAAAAATCGCATTTGAACGAAATCATCGGTTTGCGCGGCGAAATTTTATGGCTGAAGAAGGTGCTTGGCCCGCAGCGCGATGTCATTGCAACGCTAAACAAAAAAGATTTGAAGCTCATTGACGATCAGCTGCAAAAATATTTTAGCGATATTTATGAAAATGCGCTGAAGATCGCCGAATCCTTCGACACCTACCGCGACCTTATGGGAAACTTGCGGGAGGCTTATCAGTCCAGTGTCTCCAACCGCGCCAATGAAATTATGCGCGTGTTTACTGCGATTACGACGATTTTCATGCCGCTCACCTTTATAACAGGGATATACGGAATGAACTTCGACTTTATTCCTGGCCTTCACCTCAAGATGGGCTCTTACATTTTACTTGGCATTATGATGATTCTCGGCATAAGCATGTTTTTTATATTCCGCAAGAAGGAATGGCTATAGCCGCCTGCTCCGCTCTACTGCAATCGCTTGGCATCATGCCAAAGTCGGCTGCAGTCTTTTTTTTGCTGTAGTCCTGTCAATCCATTATAATAGCATAATGAGAACCTGAGCATTATGTAATTTTGAAAGGAGGTTTGACGTGAATATCAGCCAGCTTGAAACACTCCAAACGATATCCAAGACGATGAGCTTCCGAAAAGCAGGTGAACTGCTAAACCTAACACAGCCTGCTGTATCGGCGCAAATAAAAAGCCTTGAGGATGAATACAAAACCGTACTTATCAATCGTAATCAACCCATCACCTTAACCGAGCATGGACAAGTTTTTTTGGCGCATGCAGAGCAAATCCTTACCGTTGTGGAAGAGTTAAAACAGAAGCTGTCCGATATGAACTTAACGCCACAAGGCCATATTCTACTGGGTACAACTTCATCCATCGCCATTCAAATTTTGCCACGTGTGCTGTCCTATTTTCAAAATCAATTTCCTTTAATTAAAACAACCATACATTCCATGCCCTCATCACAAGTTATGACCAGCGTCGAGAACGGATCTGTTGATATCGGAATTACGTACCTGACCGAGAAAAATCCCAATGTTGCCTCTTCTGTCCTTTATTATGATACATTTGAGCTCGTTGTTCCTCCCGCGCATTCGATGAGCAAGCTAACACATACGACAGTGGACACACTGAAGGATATTCCGATGATCATGCTCGCACCTGATACACTGGGACGAAAATTCGTCGATCAAATATTTCGCAAGTACAATATACAGCCTAATATTGTGATGGAGGTCTCAAGCAGTGAAGAAGTAAAGCGAATGGTTGAGATTAATTTAGGTGCTGCTGTCGTGTCGAAGCTCTCCATTGCCAATGAGCTAAGATTGGGCACTCTAAAGATGATTAAAGTAAATGAGCTTGAAACCAGTCATCCTGTAGGGGTGGTCTACAAATCAGGACGCTACATTAATACCGCATTGCAGCAATTTTTAAGCGACCTTAAGGGCATGCCTGAGGATCATTTCATCAGCAGTGAATAATGAGCAGTGATAACAACGAGATAGGGAGAGATTATTATGAAATTCGACTTACATACCCACCATATCAGATGCGGCCATGCGGACGGCAACATTGAAGATTATATCCTTGCAGGCATTGATGCTGGTCTTCAAGTCATCGGTATCTCCGATCACTCGCCATACTTCTATCATGATGAGGATCAGCCTTCCCAAGGAATCGCAATGGCTAGAAGTGATTTTGCCAACTATGTCAATGAAGTACTGCGCTTAAAGGAGAAATATACGGGGAAAATTGAAGTTCTGCTAGGTATGGAGTCTGACTTTTTCCCTGAATATGCAGACGTTTATCGTAAAGCCTACGAAGGTATTCCCTTCGATTATTTGATCGGTTCCGTTCATCAAGTTGGCGGTGTCAGCATTTTTAATCGCAATCGCTGGAAAGCTTTAAACGAACAACAGCATGTAAGCGTGAAACAAAGCTATTATGATTTAATTAAGCAATCTGCTCGCAGCGGGATGTTCGATATTTTGGGACATATTGATGCCATGAAGGGCTATTATCCCGCGTTCTCTGACATTCCAGCAAGTCTAGAAATTGATGATACGTTAAAAACGATTGCGGAGTGCAGCGTTTCAATCGAAATTAATACATCCGGCAGCACCAAATATGTGGGCGGCTGGTATCCATCAGATTCTATTTTAGAGCGTGCTCTTCATTTTGGAGTGAATGTTACGTTCGGCTCAGATGCGCATGTACCAAGCAGAGTTGGGGATGAGTGGGAGCTTGTTGAGAAGAGGTTGAAGGAAATTGGCTTCAAGCAATGGGTGTTTTATCGCCAGCGCCAGCCAGTGGTTGTACCGATCTAAGCAAGGCAGTAAACAAAAAAAGTGGACCTGCACGCTGCAGGTCCCAAAAGTTTATATTAAAAAAGGGGGTCTTGTTTATTATAATAGCCCATTAATGTGATGAGACGGTAACAGAACTATTTCATTTGTGTAACAAATTCGAGGGGTTGAACAACCATGTGGCTTATTACAGCCATCAGCAGCGCAATTTTATTCGGACTCGCAGGCTTGTGGATGAAGGTATCCCAAATGCGCGGCGGCTCAACAAGAATGCTGCTTCTTGGCCTATATGCATCCGGTACATTCGGCTTTGGCTTACATGCTGCGCTCGAAGGAAATCTCGGATTTTTAACTCATTCTCACGTGTGGATCGCCGGCATCGTGATTGGGGCAGGCTCCGCATGGGGCAATGCTTTGTTTATGAAGGCCTTGCAATTTGGCCCTGCCAGCTTAACCTCCCCGCTTACCAATATGAATATTATATTAGTTATCGCCCTTGCCACTTGGTGGTATAAGGAGCCGCTCAGCGCCCCACAAGCGGTCGGTATCACCTTGCTCCTGCTCTCTGTCGTCTTTATAGCCCATAAACGCAAGGAACCGCTCACGATTAAGGAGAAACGCTGGTTCGTTCTCGTCGGAGCAGCCATTGTTATGTTCGCCCTTCGGAATGGCGGCCTCAAAATTACTGGCGAACTGGGTCTGCCCAGCGCCCCGATTCTTTTCATTGCCTATGCTCTCTCGCTAGCATGGTTTCTTATTCCGGCTAAAGCCGCAGCTGAGCGCTCAGCCAATCGAACAGGTCTATGGCTCGGCATTATAGCAGGACTTTTCTCCTATGGAGGGTTGCAGCTTTATGCGATGGCGCTTGTATCGGGACAGGCCAACCTTGCAGCACCGATATTTGCAACAAATAGCCTTGTCGTTGCGGCAGGCGCTATTATTTTCTATAAGGAAAAGCTTACGAGCGTTCAGTGGATAGCCTTTACTTGCACGATTGCTGGTTTAGTTGTTATTCGAATGTGAAAAAAGACGAATCATTTATTCCCACTCATATTAACTTACTTTTAGTTTGTTCATATGCTACAATAGAATTACAAAAAGCGGGGTGATACGGTTGGATTATTCGACAATGTGCCCAAAGTATGAAGCCGCAGCCGACATATTAGGTAAGAAGTGGACAGGCAGAATTATACGGGTATTGCTTGGAGGACCAAAAAGGTTCAAAGAGATTAAGGAACAAATTCCCGAAATGAGCGACAAGATGCTAACGGACCGGATGAAAGAGCTGGAGTCTTTAACGATTATTAAACGTCAGGTTTACCCTGAGATGCCCGTACGCATTGAGTATGAGCTTACTCGCAAAGGACGGGAGCTTGAGCCTGTTATTGAGACCATTCAAACATGGGGCGAGCATTGGATGTAAATCAAGGTGAAACGGCTATCGCCGTCCTTTGGCGGCGCTGCGCGTTTCATTCCGGAGAAATATAGAGAAAGTATGGCGAAATGATATGCTTTCCTATATTTTAAGAAACCGCTGAGGCGGTTTTTTTATTTTTATCCACGATTAGCCATCATCAAAACGTAATTGACAAAGGTTTATCTATCTATTATCATTGATAATAATAATCAATATCAGAAGGAAAAGAAGAAAGAAGCCCTCGCATATACGAGGACTTCCAGGTTAAGGCAGCTGTACTACATGCCCAGCCATTTTTTGAATAGATGTTTTGTCGTGTCCTTGTTGATTGCTGCAATTGAAGTCGTGAGCGGAATGCCCTTCGGACATGCGCGAACACAGTTTTGCGAGTTGCCGCAGCCTTCAATACCGCCATCGGTCATAAGCTCGTCCAACCGTTCCTCTTTGTTCATCTCGCCTGTTGGGTGAGCATTGAACAAACGAACTTGTGAAATAGCCGCAGGACCGATGAAGCTGTTCCGATCGTTAACGTTCGGGCAAGCCTCAAGGCAAACACCGCAGGTCATACATTTGGAAAGCTCGTACGCCCATTGACGCTTCGTTTCAGCCATCCTTGGTCCAGGACCAAGATCATACGTACCATCAATCGGAATCCATGCTTTAACGCGCTTCAGGGCGCCAAACATACGCTCACGATTAATAACAAGGTCACGTACAACCGGGAAAGTGCTCATAGGCTCGAGACGAATAGGCTGTTCCAGCTTATCGATGAGTGCGCTGCACGCTTGACGCGGTTTGCCGTTAATGACCATGGAGCATGCGCCGCATACTTCTTCCAAGCAATTGGAATCCCAGCATACAGGTGCTGTACTCGCACCATCAGTCTTCTTCGGATTCCTTTGAATTTCCATCAATCCGCTAATTACGTTCATATTGGCGCGATAAGGAATTTCAAATTCTTCTGTATAAGGTGTTGAATCAGGAGTATCTTGACGTTTGATGATAAACTTAACCGATTTTGTAGCAACAGTCGTTTCAGCCATCATTATTCTCCTTTCTTCTTGTCGCTCGAGTAATCGCGTTTACGAGGCTTGATTAAGCTGACGTCGATATCCTCGTAGGAAATTTTCGGGCCTTCCTTCGTCCATGTCGCAATCGTTGATTTCATAAAATGATCATCATCGCGCTCTGGGAAATCCGGCTTGTAATGAGCTCCGCGGCTTTCGTTGCGCAGCAATCCGCCAAGCGTCATCGCTTCCGAAAGCTCCAGCATGTTCCATAGCTGACGGGTAAAGGCCACACCGGCATTGTTCCACTGCGCAGTATCGTTAATGTTGATATTCGCATAACGCTGCTTCAGCTCTTTAATCTTGTGGATCGTTTGCTCAAGCTTATCATTAAAGCGAACAACCGTCATATTGTTAGTCATCCATTCGCCAAGCTCTTTGTGAATGACATACGCATTCTCATTGCCGCTCATGTTTAGGATGCTGTTGTATTTATCTGTTTGATGCTTGTTCTCGCGATCAAATACGGAGGAAGCCACGTCTTCAGCCGATTTCTTCAAGCCCTTGATATACTCAACCGCTTTTGGTCCAGCAACCATACCGCCATAAATCGCGGATAGCAAGGAGTTCGCGCCCAGACGATTCGCACCATGATATTGATAATCGCATTCACCAGCTGCAAATAGACCAGGAATATTCGTCATTTGATTGTAATCTACCCACATGCCGCCCATAGAATAATGAACCGCTGGGAAGATTTTCATCGGAATTTTACGCGGGTCATCGCCTGTGAACTTCTCATAAATTTCGATGATGCCGCCAAGCTTAACATCAAGCTCCTTCGGATCCTTATGAGATAGATCAAGGTAAACCATGTTTTCTTGATTGATGCCGAGCTTCTGATCGACACAAACGCTGAAAATTTCACGTGTCGCAATATCACGCGGCACTAGGTTTCCGTAAGCAGGATATTTTTCCTCTAGGAAGTACCAAGGCTTGCCGTCTTTGTACGTCCAGATCCGTCCGCCCTCACCACGAGCAGATTCTGACATCAAGCGCAGCTTGTCATCGCCCGGAATGGCTGTTGGATGAATTTGGATGAACTCGCCGTTCGCATAATTAACACCTTGCTGGTACACTGCACTTGCTGCCGTACCTGTGTTAATAACCGAGTTTGTTGTTTTTCCGAAAATAATACCAGGACCGCCTGATGCAAGAATGACTGCATCCCCGCGTACTGTATGAACCTCCATCGTGCGCAAATCCTGTGCAGAGACACCGCGGCAAATGCCGTCGTCATCTACAACAGCGCCAAGGAATTCCCAATGCTCGAATTTGTTGACTAACCCAGCTGCTTCCCAGCGGCGAACTTGCTCATCAAGTGCATATAGCAGCTGTTGACCAGTTGTAGCGCCCGCGAAAGCTGTACGGGAATGCTTTGTACCGCCAAAGCGACGGAAGTCCAACAAGCCCTCTGAGGTACGGCTGAACATAACGCCCATCCGGTCCATAAGATGAATAATACCTGGTGCTGCATCACACATTGCTTTTACTGGCGGCTGATTTGCTAAGAAATCTCCACCATATACGGTATCGTCGAAATGCTCCCATGGAGAATCGCCTTCTCCTTTTGTATTAACAGCGCCATTGATGCCGCCCTGCGCACATACTGAGTGGGAACGTTTGACTGGTACGATTGAAAACAAATCAACATGTACGCCTGCCTCTGCTGCTTTGATGGTAGCCATCAAGCCGGCAAGGCCGCCGCCAATGATGATAATTTTATTTTTAGCCATAACGCTTCGCTCCTTATCTACAACCTAGCCGATATTTGTAAGTGTCAGTATCGCACTTGCAGCTTCCTTGAATTCATCGCCTCTAAACGCAACAAGCGAAAGAATGAACAGCGCAGAAACGATAACAAAAATGCCCATGCAAATGTAAGAAGAAACACGCTGCGCCTTAGGACCGATGGTAATGCCCCAGCTGATCAAAAATGCCCAAAGTCCATTGCTAAAATGGAATACAGCTGCAAGCACACCCACAACATACAACACAAAATAAACGGGGCTGCTAGCAATTAAATTCATCGTAGACCCTAGCTCTTCATGAGTGATGTTGCCAAGATATACTTGAAAACGTGTTTGGTATACGTGCCAAAATACGAAAATGAAGGTTAATACCCCCGTTACACGCTGTGCGGTGAACGCCCAGTTCCTTCCGTATTTAAAGCGTCCCGTATTTGTGTTTGATTGGTACGCTACGTACAAGCCGTAAATACCATGAAACAACAACGGGAGATAAATGCCGAAAATCTCGAGCAGCGGGATCATAGGCAAGCTGTTGATAAAATGTACACCGTTGCTAAAGCCTTCGGGTCCGCGTTCAAACGCCTGGTAGTTGGTCAATCCATGTACGACGATGAAACCGCCGAGGGGAATGATTCCTAGAAGCGAGTGAAGCTTACGCGAGAAATACGAATTTCCTTTCATGTCATTCCTTCTCCTTTCAAAACTGTGAGTGCTAGCATGCTTTTCTTTAAAATATAAGAATGTATTGGAATCCCTGTATACATTGCTTATATTTCAGCGCAAAACAAACGCTATACCGCCAAAGGCATAAAATAGCTGTTTACGCTAGGCAAATCATTCTACATTGTACCCCTAGCAAAGACCTCCGTCAACAAAAGTCGACACATATTAGCCACACTTCCCATCCTACTCCTTTTAAGCTTATAATGGAATTGCTTATTTTTTATAATTTCTTATAACAAAACAACATAAGGAGCTCCTTTAATGAATGAAGAAATGCATATCTTTACCGTTATTGTTGAGCAATCCAGCATGAATAAAGCGTCAGCGCTCCTTAATCTGTCGCAGCCAGCGATCTCTAGGAAAATCGCAAAGCTTGAACAGGAAATCGGTTCTCCTTTATTTCGACGAATTGGCAAACGGCTTGAGCTGACTCGGATAGGTCAGCTGACCTATGAGTACGCGCTTGAGCTGCGCCAGCTGCATCGTAAATATTTACAGACCGTCTCCGATTTTAACTGGGCAGGACATACGACACTGACGATCGGCGCAAGCTTGACGACGCTGCAAACGACATTGCCGGATTTAATCCAAACTTTGACGGCGACACATCCTGAAATCGATATTAAAGCGATCACAGGCAAAACGCATGAAATCGTATCGCTTGTTAGGGATCATAAAGCGGATATTGGAATCGTCGCCTCCAGCATTGAAGATTCAACACTGCGCTGCATCCCCTTGTTTGAGGATCATTTGTCGCTCGTGCTGCCGCGAAATCAGCTCATAACCGACAAAGGAACACTTGGCATTCAATATTTGACCGGTATGCCAATGATTCTGTTCTCCAAGGGAACTTGGTACAGGCTGCTCACCGACGAGCTGTTCGATAAGTATCACCTTCAGCCCGACGTCCGCATGGAAATTGATTCGTTTGAAGCTATACTGCGGCTGCTTCATACGTGCAGAGCGGCCACCCTTCTTCCACGCTCCTATATGCGCAAGCAGCTGCTCGATGACAACGATCTTACCGTCATACCGATTCGCGAGCTCGAGGATACAAAGCGTACCACCTCGCTCATTCATGCGGATTCAGCAGCGCTAAGCCCGTCGGTTCGTCTCTGGATCAGCGAGCTGCCCATGCGTTTTAACAACAAAAAGGACAGAAGCTTCTAAATAAAAGCTGCTGTCCTCAGCATTTCCAATATATCGCATATAAAACCACATCATAAAGCCTTAACGAATAACCGCTGCCTCAAAGTTCTCGATTTGCTCATTCGTGCCAATGATGACCATAACATCACGTTCAGAAAGTACATCCGTCGCTGTTGGCGCAATAATGATGCCATCGGGTTTATTAATAGCGACGATGCTGCATCCGAATCTTGCTCGCGGATTAATATCATGCAGCGACTTCCCATTCAAGCAAGCGGGAACTGCCAGCTCGGCAATTGTATATTCCTTGGATAGCTCAATATAATCCAGCAGGTTTGGAGAAACGAGCTGGTGCGCAACTCGAATTCCCATATCTCTCTCCGGATAAACGACCCGGTCGACACCTATTTTCTCCAGCACACGCCCATGCAGTTCGCTTATTGCCTTCGCTACAACTTGTTTTACGCCTAAATCCTTCAGCAATATCGTTGTCAAAATGCTGGCTTGAATGTCATCTCCGATGGCTACAACTCCGCAATCGAAGTTCCGAACACCAAGCGAGCGCAGTGATTCCTCATCTGTGCAATCCGCTGATACCGCATAAGTGAGTGCGCCGCTCATTTCCTGGACGGCCTCCTCATCCTTATCGATGCCCAGCACCTCGTTGCCAAGCTGGATAAGCTCTCTGCCCAAGCTTGAGCCAAATCTTCCAAGCCCAATGATTACAAATTGCTTCTTTTTTGTCGCCACTTACTGTATCTCCTAACCAATTGTAATTTTACCTTCTGGATACCGGTACAATTCTTTTTCTGTACGAGGCCCTAGCGCGTAAGCTAACGTCAGTGGGCCTAGTCGTCCGGCAAACATCGTAAATGCAATCACTATTTTTCCAACTGCGCTTAACTCGGGCGTAACACCTATCGATAAGCCTACCGTGCCGAATGCCGAGGTAGCTTCGAACAACAAAAACAAGAATGGCTGCTTCTCCGTCATGGACAGGACCATCGTTGCGATAATGACAAGTCCTAGTGAAATCAACGTAATCGTCAGCGCTTTAAAAATTCTATCCTTGCCGAGCCTATGCCGGAAAAACACGATGTCCTCGCGTCCGCGAATCATGGCAAGCACTGCACCGACCAAGGTCGTAAAGGTAGTCGTCTTAATCCCGCCGCCTGTGGAGCCTGGAGAGGCGCCAATAAACATCAATATAATGGTGAAGAACATCGTCGCCTGCCGCAGCGCCGTATAATCAAGCGTATTGGCACCCGCGGTCCTCGGCGTTACCGATTGGAAGAAGGAGGACAAGATTTTCCCACCAAAATCCATGGAACCAAGCGTCTTCGTATTGGAAAACTCGAATATAAAAATAACGATCGTGCCCACAGCAATTAACGTGCCCGTCATCGACAATACAACCTTGCTGTGCAATGAAAGCTTCCGTTTTTTGTTATATTCCATTAGATCCGATAGAACGATAAATCCTAAGCCGCCAGTAATAATAAGCAGCACAGCTGTTAAATTGACCATTGGGTCGGAAGCATACTCCGTTAAGCTGCGATACTCGCCAAAAATATCAAACCCGGCATTATTAAATAAGGATACCGCATGAAATGCGCCAAAATACAAGGCTCGACCAAGCGGCATATCAAAAGCAAATCGAATAGCAAAAAGCACAGCACCTGCAAGCTCAATCGTTAAGGAATAAACGATTACCCGCTGAATCAGACGCACGATGCCTTCCATACTCGTCTGATTCATCGCTTCCTGAAGCAAAAGCCGCTCACGCAGTGAAATCCTTTTGCGCAGCGCAAGTGCTACCAAGGTGGCCATCGTCATGAAGCCTAGACCGCCAAGCTGAAATAAACACATTAAGATGACTTGACCAGGAACGGAAAAATAGGTTCCCGTATCGACGACAACCAGCCCTGTCACACAAGTGGCCGACGTCGCTGTAAACAGCGCATCGAGAAAAGGCAGCCGCTGCCCCTCTACCGATGCAAATGGCATGGATAATAACAGAGCACCCAGTAATATAATAAGAGCAAACCCACTGACAAGTATCCGTGGGGGCGACCACTTTAGAACATTCCAGTTTACCTTCATTAAGCAGCCTCATCTTCGTTATGGTAAGGTAAGAAATCGCTTTTTAAGCATAAAAAAAAGCACTGAAACTCAAGTGCTCTGTGCGATGAGTCCTGTTCCAGATGCCTACGAGGTTAGCTGTCGGATTCGGGCCTGGACAGGCAGCCCTATTTTGCAGCAGGATAAATCCCGCTTTAAAAATTCACCCCATGCTGTCAATGCTGACAGCTTTATGGTTCCCCCGTTTTCCTTAGGAAATTCGGCGTAGCTATGCGATTAGTATGATGTTAACGATTATAATCCCAAAGCGGTCTTAATTTAAAGGAGGGCTTTATGACATTAAGCACGATTTTAGCTCAAAAACAGGCATGGGAAGCATACAGCCCGCCTTAAGCTTGGTGGACATCGTTATTTCGCGTGTTATTGAAGGAAATGATGCTTTTGCATTGGATAATTCAGGGATTTATATGTTAATGTTATAGGATATGCTTTTCATTATATCGATAGTTGAGGTGAACCAATGATTGATTCAATTAAGCCTAGCGAATGGAAACGTTTTCTATGGGCTGCTGTAGCTTGCTTTATTATTTATGCCGGAGTTGAGATTTATCCAATGATCTCTTCAATGATTTCCGGTGAATTGAACATGAAGGTCATTGAAAAATCCACAGCCGAGAACAGAGCCGCTGCCTTTGCTGAGAAGGAAACCGGAATAAAGGTGAAGTCAGCCAAAGCGGTACACCAAACCGATAAAATCTTTTATGGCTATTTATCCAAAAACAAGCTGCTTGAAACGTACAGCGACAAATTTGACCAAAGCTTTCCAACGGATACCTATCAGGTCGATTTGAAATTTACAAATGGCAACTACGGGCATGTATATGTTCATATGCAAAGCGAAAAAATTGTCGCATGGAATCTGAAAGTCTCTGGAGAGGAGCTAACTGAAGCCGATAAAACCAAAGATATCATCGCTTTTCTGACCGCACAAAGCTTCAGTGGTATCGATTTTAATAATAGTCAGATTAATTCAGCAGGGGAATGGCAGGGTAAGGCATCCGAGAAATACAGCATCGAAGAGGCTAAACTCGCTCTTACTGTCGATGCTATAAGCTTGAATGGTAGAACTGTGATTACTAAATATAAGCCTGCCTTCGTTGCTCCTGATGACTATATCAGCTATGTGAAAAATCAGGATAAAATAGCGGGTTACCTAACCGGCTTCGGCTACTTTTTAATGAGCTTCGTGCTATTTGTTCTCGCCATTATTTATGCCGTATTATACCGAAGATTTACATCGTTCAAATACGGAGTTATTTTGACCATCGTCTATTTTATTACATATCTAATCATGAATTTAAATGTGCTGGACGGCATTCGAGCCTCGCTCGGGGAAAATGAAATCGCTGGCCAAGCGACGATGATTACTGCAATCTTCACCGTTCTGCTAACCATACCGATGGCTGCATCCATCTACTTCTCGATCGTCGCGGGCGATGCTCTCTGGAAGGCGCAGGGCCGCTCGTTGTGGCCGCGTTTTGGACAAAAGGGCTACGGCGACTATGTTTGGCGCAGCGTCGGATTAGCTTATTTGTTCGCGATCATTCTATTCGCGGTGCAGGCCGTTATCTTTATCGGTTTAAAGCTATCGATCGGTACCTGGGATACAACAGACGTTACGCAGTCTCCGTACAATATCGGTATTTTGTGGCTCATGCCAGTGCTCGCTTGGGCTGCCGCTATTTCTGAAGAGGCTGTATTCCGCTTCTTCGGTATCGGATTATTCCGCAAATGGTTCAAAAACACGTTCGCTGCAGCGCTGCTGCCAACCTTGTTTTGGGCGCTTGGGCATGTGACCTATCCGTTCTATCCATCTTCGACAAGGTTGATCGAGCTGATCATTATCGGACTGGCGTTCAGCTTTATTTTTGTCAGATACGGCTTCATTACAGCGATGTTCACACATGCTATCTTTAACAGCATAGCCGTGGGCCTATCCTTGCTCACCATTGGCCAGGCACCAAATATCATCTCAGCCATCTTTTTCTCGGTGCTGCCTGTCATCATAGCTTTTGTACTGAAATATTTCAGCCACAAAAAAGAGAAGAAACCGCCAGTTACGACGGCTCCTCCTCATTTAGAGCAGCTATAATTTGCGAAGCTAATTTATCCCCAATAGATAGAGGCCGAAAGTCTTCGACTGAGGCCTCTTTTATTTTTTTGATCGAGCCAAAATGCTTGAGCAGCAGCTTCCGGCGCTTCTCTCCAATGCCCGGAATCGAGTCGAGCTTCGATTCGACCATCGACTTGCCGCGCTGCTCGCGGTGGAACGTAATGGCAAAGCGATGCACCTCATCTTGAATGCGCTGCAGCAAATAAAACTCTTGGCTGTCCCGGGGCAGGGGCACGATCTCAGCCGGATCTCCAGTCATGAGCTGTGCCGTTTTGTGCTTGGCATCCTTCACCAAGCCGCATACCGGAATAGATAAGCCAAGCTCATTCTCAAGCACATCAAGCGCAGCCGATATTTGTCCCTTCCCGCCATCGACCACGATCAGATCAGGAGGTGCAAGCTCCTCCTTCACCACACGCTCGTAGCGGCGCCGTATGACCTCGCGCATCGTTTCGTAATCATCTGGTCCTTGAACCGTCTTCACCTTGTATTTGCGGTATTCCCTGCGGTCTGGCTTGCCATCGATGAACACGACCATTGCCGACACGGGATTCGTCCCTTGAATGTTCGAGTTATCGAACGCTTCGATCCGATGCACCGCATCAAGCCCCAACCAGCCTGCGAGCGATTCTGACGCCTTGACGCTGCGCTCCTCATCCCGCTCAATGAGACGGAATTTCTCATCTAGCATCACCTTCGCATTGTTCGTCGCCATCGTTACTACCTCGCTCTTGCGACCGCGCTGCGGCATAAGCACCTTCACCTTCAGCCAGCTGTGCAGCGAGGCAATCACATCATCAGCATGCGACGATGCTGCTTCATCCTCTTCTGACTTTGCTGCTCCTTCAGCTTCATCGTGCTCCAGCTCCTCAGGCAGCGGCAGCAAGATTTGCTTTGGCAGCGCTGGATTATCACTATAGTATTGGGTCACAAACGTAATGAAGTCATCGTAAGCCTCGCCATAATACGGAAAAGTAGACCCATGCCGCTCAATAAGCTTGCCTTGCCGCATGTACAAAATTTGCACGCACATCCAGCCCTTATCCACGGCAAAGCCAAACACATCACGATCAAGCGCATCCGACATCGTAATCTTCTGCTTCTCCATTACCGCATCGATAGCGATTAACTGATCACGGAATTCCTTGGCTCGTTCAAATTCAAGATTTTCCGCAGCCTCCTCCATTTTCCGCTGAAGCTCAATTTTCACTACATCCTGTCCGCCATTAAGAAAACGTGATATTTCTTGGATCATCCGATCATATTCCGTCTGCTCTACGTCGAACTCACAAGGCGCGATACATTGTCCAAGATGGTAATACAAGCACACCTTCTCAGGAAGCGTCTTGCACTTGCGCAGCGGATAAAGCCTATCGAGCAGCTTCTTCGTCTGCTGAGCCGCGTAGGCGTTCGGGTAGGGACCGAAATACTTTCCTTTATCCTTGACGATCCGCCTCGTAACCTCAAGCTTCGGATGCTTCTCGTTCGTTATTTTGATATATGGAAAAGTTTTGTCATCCTTCAGCAGAACATTATATCTGGGGTGATATTGTTTAATTAAATTACATTCTAGAATGAGTGCTTCCATATTGCTAGAGGTAACAATAAACTCGAAATCGCGTATTTCCGATACAAGACGCTGTGTTTTCCCATTATGGCTGCCGTTAAAATAAGAGCGTACGCGGTGCTTGAGCACCTTCGCCTTGCCCACATAAATAATGACGCCCTCGCTGTTTTTCATGAGGTAACAGCCTGATTGATCGGGGAGCAAGGCTAGCTTGTTCCGTATCGTCGCTTTTGCCTCTGCAAGCTGCTGCTCTGCCAGCTCCCGATCCGTCTGTTGATGTTCCATGCTCTCGCCTCCGACTGCCTAAAGATTCTGTACACATTTTAGCATAAATAAGCCGCTCTTTGTCTTACAATTGTCACCTGTAGATGCTTTACAACTGTTTGGCTGTTTGGGTATACTAATATAAGTTGAATAAACCGATACTACATAAAGACGGCCGTATAGGTTGTGATTGAAGCAGTCGGTCTTTTTCAAGGAGGACGTCAACGATGGAAAACGTAAGAGACCCGCGCGAGCATTATAACGAAGAGCCTCGCCATGACTTGATGGATGTCGTATTCGGCTTTGGCGGAATGCTCGGTTTTATGACCGTCATTTTCGCTGCAGCGGTTATCGTGAAATTCATCATTTCATAAGGAAAAAGGAGCAGCCTGCTGCTCCTTTTTTTATTGCCCTCGAATCGGGCATAACGGCTGTTCACGTTCCTCGGTTTTTTAAGACTACCGCCGCAATAGAATAGTATCATAGATTGCGAACGTTATCCGTAAAGCTGCTGCCTCCTCCTATTCTCCACTCCTGCAGTAACTTCGTGTATTTGAGCCACTATGAGGGATCTATCCTGCACTCCTGCAGTAACTTCGTGTATTTGAGCCACTATGAGGGATCTATCCTGCATAATCGCAGTAGAATCGATTATCATAGATCCTTTTCGCTCGTAATCAGAGGTCTATCCTGCATGGAGTGCAACATAGGCCTCTGCAAGCGCGAATAAATGGCATCTATCCTGCTAGAGTGCAGGATAGACGCCATACACAGTAGTGCTTATACGTTGCTAAATACGCATTCTTCAGCTTTATCCGCTGGTACTACTCCACTTCCGCAGCCGTTTAGCTTGCGTTCACTTCACTAGGCAATGGCTTGGAATAAGCTCCTCTTGACCCGCTTCCCATCAAATAAGGATACAATAATATAAGTCCGAGCACATAAAGCAGCAGCGCAAATAATGCCGGAGATAGATGCAAAAAATCAACATATCCAATAGATAAATGTACGCTGAGGCCCGCATAAAAGCCTGGAATTCCCCCAAGCAGAAGCGTCCACCATAACCATCTTGCTCCCGGCTGAATCCCCCATAAGGCAATGATCAGAATAGCGAGCGCATCGCATAGAAGCGCGCCGCCAAAGCCCGCTCTATCATGAGCGATCAGCGGAATCAGCTTCAAATTCGTTTCGTTCAGCTCGGCATGCGAGGTGTTCAAATAAACAAGATCCGACTGAACGAACACCTGCGAAATACCAACCCCCGAAATCGTTAACCCACCAATTGCGAGCGCAAAGCCTAGTACAACTAAGCATAGCTGACCCCACATCGCACGGCGCCACGTCGAATCATTCCTTACATTGACAGGCAACCGATATGGCTGATCCGGATTTCTTCGCATCGATAGCAGAAACATCGGTAATAAGAGAACAGCGGCAAGTGCATGCAGCGGATCAAAATAGCCATAGCCAAGGTACAAAAAGAAGCTCAAAAAACCAACTATTCCCGATACAGCCAGCGCCGTCCTCGCCCAGTGGAGACCGTGCCGCAATCCATGCCTAGCAAGCTGAAAATAAATAATTCCTATGGAGATCATCGTGCCCGAGAGCGTAATTCGATCATGGGACATAAAATGCAGCAAATTGTGGTTCACCAGATGCAGCTCGTCCAACGTCATATTTAAAAATAACAAATCGTAAGGCAGCAGTACCGTCGTTGCTGCAACTATCCAAGAGATCACGCCACCGATAATCATCCCGATGCCAAGCAGGCACATCCAGCCCCAATGCTTCCAGAAGGAAGGTGCCGTCTGGGCCGGCTCATGCTGAATCTGCTCGTAGATGATAGCCTCATTCATTCTCTTCGGCAGCCCTGGCCCTGCATAAACGAGACCGCTATGAAGCATAATCGCATTCGCGCCAGCCTGCAGCAGGTCCAGCGCATCCTGCGGCTCATGTGCGCCACCACCGGCCTTAATGATGAAATCAGATGTAATAGTATCTTGGCTGCGGAGAAGCTTTATTTTGGACAAGGTAGACGCTTTAGCAGCTTTCCCTACCACTGAGCGATATCCTTCTTCTGCTCCAGCACAAATCGCCTCGCCAATAACTACTCCACTCCACATCTCCAGCCCCGTTATATCCAGCAGCGCGACAAGCTGCTCATCTGGAAGCTCCGGAGGAACATATAGAAATAAAGGCTTCTTCTGATGGGGTTGCGATGATCGATAGCTAGACAATCCTGTTAGGATAGCTGCAGCATCTGCCCAGCTCCGTGAAGCCTGCAGCACATCAACGTAAAAGCCAGCTGCCCCAGCATCGCTTAGCTTGATCAGCAGCCTTTCAAGCTCATGAAGAGCCTGCTCAGGCGCAGCGAGCGGCATTGGCGATATACGCGCCAGCTGCGGCAGCCGATGCCTGGGCTTTGCGATATATTCAGCGAATCGCTCTCCCCCTTCATTCTCAAAGTAATTCGGATATTGAATATTTTCGTGTGCGATGTCATTCACGATCGGCACAGCATTGTGAATAGGCGCTATCGTAATCGGTCCATATTCAATGAAACCAATTCCGAACTGCGCTAAGGCTCCATGCGCTATCGCTTGCGGGTCTAATCCGCCGGACAGCCCAATGGGCGTTTCGACAGCAATGCCTGCTAAGCTCCGCTTCAGCAGCGGTGACGGCTCCATGTGGCCAAGCGTCTTAATAACGAATGTGCCGCCTGGTATTTTGCTTAGTGTACCGATTGCTGTTAAGGTTAGTGCTCTGCTCAAACGGGATGGAAGCTTAAATAAAAGCGGTCGAAACAACGTTTGGTACGACCAATCCGGCATCGTCATTCTCCTTATCCAAATCTCAATTGCTTTACACCATTCTAGAAAACAAATAAGCGTTGTGCAATATAAAGCTTTGCGAAGGTTTTACAGAAAAGGATAAATGTGATACTTACGCTTTCCTATATTTCAGAACAAAATCACCCTTACGGATGATTGGAAATCGCGGTCGCGTCAGCTCACACTTCTAACGGAAACCACAGACGCTAAATCGCCTTTATTTTTCGTTTCAAGATTCTAACGGAAACACGCGCCTCTATTTGTACCCTACATGCCCGATTTCGCTTCATTTCTGAGGAATAGTGTCTCTGGCTTCCGTTAAAATGTGACGCTAACCCAAAATGCAACTTTAGCGTCTCTGGCTTCCGTTAGCTTTCGTTATCTGCTCACTGGCTGCTGCCGTAGCATCATGATCAACAGGTTCAGAGGATGCATAGTTTCCTATACACAAATAAAACGACTCTATGCCCGTAGGCATAGAGTCGTTTCTTAACGTATGATGATCATTCGCTCTAATCCATTACGCCCCTTTATCGAATAAAGGAATTACTGAACGATACGAAGCGCATCGCCTGAGGACTGGCTCTCACGCTGCTTCGATTGCTGCTGCAGTCCGGACGGAGCCTGCTGCTTCTGAGAGGGGCTGTCATAACGCGTTCTTTCCGTCCGGTCAATTTGTACGATTCTTCCATCATGAACGGTTATCGTCACATGTCCATAATGAAGACCGCTTACCTGCTCTGCGATTCGCTCCAGCCACTGCTGATCCACTTCCAACGGCTTTGACATTTTGTATCCCTCCATCAGAATTCATTTTAATCGGTTACTTCTACTGACTTTTGTTGGCCGGACTTCCATTCCACTATGCTTTTCACGATCAAAGTAACGACCGCAAGCATAACTAGCAAGGAAGCAACGGCGAATGAAGCCGAGAATTGATACTCATTGTACAAAATCTCAATATGCAGCGGCAGCGTATTCGTTTCTCCGCGAATATGGCCTGAAACGACCGACACAGCGCCAAATTCGCCCATTGCACGAGCATTACATAAGATTACGCCGTACAATAATCCCCATTTGATATTAGGCAAGGTTACCTTCCAAAAGATTTGCCAGCCCTTAGCGCCTAAGCTCGCGGCTGCTTCCTCCTCTTGGACACCTTGTGCCTGCATAAGCGGAATAAGCTCACGGGCTACAAAAGGAACGGTAACGAACACGGTGGCAAGCACGATACCCGGAACAGCGAATATGATCTGAATGCCCCGCTCATCGAGCCAAGGTCCGAGAAAGCCTTGTGCGCCAAACAGCAGCACATAAATCAAGCCCGAAATGACTGGCGACACAGCGAATGGCAAATCGATTAATGTTATCAAAATATTTTTGCCGCGAAAACGAAATTTGCTTATGGCCCAAGCGGCTGCCACGCCAAAAACCGTATTGACAGGAACAGCGACCAAGGCAACGATCAATGTAAGTTTAAGTGCCGATAAAGCATCGGGCTCCGTAATAGCGGCGATGTATACGCCTACGCCCTTCTTAAAGGCTTCAATGAACACCGATGCCAGCGGCAGCAGCACGACGAGTGCTAGAAACAGCAGCGCAATTCCAATTAATATCCATTGTACAGGAGCAGACTCTGTAACATGTTTCGGGCGTTTCGATGCTTCATTATTGGTATGAACCGTAATTGCTCCAGCCATAGTGATGATGCTCCCTTCTTAGTCCGATACTGTGCGGCGATTCATTCGCCACTGCAGCAAATTAATGACTAGCAGCATGAGGAAGGAAACAACCAGCATAACGAGAGCAATGGCAGTAGCACCCGCATAATCGTACTGCTCCAACTTCGTCATAATAAGCAGCGGCGTAATCTCTGTCTTGAGGGGCATATTGCCGGAAATGAAGACGACCGAGCCGTACTCTCCGATGCCTCTTGCAAATGCCAGCGCAAAGCCGGTTAAGAGTGCTGGCATGAGCTCAGGCAATATGACCTTCCAGAAGGTTCGCAGCCGATAGGCGCCAAGCATAACTGCCGCTTCCTCCGTCTCCTTCTCCATATCCTGCAGCACCGGCTGCACAGTACGAACGACAAACGGAAGACCTATAAAGATTAGGGCTATCGTAATTCCGATTGGAGTGTACGCAACCTTAACGCCTAATGGAGCGAGCAACGAGCCTACCCATCCGTTTGGGGCATAAATAGCCGTTAAGGCTATGCCTGCTACTGCTGTTGGCAGTGCAAAGGGCAAATCTACAAGGCTGTCAATGATCTTCTTTCCCGGAAACCGATAACGCACCAGCACCCATGCGATCAATAGGCCGAACACGGCATTAACCAGCCCTGCAAAAAAAGCGGTAAAGAAACTGATCCGATAGGACGCAACGACACGCGCATTCGTAATCGTACTCCAAAACTCGGACCAAGTGAGCTCTGTCGTTTTGAAAAAAACGGCAGTCAGCGGAATCAGAACGATGAGGCTCAGGTAGAACAATGTAAATCCTAGTGATATGCCAAAACCCGGAAGAACGTTACGGGACTTGGAACCTTTCATGTGAAGTCAGCCCCAATCTTGTTCAATTCGCATATTATGAGCCAGGTGTATAGATTTTATCGAATACCCCATCGTCAGCAAAATGCTTCGTTTGCGCTTCTTCCCAGCCGCCAAAGTCTTTGTCGATTGTAAGCAGCTCAAGCGTTTTAAACTGTTCTGTATACTTTGCTGCCACTGCTTCAGAAATCGGACGGTAGTAGTTTTCAGCGGCAATTTCTTGACCTTCCTCTGTATAGAGGTATTTCAAGTAAGCCTCGGCAACTTCACGAGTACCACGGCTATCAACCACCTTGTCAACAACAGCTACCGGCGGCTCTGCCAAAATGCTCAGCGATGGATATACAATTTCAAATTTATCTGGTCCAAGCTCATTAATGGAAAGGAATGCTTCATTCTCCCATGCAAGCAACACATCGCCAATTCCGCGTTCTACGAAAGTAGTTGTTGATCCGCGTGCGCCGGAATCGAGCACTGGCACATTCTTGAACAGAGCAGCAACAAACTCCTGTGCTTTCGCTTCATCGTTGCCGTTTTGCTTCAAAGCATAGCCCCATGCAGCCAAGTAGTTCCAGCGTGCACCGCCTGAGGTTTTCGGATTAGGCGTTATGACCTCAACTTTATCCTGGATCAGATCATTCCAATCCTTAATTCCTTTCGGATTTCCTTTGCGAACAAGAAATACGATAGTGGATGTATAGGGTGCGCTGTTATGCTCGAATTGGGACTGCCAATCAGCCTTGATCAAGCCAGGCTCTACAATAGCGTCGATATCATAGCCAAGAGCGAGCGTTACAACATCCGCTTTCAGACCATCGATAACTGCGCGGCCTTGCTTGCCAGATCCGCCATGCGATTGCTTGATAGTAACGTCTTGACCTGTCTCAGCCTTCCAATGCTTCGAGAAAGCGTCGTTAAATGCTACGTAAAGCTCACGAGTTGGATCATACGATACATTGAGCAGCTCCACTGGAGGCTTAGGCTCTTCTTTTACCGGTGCATCCGTTGCTGCTGTATTTGTTGCCGCAGGTTTATTCGTTTGTTTGTTTGATGAATTATTGCCTCCTTGACCGCAAGCAGCCAAAACAAGCACCAAAGCCAATAGGATAACGACCGAACGAATATAAGACACTTTTTTCAACATTCCATACACCCCTTTTGATTTTTACAGGCTAATAAGAAACACTTGCACATCTGTACTAAACGTCTTTTGCGTGCTTCTTCCAAAATTGGTGTTTACTCCGGTTCGTCCGGTCGGAAACCACTAATCCTACCCGTTTAGTTGGTTATGAAAGAATCTTACCAGCGCTCCCCATATACTGTCAATACTTAATTTCAAAAAAATGATAAGTTTGATAAGATCGCCTTATAATCTAGCTAAATTAGCTTACTTTTGCGTAACATCACTAAACTTGTTCGTATTTCCCATTCATTTGGAAGCCCTTTCATCCGTTGCGGAATAAAGAAGCTGATTTTTATTTATGAATATTAGGGTGCGATCATCTCTGATAAAACAATAATAGCTCTGGTTAGACAGATCCTTATAAGCAGGATTCTGCCAACCAAAGCTATTGTTGTTTTTATTTACGTCCACGCTTATTCTCGCCTTTTACCATAACAACCTCTACATAGGGGCGTATACGATCCATCAGCCTTTGTCCCTTATGCTGCTCATCGCCGTCCTTGCTCGTGAAGCTGAAATGCTTCTCCAGCGCATCCAACTCGTAATTCGATGTGTAAAAAGTCGGCTTTCGCTGCATCCGATAATTCAAAATTGCGCCAAGCACGTGATCCCTAACCCAAGGGTTCAAATTTTCCGCCCCCATATCATCAAAGATAAGCAGATCGGTCTCCTTCATCATCTCGACGGTTTCCTTCAGCTTACCCGGCTCATGCATCAGCGACTTCAAATCCTCAACAAAATCAGGCATATAGACGATTACGCCAGAGTAACCGGCTTTGGCCAGCTCGTGCAGCAGGTAGCACATCAGATAAGTCTTGCCTGTTCCGAAGCGTCCCGCCAAATACAAGCCTTCTTCTTGCAAGCCATTCTCTTTTGTTCGATCAATATAACGAAGGATCTGACCAACAGCCTTTGTTCGCTCTTTGTCACTTTCCAAGATCTCGTCCAAGGAGTAGCCGCGCTGCAGCGCCTTCTCATCAATATAGAAGCTGCGCACACGGCTGCGGATCTGATTTTCGGTTTGACGGGCATTGAATTTTTTACAGGCTACCTTGCGGTCATTTAGCTGCGTAAGGCCATTTAACGTTTCCGAGCTCAGCAATGTATAATGTCCCTCAAAATCATTCGGGCATAGATCAAGCCCTGGACAATTCGTACAATTGCGATATTCTGTTACATATTGATACACACGGTTCAAATTCAGACGGATCGTCTGATTATCCAAATCCGGATATTTTAATTTCAGCTTCTCGACAAGCGGATCTGCAAGCAGTTCAGTCAGCTTATGCTCCGCTTGCTCTGTAATGGCTTTGCCCGACGGCCAAGCCTTCAGCAAATCGCCCATGGATTCCATCATCTGCCCACACCGCCTCTATCCTTTGCCTTCTAATTTGCGCGCCAGCTTGCGGAGCTCTTCCAACTCATCAGCCGAAACCTCCGAAGACGCATGATCCTCCTGTACGATCGGGATCGAAGGCTTGCGCGAGGTGCCACGATTGCCGCCTCCGCTGCGCACACCGCCCTTGGCACTGTTATAACCACCGCCGGCATAGCTGAGCGCCGCTTCCTTGCGGCGCTCCTTGTCCTGCTCGACCTGCGCTTGCTCACGCACATAGATGACAGCCTTCTCGAAATTATCGATTTGTTTAACGAGCATATTCGAGGCTACCGCATCCAGAAAAGTTTTCGTCACACGCTGTGCATCATTTGCTCCAATTACATAATGAATGAGTACATTTATAACAGGTCCTGCTAATTTATAATTAAGATCAATGCGTTCGAATACTCTCTCGATCCAATCTGGAATCGCTCCTGGAAAGAATCGCTGCAAAAACCGGGTATGCGGCTCATTTCTCATCAGCATATTGTACTGCTGAACATCGCAGCGTCCAAGCAGCTGATTAGGCACTTCCAAATAATGCTGCTCCTGCACTTCAAATTCTTCGGTTAATTCATCAGAATCAGCAGGCTCCTCATTTGCCTTAACTTGAATGCGCGAAAGCTTGCGCTGCTGCTCGCCCTCCCGCTTCTTATCCTGCCGATAAAATTGATTGGCACGCAATTGAAGCTCATCAATATTAAGCGCTCCGCTCTCACTAAAAATACCGTCCTCATCAAGCAATCGACAAATATCTACAACCGTTAAATTGTATTTGTACGCCACGTAGTTCACCTGCGAGAGCTGCTCTTCGTCGCTCCTTAGACGCTCAACGAATCTGCGATTCGCTGAATTGCGAGGAAAACGCAAAATAATTTCCCCATAGGGTATGCCCGCTGTCGCTTGTACAGGTCTTGCAGAAGCTTGACGTGAAGGTGCAACCTCGGTGAGCGCCTGCTCAAGCTCATCATCTACCGATTGCATATTAAGCTTAAACAGCTCGTAGAAGGGCACAGATATATCTTCTTTCGTCAGCTGTGAACCTGCGAGCTCATCGGGTTCATTTGAGCCAAAGGATTCCCGCAGCGATATGACCGCATACTTCCCTACCTTATCGCGCAGCAGCATCGTCAAATGCATATTGCGAAAAAATTCTGACGGCGATAAAGGCTGTGCAAGCTCGTATTCATATATAACATCTGCATTTTCAGGCACACCTAGTCTTGATGTTTGAAGAAGACCTACCGCCTCGAGCTTCGAAGCCTGCTCAATCAGATGCTTGCGGCCGCGCTCGTTCATCTCCAGCCCAAGTCCGAGAAACAGCTTTCGCTGCGGTTCTATAGAAGAATAACCTGACGTGCCCTCAGCAATTCCGTGATAAAGCTGCTGGTAAAAAGCGACTGCAAAAGCACCAATCATCGGTTGATAGATTAGCGACATCATTTTGTAGTCCAAGCTGCTTAGCGAAAAATCACGAAATATGTAATATCGATGATGTTCCGTATATTGCAATATATTATTGATGCGCATAGCATCAGCTCCATCCTTTACTTTCATTCTATCATTTTAGCATAAAAACCTCGGTTCATGATGACTCAAAAAATAGAAAAATCCCCCGAATGAGGGATTTCCCGATTAAAACATTTTGTAGCCGCCCTTGCGAAGCGCCTGAATGGCCCAGCCGCTCACATAAGCGCCGATCAGCGCTCCAATGACGGGTATGTAGTCGATGACCGTGTAATGGGCGAAATTCTCTATCGTAGCTGTCGCTGAGTCATCCCACGGCGCCCAAATGCCTAGCGGGATCAAGACGAGAATAAATAAATATATTGGAAACCAAGTCGTTTTTAATAGCATATTCAGAATAAATCCAATACCAAACATCATAACTAAAAACAACACTGTCGCTATAATTAATTGAAGCATTCGAACTTCCCTCCTCAGACTCTCGTTTATTAGTTTAATTAATGGTTAAGAGGAAGTCAATTGGCCGCGGGCAAATGTCACAAGACCGCCATTTGCTCAGCTCACCCTGATTACGATACAATGAGGGCAGCATCATTATCGAGCTTGAAAGGAGCATTAATTCAATGAGTGAAGCAGCACAAACATTAGAAGGCTGGTACGCGCTGCATGATTTCCGCAGCATCGACTGGACCGCTTGGCGATTGGCTGATGAAAGCGAGCGCAGCCGCGCGCAGGACGAGCTGCAATCATTCCTGCAGCAATGGGCAGCCGTAGAAGAAAATAAAGAAGGCAGTACAGCTGTCTATTCCATTGTAGGACAGAAGGCTGATTTTGTATTCATGCATTTGCGTGAAACGCTGGAGGAGCTAAACGCGATTGAGACGGCCTTCAACAAAACAACCTTCGCAAGCTTCACCTACCCTGTGCACTCCTATGTAAGCATCGTGGAGCTTAGCAACTACATGGCACAGCCAGGCACTGATCCGTTGCAAAATCCGGACATCATCGCAAGGTTGAAGCCTACGCTGCCTAAAGCGAAGCATATCTGCTTCTATCCAATGAACAAGCGGCGCGATGGACAAGACAACTGGTACATGCTTGCAATGGACGAGCGCAAGACGCTTATGCGCAGCCATGGCATGATTGGCCGTACTTACGCAGGCAAGGTTAAACAAATCATTACCGGCTCTGTCGGCTTCGACAACTGGGAATGGGGCGTTACGCTGTTTGCAGACGATGCACTGCAATTCAAAAAGCTGATCTATGAAATGCGATTTGATGAAGTGAGCGCGCGCTATGCGGACTTCGGCGAGTTTTATGTCGGAAATATTTTGGACAGCGAGAAGTTTTCTGCTTTGCTTGCACTATAGAAACTGCTGCCTCCCTTTTTTAGAAAAGGGTAGTAAGCTCGCTATTAGTGGATTAAAGTAGAGCTTTTTTTAAAAAATGGCGGTGCAGTTCATTCCTGTGAACTGCGCCCCGTCAAGTAGACAGTACAAAAAATAAAAGTTAGTTAAGCGGCCTTTGTCCTGAATTCCATGGGACTGAGGCCGTTTAGTTTTGCCTGAAACCGTTCATTATTGTAAAAGTGAATGTAGTCATCGATATCCTTCTTTAGTTCCTCATATGTGTGATAGGTATGCAAATAATACTTTTCACATTTCAGGGTCCCCCAGAAAGATTCCATCGGACCGTTATCAATGCAACGGCCCACTCGGGACATACTCTGCGTCATTTCAGCCTTGTCCAGCATTTCTTTAAACCGCAGTGACGTGTACTGGTAACCACGGTCGCTATGAATCATAGGTTTGCTATGAGGTGCTGCCTGCAAAGCCAACTCCAACGTTTGAAAGACGAGAGGATTATTATTCGAGTGACCGAGTACATAGGAAACAATCGATTTATCATTAAGATCGAGGATGGCGCTTAAATAAGCCTTCTGGCTATGGCCAAACTTAAACTCCGTGACATCCGTAACCCACTTTTCATTCGGCGCTTCCGCTTGAAAGTTGCGGTTAAGCACGTTTTCAGCTACTTGCTGCGGCGTAGAACGATTATACTTCTTTTTCTTTCTGCGGATGACAGACTGGATCCCCTTAATTCTCATCAGTCTTTGCACTCGCTTATGATTAATCGGATGTGGCCATTCTCGACGCATATGCAACGTTAATTGTCGGTAACCAAAGGTACCCTCAACCTTCTCGTACAAAGACATCATTATCTCCGTCAGCTCTCTGTTCTCCACCTCACGTGTACTAGGTGTTCGATTAAGCCACTTGTAATAGCTCGACCTCGGAATCCCAGCAACGCTGCATAAGAGCTGTATGGTTATTGACTCCGTTTGCTGGATGGCTTGAATGGCAAGGTAGATGTTCTCTTGTCGGTGTTGGCTTAAGGTCGCCCCCTTTCGAACTCCTGTAACTTTTTTAAGAAAGCATTCTCAGCCCGGAGTCGCTCGATTTCGTACCCCAGCTTCTTCATCGCGAGCTTTTGCTCATCAACTTCGGTTAACTCTTCAGGCGTCTTGGTACGCCCTCTACCATCTTGCAAAGCATCCTGGCCGCCCTCTGTATACTTTCTCATCCATCCGTACACTTGCTGGTAAGATACCTGGAAATACTTTGCTGTCTTCGTGTAGTCTTGTCCATTCGCAAGGCAGTACAGTACAATGTCGATCCTCTCCTGCCATGTTGTCTTGCGTCCCGTGGTCATAGCTGTTGTTCCCCCTGTATAGGTTTTTAAGCTGCTATGACCATTATACTTATTAATCCAATGAAAGAGAGCTGCTCGACTAGCGATCCTGTACTTATCTATGACTTGGTTCTGCGACAACCCCCCGTTTAGATAATCCATAACCGCTTGATGCTTAATTTCTTTGGAATAACTACGATTGTGTGTGCGGACCTCTAATCCCTCGTAACCGTATAACCGATAACGACGTTGCCAATTTGCAAGCGTAGACATGGCACAGCCATACTTCTTAATAGCTGCCCTTACTCCAATGTGACCAGCTTCGATCTCTTGAAGGATAGCCAATTTTTCCGAGGCGTTCAGTTTATTTCTAGGCATAAAAAATGCTCCCCCTACAGTAAACAGGCTTTAATTATTTCACCTGTCTACCGTATGGGGAGCATATCATTCCTGCACCGCCATTTTCCTTTATTTATTCTCGGCTGCTTTCATAAGCAGATTATGGACAAGTGAAAGCCACCCGCCCGAATGACCATAACCCGCCGCTAATTGGAACCAATAAGAGGGTACACTAGCCGAATTTATCGCTTTTGGCACACCCTCAGCATCATTTCTTCTGTAGCACTTCATTTTTCCATTTCGTTATTAAACGCTCACGATTGCTTCCTGCCCAATTAAAGTCATAGGTTATAACATTTATGGATTGAAGTGAAATAGCTTCCTCTGGCGGTATAGCATCCTGATTTGTAAGCATCTGATAGTTGCCAACCTGCTTGCCGATTTCTTGAGCCTGCTTAGTCAGTGACCAATCGACGAATTTCCGGGCTTCTTCCATGTTCGGCCCATTCTTAATAATTCCGACTCCGCCGATCTCATAGCCTGTCCCTTCCTTCGGAAACGAGATGACGATGTTTTGAAAGCCTTCCTTGTACAATTTAATGGCATCATGCGAAAAAGCAATTGCTGTTCCGACATCTCCCATGCCTGCGGCCCGTCCAGATGTGCTTCCGGAGCTCGTGTATACCGGACTTAATTGATTCAGCTTACGAAAATAGTCAAAGCCCTTCTCTTCCCCAAGCAGCTGTATGATCGTAGCAAGCACCGTATATCCTGTTCCGGATAAATTCGGTGAACCCATTGCGATCATTGTACGATATTCAGGCTTTAATAGATCCTCCCATGATTGCGGTACACTAAGCCCGGTCTGCTGAAGCCATGTCTTGTTAGAAATAAATGCTATCGAGCCAATATAAATACCCGTCCAGTAGCCTTCGGCATCCTTGTATTCCGGATCTATCATTCGTGCATTTATTGATTCATAGGGCTCAAGCAAGCCTTCCTGCTTAGCTTGAACGAAAGTATCCGCTGTTCCGCCAAACCAGACACTAGCGTTCGGATTATCCTTCTCCTTGCGTATGCGCTCCAGCACCTCTCCAGCAGACAATCTGGTGTAGGATACTTTGATCCCCGTTTCCTTCTGAAACATTTCTATCGCTCTAATGGCATGATCCTCATACAAGCCTGCATAAATAACAAGACTTCCTGAAGATTTCATGCTGCAAGAAGCTAGAAAGAGAGTAAGGATAGCAAGCAGCAACACACTTCGTATCATACGTATCATTGCTTCCCCTCCCCCTCTTTCTTTATGGCCTTATCATTTAAATGACGTGCAAAGAATGTTCAGCGAATTGAAGAGATACACGTTCGCCTTCTTTGAAAACATTTTCTTGAACCGGATTATGCTCAGAAATTTGAATGATCTGTCCGTCATATTCCACTTCATACTCCTGGGAACGACCCATAAATACACTTTTTTGCACGACTCCAATATGAGTTTGACCTCTTGTTAGCGATACGGCCTCAGGACGAATAACGACAGTTACATGATCATTCACCTTAAAGCCGGTTCGGAACACCTTTAACACTCCAGATGCTGAGCTAACCAGTATATGATCCGATTCTACAGCCTTTACGACTCCATCAATGAAGTTTGCTGTGCCGATAAAGTCCGCTACAAACTTTGATTTAGGTCTTTGATAAATTTCCATCGGACTGCCATACTGCTCAATTTTCCCTTTATTCATAACGATAATTAAATCGCTCATGCTCATCGCTTCGCTTTGATCATGCGTTACATAAATGGCTGTAATGCCAATTTGCTGCTGTATTCTGCGAATTTCATCCCTCATGACAACTCTAAGCTTTGCATCAAGATTGGACAAGGGCTCATCGAATAAAAGCACCCCAGGCTCCATAACAAGCGCGCGTGCCAACGCAACACGCTGCTGCTGACCGCCAGACAGCTGAGACGGCATCCGCTCTTTATAATCCCCTAAGTTCATAATATCCAGCACACCGTTAACCTTCGATAAAATCATATCTTTGGATAACTTTTTAATTCGAAGGCCATATGCAATATTATCAAAAATATTCATATGCGGGAATAACGCATAGGATTGGAATACCATCGTGCAATCGCGCTGGTTAGGTGGAATATCATTTACTTTCTCATCACCAAAATAAATTTCTCCATCGGAAATTTCCTCAAAGCCTGCTACCATGCGGAGCGTTGTCGTTTTACCACAGCCAGAAGGACCGAGCAGCGTAACGAATTGACCAGCCTTTATTTCAAGATTGACATCCTCAACCGCATATTTCGATTTACCTTGATCTGTGCCATATGATTTGCAAATGTTTTTTAAACTAACTGTTTTTGCCATATTGTTTCCTCCTATTCGTTCCACTCAGCCAATTCACCAACAAGTTCAACAATATTAGCGCGATCACCATAATAATGATAAGAATGGTACAGTAAGCACTGGCAGCGCCAATACGTCCGGCTTCAACTTGAGCCATAATGGATGCTGTAATTAGGTTGTATTTAGCTGATATTAGAAAGATTACCGCGCTCATAGCTGTCATGCTTTTTACAAAGCTGTTCACTAGCCCGCTGAAAAAAGCAGATTTTATTAACGGCAATACCACACTTGTAAATACCTTCGTCTGGCCTGCCCCCAAATTAGTAGCCGCTTCTTCAATGCTCGGATCTATTTGCTGCAATGCGGCTACACCAGATCTTATCCCTACCGGCATTGCACGTACAACGAAAGCTGCGACGATAATGATACCAGTCCCCGTCAGTGCCAAAGGAGCTTTGTTAAAAGCAAGAATGTAGCCAATACCGATTACCGTACCTGGAACTGCGATAGACAGCATGCTTACGGCTTCGAGTGCCTTCTTGCCGACGAACTTTTTACGAACGATTAAATAAGCAAATATCATACCTAGCAATCCAGCTATCGGAGTCGCAATTAAAGCAAGCATCAATGTGTCCTTAATCGCTTTCTCACCGAGGGTTAGAACATATTTATAGTGATCCAGCGTAAAGCTGTTGTTTATCCCCCAAAGCTTGATAAACGATCCTACTGGAACTAATGCATAGAAAGCAATAACGACAACCGTAATGATCAAACAAATAACGAACAGAACATTTTTAATGGGCCCTGACTCGATCATGCGACGAGCACCCGTAGGTTTCCCCGTAACCGTTACATAGCTTTTTTTGCCGACCCAGAAGTTTTGCAAAATATAAATAATAATCGTAATCGTTAACAGAAGCATTGCGAGCGCTGCGCCTGCTTGCATATTATAACTTCCGACAGCTTGCAGATAGATTTCACGAGCAACCGTCGAATAGTTTCCTCCAATCGTCATCGGATTGCCGAAATCGGCAAGCGATTGGACGAAAACGAGCAGAAACGCATTGGCAATCCCCGGAATGGAGAGCGGAAGCGTGACAGAAACGAACGTTTTCCATTTGCCTGCGCCCATATTTTGACTCGCTTCTTCAAGCGAAGGGCTGATCGAACGTAGCAGTCCAGATAACGTAAGAAAGGCTATAGGAAAGAAAGATAACGTTTGAACAAGTACTAGACCGTGCAGACCATAAATGTTGGCATTTTCAAATCCGAATAAATGTTTCGTTATTAAACCTTGTTTGCCTAACAAAAGCATAGCGGATAGTGCGATTACAAATGGCGGTGAAATAACCGGCAGGATAGCAATGGCATTAAACAACCTTTTAAAAGGAACATTTACATAAGCAAAGGTATAAGCAAACATATAGGCAATTGCAGTAGACAACGTTGCAGAAATCGTGGCTAATAGTAAAGAGTTAGTCAGGGAGCGAAATAGCCCCCCGCCTGACAACACCCTCTCATAGCCTTCCATCCCGAATTGCCCATCGTTCCCCGCAAAGCTTGATTTTAGTATTTGAAACAAAGGGAATACTATAAATACAACTAAACTGAGCGTGACCAACACGATTAAAATCGGCAGGAGCGGCTCGCGCTTGAATCTTTTAAACATTGCGCTCATACAAGCTCTCTCCCCTTTCAGGATGTTAAACTAGCTAATTATTATTTGCTTACATCTGAATTCCATTTATCAATGATACGTTGACGCTGCGAGCCAGCCTCTGCAATGTCATAATCGATGAGAGTGATTTTGCTCATGTCCACAGCTTGTTCAGGACCTACTGCATCGCGGTTCGTAATATTTTGGAAGCTGCCCACTGTTTTACCGATTTCTTGTGCCGGAGGCGACAAAGCCCAGTCAACGAACGCTTTAGCAAGATCTTGGTTTTTCGAGTTTTTGATGATGCCAATCGAGCCTGTTTCATAACCCGTACCATCTTCAGGGAATGACATAACAAGATTATCGAAGCCTTCTTCTTGGTACTTGATAATGTCATGTGCGAACAAGATGCCTACGCCGGCTTCGCCCATGCCGACCATACGTCCAGGTGCCGCTCCGCTGGTTGTGTACTGCTGTACTTGGGGATGAAGCTGTTTCAAATAATCAAAGCCCCTCTCTTCATCGCCAAACGCTTTAAGAATACTGTAAATCGCTGTATACGCTGTTCCTGATGAGGCAGGAGAAGCCATTACAATTTCACCTTTAAGCTTCGGATCAGTCAAATCAGACCATTTGGTTGGAGCTTCAAGCCCTTTCTTTGCCAAAAACTCTTTGTTGGATGCAAAAGCAACCGCCCCTACATAAACGCCTGTCCAGTAACCATCTGGATCTTTATATTTGGCCTCAATTTTATCTGCTACAGGAGATACATAAGGCTCCAGCAGGTCTTCCGTTACAGCTTGTACAAAAGTATCGGCAGGGCCGCCGTACCAAACGCTTGCTTGGGGATTATCCTTTTCCGCACGTATTTTAGCTAAAATTTCACCAGCGGACATCCGAATCATTTCAGCTTGAATGCCTGTGTCTTTCGTAAATTGATCAATAGCTTTAACGGCATGATCCTCTTGGAATCCGATATAAACGGTCAGCTTTCCTTTTGGTTTCGAAGCTTCAGGCTGGCCTGTGCTGTTCGCAGCATTGCCTGCGTTCCCATTTGAACTACAACCTACGAACATTGTCGCTGCTAATGCAACTGTCGCTAATTTCCCAATCCAACTTTTCTTCATTACTGACGACCTCCTCTATTTGTTTGAACAAGACCTATTATATTGGTTCCGCTTACAGTATTGGTAGATTAACGTTTTGCCGTTTCGTTCGGCAAAAAAGTACACAATTGCGCAGACCGTAAACCCTTAATCTCGGCCACACCCAACGCTTAAGTGGACACAGCAAAAAAGGGCTCCAGAGGGAGCCCTTTCAGGGGAATTAGCAGCATCTAAAAAATCCAATTCAATAGATTGCTGACTATGATGCCGACAATAGAGAAGTCGCTATCTGCAAACGTCGTTCTTAAATAGCCCAAATTGGATAGTAAGGGGACAAGAAATACAGGCAGCAGCGTCAATATGAAGCCATGGATGAGCGATGCGGCAACTAGCCCTCTTTTTCCACCCATCTGATAAGCAATAACTCCAGCAGCTCCGCCAGAAAAAAAATTCGGAATGATTCCAGGTATAATAACGGTATATTGCAGCTGCATCATCATCATCATAGCCGCAAATCCACCGGCAAAGCTAAGGAGAAAGCCTGTAACCGCTGCTACTGGAGCATAGCTATATAGCACCGGGCAATCCAAGGCGGGAATGGCACCTGGCACGATACGGTCAGCTATGCCCTTAAATGCAGGAACAATCTCAGAGAGCATCATGCGTACGCCTGCGAGCACGATAAAGCAGCCACCAGCAAACCAAGTCGCTTGAATAACGGATACTATAATAAAATGCCGCCCTGCAAACATATTTTCAATGCTGCCTGCAGGAGAAAATATGCTAGCAATCACAAAGAGGATGAAAGTAAAGCAGAAGATAACGACCATATGGTCTTGAAATAACACCGTCAGCTTCGTCTTCTTTAAAGGCTTCTCCTGCGGTTTCTTCGTTTTTAGGAGTGAGCCTACAAAACCTGCCACTAAATAACCGACGCTGTTAAAGTGTCCAATTGCAAATTGATCTCCCCCAATAACCTTTCTAACATAACGCTGCGATAACATGGGGGCGGCAGACATGCTTCCGGCCAAAATAATACCGCCGAAAAGCATCGTCTCCCATGTTTCCATCGAGCCCGATACCAGCAAGCCAGCAAGCAGTGCTGCCATAAACAGCATATGATGGCCGGATAAAAAAATATATTTAACTGGAGTGAATCTTGCAATTACCAAATGAACGATCATTCCTATGAGTAAAATAACGGCCATCTCTTTGCCATAGTTAATTTGCGTCATCGCAGCAATCGTTTCGTTATGCGGAATGATGCCAATAATTTGAAAGCTATTTTGAATAACCGCAGATAAATTTGACAAGGAGGAGCCCGTCTCATTGGCTCCGATCTGCATGAGCTTAAAACCAATCATTGTTTTTATCGTTCCACTTAGCAGCTTTTGAACCGGATGCTTTTGCAGAGAAAGCCCGATAAAAGCAATTAATCCAAGCATGATTGCAGGCTCACCAAATAAGCCATTGTTAAACCACTGGGAGACGTTCATGTCCACTCACCTTATTCTGTCTCGGATAGCCATTGCTGAAAAACAACACTCTTCATCAATTCCTGCTTCACATACTGTCGATTCATAATATCATCTAATCCAATAATTTCAACATCTCCTACATCCTCAATAGAATCCTTAATGAATGACGAGCAAACGATTAATTGTGGTTGATACGAATTTAAAGATGATAAATCTGTATGCACAATAGAAACATTAACATTTAGTTCGACAAGGATAGCTTCAATGTTAATTCTTATCATTAAGCTTGTACCAAGTCCACTATTGCAAGCAACTATAATTTGTCTCATTTACCCTCCATATTCTGTAACCGCTCCCATAAATCATTTGAATCGTTCGCCGTTTTTAAGTAGCTGATAAAGTTAGTATCACTCAGCACTTCTAGAAGCGTACTGAGTGCTGCAATATGCTTCTCCTTATCGACTGCAGCAAGGGTTATCATAAGCCATATCGGATGCTTAGAGGGACCAAATAAGATAGGCTCGTTAAATGTAATCAGACTAAAGGCAGTTTGCGTTACATCCTCCGGCATATAGGCATGCGGAAAATAAATGCCCTGTTGAATAAGAAAAGAGTGCTTATTTAAATGGATCATATCGATAAGCTTCTGCTCATATTGCAGACCAGATGCTCCTCTTTCGATTAATAATTGACTCCCGAAACGAACGGCTGCTTCCCAGTCCATCGTTTGTAATTGCAATTGAATCGATGGTTTTGGCAATAACGAAGTCAATAAAAGTGCCGAATCCGTCTCATCCTCGCTGATGCTCCCGCCCTGATGCAGCAGCAACAGTTCCTCTAATAGCTTATTTCGGTTGGTGACAACCGCGTTACGCTCCACAATATTTATAATATCATTGACGGATTGTATAGCCGTTGCTGTTACCGTCTCTGCTCTGTACGTAATTCCAAAGAAGTTGGCAATGATTTGCTGATCCTTTACGGCGAGCAAAGGCGATACCTTTAACCATGGCACAGCAATCGTATGACCGATATCAATAGTCGTCAGAACGGCATCCGTTTCTGAGGACGTCAATAATGTAGAGTCTTTATAGGAGCATGTTCTCACAATCTCTAATTGCGGAAAAATATAAGAGAGTCTCCGTTTTATGATCGCTGATGTACCAATGCCTGAACCACAAACAATAATGACTCGTTTATTGGCATGAGTTAAATGCGGAGCAATCCCACTCGCCACATGCAGCATAATGTAGCCGATCTCGTTTTGGTCAAACGTAATGGATATGCTGCTCATCACATCGTTCACGACACGCTCTAATATTTTCATTAAAGAACCATATTGCTGCTGAAGCTGACCGAGAAGCGGATTTTTGGATTGAAGGTTAAACTTCGCACGGTAAACCGCGGGCTTCAAATGAATCGACAATCCTTGAATGACTTGCTCCGCTAGCTGCAGCCTGTAGCCCGATTCCTTCTCCACTCTAATGATAATTTCTTTCGCCAGCTCAACGAACAATGTATCCCTAGTCGGCAATTGCTGCTTTTGGGCGCCAAGAATATGCTGGGTGATATAACCAATTTCCGAATGCGGCAATTCGACTTGAAACTGCTGCTCGATCGCCGGAATGACATGCTGCTTGATTAAATGAAACATCTCTGTTCGTTCAAGCTCCTGCAATAGGCTCGAATCAATGTCGATGGAATGGTCATGCTTGATACGTTCCATTGCCATAAGAATATGAAGCGTAACCGTTACATAGCCTGCATCCGCAAACTGCATCTTCATCAATTGCTCCAGCCTCTGAATAGCATCAAAAATCACTTTAACGTCATCAACTCTAAACCAAATATTTTCAGTTGATAACGGCTGCTCTTGACTATCCTTCCGATCAAACATGTAACGAAGAAGCTTGTCCTCCGTAATTTCAGCACGAAGAATTTCCAAGTAGGCGCTTCGCTTCGATTGCTCGCTTCCCGAAACCGATAAATCCCCCTTTTTCTTATTGAATTCCAGATTACGCTGCACAAGCCATTCTTTAATATCTTGCAAATCAACTAAAAGCGTACTTTTGCTAATGCTGTAATCCGCCATAATCATATCCATGGTGACATGAATTTCTTGCAGCAATAACTTTAATAGCAAAGTAACACGCTGCTTCGCATCCATGAAAACAGGCCTTTGGCGTATTTTATCCTCCAGCAATTGCATCTGCTCTGGTGCATGGTTAAGTCTTACGCCATTCGTACGATGCCGTTCAAGTACCACATCATGGCTTCGCAGCCAATCCTCCAGCTGGAGTAAATCATGACGTACTGTACGATCGGATATCCCATATTGATCAATAAGCTGATGAAACGATATATAATCGTCTGCTTCCATAAGCTGCTTAAGAATGCGCTGCTGCCTGCTTGTGATCATCTTCATCACCTTTTGTCATTTATGTCATTATGATAGCATAAAAGGCTCTCGACAAGCAGTAACTCATTACTGTTTGACGAAAGCCTTATACAATTTAAATGTCTTCTTCCTCATCTTCGTCCAAGCCAAGACGCTTGGCTTCCAAATATTGCTGAGTAGCCCGGTCGCGTTCACGGCCTTTGTCCTTTAACCGTTCGATTGCCGGCTGAATGAGCAGGTCAACTTCCTTCTGCACCGTATAAGCCAAGTCGTAACGTGTTTGTGATTCAAGGAAGGAACCGACCTCCATCAAAGCGTTATAGCGATCCAGCTCATCTCTTGTCAGCAAGCCTCGAACTTGTACGCTGCAGTGTCTCATTATAGAAATTTTCCTTTTCGTAGAACGAGTGGAATGCCTCCGATAATGAACAGGTAGCGCAAATCGATTGCTTTTTTCAGCCAAGCAGCCGTGCGGCCTTTATATTTTTTGCCAAAAGCAACACCGATCGCTTCGCCTTTGCCAAGCGAGGCAACGGTTCCCTTATTGCTGAACGTAAAGTTTTTCAGCGGCTGATTGCGAATGGAAGCAACCAGATTGTGCGCGCAAACTACACCTTGCTGCATGGCAATTTGAGCAGTCGGCGGATACGGACGGCCTTCCTCATTGAACATCAGCGAATTGTCACCGACAATATAAATATTTTCATTGCTTGGCGAACGCAAATATTCATCAACCTTGACGCGGCCGCGCATCGTTTCGAAGCCAGCCTCTTCAATCAAGCGATTACCGCGGATACCGCCAGTCCAAATAACAGTTGCAGATTTGATTTCTTCGCCTTCGCCGACAATAACGCCCTCAGGTGAGCATTCTTTGATCGCCGTGCCAATACGGAACGTAACACCCTTCTTCGTCAATACGTCCATGCCGTACTCAACAAGCTCAGGATCAAAGCCAGGAAGCGCCGTAGGAGCTGCCTCGATATTGTAGAGCTTCACTAGCGCCGGATCTACGTCGAATTGCTTGCAGAGCTCTGGAATACGATCGGAGAGCTCACCAACGAACTCGATTCCCGTAAAGCCAGCACCGCCTACAACAAATGTCAAATAGTCCGTACGGTGCGGCTCGCGTTTATAGCGTGCGAATTGGTACTCGATATGCTCACGTATCAAACGAACCGAGTTAATGCTGCGAATGTTCATCGCATGCTCGCCCAAACCTGGAATACCAAAGGTTTCAGGCTCGCCACCTAGACCAATGACCAAATAATCGTACGATAGTGTGCCGTCCTCAAGAATAACTTTTTTATCCTGTGGACGAATTTGTACCACGGTCGATTTAACAAAATCTATTTTAAATTCATCAATCAATTTGGAAATGCTTACTCGGGCATTTTCCGGATTGTCCGTACCTGCTGCAGGCATATGAAGATGTGTTGTAATATAATGATAATCATGCTTATTAACTAGTGTAACGTCAGCTTCATTGTAATTTAATTCTTTTTGCAGACGTAAGGCAGTCAAAATTCCTCCGTACCCTGCGCCAAGAATGACGATTTTAGGTATGTTGCTCATCGTATGATCCCATCCATTCCTCTTATCTTTGTATTTAAATATTGTGAAAAATTACACAAGACAATCCAAGTATTTATTATTATTAGAATAGTCTCTACTATTTAAAACCATTTTATCAATAATTTCGTCGCTTATAAGCGACATTTTTCGACACTGGACACATGCCGTTCTGTAAACAACATACATCAGAAATTCTACATAGTTTTCATAGAAAGTTCAAGAGCAAAATGTACGAAATTGTTTAGAGTTCTATACAAATTATTTATTTCCTTCTTCTCGCACGAAAGTCTATAATTATAATTGTAAACTTAAAAAGTGGAGGTGGCTGCATTGTCTAACCCTGAAACAACAATTAACCCTGTCGATATTCTTATCATCGGAGGTGGGCCTGCAGGATTGTTCGCGGCTTTCTATGGCGGAATGAGGCAAGCATCAGTCAAACTTATCGAGAGTATGCCTCAGCTGGGCGGTCAGCTAGCGGCACTATACCCTGAAAAATATATTTATGATGTGGCTGGCTTTCCAAAAGTGACTGCGCAAGAGCTTGTCGAACGTCTGAAGGAACAGCTATCCCATTTTAAACAGGAAATTTGTCTCGAGGAGAAAGTCGTCAGCGTCATCAAGCAAGACGAACGTCTATTTAAAATTATAACTGATAAAGCTATACATTATGCTAAAGCTATAATCATTACAGCGGGCGTAGGAGCGTTTGAGCCTCGTCGGTTAGAATTACCGGAAGCAGCTAAATTCGAGAAAAGCAACCTGCATTATTTTGTAGGTGATTTACAGCGCTTTAAAGGACAGAGGGTACTGATTAGCGGTGGCGGCGATTCAGCTGTTGATTGGTCGCTAATGCTGGAGCCTATAGCCGAGAGCGTGACGCTTATTCATCGCCGTGATAAGTTCCGTGCGCATGAGCATAGCGTGGAGAATTTAATGAGCAGCAAAGTAAACGTACATACGCCTGTAGAAATTACAGCTCTTCATGGCGAAGAGAGTATTACAAAGGTTACATTATCCGATGTCAAAACAAAAGCGGTAACCGAGCTTGAGGTAGATGCCGTCATCGTGAACTTCGGCTTCATCTCTTCTCTAGGACCTATTGCAGAATGGGGAATAAACATTCAAGGAAATTCTATCCTTGTAGATACTCGGATGGAGACGAATATTTCCGGACTATTCGCTGCTGGAGATATTACGACATATCCAGGCAAGCTTAAGCTTATTGCAGTTGGCTTCGGCGAAGCGCCTACAGCTGTCAATAATGCGAAGGTCTATGTTGATCCAAGCGCTAAGCTCTCTCCCGGTCACAGCAGCAACATGAAGCTTTAATGCGCTGTCAGCACTATACACATCAATAAAATAAATATAAGGGTATTCCATCCATGGCTCATTTGTTCATGCACCTATTGCATTCATATGCTAGGTGTGCCAAGGAGGATACCCTTAAGTTTTGTAATTCTTGCCATGAACTTTAGTCTCTGCACGTAATCTGCTCCTCTTGCGCTAGCGCAGCTGTAATTGTGGCATAAAAGTAACGATTACAGAATAGCATGGAACGATGGGATCATGAATCTCAGTTTCGTTTTGCTTTATGCAGTGATCTTTACCGTTTCCGGATTGATGTGTCTACGTTTTAATTCAATAGCTAACATTCGAATAAATTCAGGCTCTAATTCAAAATGCATAGCTGCATAATAAGTATCTACTAACATTTCGTCAGACAGCAGCTCCATTACTACACACCCTTTCTTCCATCCTTTGGTTATTTCTTTATCATAGTAGCATGGCACTAATAGAAGGACAACAACGCCAGTTATACACAAGATGTTGTGGATACGATGTGTATAGCATGTGTATATACATCAAACGCAAAGCAAACTCAGCGTGTATAATGTGGATATAGTTATCCACACCCCAGTTTTTACCTCAGCTCTATAAAAAACTTTAATCACAATCTACAAATCTATTAATGGAATATATTAACTCTCTTATGCATACACGCTATCCAGCGAAAGACCAAGCCACTCCTTTTTCATCACTCCATTCACGCCAAGACATCAACCAAGCTTATCTTTTTATGCTTATACCCACCCTGTTGGATGGACAATCAGCAAGAAAATAAAAAAATAGCAGCACAGAAATAACTTCTGCGCCACTATTTTTTATCTCGTCCTTATTTGCAGATTTGCAGCTATTGCGGCCTCGTATTAACCTCGAATATCCAAATTTTCCCTTGCTTATCAATGCCATAATCGAATCCGAGCTGACCAATACCAGGATATCTGGCTTCCAGCACTCCTGTTGACAAGACAGTAAGCTGTCTCATCTGATCTTTTTTCTCTGACACAGCACTAGATGACAATGAGCTGCTGATGCCCTGCGCCGCTGTAACTAATGTACCGCCACGGCATAAATTCGTTACAAACAGTCCTTTTCTTGCAATTCGTCCAACGATCGCGCGATAAACCCAGCCCTTCTCCGTCTTCACATATTTCACACGGTAGTCAATAGGTCTGCCATTCACTGTTGCCAAATAAATACCCTTTTGAATAATATAAGCTCGACCTTTGCGTTGTTTATTTAGCGCGCCTATTAATGCTGCAAAACTAGCAAATCGTTTCGTCTGCGAATAATAAGTATAAGCATACCCATATTCATTTTGCGTCACCTTAATAACACCATGCCCGCCGGCACCTACCACTGGCTTTACTACTACCATTTGATGCGCATCCAGCATGCTTTTGAGATGATTCGGTGTAAATTTTTTAGTGGGGGGAATATGCGGCGCTATGCTGGGATGGGTAAGTAATACTGCAGTTTTGGCCCACTTGCTCGCCAGCTGCCTTCCTTGATGTTCACCCAATGCAATCTCTCCCTTTCCTATCGATTCATCTATAGTATATGACAGAGTACTATCTATCTCTTGGATGAATGATGGAGGTTAGGAGCCCTTATTCCCATACTGCTTTCTCACTAAATTATTTTTCCGATTGCTTCTCTAATGCTGCTTTAAGCTTATCAGCTAAACTATTGGACAACGATGTATTATCGCTAAACTGCTCGATCAGCTTCTGATTTTGCTTGCGATTGACTTTGCCGCCCTGCTTGTCGCCGAGCATTTCAATGACATTACAAGGCTTGCACTGAGCGAATTTCCCTGCTTTGCCGTCCTTAATCTCCATTTTTTTGCGGCACTGCGGACAACGCATATTGGAGAGCGTTGGTTCTGCTGAACGTCGGTAGCCGCATTCACGGTCGGAGCAGACGAGCGATTTACCGCGCTTTCCATTAATTTCAAGCAATGGCTTCTCACATTCAGGACAACGCGAGTGAGTCAGATTATGCGGCTTATATTCCTTGGATACCGCAATAACCTCGGACACCCATTTGGCTGCCTGCTGACGAACATTTTTCATAAAGGCTGCCGGGTCACCCTTGCCCTTTGCAATTCGCTCCAGCTCCTGCTCCCATTTTGCAGTCAAATCCGGACTTCTGAGCTCAGTAACGACAATTTCAATCAATTGCTTGCCTTTGCCTGTAGGCATCAGCTTATTTTGTGTTCGCGTAATCGTATCTGTTCCGAGCAGCTTCTCAATAATATCCGCCCTTGTCGCAGGTGTGCCTAGGCTATGCTTCTCCATACGGGTCAACAGCGTCGCTTCCGTATATCTGGCAGGCGGCAGCGTACGAAGCTCCCGCACCTTCTCCTGTTTGACAGGCAATGCTTGCCCTAGGACAAGTGGCGGTAGCAATTGCGATGGCTGACGATCAGCATTGCCTTGTCCTGAGACGCTATCATCGCTATCATCATCGTTCTCATCATCTTGACTCGAAGCATTAGACGCTAACTGATAAATTTCCTTCCAGCCTTTATCCTTCTCGATTTTGCCCTTCGCATATAATCGATCCTTCCCAGCTGCCAGCACAACGCTTGTCTCATCGTAGCGGTACGGTCCATAAAATAAAGCAATAAACCGTCTCACGATCAGATCATACAATCTGCGCTCATCGTTTGTTAGTGCCGACAAATTAACAAATTGCTCTGTAGGAATAATTGCATGATGATCGGTTACCTTGCTGTCATCGACAATCCGCTTCGTGATTGGAAGCTGCATTCTTACCAGCTTTCTTGCAAGCTGCGCATAAGGTCCGACGGCAATACTCTCCAAGCGCCCTCTTAAGGTTGGAACCATATCACTCGTTAAATATCTCGAATCCGTACGCGGATACGTAACAAGCTTATGCTGCTCATACAGCTTCTGCAGCACATTAGAGGTTTGCTTGGCAGAAAAGCCAAGACGTTTATTCGCATCCCGTTGAAGCTCTGTGAGGTCATAAGCCTGCGGATGCGGCTCTGACTTCTCTATCGTGCGAAGCTTGTCCACCTTCGCATTCGCCCGCTTCAATCGTTCGGCAATCGCATCAGCATCGGCGCGGCTCCATACTCTGCCATCATGCGCATCCTGCTCCCGCCAATGCGCTGTGAAATTGCCAAAATCAGCGGATACAATCCAATAGGGCTGTGATTGAAATAACTGAATTTCCTGCTCCCGCTCCATCAGCATCGCTAGCGTTGGCGTTTGTACACGTCCTGCAGCAAGCTGAGCGTTGTATTTGGTCGTTAATGCTCTAGTTACGTTTAGACCGATCAGCCAATCTGCCTCTGCGCGGCAAACAGCAGAGGCATACAAATTATTATAGTCCTTGCCTGGCTTTAAGCTGCTAAAGCCATCTTTAATCGCCTTGTCTGTTTGAGACGAAATCCAAAGCCGCTTGAAGGGCTTCCGCCAATGCACAAGCTCCATAATCCAGCGTGCGACAAGCTCGCCTTCACGCCCAGCGTCCGTAGCAATAATAAGCTCGCTAATATCCTGCCGTTTGCATAGCTGTGCTACAGCGCGAAACTGCTGCGACGTTTCCTTCATTACCTTCAAGTGCATTTTCGGTGGAAGCAGAGGCAAATCCTCCAAATTCCAGGTTTTATATTTCGGATCATATTCCTCTGGCTCAGCTAACGTCACCAAATGACCCAGCGCCCAGGTTACAACATATTTTGGGCCTTCCATATAGCCCTTATGCTTCTGTCCACAGCCAAGGACGCGGGCAATTTCCCTAGCCACGCTTGGTTTTTCTGCTAGTACAAGCGATTTCATCCGATTATTCGCTCCATTCTTTTTTTGATGCAGCCTTTTCTTCTATAGTTTAAGAAAGCGCATCATTCACTATGTCGAAACGATACCATAGGCTAGAAGCCTTCGCAACGCCTTACACGTCTGCATGCCTCTCCACCTGTAATCTATTCCGTCTACTCTTGCATTTTTTGCTGCGGCAATCCCTGTATGATATAGTAGTTTCAGCTTAAATGAAAACAGATTAAGAGCTGGGGAGCGTTGAAGAATGAAGCTGAGGTTTATTGCTATAATTTTTGTTGTATTACTCGTATACAGCGGTATCTCCATCTATATCGGCTGGAATGGTTGGATGTTCTTTTCTACACTTTTTCACTGGGAAGCTGCCGGCTGGTATACGTCTGCCCTTGCTCTCCTCGCGTGTGCGTATATTATAGGCCGCAGTGCCTACAACACTCCGATTCGACCTGTTGCTGAAGCAATGAAGCTGATTGGCTCCTACTGGTTTGCCGTACTTGAATACGCTGTACTCATTTTACCGGTTGCAAATATCGTCTCTCTTATTCTTAAAGCCGCTGGTACCGGTGAAGACGTTTATATTGTGGCCATAGGGAGCATTGTCTGCTTCATTATGATTATTCTCCTCATACTTGGATCATGGAATGCATGGAGTCCGGTTATTCGAACCTATCACGTACAAGTACCGAAGACTGCGGGTAAAATGAAAAAGCTGCGCATTGCGATGGCATCCGATCTCCATCTAGGCAACATCGTCGGTAATCGGCATTTGCAGCGGCTGGTCAATAAAGTCGAGCAGATTAAGCCAGATCTCATCTTGCTTCCTGGCGATATTTTGGACGATGATATTGAACCGTTCCTGCGCAAAAACATGTCCCGTGTGCTAGGGAAGCTCAAAGCTCCGCTCGGTGTCTATGCGGTAACCGGCAATCATGAATATATTGGCAGGAAGGTGCCGGAGTTTATCTCCGCCATGGATGCCATAGGCATTCGCGTCCTCATGGACGAAGCGGCACTCATTGCGAACAGCTTTTATCTCATCGGTCGCAAGGATAAAGCCTCCGCAGGCTTCGGAGCAGACAAAAGGCTCCCAATTTCGGAGCTTATCGCTCCGTTAGATCAATCGCGGCCGCTCATAATGCTTGATCATCAGCCCTCCGATATTGGTAATGCAGCCGAGAACGGCATCGACCTTTCCGTATCCGGTCATACTCATCGCGGCCAAATGATGCCCAATCATTTGATTACTAGAAAATTGTTTGAGCTTGACTTTGGCTACTTAAAAAAAGGGGGACTGCACGCTATTGTGTCGTCCGGCTTCGGCACTTGGGGACCGCCCATTCGGATCGGCAGCCGTTCCGAGGTTATTCATATTGAAATAGAGTTCGTTAGCGCCTAGTCGTAACTTGCGGGCGTCTGCTTAATAAGCTGTGCTGTGCTTTCACAGAAGCTTCGATAACAATAATAAATAGCGGCAGCCTATGCACCTATCACATCGCGTTAGCATCGTATCGATGCTATACACTGTGAGAAAGTCATGGACTGCCGCTTTTTACCGTCTAGATAAGTTGAACTAAACATTTACGTTTTGGTCGCTGCGCGAGTAGATCATCCTTACGCTCGCTGTTGCAGTCAGATTCTTTGAGTTCTTTCTTAATCCACATCAGCAATACGCCATTCGTCTCCTTGCTGCTTCCCCTTATGGAATACATACATCCCCGCGCTTCCTTCACCATTATTCCTAGATTCCTTCACCCATACAACGGCCTCAAACAACGATTTTTGCTCTTTAATGGAGATATCCCCATCCACCTTAATGCTCGTCGTTGTCATGCCATTAAAGCTGCCTGAGGCTTCATACTCCTTGCGCTTAAATTCAGTGTACAAAGAAACAAATTGCTCCCAGTCGCCCTCATGAACAGCCTTAATACGTAAATTAATGAGAGCAATAAGCGGCTGCTCCTCACTGGAGAACGAGGCACTGTCCAAATAGGCAGGTGTATAAGCCTCAGCACTTGGCAAGCTTGATGACGGCACTGGAATAGGTGTCGGTGATTCTATGAAAGGAGACGGCAGCTCTTCAGGAGGATGGGCAATATCAACTTTCCCCTCCAGCTTCTTCCCAAATCGAAAGGCGTATTCGAACGCGCTTACAGACGATCGATCCTTCCATACGACCTGTGATGTCGGCTCGACCTGTTCAAAATCAATCATGCGCTGCACGGTAACTTGCCCCTCACTAACCCGAAATAGAAACAGCAGCACCGCAGCAGCCAGAACTAAAAAACCAATAACCATCATATAGCTGCGCTTCAACTTAGCTTTCCCCCTTCCCCTCCTTAAAACTTTACAGCCTTGCTACCTGTTGTTTCTAGTTCGATAAAGCAAATAAATAAAAAATGGCCCCCCAATTCCCGCTGTAAATACGCCAACCGGAATATCAAGCGGAGGAAAAGCAGTTCTAGCAATTAAATCCGCCAAAGCGACAATAACTCCTCCAAACAGAGCCGAGATCGGCAGGAGTCGGCTAATGACCGGCCCTACTAATCGGCGCGCCGCATGCGGGGCGATTAAACCGACAAAACCGATAACACCGCCAATCGACACCGCGGAACCGGCAAGGCCAACGCTTAGGAGAATAAGAATGAAGCGATGCCGCTGCAAGCTGCTTCCGAGCCCGATGGCAATATCGTCGCCAAGAAGCTGTATATTCATTTGCCGCGTATAAAGCATCACGATAACCATTAAGACGAATGTCCATGGAAAAAAACTCCAAACATAGTTCCAAGATGAGCCATAAATCGTTCCCGTCAACCAAATATAAGAGGAGCTAGCAGAATAGACTGGACTAAAAACGAGCATAAACGTTGTTATAGCCGACAATAAGGAGGCGATTCCAATTCCCACTAACACAAGTCGAAACGGGTTTACCCCCTTCTTCCAAGCGATAGCATAGACAAGCAGTGCTGCTCCGAATGCTCCAATAATAGCAGCTACAGGTAGAAAATGAATGCTCACTGTACTAGGCATATACGTGATGAAAGCAACCGCTCCAACCGATGCGCCGCCTGTAATGCCTATAACGTCAGGTGCAGCAAGCGGATTTCGAATGACCCCTTGCAATATCGCACCGGAAACAGCCAGCGATGCGCCAACTAAAAAAGCCACAATCACTCGCGGCGCCCTTAGCGATTGTACAATTAGAATATGATCAGGCTCACCCTTGCCAAGCAGCGCCAGCCATACCTGAGCTGGCTTAATTACCTGCTCCCCCATTGCAAGGCTTGCCAAAATAACGATGATGGCTGCCGCAAGCAGAAGAATTGAAGCGCGAACTGTTTTACGATGAAATGTGTACGAGCCCTTGCCTGCGCTCCTCGTCATGAATGAAGGCTTCATCTTCTCATCAGCTCCTTGCGAGCAATGTAAATAAAGAAAGGAGCACCGATTGCCGCTGTCATTATGCCAACAGGCACTTCCTCAGGAAAGATCACAAATCGAGCAGCCAAATCTGCCAGAAGCAGCAATATCGCGCCTAGAATTGCGCTATAAGGAATGAGCCAGCGGTAATCAAGCCCTGCGATATACTTAGCAACATGGGGAATGACGATGCCGATTAAGCTGATTGGACCGGCAACTGACACTGCTCCTCCCGCAAGCACAACTACGATGATGCCGGCAGCAAGCTTGATCAAAACCGTCCTCTGTCCGAGACCCTTAGCTGCGTCATCGCCCATTAGAGCAATATTAAGCTGCCTTGACAGCAGTATTGCAGCCACCCAGCCTGCACATAAATAAGGGATAACAGTAGATAATGTTTGCGCATCACGACCGGCAATCGAGCCAGCTAGCCAGAACATCACATCCTGAAGCCCATTTTCGTTATGTACGAGCATGCCTTGCGTTAGAGAAGCGAACGTTGCCGTCATCGCAGAGCCAGCCATTATAATTTTTAACGGCGACAACCCATCGCGCCCCAGCGATCCGAGCAAATATACAGATGCAGCCGCAATCGCAGCTCCGCCGAATGATATCCATACAAGCGTAACCGTTGCTGTGATTTTGAAAATTGTAATCGCCGCGACGATGCCTACGCTTGCGCCCGCGTTTATCCCCATTACAGATGGCGAAGCGAGCGGGTTCCGTGTGATCGCCTGCATAATAGCGCCTGCCATTGCCAAGCTTGCCCCGACAGCAGCTGCAATTAGCGCTCGCGGCAAGCGAGTTGTCATAACGACTACCTGCTCCATGGAGCTCTCGTCATAATCGGTAAAAGCATCTGTTAAATCCTCCCATTTGATCGTTGTAAATCCAAACCGTACGCTCGCTGCGAAACAGCAAAGCAAGAGGAGAACGCTTGCAGCCAGTCCACCTGCTCTCATTCCGACACTGTCCATCCTATTTTTCATCTTATTGAACGCTCCCAAAAATCAGCCTGTTTAGTCATATATCTGCACAAAAGAATGAGCCATAGGCTCATTCTTCGTTTGTTTGTGCTTATGAATTCTGTCCTTAGTCAAGGTCAAAGTAGAAATACAAATCATCGAGCATCAGCTTAGCTGCCATCGCTCCCCCTGATAGGTTCCAGGTTACAGCATTTACTTTATAATATTTTTTGTTCTTAACCGCATTCAAGTTTGCCCAAAGCGGGCTGTCGATCCATTCCTTCTGAAGCTTAAAGATTGCGCCATCACCGTCCCAATCGGTTGTAAAGTCAAAGATATAGTCACCGTCCAGCAAGCTTACCTGCTCCTTGGACGTAACATTTATTATTTCTTGTTTCGTTCCAAGCTGTGCTTTCGGCGTGGCAAACCCTAGCTCTTGGAAAATTTTATAAGCAAAGCCTGTGTTATAAGCGCGAGCGCTGCCGTTCGGGTTAATTCGGATAATTGAAACCTCTGCTCCTTTATCCTTTGCAGCAAGCTTACTCTTGAAATCTGCTACTTTTACTTTCCAATCCGCAATAAATTTTGTTGCGATTTCTTCTTTGTTCAGCACCTCCGATGTCACTTTCAGATTATCCTGCCAATCAGCTAAATCCGTAGTTACAATCGTTGGGGCAATTGCTTTAAGCTGATCATAAATTTTCTCATGGCGATCTTTCGTAGCAATAATGACATCAGGCTTTAAGCCAACGATGGCTTCAATATTTGGCTGAGTTTCGTCACCTAACGTCTTAGTCCCGATCAAGCTGGAACGGATATATTCATAAAATGGCTGCTGAACATAGGACTCAACCGCGCCTACTGGTTTAACACCGAGCAGTACAGAAATATCTACACCACCGTTAAACAAAATGACGACGCGCTTCGGAACGCTGCTTAACGTTGTACTGCCCAGCGCATGCTTGAATGTTTTTTTCGTTTCAAGCACGGCAGTCGACGTTTTACTATTCCAATTCACCCAAACACCAAGCGATTCACCTACAAAACGAAGTGGCACAAGTACACTGCCCTTCACATTTGCAGGCGCCGCATCCAAAGCTACGGATGCTCCGTTGATTTTTGCAGTTTTGCTGCCAAGCATTAATTCAACCGTTTGGCTGCCTTTTGTAATTGTCGCTTTTTTCGTTTTCTCATCATATTTAACTTTACCGCCCAATGTTTCAGCGATCGTTCTGTAAGGAACCATCGTCCGGCCATTTATCGTTTGAGGATTTACCGAGAAGGCTACCTTCTTGCCATCTACCGTTACCGAAATTGGAGCGGATGCAGCTGTTGCTGCTGTAGCTGGAATAATGGCAATGACAAGCGCTAGCGTTAATAACATGCTTAACAAACGTTTTTTTACCGAAGACATTTAAAAATCACCTATCCCTTTTTCTTTTTTTATTGGTTTTGCAGCTCCTGCTTCATATCTCGGAAGCTCTGGTATAGCTTATAGTCGAGCTGAACAATCAGCTCTTTATTCCATTTGCTTGCCTTTGTTTCCTTGATCAGCAGGCTCAAATCGTCATGCAGCAGCTGATGCTTCGTTGCATCGTTTGCTCTAACCTCTTCCTTCATCGCATTCCATAAGCCAGCCATTTGAGCCGCAAGCTCCTTTGCCTCATCCGCTTGGTCTGCCTCCACCGCTTGCTTAAGCTGCTTGATCAAGCTGCTCATGCCTGAAATGGCTTCTCCCAAATCAGCAATATCGACTGATGGAATATTAGCGAAAGGGTCGGTCTCAGTTGCAGCCTCTTTGCTTTGAGCCTCCCCGGAAATATCTGTATGCTTGTTTCCGCTATCCGAAGCTCCACACCCCGTTAATAAGACAGTTATGCTTAATGCAAAAGCTATACATATCGCACGAAGCTTCCGATCTCCTCCCGCCATGTCGAATCCACCTATGTAACGAATAATGCTGCAACCTCCGCCCTTGTGAATGATAATCATTTTCAACATCATTTTACATATGACCATTTCTAATTTGTATACACGCTATTGTCCGATTCATATGGACAAAAAAATCAAATTCGAGAAAATAGTTATAAAACAGGTTGTATTCTATACGCTATCCTTGGTAAACTGTAATTGATAATCGTTCTCAAACATTGACGATTTCTACCAAATGCATATAAAGGAATGTTTGCTGTTGCAAAATGAAACTCATTTCTTTTCCTATTTTCCCATCTCATTAAAGCTTCACGAATATAGTCCCGGCTTTCGTTCCAAGTCGGTAAACATCCAGCGCTCCTCCATTGCCTTCATTCAGAAGGGCAGCGGAATTCTCTTTATTGGTTCCAAACGCTATCCCCTTCATACTGGAGCCTTCTTTATTCTTGAGCCTGCGATGAAAATTAAACTGATGAACGATTCCAACAGCACTCTTCGGCTTCATCTGCTGCAATTCCGTACGGCCGAGCTCTCTTTCTCTGAGGACAACTGCAAAGCATCACTCTATCCATCTACACTCTTTGACGGAGCCATGCCTGTTCGGCATACTTCTCCAGCAATTACTGACGCGCTGCTTATGGATCTGCTGCAAGCCTTCAAGGAGCAGAGCGAGCTTAGCGATATGAAGAAGCAGCTTGTCTTCTACGAGCTGCTTCTTCATCTGCATGCACAGCAGAAAGCACCTACTCTGACGGTTAATGAATCCGTGCAGCAAACCATTGCCTACATGGAGGAAAAATATGCGAAAGCACTCCCCCTAAGCGAGCTCCCGCTGCTTGCGGGGATGACGCCCAGCTCGTATTGCCGAGCCTTTAAGAAAATAACCGGCTTAACACCAGGCAATTATTTGACGCAGCTGCGTATCATGCACGCCAAGGAGCTCATGACCGAGCAAGGAGCCGCATTGCGCGATATCGCAATTGCCGTCGGCTTTCAGGACGAGCTATATTTCAGCAGAGTATTCAAAAAAATAGAGGGGATATCCCCCTCCGTGTACCTCAAGCGCCGCGATCGGAAAATTGCCGTCGTGAGCAGTTTCTTTTTGCAGGATCATTTGCTTGCCCTTGGCATTTTGCCTATTGCCGCACCTTGCTTTCCAAAATATTACAACACGCCTTCTGGCTTTCCAAGCTATCTGCATGACCGATTAATTGGAACGGTTCCGCTAAATGCAGAACGAACCATTATGACAAGTGATGTGCTGAGATTAGCACCCGACATGATACTTAAAACTGAATTTTGTAAAAATCCGAACGACAGCCTTTGGAATGAAGCAAAATCAACCATCTTTATTGACCATTCTACGAGCTGGGAGCAATATCTGCGCAGTATTGCTGCGCGTGTACTCAAGGAAAAAGAAGCTGAGCGCATCATTCGCCGCATGACCTTGCTGGAGCAGGATGCACGAAAAAAGCTTGCCCCTGTCACGAAAAAAGGCAAATGGGTAATCATCCGGCTCCTTCCGGGCAACTGCCGGCTATATGGCGTCTCAGACCATACCTTTACCGAATTATTTTACCGCCGTCTGCAATTCCAGCCTGATGAGCGCGTAACTCACTCTATTTATATAAACGATGCACTGGAGCGAATAATTGAGCTTAACCCTGAAAATATTGTTATCCTTTGGAGCGAAGAGACTGAGGTAAATGCGCTTGCCAGCAATGAGGCTTGGCAAAATCTTCGTGCTGTACAGGAAAATCGGGTCTATTATCCAGATACGAGGGAATGGGATCCGTGGGGGCCTATTGGTAGAGAACATATGATTCGAGCGATGACGCGGTATTTTACGAAAAATGCAGTGGATAGTTAGATAAAAAACTTAATAGGCTCCATAGCCGGTGGCTTGAATGCAATTTGTGCAGCGTAGCTATATTGCTTATTGTGCTGTGATCTATTGTGAAAAGTACAGGCCTATTGATTATCCAAGTATTGGGTTTAAGAAAATTATACCCCTTTGGCAGGAACGCGTGTGCATAGGTCTATTTATTAGACCTATTCCAGCGGTTTAAGCTAATTTGGAGCGGTTAGATCTAAAAATTAGACCTATTTCACCGTAGAGAGGGCATTATGTGCCCATTTGGCCGAATCGGTTGTGCATAGATCTATTTATTAGACCTATTTCAGCGGTTTAAGCTAATTCGGAGCGGTTAGATCTAAAAATTAGACCTATTTCTTCGTAGAGAGGGCATTATGCACCCATTTGGCCGGATCTGTTGTGCATAGGTCTATTTATTAGACTTATTCCAGCAGTTTAAGCTAATTCGGAGAGGGTAGATCTAAAAATTAGACCTATTTCACCGTAGAGAGGGCATAATGTGCCCATTTGGCAGGAACGCGTGTGCATAGATCTATTTATTAGACCTATTCCAGCGGTTTAAGCTAATTCGGAGCGGTTAGATCTAAAAATTAGACCTATTTCACCGTAGAGAGGGCATTATGTGCCCATTTGCCAGGAGATAGCTGGTTCCGCTTTGGGGATCGACATTATTCCGTGCCCCATTGGCACCCGACGTTTCTTGTATGACCTCTTTTCAAATAACATTCCCTGTTACTGGATAATCATCAAGCCTGTGAAAAGCACACTATTCGTCTGGAAGGGAGACATGCATGGCCACACTCGACTGAAGCAGACCGATCAGCTCTTCATTCATATATTCGAATTCATCCGGAATATGAAGACAGATAAGCTGCTTGCCCGCAAGCTCATGACGGAACTTATCCTGCAGCCTGCGGACATGCTTCTTCTCCATAGCAAAAATCAGATCTGCCCAGCCGATCTGGCCTGCGGTCACCTTAATTCGGGCATTCTCTTCTGTGCCCGCTGACCTTACCTCATGACCGCCAACACCTTGAAAAATCGTTTCTGCTGTTAAGCTCCGCCATTTGTTTCGGCTGCAAATAAATAAAAGATGAATAGCATTCACTTCCTTAATCGTTAGTCAATAAGCTCTCTCAGATTATACAGCTCATGATAGAGTCCAAGCTCCTTTAACGCGCGCTCGCAGCTCTTAAGCAGCCTATTGTCATTCATCAACAGCTTCATATGCTGCGCATCGCGAATAATAGCGAGCTTAACTTCCGGGCTCGCATCAAGTAGCAGCTGCATTATGCTCTGTTCGTCCTCCCAGTCCAGAAAGAAGGGCTCCGCAGCAGAAGCTCTCGATTGCTCCAACAACAGCGGCATAACACCTATCGTATCAAGCGTCTGAATGCAAATCTCTTTATTCCTTGCTTCACGTACACTTTGCATATATTCGAATAAATCCGGAATTTCGTTCAATTCAAATACTGCTTTCAATCTTTGCAGCGCTGGCGACAGCTGCTGCTTTTCCTGCTGCAATTCCTGTTCCTTCGCGCTTTGAAAATAAACATCCAGCGTTGAACCGTTGTAATACAAAACACTCCGGTCCGTACATAAAATACGAAGAAAATCGGTTATATTTTTAGCAACAATCCATATTTCGGAATCAATATCCATAGGCGATACAGCCGCTATATAGGCTTGCTCCAAGTCCTTTACCGTTCCAAAATCGGTAACAAAGCAATAATGAATGCCATCCACACCTGGGCTTGCAAATGGGATGAAATCGGGCGGCGTACAATGGTAGCGGAAATCATATTTTTGCATAAGGAGTCCGAGCTCCATGTCCATATCTCTCCCAAGCTCTGCTTCCAGCTCATAGAGACGGTTAATTGTAGGCGGCACATCGTATTTTCCGTACTGCCGATGAATGCGAGGCTCCTTCTGGAGCGGCTCGCTATTTACGATGCTCCCGAAGGATACACGCGAGGGCAGCCCATCCCTATCCATGCCTTCATAAACTTCTATGATGTTCGGCACATAAAGACGGGTCAGTCTCATTCCCGAAACTATATGGTACAGCTGGCTTAGGTCGGAGTCGTTCCAGCACTGCAAAGCCTCAGCAGTTAAGCCGCCCTTATAATTAAAAATACGAAGCAGCCCCGCTTTTAATTGTTCACCGCTCTCGTCCTTAAAGTACTCGTATTCCTCCATTATGAACAATATTATCTCCTGTTTATCCATTATCCGCATCTGCTCCCTATCCTCACGACCGCTTAGCCGAATGGTAAATTAATACTAATTATACCAAATGGAAGCAATGATAGACTAGCCTTGTATGCGGGACCAGCTTTCAATGTTAGCAATCAACGAGCGTGAAGACTCTAGCTTTTCCCCTTTTAATTGCAGAAGCAAGTGCTGGTCGCATACGTCCAGCTCGAATAACTGCTCCACATGATAAATACCTCGCGGCAGCTTGCTCTCGTACATCATCTTTGCTACTGCAGCCGCCGTCATCGCTGTTACTTCAGCTTCCTTAGTTCCCTGAAGCCCGTACTCTACGATGGCATCAACTCCTGCCTTCTTGCCGTATCCCGCGACCTTTACCGCATACCGGGCGGAGCCGAAGCGCAGCTTGCTGAATGCCTGTATCGTCCATTTTTTTATCCGCTTTACGCCTAATAGGCGACCAAAGCCTGCTGCCTTAAGCAATGCCATTACACCTGTCACCATTCGGGAATCAAAGCATAAACGAGTAGAAATGGTCGGAACCTTCAACGTCCGAACAAGCGTCTGCTGGTCCGAGAAGGGGAATCGATAGGTTTTCCGCTCACCTAGCGCAAAACCAAAATCCGTGTAGATGCCCTCTGTAAAGCTGCTTACCCTCCGAGTGCTCCCATTCTCAGTAATCGCAAACGATCCCGCAAGGCTCTGGACCGTCCATTCAATCGCCGCTTTTCCATGGGCATCCCCTAGTCCAAGCATGATCGCAATCTCGATACGGCTTATTTCTTCCATAGACTGAAACGCCTTGAGCGCAAGCAAATTGGTAAGCCCGGGAGCAAGGCCGACACTTAATACGGCAGTGCTGTTTAACCCCGCGTTCTCTTCCTTCAACTGCTCCATAGCCTCGAAAAACGTACCATTTGCCGATACATCTACATAATCAACACCGGCAGTCAAACAGGCTCTTGCAAATGAGGTATCCGTCTGATCCAAGCACATGACGACGAGCTTGGCATCCTTTAATTGCTCCGTCTGCGGCTGCTCCCCTACCGCTATGCGCAGCGGCTTCACCTTACCGCCCAGCCTGCTGCAGAATTGCTCCGCACGCGCCAAGCTCCTGCCCGCAGCGTATACTCTGCCAGGAAATTGAATCGCTAATTGCTCGCATATTTGTCCGCCAACATGACCATAACCGCCTACGACAATAATGTCCCTTTTCATAGTGACACGCTATTCTTTCTCTTTACTGCAAATAAGCCGTCGATTAAATAGGCGCCAAAAAAACGAGTAACATGCTCAAAGCCAGCCTCCGTCAGCAATGCCTCCAGCTCGCTTTCCGGAATAGGATCTGATTCTTTTCCCATCGAGCTCTCAAAATTGTTCCATTCCGACAAAGAAATGCCGTTCTCCAGCATATGGCTCCTCCAAGCTTGCATCTGCAGGGAGAACCCCGCCGTACCAAGCCTTCCATTTATTGAGGCTAGAACAAACGGGGCACCATCCTGCAGACGTCCGGCTATGCTTCGAAGCAGCTGTTTCTTATGATCAATGCCTTTGACAAAATGCAGTACGAGCATGCAGGTAGCAGCTGTAAAGAGCTCATCATCTGCAACGCAGTCAATTTCCCCAGTAATGAGCTTGACCCGCTCTAGAAGGCCAGCTTCCTCAATACGACGCTGCGCGGCAAGAACCATAGGCTGAGAGGGATCTACTCCTGTAAAGCTCCAATGCGCTTGACGGGCTCCTAGCGTTACAATCTCCTCGCCACCCCCGGCGCCGATGACAAGAATACGAGCAGCTTCGATTTTGCTTTCAGCAAGCTGCGCTGTCATTATGCGCTCCATCATATCGTATAAAAAAGAATACCCTGGTATTTTCAAAGCTATCTTCTGCCCATAACCAGCTGCACTCGGATGATTCCAATCCATTGGCGAATTTAATTCTTTCATAGCTGCATGCCCCTATCTCTATAAGCTCTATTTATCTTCCGTTTTATTCCCAGAAATATAGAGAAAGTATGGCGAAATGATATACTTTCCTATATTTCAAGGTGAAACGGCTATCGCCGTTCTTTGGTGGCGTCAGCGCGTTTCATTCCCAGAAATATAGAGAAAGTATGGCGTAATAATATACTTTCCTATATTTTAGAATAAACAAAGAATTAATCTTCATTATAGAGATCGACAAATAAACCGCTATCCCACAAATATGGGGTTTTGTATAAAGGAGTTCTATTTATGGCTAACAAGCTGGATTCGATCAAGCGGCAATTAATCAAACTAGACGTCGTTCCACAGTCCTCGCAGCTTTATCGGGAGGCCGCTTTATCTATTTTAAGAGAGGCTGTCCCTTTCTCTGCCGCTTGCTGTACCTCCGTTGATCCGATCACACTGCTGTCGACAGGCTCCTCTACCGATGAAGACATTGAAGCAATTCATCATCAGCTCTTTGAATATGAATATTGGCATGAGGATTACAACAGCTTCGAGAAACTGGCACAGTCGGCAATGCCTGCAGCAGCATTAAGCGAAGCGACTGAAGGCCAATTGGATCGAAGCGCCCGTTATCGCGAGGTACTCGCACCTGCTGGATTTCGAGACGAGCTACGTACGGCTTTGGTTATCGAGGGAGCATGCTGGGGTTATATAACATTGTTTCGCAAAGCAGACGAGCCGCTATTTGCCGAGGAGGAATGCCGCTCTATGGCATCGCTTGCTCCTATTATGGCGAAGGCCTTGAAACGAAGAGGCTTGGAGCTGCCTTCCGCAAACGCAAGCGTTTGGAAAGAAGAGACAGGTATCATCGTGTTGTCTGAACAGCTTGAAATCTGCTCTCTAAATCAAGAAGCAAAGCACTGGCTTCAGGAGCTGAGGAGCATGGAAAATATGGATAACCATGTCTTGCCAAGACCTGTGCTGGCAGTTTGCTCGCGCGCGCTGACCCCAGACGGACTGCAAGCTGATTCTATGAAATTCGCAAAGGTATGTATTCGTACGCCTAATGGCTTGTATCTATCTATTCGCGCCAGCAAGCTTGCAGGCGTACAAGGCCAAATTCAGCTAGCTGTCTCTATTGAGCCCGCCAAACCCACTGAAATTTTGCCGTTCATCGCACAGGCGTACGCTCTCACGGCACGCGAGAACCAAATCATTGAACGGATCATCAGAGGTTTTTCCACCAAAGAGATGGCTCATTCCCTGCATATTTCTGCTTATACCGTACAAGACCATCTAAAATCAATTTTCTCCAAAACTAACGTGAGCAGCAGACGAGAGCTGCTTTGGGAATTGTTTTCTAGACACAGCTGATTTCATGCTCTGTACCGATTGCGCGCCTTTCCACATAAAGCAAAGAGGCTGCGCGCTATAGCCAGCCTCCTTGCTCGTATTGGAATATCGCTTTCTATGACTTTCCTATACATTTAAAAGGGGTGCTTCCTCGCCACTTTACTGGCTTGGAAGCACCCTTTTCATGAATTAAAGATTGTATAATCTGTATATCAGTACTGCAATTTCTGCTCTTGTCGCTGCACCTCGCGGATTAATCATGTTATTGCTGCCTTTAATTATTCCTGCTTTAATTAAAGTTGCCACATCATCGACCGCATAACTAGAAACGAGCCCTGCATCTGTATATGAGACTATATCGGTAAACGAGCCTTGTACCGATAGTTTCTTAGTAAGCTTCATTGCTCTAGAGACAAATGCCATCATCTCTTCACGTGATATTTTGTCCGTAGGGTTAAACTTATTGTTTCCTACCCCGGTTGTAATACCAAGCTCCTTAGCTATTGCAACGGCATCGTAATAGTATACTCCTGCCTTTACATCATCGAAGTTACTAGTTGATTTCGCCCGAAGCTCAAGCGTGTTAACTAAAAGCGTCATAAAATCAGCTCTCGTAATATCTTGTCCTGGCGCATAGGTCGTTTGTGATGTTCCATTAATAATACCTTTGGATGCCATCGCTTCGATCGCTTGTTTAGCCCAGCCGTATGATGCGATATCACTGAAAGTTTTATTCACATATACAATTGCATAATGACTAAAGTGAGTCGTTGTAAAAGTAACCTTTCCACTTGACTCAACATATCTCGCATTCGGAACTGCAGTTACATTCCCTTCACTATCAATATACCAAACAGTAATGTGTTCCGAATTATTCAATTCTTCCTGGGTTGGCTCGTAATCAATTGATATCGTTACTGGTGCATTTAGGTTATTCCATTCGAGCGTACGATCACCGACAACAATGGTTGGCTCAATAATAGGTCTATTCCCGATACTTTCAACTTTATCCGCATCATTTATTGACGCTTTCACAGCTGTCGTATCTGCTAGACTAATTATAATTTTTACACTATCCTCACTAATGTTTTCGCCTTGTAACATGTGGCTCGGTACAACAATAGTTCCAACAGATGTCTTAATCATTATTTGTCTATTAAGTTCATTGGATGCCAATTCTGCAACTGGAATTTCAATGGCATAAGTGTCCGCACCTTCAACACCAGCCACATTCAAAGTAATCGTTTTCGTTCCTGCATTGTCAGCTTTAGCAGCTTCCCATGCCTTCTGCATGACAGATGAGCTTACTGCAGCATTAGCAATTTTGTCAGAGCCAATTGTTGCAGATTTAACCTCAATCGTCGAAGAAGCTGTTTCGCCGCCTGTTGTTGGAACTGGATCTGGATTTTGAATTCCACCTGGACCTCCTTCTTCCAGTGGCACTACTGCTGCAAGTCTTGCCTCTAGAAGCGCTTTGTCAGCTTCCCTAAGCTCATTAACTAGAAGCCTTGCATGATCGATATCTGCCTTCTTCTTCGAAGTCTCTGCCTTCTCTACCGCTAGTATGGCAGTATCGAGCTGAGTCTGGTATAAATTTTCTTCTTCATCTTCTACTACGATCGCTGCAAGCCTTGCCTCTAGAAGCGCTTTGTCAGCTTCCCTAAGCTCATTAACTAGAAGCCTTGCACGATCTACATCTGCCCCTAGTTTTGAAGCCTCTGCCTTCTCTACCTCTAATATGGTCGTTTCAAGCTGAGTTTGGTATAAATTATCTTCTTCATCTTCTACTATGATCGCTGCAAGCCTTGCCTCTAGTAGCTCCTTATCACCGGCTCTAAGCTCATCAAATAGAAGTCTTGCACGATCTACATCAGCCTCGAGTTTTGAAGCCTCTGCTTTCTCTACCTCTAATATGGTAGCAGTGAGCTGATTCTGATATACATTCTCTGATTCATTATGGCCTTCTAAAACTCCTCTAATTGCACCAAACCATGCATCTGACATCTTATCATAGCCGGTTTTAGTAGGATGCGTGCCGTCAAAAATATCATCCAATGTAACCGCACCGTACATATCTACGAAATAAACTGGCAACCCTTCATTTGACAACCTTCCTACTAAACCCACGATCTGATTATTATAAACCTTTATTGCGGAATCCCATTCCGTATTCGTTTCTGTCATGAGACTAGACAAGTAGAGCTTCCCATCTTCCGGAAGATCCTTCAAAATATTTCTGGCTAGTGATTCTAATCTATTAATCATTCCAGGTCGATCAAAATTTTGATTAATATCATTTGTCCCAACATGCACAAGTACGATATCAGGAATGCTTTGACGCATCCATTCCTTTGTTTCCAAATCAACCTGCTCGATGCGCCAACCTGGTTGACCCTGATGATCTTTATCCCCTAGACTTGCCGGCCCATTAGAGGAAGATCCAACGAAGTCGATTCTTAATCCTGCATTGACGATATCGTCCCACATTTTAATTCTATAACCACCTGGAACATTTAATCCATGCGTAATAGAGGCACCTAATGGCATCACTCTTAAAACACGTACTTGATTCGTAATCTTGACATTATAAGCACCTATAATTCCTGAGCCATCTGCCGCACTGGCTATCACCTGAACAATTCCATTTTCCAGTGCCGACAACGTTCCGTTTTCACTAATCGTTGCCTTGTTAGTCGCTGACCCATCAAGATTCGTAACCTTCCAAGTTACATAGGAATCCATTGCATTAGATGGGCTTACCGATGCATTCATTTGCAGTGTACCCTTGTCTATTGCAATTGAGTTCTCATTGTTTTCTGCCTTGACAGAAATATGAGTAACCATATGATCAGTAGGGATTAGCACGAACTGAATAAAATCAATTTCAGCATTACCTACATGCTTTGACAGCTTAACCTTATTGACCCCTTCATCTAAGGAAACGATCATCGTAGCAGGGTTAAAATTATTCCAACCGTATTTTTCGAACGTAATTATTCCTTTATCCTGTCCATTAATCTCCACACGATGTTTGGCAGGCGCAAAGTCGCCGCTTGTGCCATTGTCATTCATCACCGTAAGTCTGTATGTGCCTGCTTCTTCCACGTCTACGTTAAATAGCACATAGTCATTTGGAGCATCAATATATCCTGCAACTTTGCCTCCTGATGCGTTAGACCTAGAGACCACAGAAACAGCACCACCCATTTCTGCTCCTTCGGCTTCGTATTTATAGGTTGTAACCTCAGGCGTGCCAGAAGGCGCCTTCAATGATTTACCATAATTAATCGGTGTTCCTAAATCAGGGGACCCTTCCCCAAACCAAGTAAACCGCTGTGCCCTTACACTTCTGTTGGCCCAACCATCTCCAGATTTCTCAGTGGCATGATACACTACCCAATCCTCGGTTCCATCAGGAGATTTTGTGAATGAGGCATGACCAGGTGCGTACGCTGTATCTGTTTTGTAAAATATCGGGCCTGCTTTGGTCCACGAAGCAGGATTTAGAACATTACCATCTGTATTCGTTAGCATGCCTAAAGCATAATCATCCGTCCAGCTTCCACTTCCCGAATAGATGATGAAAATTTTACCGTCCCTTTTTAGTATTTGCGGACCTTCATTAATTTTAGGATCTCCGTTAAGCTCCCATGATTTGTCGGGTGTAGAGAGCAATACTCTCTCCCCGCTAATTGTCCATGGATTTGCCATTCGTGCTATATAAAGATTTTGTCTGACGTTCACGTCGCCTTCCCAGCCTGACCACACGAAATACATCCCATCTTCAGTCTCAAGGACAGTGCCATCGATCGACCATTTATCAGTTGAATCGGTAATTTTACCTTTCAATGTATATGAGCCTTGTGCGTCATCTGTGTTGCTTTCTAATACATACATACGGTGATTCTCATTTTTGCCATCATCTGCTGCGAAATAGATATACCACTTACCATTTAAAAAATGCAATTCAGGTGCCCAGATTTCTTTAGAATAAGGCTCTCCATATGGCGGAGTATAAACGCTAACTCGAGGTACAATCCCGATATCCTGAAGCCTCTCAGCCTTAGCTACCTGTATAGAATTATCTCCATCGCTTTTGCAATAATAGTAAAATCCATCTTTAAAAATGACCCAAGGGTCAGCAGAACCGCCACTGCTACCTACTGGAACGATAGGATTAGAGAACAAACTATCATCTTGTTTGAAATAAGTTGCGCTTGTGATTAAGGAATCCAATACACCCTCCTTGGCTGCATAAGCTTTAACTGTTGTTTGCTCAGTAATTGTAAAGGGTCCACTATACACGGGTGATGATGACGTTGGCGTACTACCGTCAATCGTGTAACGTATTACTGCATCCGCAGCAGGTGAGGCTATACTAACTTCCAATGGATTTTTGAAAACTTTACCTGATGCAGGAGTGAATGTCGGGGCCTCAGCTACCTGTATACTTCTAACAGTAAGGTTGTCAAAAGTCGATCTTCCCCAAAAAGTTCTAAGTCCTATTGCCCCAGCACTCGTTATTTGTTGCCCATCACTATCCGTGTAATCTATAACGGGGTTGACCATATCATTAACGTATACTCTAATATTATTATCGATCGCTATCACTTTCAAATGACCTGCAGATATCCCCGTTTTCACTTTAACAAGTGATTTAAATGTGTAATTATTTCCAACCACACGACTTAATGTTGAATAACCATCGATGCTTATGGAAACATAATAGCCATTGAAACCGTCTGGCACTGGAGTTGGTGATACATTAGTTACTCTGAATAGAAATCCGGAACTGTCACTATTGACGCCATTAACAGCGACATCTCCTTCATATATCAAGTTATCGAAGCTTGTGTTATGTACAATAGATTTACTTCCAGGACTCCCTGCAGTTCCATTTTTCTTGTCGGCTACACTATATTGACCATTCGCATTAACTGACCAGTCCCCTGGGTACGTTGCATTATTAGAGATGTATGATGTCCATTCATCGATATTTCCGTCATCAAAGTTAGCTGAATAAGAAGTGCTTTCGATTGCTGGGTCAGCAGAAACCTTATTTTCAAATACAGGAATTCCAGCAAAAGTTGATATGATCAATGTTGCGATTAGAAGCACTCCGAGATTTTTTTTGATATTCATTAATCCCTAACCTCTTCTCTTGTGATAGTAAAATTACAAAATAAATCATCTTCACACATTCTTCTGCTCTTCTCATGCTTCAGTTTTTGTTCCATTGCATCCCCCTCCCCTTCATTGAACTATTGTACTTCGATTCGATTCCGTAAGTATTTGTAAAATTCAGTAATATTTTATAATATAACGATATTATTGACATGAGATATGCACTTAATGGTTAACCACTTCATTCCGTCCGCACGGGCGAATTAATAGGGGGTTCATCGCCCCCCTAGGCAAACCATACAAAAAAACGCCATCACGATATGCGATGACGTTCCTTTTTTTGTATAGAGCCAAAGGGGATCGCCCCCCTGACTCCTTGCATGCTACGCAAGCGCTCTCTCATCATTAGGTATTCACAAAAGAAAAACCCCTGCATCACAGCAGGAGCTTGATCTTCGCTATTGACATTACCCTATTGCTGAACCTCATTCTCATCCATATAGACCAGCTCCCATAGATGATCATTAATATCCTGAAAGCTCCAGCTGTACATAAATCCATGATCGACAGGCTCGTTGTAATGCTTTGCGCCCGCAGCAAAAGCTTTATTTACGATTTCATCTACTTGCTCTCTGCTCTCCGCAGACAACGCCACGATAACCTCAGTCGTTGTGGTTGCATCCGCAATTTCTTTTTTAATAAATGATTTGAAATAGTCTTCAACCAGCAGCATAGCAAAAATATTTTCGCCAATAATCATACAGGTAGCATTCTCGTCCGTAAATTGAGGATTGAATTCAAAACCAAGCTTTGAAAAAAAGTCGACGGATTCATTCAAATTTTTAACCGGTAAATTAACAAAAATATTTTTGGATTGAAATGCCATGACCAATCACCTCATCAATAATTTGTTTGTTTAGCTTGCTTGTTCACTACTTATGCTACTCTATTCTACCATCTTTTTCTACCTTTAATTGCTATTTTTCACCGGCTTGGTGTCTATTCTATTCTTACCTATATTTCAAAAAAAGAAGGTCGTTTGCTCACATATAGACTCTCCAGCTTATCCAGCTCACTCGATATTTCATGGAGCCAGCTCCAATCCTTCGTCATACTGGCCATGATCCCATAATTATATTGCTCGGCAACCCTTTGCGCATATTTGGCGTTCAAGGTCATACAGGCATTTAATTCAGACGCTTCAGCCTCTGTCAGCCGCCGCTTCTGCTGCAGCAGCCACAGCTCGGCAAGACGCCAATGAATATCCATCATAATTGATCATTCCCATCGATCTAAGTTTCCTTTTTATCCATTCTCTCCTTCTTTTCGTCAAAATAGCCCCTCTCGGCTCGCCTACATGCAAAAGTGCGCCATCAGATTTTTGCGAACCTGATGACGCACTTTTATAATCCGAGGACAAGCTCGTTCTATTGCTCATGAGCTGCCCCTTCAAATATGTTGTTAACCAAACAACCCCACTGCCTTTTCTTTAACTTCCTCCAGCATTTGCTTGCGGGCATCATCATCAATTTGCGGTACACTGCCAAAGAACAGATGTCCAACTGGATCAATGCCGCAAAATTCATATATACCGGTGTCGGACGTTATTTTAAGCCCCTCATACATGCCGGTTTTACTATAAATCTCCGAGGGAGTGCCATGTGTATTAATAATTAGTCCTTTCTTGCCAGTAAGCAGCTTGTTTATGCTGCCATCCTCGCCATAAGCATAGGCGAAGCCATAAGAGAACACCCGATCAATATAACCTTTAATGAGCGCAGGCAAGCCCGTCCACCAAATCGGATAGACCATCGTAAAGGCGTCCGCCCATTTGACATGCTCCTGCTCCGTCTTTATATCCGTTGGTGTATTCCCCTCGCGCATCGCTGCAAAATCACTGGCCTTCAGCACGGGATCGAATCGCATCGCATACAAATCACGTACGACGACCTCATGATTATGCCCTTTCAACGATCCAATAAACGCGTCGACAATCGCATTATTAAAGCTGTCTGGATTAGGATGACAATAGACGATTAAGTGATTCATGAAAAGGCGACACCTCCGCAGTACAGTTATAAAAATAACGCTCCGCATTAGTGTTGCCAAATTCATTTGCTTTATGTAAACCCAGCTTCCTCCATGTATTTGATCTTTACTGCTTATCATGGACTAGAAAGGTATGTCGTACAAATTCAATAAAAGATCGCACATGAGGAGATAATTGCTCCTCATTCCGGTATGCCAAGCAGATATGTCTGCGGTTGATATATTCAGGCAAGTCGCATAGGACCAGCTCGCCTGCCTCGACCTCTCGAATGACACTCCGACGCGGCAAGATGCCGATGCCCATATTGCATTTTAACGCCTCCTTAATCGTTTCAATCGCACCCAGCTCCATAACGCTTCCCCATTGCAATCCAACCTTGCTCGCCCACTCGTCAGACAAGGTTCGTGAGGTCGAGCCAACCTCGTGCAGCAAAAATGTTTCCTCTCTCAGCTGCTCCACCTCGATTTGCGCATAGTCGGCTAGGGGATGCTCAGGCGCCAGCAGCAGCTTCAGCTCATCTTCGATTAAGGGTTGAATAATAAGCCCATCCTCCACTGCATCTCCCAGTGAAACAATCCCTACATCAATTTCATTGCTGCGAAGCATGGCAAGTACAGCTCCTGCTTGCTTGACCGTAAGCATCAGGCTTACTCCCTTATTTAGCTGTCGGTACGCCGCAAAGTGCGGTGGCAGCACGTAGGTTGCTGGCGTATAGCTTGCCCCAAGCCGAAGGCGTCCTTCACCCAGCTCGCGGCGCTCCAGCATAGCAAGTCTTGCTTCCTCCATCAGGAAGACGATTCGCCTCGCATAAGGAAGCAGCTCCAAAGCGGCTTCGCTTGGCTGCAAGCTGCGGGATTGCTTCCGAAACAGCTCAACACCAAGCTCCTCCTCGAGCTTTTTGAGATGAAAGCTGATCGTCGGCTGCTTCAAGCCAAGCTTGCCAGCTGCTTCAGCAAGTGTCCGTCCTCCACAAACCTCCATAAATACATGCAGCTGCTGTACGTTCATATCATTCCGCCTCCCCTGCTTATTGCTTAGTAATATAGATGAAATCTATACGTATATCAATATCTATTGAATATACTTAATAATTTCTCGACATTACGTTAACAATCGGCTGACAATCGATTGCTAAAGTGAGAGAGTAAGCAAAACAGAAAGTGGAGGGAATTAAAAACGATGAAAACAAATGGGAAACGCTGGCTTGGAACGATTGTGCTTGCTGGACTAGTCACACTGACCGCAGCTTGCGGCAACGGCAGTACAGGCAATACAAACAATGCTTCAGTAAATTCAGGAAATACACAAACTACAGCTCCTACTGAAGCTGCACAAACGACTGAACCAGCTGCAGCTGAAGATGAAGGAACATTGACCGTTTACTTAAATGATTTTGACAGCATCATCGCCCCTTTGTTTGAGGAAGCAACCGGGTACAAGCTTGAGGTCGTTGCTGGCAACGGCGCTGAAATTATGTCCCGCGTCGAGGCAGAGAAAGGCAATCCGCACTGGGATGTTTTATGGCTGGATGCGATGCCTTCTATTTATGGCCTGGGTGCAAGCGGTCAGCTGCTAGAGGGCTGGTTGCCTAGCAATGCTGCTAATCTGACCGATTTTTCCAAAGGCTTTGTGCCTGAGAAGCAGTGGTATATGCCGACTGGTGCTCATGCAGCAGGCGTTATCGTCTACAACAAGGATAAGGTTAAGGCCGAGGATGCTCCAAAAACATGGGAGGATTTCTCGAACGCCAACTATAAAAATATGATTGGCATGGCTGACCCGGCTATCGCAGCTCCTGCGTATCCTTTCGTTTCTTGGTTCTTTAATCAAAAGGAAATCGATGGCGCACAAACCTTCTTCAGCTCACTGATGGACAATGGTCTGCGTGTATATCCGAAAAATCCAAATGTCGTCAAAGCGCTTGCCGCTGGTGAAATTTCTATTGCTGCTCTGCAAGAGAGCAATGCCTACTCGATGAAAAACAACGGTGAGCCGATTGAAATCATTTGGCCAGCCGAAGGTGCGCCCGCTTCAGTTCGTGTAGCGGCCATTCAAAAAGACACCAAAAATCCGAATGCCGCAAAAGCATTTATTGAATTTTTGTTAGATCCAAAAACACAGCAAGCTTTAATCGATCAAGGCGACGAAAGCTATTTCCAACCTTCCGTGAACGGTGTAAACGCTAAAGCCGATCGCGAAGCCGATGCGAAGCTCGTTGCAGCCGATGCTTCCTGGGCATCCGAGAATGAAGCGGCGATCAAGCAATGGTTCGCCGATCAGTCCGTTAAATAAGCGATGCAAAGCTTAATAAAGGATCGTCTAGGCTGGTTCGTCAGTCTCATCCTATTCGTCCTCGTCCTGTATCCCTTGGCGGCAGTCATAATTCAAGTACTGCTGCCTGGGGTTTTCTTCGGAAACTGGCAACTCGGGGACCTTAGGCTGCTGCTTGAAATATTCAATCGTCCCCTATGGCAAAAATCGCTAGAAAATTCCGTTATGCTCGGCCTAGGTACAACACTGCTCGCTACGATGCTCGGGGGCGTGCTGGCTATGATACGATCCAACTGGGCTTTTCCTACAGCGAAGCTGCTGGATGCATCCGTTTGGCTGCTTATTATTACGCCATCGTTCATCTTGGCGCAGGGCTGGGTTTTATTTGCGGCAGGCGGTGGAATCGCCGTTAACGTGCTTGGCTGGAACTGGATAACAGGTGCTGTATTTCAGCCTGCCGGACTCATCTTCATTATGACCTTGAGCAAGTTTCCATTCGCTTATTTGAGCGTTCATGCTGCAATGGAATGGAAGGTCGATCAGCTCTCCCATGCAGCGCGGCTATCTGGCGCATCGGCGTTCACCGTATGGAGAACCATTCAAGCCCCGTTGCTGATGCCAGCTGTGTTTGCCGGTGCTGCACTTGTGTTTATGGACACGATCGGTGATTTCGGGCTTCCAGCCTCGATCGCCGCGGTCTACCGTTTTCCGACGCTTCCTTACTCTATTTACTCAGCTATTTATACATCGCCGATCCGATTTGATATGGCAGGCGTGCTTTCCTTCTACCTTGTATTGTTAATCGGCATTGCTATGTTTGTACAGTTTTATGCTATGCGCCGCTCACGTTTCGATTTCTTATCCGCACGAGCGGAGCGTTCCATGCCGAAGCCAGCGGGCAAATATAGTGTTCTGCTCACAACACTAAACTTGTTATTTCTTGCCGTCGTTATTGGCATTCCGATAGGTGCAAACCTGCTCATGTCTGTCTTCAAAACACAGTCTGGAGGCTTAAAGCTAAACAATCTGACCTTAGCGCATTACCGCGATTTATTCGATAGCTCTAGCATGCTGCTTAAAGGCCTTTCCCACTCTCTCATGATTGCGGGAAGCGCTGCCCTGCTAGGCCTGTTGTTTGGACTCTGCGTCGCCTATGTGCTTACCTATTCACAGTTCAAATTCAAACGCACCATTGAGGTATTCTCGATTGTCACGCTAGCTGTACCCGGCGTCGTGCTCGGCATCGGATATATATTCGTCTGGAATCAGAAGTGGCTGGCTTCAATTGGACTACTCCTATATGGTACGCCGTGGATTCTCGTCCTAGCTGCTATTGCAGGCGCAATTCCCATCATTACGAGACTAATGGTCGGTGCTATGGCAAAGGTGCCTTACAGCTTGCTAACGGCAGCACAGCTTCAGGGAGATACATTCTTCAACCGGCTGCGCTATATCCTTGTTCCATTAATACGAGGTGCATTACTCTCAGCAGGCTTAGCTGCCTTCGGCTCCAGCGTATTTGATTTAGCAGTCAATTCCATCCTGTTTCCGCCTAACTTCTTGACACTGCCGGTTTCAATCAACAAAGCATTTGAGGATCTGGATTTTGGTTATGCTTCGGCCGCCACCGTACTAGGATCAGGCATCGTTATTTTAATTATATTGGCGATTGAGCTTCTGCTCCGCCGCAAGGAGGTTAAAGTATGACATCGACTGCCTTAAAATACAGCCAGAGTCCTTCACATAAGCCCGAACAGTTAGCTGTTGCGGCAACCAGGCCGCTGCTTACAGCGAACGCCTTAACCAAAAGCTACGGTTCATTTCAAGCGCTGAAGGGAATCTCCTTCGAAATGCGTGAAGGTGAGATTATTAGCGTGCTCGGTCCGTCAGGCTGCGGCAAATCGACGCTGCTTCAGCTTGTAGCTGGCTTATCCAAGCCTGACAGCGGTCAGCTGTCATTAGGCGAGGAGGTCATTGCTTCCTCATCCGTCATGATGCCGCCCGAGAAGCGCGGGGTTAATATGGTGTTTCAGGATTATGCGCTATGGCCGCATATGAACGTACTGGACAATATTGCTTATGGACTGCGCAGAGGCAAAATGGCAAAAGCCGACATCCAGCAGCGAGTCCAAGAGCTGCTCGTGATGCTCCATCTTGAAGGGCTGGAGCATCGCCTGCCCCCGCAGCTGTCTGGGGGACAACAGCAGCGCGTTGCGATTGCAAGAGCGCTTGCAACAAGGCCTAAGCTTATGCTCCTTGACGAGCCGCTCTCAAATCTGGATATGCGGCTGCGTGTAGAGATGCGTACTGAAATGGCGTATCTGTTCCGCAGGCTGGGCATAAGTGTTTTTCACGTTACGCATGATCCAGATGAAGCCTTCGCTATGGCTGATCGACTGCTTATTCTTCGCAACGGGCAAATCGATCAGATCGGCACGCCTCAGCAATGCTTTACTAGACCCGCCAGCCGCTGGGCAGCTTCCTTGCTCGGTGCGATTAACGGCTTGCGCGGACAAGTCATCCACTTGGATGGAGGTATTGCCGTACGCATCGGCTCCTCGCTTATCCGAGGCTTGCTAGCTCCAGAGCAAACAAGCCTGCCTGAACATTCTGAAGCGATTCTGATGTTTCGTCCCGAGGAGGTCGAGGTCGTAAATCGCCATAGAGAAGCCATGAGCGATATCGCTCCCTCATTAAACGAGCAGCTGCTGAAGGGCGATAATTTGCTGTCCTTACAAGTGCTCCACTGCACCTTCGAAGGAAATCACTGGCGTACGGTCGCGCAAACGAGCTGCGGTCAAAAGCTGTACCTAGTGCTCAGCCTTCCGCTAGAGGCTGGCGAGCAGGTTTCGATTAAGCTTTCAATAAGCTCAGCCTTTATTTATCCGAATGAAGAACAAAATCAACCATACGGTTGATTAGAAATCGCAGACGCGTCAGCTCTCGCTTCTAACGGAAATCAGAGACGCTAAATCGCCTTTATTGTTCGTTTCAAAATTGTAACGGAAACACGGGCCTCTATTTGTACCCTATCTACCCATTATCGCTTCATTCCTGCGGAATAGAGTCTCTGGTTTCCGTTAGCTTTCGTTATCTGTTCTCCGCCCTCCGGCTGCTGACTCAGCATCACGATCAACAGGTTCGGAGAATGTATGGCGAAATGATATACTTCCCTATATTTCAAGAAAGGTAGTCGATACATTTGTCTAACCCTACAAACAAGAACTCGCGACTTCTAGCAGCAGCAGACATTCACGGTTATAAGGAAGAACTGTCGCTCCTGCTTAAAGAGGCAGACTATGATCCGCTGCAAGATCGACTTATATTATTAGGCGACTATATCGATGCTGATAAACCTTCTACCTGGGACACATTGGATCTGATTTATCAGCTCGTTGCCGGAGGTGCTCAGGCGTTGCTTGGAAATCAAGAACTGCGACTGCTCACATCAACAAAGCAGAGGGAGTCGCTGAATCCAGATACTGTGGAGTGGCTCGAACAGCTTCCCTTGTATGTAATTGATGGTCGCTATTTATTTGTTCATGCCGGTATTCGCCCAGGTATTCCATTGTCCCTGCAAAGTCCGATCGATCTGACTGAAATTCGCGACGAGTTTATTCCGAAGCCTTTATCCGTACAAGACGAAGCGCAGCAATACATTATTATATTCGGTCACACGCCCACGTTTAAGCTTCATGCTCCCGCAGGAGAGCCTTGGCTCGGCAGCCGTCGAATCGCGATTGACACTGGCGCTAAGCATGGCTATCGCTTGTCTCTGATAGATGTCAGCAATCATATTAGCTATTCGTGCTCAACTGCCCCTCATGAGCGCTGCGGCGATCTTCAAATAACAACCATCCCAAAGCCTTATTAACTCCTCAATAGCAGTAAAAGGGAGGCAGTCGCGTATGAAACGCCGATCCTCCCTCCTTCCCCTTATAGGCATTCGCACAATCAAATACAAGCGGTTCTGCATAGGTATAGACAAGAGCATAGTTTCTTCACGCTTGGAGGTATGGTTATGTACTCGTCTTTTCATACACACAGGTTAGGGCCGGGCAGCGTTTACGGAAAAGAATACATTTTGGATATGAAGCAAGGGGATATAAACGGAGACGGCATTCCAGATAATGTATACCTGTTAGGAAATAAACCTGACGGCCCATCCGGTATTTTCGCAGAGCAAATTACACTAGTCATCCTTGATGGTTATTCCCAGCAGCGCATTGTCGTACCTCTCCAGAACAATGTCGGTTATAATGCTTCGCTGTTCCTCGGTGATTTTGATCAAAATAAAATCAGTGATGTTCTAATCAGTATCGACTCTGGAGGCAGCGGCGGCTATGGTACCTTTTATGTCTACTCCTTTGCGCATAATGAGCTTCGTTTGCTGTTTACCTCCGATCAATACAATCAAGAAAACCAATTTCATGTCCAATATGAAGACATGTATAAGGTAGCCGTAACGAGTCCTCAGCTGGGTATGCGCTTTATCATTGATATTAGCGGCAAAGGCTATACTTATTTATCGACTTATTACCATGATAATGGTGTGCTTAAGAAACCTATTCAAGGTGAGGTGCTTGCACTGGCTGCATTAAATCCAATTGTGAGCAATGAAAATCGCGGCTCTTTTGATTTGCTGGCTCTACAGCGTATCATTGGCACTACAAACGCAGATACGCTCGGCTATGTGGAGAATCTTCTTTCCTGGAATGGAATCACTTTCCTATCCTCCAGACTGACCGTTGCCATACTTGGAAGCAAATTATAAACAAAATCGCCCAATCCATGCGATACACTCTAGCATACGATGCTTTAGCCTAAATCATAAGGAGTGATCTTTGTATGGCATTATTTCCACCATTCGGTCCGCAGGGACCAATGGGACCTTTAGGACCTCTAGGACCGCTCGGACCCCAAGGACCGCAAGGGCCTGGTTCAATGGGACCGATGGGGCCGCAAGGACCGCAGGGACCAGGTTCGATGGGACCGATGGGTGCTGGACCATCAGCGCCGCCCCCACAATTTACACCTCAGCAGCCTTCTGCTTCACTATTCGCCGTTGATCCAGGCGCAATTAACGGCTGCCTATTTCGCAACACTTATATATGGCTCCAGAACGGTCAAAACTTCTGGTTTTTCCCGATATTCGTCGGTCGCACCTCAACCGCAGGCTTTCGCTGGAATGGAAGGTTTTGGATGTATACGGGAATTGATTTGCGACAAATCAGTACCTTTACCTGTTTTTAACTTTATTTAAGCAGAAACGACTACGTCGTCCTTATCTAAGGGCAACAAGTTTCTCGCAAAAATACGGCTCCCCTCTCTGTAATGGAGAAGGAAGCCGTATTCGTTTTAACTAGGCACTCGCGCTACGCAGCATGCTTTTCATATAGCTGCTGCAAGCGATCAAGAAATACAAGGTCTGCATCGCAATGTAAATGCCAATAACGATGAAAGAATAAAACCAATTGGACGAGCCCATAATATTGTCCAGTGCCTTCATGGCAAACAAAGCATGTGAGATGCCGACAACAACAGGGACAAAAAATATAATGCCTATTTGAGTAACGACAATTTTACGAATCTCGCCCTTGGTCATACCGATTCGAGACAAAGCTTTAAACTGTGCTTGATCCTCTTGAAGCTCCGTAAACAGCTTGAAATAAATCATGCTTCCGGAGGCGATAAAAAATAATAAGCTAATGAACAAGCCGATAAACAGCGTTAACGAAATTGACTCCTGCATTTCGTTGAATCTAGCTGCACGTCTAAAATCGGTTTGGGAATTAAGCTTCTCAGGCGCTACTAGCTGATTAAGCTTTTCTACCGTAGCGGCTGATGTCTCCCAATCGCTGAGTTCAAAGCCATACATCACATTTATTTGATCCTCTGGGATGCTGGCTGCAAGCTTAACATAGGAAAAATCATCCATAATAAACATATAATAATTATTATCCAGCAAGTTCATAGGCTTCGAATCAACTGCGTCGTTGATCACGTATTCTGTTTCTTTCCCGTTAATATAGCCTTTGACGATTCCATTCTTACTTGGGGACTCACCATAGAAAGAGGACGTGAGCGTCAGCTTCCCAGCATCAGGATGAATAAGCGGTTTACCGGTCATTTCTGCAAGCTTATTGTAGTCCGTTGCCGAGATGATCAAAGCATCCATATCATATTTATTCTCGTAAAAGGCTCCATCTTCCCATTTAACAGTAAAACGATTAATTACAACGCCTACTGCTTTAGCTTCTTTTACAATCTCGAAGCCATCCTCGGCTACCATGCGCTTTATCTGAGCAGGGTCGATAACCTCATGTGTATTCAGGCCTGTTTCTCTATAGGCTATCGTAAATGGATTACTTTCAAGTATCTCCTTCTTACCAGAGATTTGCATAATATAAACGGTGCCGAGTGCTGTCATGATGACTGCACTTAAAATTGAAACGATAAATAAAATTCGTGCGTTATCTTTTATTTTATAGCCAAGCTGAGCGAATATCATCATATTGGTACGCTTATAGTAAACAGAAGTACGTTTCTGAATTAATCTCAGCAGCAAAATACTAAGCTGTGTAAACAGAAAATAAGTACCAACTACGACTGTAATCAATATCGGCAGCGCCAGTACTACAAATGAGTCGATATCCATCATAACTGCCATCCCATAAGCCGCTGCTAAGCAAACGGCAGAAACAGCTACCAGCCAAGGTGAGAATATAAGCTGTCCCTTTGGCCTTCGTGCTGCTTTCAATAAATCAACAATTTCTGTCCGTCCGATTCTAAGTGCTGTCCATATCGAAATAACCATAAACAAAGTAAAAAATCCGCCTGCGGTTATCCCGATAGCCTTTAGCGGAGCTGCAAACGGGATGGTCTCCTCCAGTTTAAGCAGCACCGCCAGCGCCATAAAAAACAGCTTGCTGAACAGCATGCCAAGCAATATGCCTACAGCTATCGCGAGAACGGCAATTGCTGCATTTTCATAGATGACAAGCTTTCGGAGCTGGGCTTTTGTCATTCCGAATAAGGAGAACAAACCAAATTCCTGCTGCCTCGTCTTTAGAAAGGCAGAGTTTGAGTAAAGTACAAATAAAAATGAAAAAATGATAATAATATATTCACAAAACATCATGCCTGAGCGGATTTTAGATGCAGCCATGATACTTCCATTCTCTACTTCGGGATGGTACAAGAAAGCAGCATAGATATAAAAGATCATAACAGAAAACACACTGCTCAGAAAAAATGCGCTGTATGACCGCCAGTTGCCCCGAATATTGCTAAGCGCGAGCGAACGGAACGTCATCGAAATTACCTCCCAGCACGCTGAGAGCGTCTAATATTTGTTGAAAAAAGGCTTGGCGGTTGGAGCCTCGTCGAATTTCCGAGAAAAACCTTCCATCCTTTATAAACACAATGCGCTGACAGTAGCTCGCTGAAAACGGATCATGCGTGACCATCAGCACGGTAGCTTTGAAACGCTCATTCATATCCTTGAGCGAGTCCATTACATCCTTCGCTGATTTGGAATCAAGATTGCCAGTCAGCTCATCTGCAAGCACTAACGAAGGCTGATGAATAATCGCCCGTGCTATCGCGGCGCGCTGCTTCTGACCGCCAGACACCTCGTACGTCCGTTTGTTTAAAATATCCTTTATTTGCAGCAGCTCTGCCAGCGGGTCCAGCTTCTGTTCGATCTTTTTAGGCGCCAAGCCTTCTAATACGAGCGGTAAAATAATGTTTTCCTTCATGGACAGCGTGTCGAGCAAATTAAAATCTTGAAATACAAAACCAAGCTCGCGGCGGCGGAATAATGCTAGTTTCTTATCCGTTAGCTTACTTGGATTGACGCCGTTAATTTCGATTTGACCAGAGGTTGGCCGGTCAATCGTAGATAATAAATTAAGCAGCGTTGTTTTCCCGCTTCCCGAAGGACCCATAACACCTACAAATTCCCCTGCCTCCACATTCAGCTCAATATCTTCAAGCGCTTTGTAAGCAACGTTTCCTTTGCTGCTGTATATTTTGCCAAGCCCTTGTGCATGTAGTACACTCATTGCCATGTTCCTCCTCAAAATGCCATTCCTATTGCTTCAATAGCATTAGTATAGACGGGAAGGAGACGTTGAACCCATCGATTTCCCTTTCAAAGTTACATTGTCTTGCTTACAAAATTGTCACTTAGCTTTCATTCTGATCATCTGACTTGCTCAAAATATGAATGCCCCGAGGCTGAAACGCAAGGTTAACCGTCGTGCTCTCTCCGAGTATAGAAGCTATAGACAGCGTATGTCCCAGACGATTGCATACTTGCTTGGCCAAATACAGCCCCATTCCCGTCGATTCTCCAGTTGTACGTCCGTTCTCTCCAGTGAAGAAGGGGTCGAACACTCTCGGAAGGTCATGCGCGGCTATTCCAATACCCTCGTCTTTTATTGCAAGCTTGCCTCCCCCTTCACTAGTAGGCTCCAATTGGAAGCTCAGCTTCTTCGCGCCTGGCTTGCTTTTACTGTATTTAATAGCATTGCTGATGAATTGATTGAATAAAAAGGCCATCCACTTCTCATCCGTCTCCACCCAAAGCTCACCATCGATTCGCGGGAAAATAGAATGGCGAATACATAGCTTCTTATGGGCATTTATTACGGTTCGTGCAATCTCATGCAGGGCAACCTGCTTAATAGACAGATCGATTTGGAATTTGTCCAGACGAGCTGTGTAAAGCATCATCTCCAGCCCGCGCGTCATTCGATCCGTCTCCTCCTGCAAGCTGAGTGCTAGCTGCTTCTGGTCCTCCTGCTCAGTTAGCTCCTGCTGCAGCGTCTGCTGCGCAAGCAGATCAATAACTGACAAAGGTGTCTTCATGTGATGCACCCACTGCAGTACAAAATGGTTATGCAGCTCCTGCTGTCGACGATATTTGCCAAGCTCATTCAAATAAGCGCGATTTTGCTCCGCAAGGAGCCTTGCAACAAGCTTCTGTTCCTTCGTTACGGTCGATTGCACGATTTCAGCTGACTGCAGCTCATCAGATCTTTCAATAGCGTCTAATAGCTGATTAAAGTAAGCACGTTGTCGCAAATAGTCGATGGCTAGCCATAAACCTAAAAAAAATAAAGAGAGCACGATAAAATAATAAATCGTGTTCAGCTCAATAAAGGATGCGTAACGTTCGCGTTCAAGCAGCAGCATCATTATGGACAATCCAATGATCAACAGAGCCATCATTATAAACAACAGCCGATCACGCAAAAAGAACGCCAGCGATAAGCCCTTCATCGCGACGTTTCCCCACTTTGTTCACCTATAACCAGCTTATAGCCTTGCCCGCGCACCGTTTCAATGGCTTTCGTTAAACCAAGCTCCTCAAGCTTCCTTCTAAGCCTCGTCACATTGACCGTAAGCGTATTATCATCAACGAATTGCACATCATCCCAAAGCGCCTCCAGCAATTGCTCACGCGATGCAATCTTGCCTGGCTGCTTCATTAGACATTCAGCAAGCAGCTGTTCGTTCTTCGTCAGCGAGGTTTGCCGCCCTTCCCATTCCAGCTTATTTCGGCTTAAGTAAAGCCGCAGCCCGTTGGCACTGATCTCCGCTAAATCTGTACCCGCTTCAGCCTCAAAGGCAGCAAGCTCTGAGCCTGCATATTCACCGTATACACGACGCAGCACGCTTTTCACCTTGGCCATCATTAAATCTAAATGAATCGGTTTCGTTACGTAGTCATCGCCGCCGTTTTCGATAGCCAACACCTGATCCATCTCTCCTGCTCGAGCAGAAATAAAAATAATCGGAACGCTTGAGCGAGTCCGAATTTGTCTGCACCAATAATAACCGTCATAATATGGCAAGTTAATGTCCAGCAGCACCAAATGAGGCTCGGACGCTTCAAGCTCCGGCATAATTTCACGAAATTGTACAGCACAGGTCGCTTTAAAACCATATTTGTCCATATTACTTTTTAAAATAGACGCAATTTTATCGTCATCCTCTACGATGAATATCCGATACATGAAGCGCCTCCTCTCGAATTCCGCCTTAATTATTGCGCAGGCTGCTCCTTCGGAACGACAAACCTCACTGTCGTACCATGCCCTGGCTTCGATACAACCTCTAGGTGTCCGCCCACACTGCGTGCTCTCTCCTCCATGCTGAATAAGCCAACGCCGCGCCCTATCCGCTCACTGCTAAAGCCTTGGCCTAAGTCGATAATGCCTACTTCAACCTCTGTCTCACGCTCCTCCAGCCTAACCTCAGCCTCCGCTACCTCAGCATATTTAGCGATGTTCGTCAGTGCCTCTTGAATGACACGATAAATCGCGGTTTCCTTCATAATGCCCAATCTGCCCTTAAAATTGCTCTCCAGCTTCAGGCGAATGCCAAAGTGCTGGGAGTAATTGTCTACATAAGTTCGAATTGCCGGAACGACGCCAAGATCATCAAGCACGGATGGCCGCAGCTCCCATGCAAGCCCTCGAATGTCCTCCATCACGCCTGACACATCTGTGCGCAATGCGCTCAGCTCTTTAATATGATCATGCTCCCCAATCAAGCGATCCAATTGAATGAGCAATGAGAACAAGCTTTGTCCGATGCCATCATGCAGCTCACGAGAAATTCGTTTGCGCTCATCCTCTTGAATTTCAAGCACCTTTACCATCATTTCCTTCAGCTTCTGCTCTGCCAGCTTTCTTTGGGTTACTTCACTGCGGATAGCAAGATACTGATAAGGCTTCCCCTCCGCATCAAGGAATGGAATGATCGTCGTACTAACCCAATAAAAGCTTCCATCCTTTGCGCGATTTTTTATTTCACCGCGCCATATCTCGCCTGAGGAGATCGTCTGCCAAAGCTTGCGAAAGAATTCGCTTCCATGAAAGCCTGAATTAATAATACGATGATCCTTGCCGATCAGCTCTTCGCGGTCGTACTTTGAAATTTCACAAAACTTATCATTAATGTATTCGATTTTACCCTTTACATCTGTAACCGCTACAATAGACGATTCATCCAGAGCAAACTTTACATCAGCAAGCTCCTTGAGGGACTGGTTCACCCTTGCAAGCATCGACTTATCATCAATTTCACTCTCTAGAACAGACAAAAGATAGTCCACGTCCGCACCTATCGTTTGCCGATATTTCTCTTCCGTATATTTAGTCAAAGTTCAGCAGTCCCTTCTTCAGCGCAAACTTAATAAGCTCTGGCCGTGTTCTTAGACCAAGCTTACCCATGAGATGGCTCTTGTGTGTTTCTACCGTTTTGACGCTTATAATCAAATTTTCAGCAATTTCCTTGTTCGAGTAGCCTTTAGCGATCCAGCCCAGTATTTCCTTTTCACGCTCAGATAACGTCTCATAAGGACCGCTGTCCTCGCCGCCCTGCTTTAGCTTCACGAGGTATTCGCTCATCAGCCGCTTAGTAGCTGTAGGATATAGATAAGCATTGCCCTGCGCAACCGACTGAATAGCAGAAATCAGCTCGTCATGAGGCGCATTTTTCAAAATATAGCCTGAAGCACCAATATGAATCGCTCGGAATAAATATTCATCATCGTCATGCATCGTTAAGATAAGAACGGCTGTATCCGGCAGCAGCTTCTTAAGCTCTGTCGTCGCAGTCATTCCATCCTTGCCGTGAGGCATGCTTAGATCCATTAAGACAACATCCGGCAGCAACTGCTGTGCCAGCTGAATCGCCTCATCTCCTTCAGAAGCTTCACCTACCACCTCAATATCATGCTTCCCGTGCAGCAGCATGGCTAGTGCGGATCTGACCATCGCATGGTCATCGCAAATCATCAGCTTTATCATTTTTTTCTCCTTCCACCGGACTGCCCTTTACTCCCTATGAGTCCAACAATGATGTCCATCCCATTATTATAGCGCAACTTACGCCATCTAGCGTCAGTTTCAATCAAATACTTGCTGTTTGAACAATATAAAGGAGAGCTCTTTCGCCAGATGAGTTGCGATTTCAAGCTCCTCTCTCGAATAAGTTTGCTCGGAGCGTCTGCCCATTAATACGACACCATAAATACTGCTATTCATAAGAATGGGTATACTCGCTGCAATTCGCAACTGCTCCGCTAATAATATAGGTTCACCTATTTTAAAGCGCTCCGCATCTGTCAGCGGTTTGCCTGTGCATGCTAATCTGGCGGAACGAATTGCAGTTCCGGATAATCCTGCGTTCGGCTTTTGTTCAACTTGCAGCGTCCTTTCGCTAATGCTGCCGTTTGCAAAAGACCAGCGCAGTTTGCGTTTGCTTGTATCTATTGAGCCAAGAATTGCGATATCGCTATCCGTGTCTCTTTTCATTTGCTCTATCATATCAGCGATATTCGCTTCGAGCATCTTCATTCTTGTTCCTCCTTCCGGGATTACAAGCCATCTTTAAATTTATTATAAAGCTATGTTTCTGCTTTGTATGTCAGGGAATTCCCTGAATTAATGTGAGGAAAAAAGAAAAGCTCCCTAGTCTTATGCAATATGCGCATAAGTCTAGGGAGCTGTAAATCAAGGTGAAACGGCTGTCGCCGTCCTTATGGCGGTGGCGCGTTTCATTCCGGAGAAATATAGAGATCGTATGGCGAAATGATAGACTTTCCTATATTTGAAGAAAGGAGCCCTTTTACAGGCTCCTCCTTGACGGTGTTTGATCGAATGAGTCTCAACACATCTAACACTTCACATTATTAAGATAACTCGGGCACCGCTCGTTTACGATCCGTTTTAATGGTTCGTTCGTTGCGTGTGTGTTCAGAAGTACTCTGCGACACAACCCCTCGCTTTCATAAAAGCTTAGTGGTTAAATAAGTTCCTCAAGCAGCCCTAGCACCAATTGGTCCAACGGAACCACACCTCTCTTCACACCGTCAATACTAATATGCACATTTTATTTGGAGCTTATACACTTGTTATTATTTTTTTATTTTAAAGCTTAATCAAGCTCTGATTAGCATAATAACTAGAAGCTCCTGTGATGTTCACATCATGTGCAGCACTATCTTGCTCCGCATCCTTCGTGCTGAACATATAGACCATCTCGCTTGCGATAAAAACAATGGTGAAGCCGATTACGAGCATCAATTTAAATGATGTCGCTTTATTCCTTTTCATCATTTCATTATTGTCAGACTTGAATGTCCATGACTTGTTTCCTTTATAGGCTTTGCTTGATGCCTGTCCGCAAGAGCAGGAAATCTCGGAGTGAAATTCATAGCCCTGCAAGGTAATATTATACTGACCTTTTGAAAGAGTATGCTTTCTTCCGCAAGCTGAACACCCAACTTCAATAAAATGTCTATAATCACGAATAAACTCCATTTGTCATTATCCTCCAAGATGATCGATTCATAGACTGCAAGCTGAAATTTATATTCGAACAAAAAAAACTTCCGAAATGCATATGAACCTCATACGCATTTCGGAAGAAATCAAGTAATACCCAAGATCAGCACTCGCCAGCGGCAGCTGGTTTGCCTGCATCTTTGGCGGTACGGAACGAAGACCCGCAGCCACAAGTTGCACTCGCATTAGGATTTTCTATCGTAAAGCCGCCACCCATTGCTGATTCCTTAAAATCAATAACCAATCCATGTAAATATTTAATGCTTTCTTCGTCTACAACAACCTTTAAGCCTTCCATATCAAGCGCTTTGTCGCCCGCATGCTCTTCATCGTCAAAGCCCATACCATAGGAGAAGCCGCTGCAGCCGCCTTCCTTAACACCAAGTCGCAGGAATAGCTCAGGTCCGCCTTCTTCTGCGAGCATTTCTTTTATTTTGTCAGATGCTGTATCACTAATTGTGATCATGCTACATCCCTCCAATTTATCAGTTTAATCATTTCATTGTATCTCACTTACTTAATTGTAGTATACTCCAGTTTGAGCACTTGCTCAATAGAAGCATGCCCACTGATTATAATTCTAATTTAAGAATGCATATTCACTTTTCTTATTGCCCCTGTTACGTATGAGGTTTATAATAGTTACAGCTTCTTAATCGAAAAAGAAAGTTATTTTTTTCACAAACTACTAAATTTAGAGGAGGCTCGCCATGAGTGTCATTGTACCTACTGAGGATAAACAAATGCAGCAAATTATTGAAAAAGTGCGTCATGGGCAGCGTTTATCGCTTGAAGATGGCGTTTTCTTATATCAATCTGATGACTTGCTTACGATTGGACAGCTGGCAAATGAAGTAGCCCTGCGTAAAAACGGGAAAAAGGTTTACTTTATTGAGAATATGAGCCTTTATTTCACAAATGTATGTGAAGCACATTGCGCATTTTGCAATTTCCGCAAGGATGAAGGAGATGAAGGCTCTTACACACTGAGCGGTCAACAAATGATCGAATACGTCGAGAAGCATTTCCACCCTGGTGTTCGTGAATTTCATATTGTTGGCGGTCATAATCCACATGTTCCTTTTCAATACTATGTGGATTCACTAAAAGCTCTGAAAGAGCATTTCCCTGAGGTTACGCTTAAAGCCTATACGGCAGCAGAAATTGACTTTTTCTCACGCATCAGCGGCCTTAGTTACCGCGAAGTATTACAGGAGCTTATGAAAGCAGGACTTCAGTCGTTGACAGGCGGCGGTGCTGAAATTTTATCTGATCATTATCGCAAAAAAATGCGGGTAAACAAAGCGGATGTTACCCAGTATCTGCAGGTTCATCGCACCGCGCATGAGCTTGGCCTGCGGACCCATACAACGATGCTGTATGGCTCCATCGAGACCAAGGAAGATCGTATTCGCCACTTAATGCATCTGCGCGAGCTGCAGGATGAAACAAATGGGTTCCTTGTGTTTATCCCGCTTTCCATGCAGCCGATTAATCCTAATGCTGGAATTCGCCGGCGCAACTCGGCCTTCGAGGATTTGAAGACGATTGCGATCAGCCGCTTAATGCTCGATAACTTCCAGCATATTAAAGCTTACTTCATCAACATCGGAGTTCAGCTAACGCAAGTTGCCCTTACAATGGGTGCTTCGGATGCTCACGGTACGATTGTTAAAGAAAAAATCAGTCATGCTGCTGGTGCATTAACACCGGAAGGCATTACGCGTGAGGACCTCATCTGGCTCATTAAAGGCGCAGGTCGAATTCCTGTCGAACGTGATACGTTCTACAATGAAATTAAAGTTTACGAGTGAGTAATTCGCATCACAAAAGCATAAAATAGTCCTATCATCGAGAAATGTGGAGATGGAAAAGAAATGAGAAACCTTATTATACTGGGCGGAGGCTACGGAGGCCTCGCCATTGCAAACGAGCTGCTGGAGAAGCAATTGCCACTTGACGTATCCATTATATTAATTGACAGAATGCCGTTCCAAGGCTTGAAGACGGAATATTACGCGCTTGCTGCTGGAACGGTTTCAGACTTGGAGCTTCGGGTAAAGTTCCCCGTTGATCCAAGAATTTCACTCGCCTATGGTGAAGTTACGGATGTAGATATGGAACTGAAGCTCGTCCATATCGAGAATCAAGAATCCATGGAATACGAATGGCTTGTTATCGGTCTTGGCTGTACAGACAAATATCATGATATTGAAGGTGCGGAGCAATTCTCCACAAGCATACAGACCTTCTCAGCCGCTAGAAAAACCTATGCTCTGCTAAATGATATTAAGCCATATGGTCAGGTGTCGATTGTAGGCGGAGGCTTAAGCGGAGTTGAGGTTGCAGCTGAGCTGCGCGAGAGCAGGCCAGATCTTAATATTCGCATCTTGGACCGCGGTCCAAAGGTACTGTCGGCATTCCCTAGCAAGCTTCAAAGCTTTGTTGCGGAATGGTTTACGGAGCATCACGTAGAGATGTGTGGTCATGTTGGACTAACGAGGGTCGAAAATGGCATTTTGCATGATGGCAATTCAAATACAGCTATTTATACAGATGTGACGGTTTGGACTGCTGGTATTCAGCCCGTACCGCTCGTTCAGCGAATCCATTTGCCTAAGGACAATCAGGGCAGACTCATTATTAATGAGTATCATCAACTGCCAGATCATACCGATGTGTTCATCGTTGGTGACTGTGCGGCGCTTCCACTCTCGCCAAGCGGCCAAGCCGCAGGTGCACAAGGCAAGCAAATTGCCGAGGTGCTGCAAGCGATTTGGCATAACAAAACGCCGCGGCTCGGCAAAATTAAGCTTAAGGGCGTGCTTGGCTCGCTCGGCAAAAAAAGCGGCTTCGGCGTCATGGGCGGTACAGCTATACTGGGCCGAGTGCCTCGTCTCGTTAAGAGCGGAGTGCTCTGGCGCTCAAAGCGTCACCTTGGCTAATTCACCGATTCTTACTTATAGATCATCCAGCAGCTTATCCAGCGCTTCTTTATCCGCTTCCTGCTGAAGAATCGCTTTCAAAATATTAGCATGCAGCTCGTCTACCGTTTCCGCAGATACGATCTCGCCGTCCACTAATGCGAAGGGATTCAAGTAGCATTCGCCACAATTTCCCAAGCAGCCGTATTCGGTTACTTCGTAGTCATCATTCTTTTCAAATAAATCCATTATACGATCAGTGCCGTGATGCATATTACTGGCACAAAATTCGATCATTGGTTTAAACATCTTGATTCACCTAACTTTACTTAGTTGCTATCCATTTTCAATTGCTTCACTTTGTACTATAATAGGGTAGAAAGGAGATGAATGCAATGAGTGAACAAGTACAAGATACAATGTACGATGAGGTTTTGGACGTACTCGATAAGCTTCGTCCGTTTTTGCAGCGCGACGGCGGCGACGTTGAATTGGTTGATGTCGAGGGCGGCATCATCAAGCTTCGTCTAATGGGTGCATGCGGAAGCTGCCCAAGCTCGACGATTACGCTTAAAGCGGGTATCGAACGTGCTCTTCTTGAAGAAGTAGAAGGTGTAATCGAAGTCGTTCAAGTATTCTAGATCCTATATAGAACGAATCAAGCATGCCTTTGCATGACAAATGACGAAAAGTCTTATCGACGCTGCGGAATTAGTTCCTCAGCATCCCGATAAGACTTTTTTTTGTTCTTATGCCGATTAGAACATTCCTTTAATATTAGCTACAATGGGGTCAAAGCCGCCAGTCACATCGATGACATTGCCGGTCAAAAAATTGGACTGTATATCGCATAGAAACAAAACGACACGCGCCACGTCCTCACCTGCGCCAGGGCGTCCAATTGGCGATTCATTATCGTATTCTTCCTCTACCTCAGCAATAGACCGTTCCTTGTTAACTCCCCGAATGTCGCCGGGACCGATTAAATTGACCGTAATGCCATGAGGAGCCTCTTCCACAGCCAGTGATTTTGTAAAAGATACGAGCCCTGTTTTTGCCGCTGCATATACCGCCCGATGCGGCCATGCCCTGGCTTCCCCCGCATGACCGAAGCCAAAGTGAACAATACGTCCCCATTTGCGCTCTCGCATGCCTGGCAGCAGACGATGATCAAGCAGCATTACACCGAGCAAATTGCCATGCAGCAGTCTAATGATCGTGTCCTCGTCATATTCGCTGAATAAACGACGCTTGCGCACGAAAGGTCCTGCGTTATTGACGAGAATATCGACTCCGCCAGCCCAGCTCTCCGCTGCGTCGGCAAGCTTCGCCGCTCCCTCTGTCGTTGCAATATCGGCTTGTACTGTAATTGCTTTCACGCCTAACTGTTCAATTTGCGCCTGTACCTGCCTGGCCTCAAGCTCGCTCTCATAGTAATTAATGACCACATTGCAGCCACGCTCAGCAAGCTGAAGCGCCGTTCGTTTACCGAGTCCCTTCGCACTGCCAGTAACCAATGCTGTTTTCCCATTGAGTCCCACGAATTTTCTCTCCCCCCGGAATTATCGTTGCTTGCTTCGCATAATTTTGCATGCGTATTGAAACGTAAGCAGCAATGATTCCATTGCCAAGTACAGGCCCTGCGTCAAATCGGCAGATTGTTCGCTTAAATTCTCAAGCTTAGCCTCTCCCCCATACATACGGCTGCTTTGAATGAGATCATCCTGCATTTCAGAATTCATATAATGAATCTCAGTATTTCTGCGATTGCGCAGCCTAGTCATCGGTTCTTTATATTTCTCCTTCACATCATTAAGCTTCCAAGTCAGCTCCGGATGTGCCCTCTTCTCACGCATATTGCGCAAAACCGTGAAATAAGAAAAATGAGGCTTAATCCGCTCCGTCCTCATATCAAGCAGCTCATTAAGCAGCGTGCCTAGCTTGTCAAGCAAAGAGAAAACGCGAATAAAAGCGTTTTTATCAAAGTAGATATATCGATTATACTGGATTCTTTCCTCATCTGTCATTTGCTTAACGGAAGCAGCCTTTATTTTATGCTGAAATTTCAGACTTGCATAATGGCTTTGCTCAAGCTCATCCAACGACGAACGAAGACCAAGCGTCCAAATCTCATATTTACGCAGCTGTTGAACACGAACATTGCCTTCCTTCATCTTATCGGACAGTATCGCGACAAACTGATCCATCAGACGAAACGTTTGTGCAAGTGTTCCTTCCGCATCTCTTTGAGGCTCATTAAACAGGATTCGCAGCATATTTGAACAGTCCCTTCTGCTATAGAATGATGAACTTTGTTATATTTTATCATAATTTCAGCAAGCAGCAGCATTTTAGTGGGGCTGCCCATTTGACAGTCCCTATGCGCAAGCAAGCCTGCAAGCGAATTTTCTCGTTTGCAGGCTTGTTTTAAGCGGTACATGGATTACGACGTTTTTTTCAAGCCTACGTACAGCATGTCCCATATGAAGCATTTCTCTTCACATAACTTCTAGTCATTATTAAGCTTTGCTTTTGCCGCGCCCTTCTCTTAAGAGCCAGGACTGAATTAATAAATCTATAATAATACCGAACAAGCCCGTAACGATTAAGTTATGCAGAAGGTTCGTGAATAAAAACCAGTTCGTATTTGTAATCGTATAGGTAAGCAGTGCACCACTGAAAATCTGAGTAATCACGAGTGCGAGCGCCCACCCAGCATGCTTTGTTAAACCTGCTCCACCGCTAACCTTGCGAATATGAAGGAATAAGCCCGCCAGACTGATGCCGAGCAGCAATGCAGCCACTCTGTGAATGAACACGGCCCCCGTTGCGCCGCTGATCTCTGGCACGATCTCTCCATTGCATAATGGCCAGCCTATACAGCCCCCGCCTGATTCGGTATGCCGAATGAATGCCCCCAAATAGACAACGGCATAGCTATAAATAGCTACAGAAAGTACACGTGGAAAAATGGAGCTCGGTACTTTGAATACCGTAGGCGGCCCATTCTTAGCCCGAAATGTCCAGATGACCAGCAGCAGCGTCGCTGCAAACGCAATTAAAGATATGCCAAAATGAATGGCCATAACCGGTGGTGATTGCGGCCATAGGACCGCTGCCGCTCCCATGAGCGCCTGAATAATGGTGAATAGCAGCGCCCCGCCTGCATAAAATAATGGCTCCTTATAACCTGATCTGTCTCTTCTAAATTTCGAAAAAATGGAAATTGCTGTAGCGAGTACAAGTAGGCCTTCTAAGCCTGAGACGAGACGATGTGAGTATTCAATTAAAGATTCGACAGTATACGCAGGTATAAATTTCCCGTGGCACAAGGGCCAATCATCACCGCAGCCACGGCCTGAGTCTGTGTTCGTGACTAATGCACCGCCGAGCAGTACAAGAAGCATTCCGATGCACGCTGCAATAGCCAACGCGCGAAAACGCCCGGTTACCATAATAAAATCACCTTATTTCATGTTTTAATAACAGTTCAATTATAGCCATAAAAAAAAGCAAAAGCCATGTTGAAAATGTGACACTTCCGAGTAAGAGGCCAGTAAAAAAGGAAAGCCCGCGCTCAGGGAATACATTCCCTGCTAGCGCGGACTATCTTTTAATTATGGCCTAATGCTTCACTGACTTGGATCGCCCGGTCTACAAACTCCTCAATTTCCTCACGCGATTTGCGCAGCTTGCTGACGAACCGCACCAGCTCCTTGCTGCCGCGGAAGGCAATAAAGCTTGGAATTCCAAGAATGTTCAGCTCCGAGCATAAATCAGGGAGATCATCGCGATCAAGCTCTACGAATTTGACCTTATCCTCATATTGCCGTTCAAGCTCTGGCATAAATGGGTCAATAAAGTGACAATCCCCGCACCAGGTTGTTTTGAAAACAGCAATGGTAAGTCCCTCGCTCGCAACCGCCTCACGAAACTCAGCATCTGTCGTTAGTTTTTTCATTTTGCACCCCTAAAAAAAGATATCAGGCTTAAACGCCTCATCCGTGGCAAACTCTTCTTAGACTTCCCGATCCAGCGTAAATATTCTCATATCCTCATCAATATCCGTCCAGCCAATCTTTGCATGAAGCGCTGAAGCCAAATTACGTGCAGGTACATAAGTAACTCCGTCTACGACAATTACAGGGAAAGATAGCTTTACGTTTTTGCCATTTACTACAGCAACGTCACTTCCGCTTTTGAAAACAATCGTCGTGCCCGTAGCTTCGTCAACTACTTTCAAGGCTTTGGTCTTGGCATCGTACGTCAGCACACCGCCAAGCTGTTCCACCGTATCCCGAAGCGGAACAAGCGTGATATGATTCGCTGTCACAATGACCGGATTGTAATACTGATAAGAATACCATGTAATATTCTGCTTGTTCACATGAAGCTTGTTTTTCAATATATCATATGCGACTGATTTGTCATCAAACAGCTTCAATAGCTGATAGCCTTGAATATCCATTAGCGTCTCAACTGAGACGTTAGTTTCAGAAGCAACAGGAGCGTCTGCTTTTACATCGCCATTCACATTCCATGATTCACTCTCTGCCTTCAGGCTGATCCCTTTAAACGGCAGATAACCATACTCCTGCTGCTCTTGCGTCAGCACATAAGAGATTTCGAAGGCCTGCTTGCGAATATCGAGCTTATTATCTACATAAACATCCGCTTTAATCGTTAAATCATTGCTGAACACTTCGTCTAGTGATTCTTGATCCTCTTCTTCAAGCAGCTTGAGTTCTCCTTGAAGCTCGGCAAGCAAGCTCGTAAAGCCCTCTATCGTATCCTCCAATATTTCCTCAGGAGCTTGTGTGTCCAATCCGCCTTCTTCAAAAGGATTGATCGTTCCAGCAGCCGACCAGATGTCCGGATTGCTCTGCAGCACTTCAAACACGCCAGCAATCATCTTCTCATGACCCGCTTGATCAGCGACTAATGCGTCTACATATTTTTTCACCCATGCCCAAAGCTCAGGGCCGTTCAGGTCAAATTGAACATGCATTAATGAGGTGGAGGAGCCGTTAATTGTTTCATTTACCGGCTTTACAGAAATACGGTCGGGATTGGGCAAATTATCAATAACAAATGATCCAACCGTATCAAGCAGCTGGTGGCCAAGCTCCGTTAATGCCGCTTCATCAAGCTCAGGAGCATCTTCCGCCAACTCCGGCGAGTCCAGCAAGTTGGAACCGCCCATTAATCCAAACATGCCCTCGCTCGTCAGATCAAGCTCAAATGGCTGCTTCGCTCCTTCAAGCTCAAGCACCGCCAGCGTATCTGACATTTTCAGATTGAATTTTATGCTTGTTGTATCTCCAAAGACCAAACTTCCATCAAAGGATACATGCGAGCTATCCTGTGCCTTGACATGATCGAGCTGCAGCTTCAAGCTTGACACCAGCTTCATAATCTCGAGTTCCTCTTCCGAGATGCCCTCATATAACGTTTCATCAAGCAGCAGCTTAAGCTCTACTGACTGCTTGCTCTCACTCGACGTCACTTTAAGTGAATTCTTCAATACCGCATTAAAATCAAGATTAGAAACAGCTTGACAGCCTGCAACGAATACGAGCGTAAATGCTAGTAAAAGTACGATTAGCTTGTTTGGTCTAGATATAAACTTTTTCATTCATTCGTCTCCTTTTATGATCAAATATAGTAGGCCGTCTATTCTGACAAACTCTACTTATTGTACCGGAGACTCTATGTATTGTAAATGTATGGAAAGCACTAATTTTTGTCGATTTTCTCACATTTTTTTCGTCATTTACGGCAGTTTAGTCGTTTCAATTCCCACCTTTTTTTCTGATGGGCTCCATGAAAGCGTCCAGCCATTGAACTCGCAAAAATCACGCAATGAAACAACTCTCTCCTCCGAATTAGGCAAATCAATCGTGTTAATCTTCGGTGCTTCCAGTCCGTCAATAAATAATAGAGATGAAGGATTCCCCTTCGTTTTCGGCTCCGCTAACCGCTTCAATTTATTTATGAGCTCGTCCTCGGTTTCACCGGTTTTCGCCCCATTGATTCGGTTGCCCGTGCGGTGCAGCCTCGTATTTAAGCCTTCTCTTGTGGTGAATGTAATCTGGATGCCTGCCTCCTCGGCAAGCTTTACTACAGCTGGATGAAACGCCCCGTATGGAAAGGCGAGAGCGCTCTGCGTATTGCCAAGCTCCGTGCGCAATCTCTCCTCCGCCAATAACAAATCATCCAGCACCCTCTTGCTGAACTCTTCCTCTGTTTCTCTTCTTTGCTTTTCTTCAACGTATATTTTCCTTGCCATGACAGGCAGTACTTCACTGTTCTCATTCACTGCGCCATAACGATGCATCCCGTAGCTGTGGCTGCGAAAGCTCATATTCGCATCCTGCATTTCTCTCATTTGCTCCCAAGTCAGCTTAGGTGTTCCTGGCTGCTTGCGATCATCAACTGCCGAGACGATAACAAAATTAACTGCTGCGTAGCCATGCTTCTTTAATATCGGGTAAGCCAGCTTATAAAAGCTTTCATAACCGTCGTCAAAAGAGATTAATACCGCGTTGTCCGGTACGGAGCCATTAGAGATCAAAAAGCTTGTATAGTCATCTATATTGATCACTTGAAAGCCTGCTTCCTTCAGCATCCGCATTTGATTCTCAAATCTCTCCACGGCAATAATGCCGTCGCTCTCAGGGGCTATGGCTATATCATGATACATCAGTACAGCTACCTGATCCGAGTAATAAGCACCCTCTTTTTTCGTTATCTCTGACTGCCATTCCAGCTTTTTCTGAAAGGTTTTCTCAAGGTAAGCTTCCGGAACAAACAGCCTTTCGTCATATATGCTTACAGGTGCTTCTTGTGCGATCACATTACCGTTAACGATGAGCCGAACATCGCTGATCGGCCCTTCTTTCGAAGTACATCCGGTTAACAGCCATCCGACCATCATAGCTAAAGCGATGAACGTTAAAAATATAGTTTGCTCTGTTCTCTCCATCCTGCGTCCCCTCCATTATCTAACTGTTGTTAGTCTAATGGAGGGGTCTTATCGTTATTGCAGTGTGCAGCTTAACATTCTCTTATCAAATGCTTAAGCTTTGTGCTGTAATAGAGAATAGCGGGTCTCGAATATGGTCTCCTTAGCTGTACTGCTGACAGAAATCCGGCCACCCTGCGCTTCAATAATGCTTTTCGTAATCGCAAGTCCAAGTCCTGTGCCTCCAAAATCAGCTGTACGCGCACGATCCACACGATAAAATCGATCAAATATATAGGGAACATCTTGAGCTGGAATCGGCTCGCCATAATTAACGATGCGAATCACAGCCTCCGTTTTGATTTTTTCAATATGGATATCTACCAGCTTACCTGCTTGACCATATTGCAGGGCGTTGGAGATCAGATTATCATAAGCGCGTACGAGTAAGTCTCCATCTGCCATGATCATTAAGGTGCTTTCAGTCGAATGAATTTGGCATAACATGTCCACCTTCTCAAGACTAGGCACAAATTCCTCCGCCAGCTGTCCAAGCAAGTCCACGACATCGATTTCTGCGAGCACAAGCGGCATACCATTATTCAGCTTGGTGTATTCGAATAAATCATCAATCAATCGTTTCAAACGAAGCGATTTCTCATAAGCAATGCTGACAAAATAACGAAGCTCTACTTCATCCTGATAACGATCCTTCTCAATCAGCTCTAGAAAACCAAGTATAGAGGTTAACGGCGTGCGTAAATCGTGTGACACACCTGTAATCAAATCATTTTTTGTTTTCTCAGCGTTTCTCTCCTCTTCCAGCAGCTCATTGAATTGCTTGCTTAGCACATTGATGCTCAGCGCAATATCACCGAGCTCATCAGCCGAACGGAGCGGTATGACATAATCGAGCTTGCCGGATGCCAACTGCTGCAGGCCGCTGCGAATCTCCTTCAAATACGAAATCATATTTTTGCTCGTCCAAAAAAACAGCGCCAAAAACAACACACAACCGAATACGGCGAGTACTGGTGTGGAGCCAATATGATTGACGACCCAAATGAGAGGCCGATCGAGGACAGAGTGTTGAATGAGGTAGTAGGCCAGCAAATGAACGGCTATAACAAGAGCAATCATAAGGATCAGGCTTTTAAGAAAAGCAGCCATAAACGTCCAACGAATCGTGCGGAACAGCTTATTGCTAGGCGCTCGCACTCCACTACGATGCTTGTTTGCCCCCGTTCGTTTTACAAGCTCTCTATAGCTAATAACGAAACCAAGCAAGCCAACAAAAATCATAATGGGAATCGAGCCAATACTTTCAATTATCCACTTTAAAAAAGTATCATAAGGCGGAATATGTATCATATAGGAAACAAGCCATCGTCCAATGAAAGCGGCCGCAACCGCAGCGAGCAAGCTTCCTACAACAAAATATATGCTTTGCTTGTTGCGCATCAGCTTAAAGCGCCTCCATTTTATAACCGATTCCCCATACGGTTTTTATATATTTCGGGTTTTGTGTATCCTTTTCTATCTTTTCGCGAATTTTCCGAATATGTACCATCACTGTATTTTTTGATTCCATGAACGGCTCATTCCATGCTTCCTCATATATTTTGTCCATGCTCAGCACGATGCCTCGATTAACTGAGAGCAGCTTGAGAATGGCAAACTCACGCGGGGTAAGCTTAATTTCCTGCTGATCCACCTTAACGGTATGGGTCGCCGTATTAATGACTAGCTCATCAATGACAATCTCATTGTGATTTTGCACTGTTGTCATATTAAACTGCTTTGCTCTGCGAATATGGGATTTGACGCTCGCAAGCAGCACTAAAGGGCTAAACGGCTTGGTTACATATTCATCTGCTCCGAGACTTAATCCTGAAATTTTATCAATATCCTGCGTTTTGGCAGAAAGCATAATAATCGGTATATTGTTTTGCTCACGAATTTTCATGCATGCTTCCAGGCCGTCCATGACGGGCATCATCACATCAAGAATAATCAGATCCACCTGATGGTTATTCATGAGCGTCAGCGCCTCAAGCCCATTTGATGCCTGCAGCATCGTATACCCGTCATTTTTAAAATAAATTTCCATCAGCTTTAAAATTTCTTTCTCATCATCTACCATAAGTATCGTTTCTCTTGTCATGCTTCTCCCCCCGATGTGAAACGGCTCTCGCCGTCCTTTGGCGGCGCCCGCGCGTTTCATTCTGAGAAATATAGAGAAAGTAGGGCGCAATGATATACTCTCCTATATTTCAAAAAACTCTTCCAATTCAAAGCCGCAGCATCCAATATAGCATGTTTTCCACAGTTTGGTAATATTTTGAATTCGTATATGAACAACAAAATTATCCTTACGGATGATTGGCAATCGCAGAAGCGTCAGATCACACTTCTAACGGAAACCACAGACGTTATATCGCCTTTATTTCTCATTTCAAAATTGTAACGGAAACACGCGCCTCTATTTGTCCCCTATATGCCCGATCTCGCTTCATTTCTGCGGAATAGCGTCTCCCACTTCCGTTAAAATGTGACGCTAACCCAAAATGCAACTTTAGCGTCTCTGGCTTCCGTTAGCTCTCTTGATCTGCTCTCCGGATGCTGGCGCAGCTTCGTTATCCACAGGATCGGAGAATGTATCGTTTCCTGTATTTCAAAAAAAAGAAGCGCCATCCGATAAACGGAAGACGCCTCCTGTTGTTCTATAAACCAGCTAGTTACGCTGCTTTTCTATAAAATGGCTTAAGCAGCAGCGACATCAGCTTGCGGAGCGGCCCAGGGAATGAACGAATATCCTCAGGTGTTATCACACGCAGAGCGGCCAATAATAGAAGATACAAGCCGCCTACAACCATTGAAGTGACAGCTGCGGCTGCTAGATAGGAAAGTTTATCTGCCCATCCTTCTGTCAAAGCAAGCACTGCATACTCCGCGCCCAGGCCAGCCAATGCCGGCACAGCTATCGCTGCAATATACGCCAGCCATTTCCGACCGAGTATATTCAGACTAACCTGTTTATTAATTTCCCGCACGTTCAACAGCGTAATCACGATAAAGCAAATCGACGATCCAATAATAAGTCCGTACACGCCCAGCACAGGCGCTAGTGCAATACTGAACACAATTTTGAGTCCAAGTCCGATAAAGGTATGGTACATTGGCTGCTTTGATTTATTCAGCCCGTACAATATCGAATTTGAAATCATCATCGTAATTTGAAAAATCGCACCCGCCGTAAGCATAGCTACAGTGCCGCTGCCGCTCGGGCTTGTAAAGAGCAAGCCTGTAACGGAATAAGAGGCTACGGTTAGCAGCAAAGCAACCGGTACGCCAGTAAAGCAGACGATGCGCATGACCAGCGAGGATTGACGCTGTACCTCATTCATATTGTTTAAGGAAAAAGCAGATGAAATAACGGGTATGATCGACGCTCCAAGCGCAATCGCTAAAATCGGCGGTATGCCGGCAATCCCCATTGCCTTATTCGAATAATCAGCCAATACCTTCGTTGCTGAGCTAAAGCTATAGAAAGAATCCGTTAATCGTATAAATAGCGTCATATCAAAAAAGTATAAAAATTGCACCGTCATCGCAGTAACAACTGCTGGAATGGAGGTACCGAATATTTCGCGATAAATTGTGCGATAAGGCAATTTCGCGCCTGTCTTCACAGACGGATTATTGCCTGCTCCGGACGATTTGGCCAGCTCCCCCAGGTCTTGTTTTTTTAGCTTTCGCCAAAACCACATCATAACTGAAAAAGCACCGATACTGCCAAGGACGGAACCAAAAGCAACAGCTGCAGCGCCATATTCATCGCCCCAGCCCCAGCCAAGCACGATGAATGCCAGCCCAATACCGCCGATCAATCGCAATATTTGCTCCATAATTTGCGAAATGCCGCCTGCCGACATAATTTGTCTGCCTTGAAAATAACCCCGCATCATGGCGATAATCGGGAACAGCAGCAGCGCTGGAGCGATGGCTCTCAAGGATAGGACCAAATCCGGCACCTTCGAAATTTTCGCGTAGACAGGTGCGAAGACGAACATGGCCGTTGCTAGAAGCAGGCCTGTTCCGGCTCCGAACATCAATGCAGCCTTATAAATCCGTTTAGCTTCATCTGCCCTGCCTAGCGCATAACGCTGGGATATCATCTTGCTGATGGAAAGTGGAATTCCTCCAGTAGCGATGGTTAGCAGCAATAGATAGATCGTGTTGGCTGAGTTAAAAGCTGCCTGTCCTGCAGAGCCCAGCATATAATCGATTGGAATACGCTGGAACAGCCCAAGAAATCGAACGACTAAAGCAGCGGCCGCCAGTATAAGCGTGCCTTTAATTAATGAGTCTTTTTTTAGCATAATCTTCTGTCCAAGTCTCCCTATCCTTTATTGCTTATAGGCTCCAGCGGCTGATGGTTGCCGCGAACCGGAACGGCTGCATGCGAAGGCGCTGCCCAGCGTACGCTGTTCTGAATAACTTGAAGCACCTGCGGGTTGTAGTAGGTTGGGTATGTCTCATGCCCGGGCCGGAAATAAAAAATTTTGCCTTGACCTCGACTGAATGTACAGCCGCTGCGGAATACCTCACCGCCTTCAAACCAGCTTACAAAAATCAGCTCATCTGGAGCTGGGATATCGAAGTGCTCGCCGTACATTTCCTCATGCTCAAGCGTGATATACTCCGGCAAGCCAGCGGCGATTGGATGCGCAGGATTAACGACCCAAAGCCGCTCCTTCTCACCTGCCTCCCGCCACTTCAAATCACAGCCCGTTCCCATCAGCTTCTTGAAAATTTTTGAGAAATGACCGGAATGGAGCACAATTAAGCCCATCCCTTCCCACACACGCTGCTGAACACGCTCTACAACCGCGTCATCGACTCTGTCATGCCCCATATGTCCCCACCAGATAAGAACATCCGTATTCGCCAAGCGCTCCGTTGTAAGCCCATGCTCGGGCTCCTCCAGCGTAGCTGTCGCTACCTCGATATCACCGCTCGCAATTCCGCTCGCCAGCGCTTGATGAATGCCATCCGGGTAAATCCTCTTTACTTCTTCATTATTTTTTTCATGCAAAAATTCATTCCAAACCGTTACCTTTATCATCGCGCCATCCATCCTCTCTATACCTTAGTTTACTAGCCACAGCACAAACAGCAAAATCATTGCCGCCTGCAAAATAACTTTAACGACAACACTGGTGAACAGTCCTACGACTGATCCAAGCCCGACCTTCAACGACTTCGACGGACTTGTGCCGATAATGATTTCTCCGATGACTGCACCTAAGAAAGGACCGATAATTAGACCGAATGCAGGAATAACAAAAGGGCCAAAAATAAGACCGATCGTACTGCCAATAATGGAGGCTCTAGAGCCTCCGAAGCGCTTCACGCCCCATCCGCTGACCGCATAATCGGCAACAAAGAGAACAACAACGATGAGTGTCTGAATAAGCCAAAACCAAAAGCCAAATTCATGGAAGGAGAAAAACCAGCCATATACGAAAAACGCTGCGTAAATCGCTAGTGCGCCAGGCAAAATTGGATAAATCGCTCCAGCCATTCCGACAACGAATAGCAGAACGACTAATATCCAGCCTAAAATATCCATACGCTTCTCACCCTTTCAAAACGTACCGTTTAATAACCTCAGCGACGCCATGCTCATTGTTCGAGAAGGTAATAAAATCTGCCGCTTCCTTGACGACATCCTGAGCATTGCCCATCGCAACGCCAAGTCCAGCCTCGCGAATAGCTGCGATATCGTTTAGGCTGTCGCCTACAGCGATCACTTGCGACATCTCAATATCAAGAAGCCCGCAAAGCTCTTTAAGCGCGCTAGCCTTCGATACGCCGAGCGGATTAAGCTCCAAATTCCATGGCGAGGAATTCGTAATTTCGAGTGCTCCCCAGCTCTGCACCTCAGCAAGGATCTGTTCTCTTATGCTGTCATCCTCGGTGTAATAGCCAAATTTCAACCAATGATGCGCATCATAATCGGATGCTGGGTTAATCCACTTTTCTTTATTGAAAATATCATCTGCTGTGTAGGCCCAAAACCAAGGCTCCCCATGCGAGAGAGCAAGCTCATGAAGCCTTTTTACATAAACGTGACTAAGATGCGTACGCTTGTGCAGTACATGCGGACGATGCCATATTTCACTGCCATTTACCGTTATCATCGGTGTTTCCAGCTTTAACTGCTCTGCAAATGGCAATGCGCTGCGAAAGCCCCGGCCTGTAGAGAAGCTGACGATGACACCTGCATCCAGCGCTTTTTGAATCCATTCCGCGTTTTCAGCGCTAATTTCACTTTGCTCATTGAGTAGCGTCCCATCCATGTCGAGCGCAACCAGCTTATAGTCTCCCAATATTGTGCCTCCTCATAAAAGCCATTCATTGTTGTATCTAACTAGTAAATTATTTTAGCACATTTACGTCAGATTCCAAATGAATTCACAGAGCATTTACTTTCCTATATTTTAAAAAAGAGAGCACGCCTTCGCTTGAACGCGAAGGCATGCTCCCAATTCATTTCAACCTTACCGCACTATCGTCGTTGCTGAGCCGCTCTCTACAGCTGGCGCCTCCTGAGCCGTTTCTTCTTGCTCCGGAGTAATTGGATCTTCCTTCAGCAGCATTTCTTGCCCTTTGACCTGCAAAATATCAAGCGCTTCATTAAGCGGCTGCTTATCATCCTTCACCTTCTGAAGCTCCTCCTGGGCAGCTGTCATAAATTCTCCCCAGAAAGTTTGCGGCAGCTTATCAAAATCCTTATAGCTATTAAAGGTACTAGGCTTTAAATTATAGAAGGCAGCAAAATTATGTCCCTCTACATCTGTAATATATTTGGTTCTTACTGGCAAGCCATTGTAGTTGTTGGACTTTGATTTTACTCTCGCATATTCATCACTCGTTAGATAACTAAGGAATTGCCAAGCTGTTTCCTTATTGGCTGAGTCTGCGCTAATCGCAAGTAAATTATTGAATGATGTCATATTCGATTGATCTGGATTTTGCGCTCCAACAGGCACCGTAACAAGATCCCAGTTTTTCACGACCCTATCCTTAACCTGTTCATTATTGCTCGCTTGTTTAATTTGGTTAATGTAATTGAAGTCTCCGAGGGACATCGCTAGACGCCCTGAGATAAAGGGATCTCTCAGCAAATAATCCTCATACGTTCCACCCATATTTGATTCTTGATTTTCATACATCATACTCTCGAAATAAAGCGATTTAGATGCGATTGCATCAAGCGCAGTCTGGAACACATTTTTCCATGAATCGGTGTTTATCGTCAGCAGCTTCTGCGAAGCATTCACATAGCTAATGCCATCCGCAGATGCAAGTGTGTTTGCCAAATCAAATAGTTCCTCGCTATAGCCCATTTTCAAACCGTATACGCGTTCTTTCGGTTCTCCTTCTGTAGGGAAGCGACGAGCCAGCTGCAGCGTTTCATTCCAGCTCATTCGATCGGTTGGATACTCAATTTGGTACTTATCAAATAAATCCTTGTTGTAATACATCACTTGACTGTAGTAGCTTGGCGTCATGCCATACAGCCTTCCTCCGCCGAGCTCTCTTAAATAATCAAGCATACCTGGAACTAATCCCTCTGTGTCATACTTCTCCTTCTCTATGACCACATCAAGATCATAGAGCTTGCCGTCAAGTGCCATTTGTTTAAATTGATCGGCGCTCAGCATAAGAATATCAGGCTGTTCCTCTTCGATGAACTTTGCAAAAGCAGCTTCATAATCATCATTTTGTCCTGAGTAGAGGCTTTGCGTGTTTACAACCTCAATCTCAACATTTGGATATAACGCTGAGAAAAGCATTCCATATTCTTGGAAGAAAGAGCCCTCATCGTAATACATCACCCTCAGCGATGACGGTTGATTTTTGTCTGTCCCCTTATTGTCTCCTCCAAAGCTGCAGCCGGATACTACTAAAGCAGTGACAACAATCGGTATAATAAGCTTAAACCAAACTTTCATTTCTGTTTCCCTCTCCCCATTTTTTCTAGTATGTACCAAATATAAAACGTATTTAACCAGCTAAAGGTTGCAAATATTTCTCATTAATTTATCAATTTTTGTATATTGGCAACAAAAAAGAAAGCATCCGACAATCGAATGCTTTCTTTATTTGAAGAAAATTCATTTACATCTGAGGTTAGGCAAGCTTTCTGATTCGAAGCTTTTTTATAATAATGCCGTGAGAAGGAGAGAACAGAAAAGCAATGATGAACAGCAGCAATGCCGCGCAAACCATACAGCCTGCGATTGATGCATCCAGCAAAACAGCCGCTCCATAGCCGATAAATGTACTCATAATGCCGATGAGCACACTCCAAGCGATCATAATTCCGAGCCGATCCGTCAACAAGTATGCCGTTGAGGCGGGAATAATCAGCATTCCTACAACGAGAATTGCACCTACGCTCTCAAAGGAGCTGACCGTCGCCATGGATACAAGACCCATCAATAAATAATGGAAAAAAGCAACTGGTATGCCGATAGCTGCCGCTAGCGCCGGATCGAATGCACAAAGCTTAAATTGCTTGTAGAACAAACCAATTACCGTTGTAATAACGAGCAGCGTTACACCGAGCAGCCACACCGCCTTCGGTCCCATATTCACGCCGCCCAGCTCCCAAATATTCCAGTGAACATAAGCGATTTCACCATATAAAATCGCATCCTGGTCCAAATGCACCTGACGCGCATATAAGCTGACCAATACTACGCCTATCGCGAAAAGAGCCGTAAACACAACTCCGATCGAAGCGTCCGATTGAATACCGCTTTGCTGAAACATCTGAATAAGAAACGTCGTAAGCAAGCCGAATACTAGTGCTGCAAACATCATCAGCAGAGAATCGCGCGAACCGCTGAGCAGAAACGCGATAACGATGCCCGGCATAACGGAATGGCTGATAGCATCGCCAATCATAGCCATCTTGCGAAGGACGAGAAATACACCAAGTACGCCGCAGCAGCTAGCTACGAGCGCGCCTGTTAGCAATATCCAAAAACCACTCATAAGGCCGCCTCCTTCTTCGCTGTGCTCTCCATATGAAGCTCGTTTTCGCGGTGGAAGCGCTGCTTAACGGTTTTGCGCAGCAGCCGTTTCGCAATGATGCCACGCTGCGGGCCAAATAATATGGAAAAACAGAACATCAGAGTAGCCGCAAGCACTGTGACTGGGCCTGTTGGCAGATTCGAGACCGATGCACTTATCCATGTGCCTGCTGCGCCGCTGATTGCCCCGAATAAGCCTGACAATATAACCATTAGTCCCAATCGGTTCGTCCAGTACCTAGCTGATACGGCCGGTGTAATGAGCAGCGCTGCTACAAGCACAACGCCTACCGCTTGGATGCCCGCTACGACAGCAACTACAACTAATAACATCATTAATTGCTCTAGGAAAGCTACGGGATAACCGAGCCCCCTTGCAAAGCCCGGATCAAACGCGATAATTTTGAATTGCTTAAAGAGCAGTGTACATATCGTTATTAGCGATACGCATACGATCGTCATCGTAATGACGTCAGAAGCGATCATCGAAGCTGCTTGCCCAAACATGAACTTATCCAGACCGGCCTGATTGCCGTAGCTGCCATGTTGGATTAACGTAAGGAGCACGATCCCTAGACCAAAAAATCCAGAGAGCACAATTCCCATCGCTGCATCCTGCTTGAGCTTCGAGTTTCGAGTAATATAACCAATTCCGAATGTTGCGATAATTCCGGCTATGCCTGCGCCAATTAGAAAAATCCCAATTGATTTTACTCCTGTAAGCATAAATGCGATGCAAATTCCTGGTAAAGCTGCATGCGCCAATGTGTCTCCCATTAAGCTTTGCTTCCTGAGATAGGAGAAGCAGCCGATGACGCCGCTGCTAAGCCCAAGCAGCGTACAGCCAAGAAATATCCATTGCATATTAGGATCAGCCAGCATGGACCAAATTTGCTCCATTGTCACTCATCCTTTCCGTCTAGCGATGACCGGGAATGCAGGCTGCGATCTAGGAAGGCAAGTCTGCCGCCATAGGTATGCTGCAGCAGCCCCTGTGTAAAGATTTGTTCAGTGGGGCCGAAGCCTTGAACCTCTACATTCAGCAGCAGCACAGAATCAAAATAATCCTGAACGGTCGCAAGATCATGATGGACGACAATAACCGTTTTCCCCTGCAGCTTCAGCTCCTGCAGCAGCGTGATGATCGCCTTTTCTGTCGCAGCATCAACGCCTGCGAAGGGCTCATCCATAAAGTACAGCTTCGCATCCTGAGCCAGCGCTCGTGCCAGGAAGACACGCTGCTGCTGTCCTCCTGAGAGCTGACTGATCTGTCTTCCTGCGTAATCAGCCATGCCAACCTTGCTTAGACACTCCAGCGCGAGCGCCTTATCCTTTGCCGATGGACGGCGAAACCATCCAAGATGCCCATAGCGTCCCATAAGTACAACATCCAGCGCATTTGTTGGAAAATCCCAATCGACGGATTCCCGCTGCGGCACGTAGCCAATCATTCTGCGCTGCTGTTTATAAGGCTTTCCGTATACGAGCACCTCTCCGCTAATGCTCGGTATAAGCCCGAGCGCTGCCTTCATCAAGGTCGATTTGCCAGCGCCATTCGGACCGATTACGCCGATCAGCTCTCCTTCGGTTACTTCAAAGGACACATTTTTCAGCACTGGCTTCTTCTGATAGGCAACACTTAATCCTGTTATGCTCAGCGGAGCTATCGTCTTCGTATTCGGTTTGACTTCTGTATGAATCTGACTCATCATTATCACTCGCTTTCCTTGCCATTGTTATGCTATTTCAAAGCGGCTACAATCGTATCCACATTATGTCTAACCATACCGATATAAGTTCCTTCTACCGTTCCTGCATCACCCATAGCATCGGAGAAGAGCTCTCCGCCAATTTTCACCTCATGCCCTAATTGGCGCGCACCTTCGATGACCGATTCAATCGATTTTTTTGGAACGCTGGATTCGATAAATACCGCTTTTATTTTTTTCTCAACGAGGTAGTCACGCAGCTTGCTAACATCCTTTGAGCCATATTCAGACATCGTATTCATGCCTTGTAAACCCGTGACAGTCAACCCGTATGCTTCGCCAAAATATCCGAAAGCATCATGAGCCGTTACGAGAATGCGGCTTTCCTCAGGAATTAGCGCGATTTGCTCCCTCGCATAAGTATCCAGCTCTTCAAGCTGCTTGATATAGGCTGCTGCATTCTCCTTGTAATAATCAGCATGGGAAGCATCCTTCTCGATTAATGTATCGCGAATGACTTCTGCCGTAGAAATCCAGAGCTTCACGTTAAACCATATATGCGGGTCATGCATGCCTTCCCCTTGCCCTGGAGCCGAATGCAGCTGGTCCTCTGTCAAATACTTCGATACAGCAACCGTTGGCTTCCGCTTCTCCAGCGACTCAAACATCTCAGCCATTTTGCCTTCCAGATGCAAGCCGTTGTAAAAAATAATATCGGCGTTATCAAGCTTCTTCACATCGCCTTGTGAGGCTTTATACAAATGGGGATCAATTCCCGCTCCCATCAGCCCACTAACCTCTACATACTCGCCGCCTACTTGCTGTGCCACATCTGTAATCATTCCTGTCGTCGCCGTAATGTTCAGCTTTCCACTCTCACCAGTTTCCGTTTGCTGTCCGCAGGCCGATGACATCACTGCCGTTATCACTAGAAATACAATCGTCAAAATGAATCTTTTAAATGCTGAATTCGTCTTATACCCTTTACGCATAAATAAAACCTCCTACATCCTTGTTATTTTTAATATGCATGATTATTTGCCCTTATGAATCTTAGTTTGCCTAAAGCCTTTTTTTTTATAATACACAAAAATGTTTCACTAGTGCAACTTTTATTTTTGAGGCAGCTGCCTCAACTGGAAAAAGAAGGAGGGATTGTCCGTTATTAATCAAGGGAGGAGTGCGCTTATTGGGCCAATTAGTGGCGGGTGCGGTCATTCAGGAGCGCATAAGAACACATAGAATAGACGCTATGTCCTCGTACCATAAAATGCATAAATAAAAAGAAACCAATCCTTGGTGAAGTGATAGTGGCTAACAACCATTTCACCAAAGGAGAGGTTTCTTTTATTGGCTTGCTATTAATCGTCTTATTCCGTCGTACCTATCGCTGTATCCACCTCGTCGGCAGTATTCCCCGCGGATTGATCAGCTGTGTTTGGCTCATTAGTCTCTGTTGTTTTCTTCTTCGGCACGCCATACAAACCGACCTCTTGGTCGTAGGCATCGAATATTTTTCTTGCGATTGGCGATGCTCCGTAACTCCCGAAACCGCCATCAGGTATAACGACAGCCACAGCAAGCTTAGGCTTGTCAGCAGGCGCATAAGCGATAAAGACCGCATTCTCGGCGGTACGCTTTGCAACTTCCTGCTCAGAGGTTCCCGTCTTCCTCATGTACGTGTAGTCCACACCTTCAAAGCCCTGTGAGCTAACCTTGGACATACCCGTTTCAATTTCCTTCCAATATTCCGCAGGGAACTCAACCTCGTTCAAAATTTCAGGAGTGAAGCCTTGAATTACATTCCCATCCGTATCCTTAATTTCGTTAACGAACTGCGGCTTCATGCGCTTGCCGTGATTAGCGAGCATTGCTGTATATTGCGCAAGCTGAAGCGTCGTATAGCGACCCTGCTGACCAAATGAAGCGAGAACCAGAGCTGCTTGCGCACTAAACCTTTCAGCCGAGTCAAAATAATCAATGATCCCTTTGGACTCCCCAAACAGACCACTTCCGGTTAATACACCTAATCCAAATTGCTTGACATAATCGTCCCAAATCTCGACGCTGCTCTTGCCGTTAACCGATCCACGCATATAGAGCTTATTCCCTACCCATTCCGCCATAAACGGATTGGAGGAGTGTTCAATCGCCTTGGCTCCATCGATGCTGCCGTAAACATGACGCTGAGAGTTCCGAACGAAGGTCTCATAACCTTTTTTACCATAGCTGAAAACACCGGTATCATTGTAATAGCTGTTCGTATTAAACAATTTCTCATTCAAGCCAATAAGCACGGTTAACGGCTTCATCGTTGAACCGAGATATACGATCGAGGAAGGATGCTTTTTCCGTTCCTCCTCTGAATCATATTTTCCGTATACGCTGCGGATTGTCCCGTTCTCGAGCACATTAGAGAAATTTTCGTAATCATCCGCGCTAATCCGGCCTCCGGCCCAAATGTTCGGATCGTAATCCGGCATACTTGCCATGGCAACGATTTTTCCGGTATCTACTTCCATTGCGACAGCAAAGCCCGTTTTGGCATATTCCGCCCGTTCATATTTATTGGATGATGTCGATATTTTTTTCAATTGATCCATAATTGCTTCTTCTGTTGTCAATTGTACGTTCTTGTTAATCGTCAGATAAATGTCAGATCCTTTTTTCGGATTTGTGATTTGCATCGGACCAATAATGCGCTCAGCATTGTTTACGGGGTAGGTTTTGAGACCATTCGTACCGCGCAGCACATCCTGGTACATATACTCTAAACCGTCCATCCCTACATCCTCTTCGTCCAAATATTGAAGAGTTTCGTCCTTTTCCGTCGTTTTTTCCTTGTAAAAGTCCACCGTTTCACGAACGCCCTTATACTTCTTCAAATAGCCTACCAGCTGCACGGCAATCGAATCTGTACTGTAATTACGGACGCTCTCCTCCATGATGTCAATGCCCTTGAAGGAAGTCTGGTTTTCCATAAAATAAGCAATTTCGTTATTGGTCAGCCCCGATTTGATGCGCCGTGGGGTCGAAATATTGTTTCGCCTGAAATCAAGGTCCATTTGGCGAATAATATCTTCCTCCGTCATTGCTTTTTCCGGATCACCAAATTTCGTGAACACCTCCAGCAGCTTCGCGGCCATTTCCCTAGCGTTCTGTTTCGCATTCTCCAGCTTAGCCTCTGGCTGTATGCTGAAGTACAGCGATTGTGTAGAGGTTGAATACGCAATTGGATGTCCTGTAGCATCATAGATATTTCCCCGTATAGGAGGAATTTTATCGTTTCTCGTGCTCTTCTCGATACCTTCTGCGCTAAGCATCGGACCTTCCACGAACTGCAATATCGCTAACCGAACGATCAAAACGCTAAATAAAGCGAACGTAATAAAGAAAAATAAATTCAATCGAAACGAAAAATGACGCCGATTTATGATTTCCCGCTTTTGCGGATCATCCTGCATGTTGAATCACCTCATATTCATTAAATAAGTTAACGTCAGCCAGCCGAATTACGCTTCGCGAATATGCGTATCATCGAATGCCGGCGGATTAAACCAATCTCCAGCGTTTGCCCATGTAGCATCAAGCGGAACCCAGCCTTCAGCTCCCTCTCCGATTTGCACTTCATTCCACGCATGCGGGCCATAGCCGCCTTGCCCATCCGCTCCCATGCCAGTTACAACTCGCACTTCAAGTCCTGCTGATCTAGCCATCACAGCGTATAAACGTGCTATATCTATACATACGCCATTCCGCGTATCAAATGTCTCGGGCGGTGTTTGTTCCTTCCAAATGCCCTGCTCCTCATAATTGCGAGCTTTGTCGTAGTCATAAGCAATTCTTGTTCCCAGCCAATCATAAAGTCTGCGCGCCTTATCTTCATTCGTCTGCGCATCCTTCGTTACATAAAGGGCTGCCTGCTCAATTTCAGCAGGGATGGCATAATCAATAATTTCGTATTTGCGTTGTAAAATTTGCTTAAACTGTGCTTCGACCGCTTGGGTCAGCACGGGCCCTTGCCCTTTCAGGACATCGCCTGCAACCGGACTCAGCCACTCCGCTGCTTGATTATAAATCTGCGACTCGGATATTTTGTCGACATACCATCCATTAGGCATAAGCGACACATAGACAAACAGCAGAGCTACGAATACGAAAGACCGCCCGGCGCCATGCAAAGCGCCAATTATCGATCCTAGTGCGCGGCTTGCGCTCCGCTTCCCCTTGAGGCCGTCAGCAGGCTCTTCCCTGCCGCTGCGTAGCAGACTTTCAACGGAGCGCTCAATTAGCGGCTCAACCAAAGCTGCTGCTGCGCGCAGCAGCAAATAACCGAATATAAATAAAACCCCATAACGAAGCAGTGCGAAATCACGTAGGCTTGTGAGCAGTGTGAACCATCCCTGCTCTAGACCGCTTAGCTCACGCAGCGGCACTCTGACGCGTTTAATCAGCCACTCCGCTACAACAGGCGATAATCGATTCGCAAGCTGTGCTGCCAGCACCAAACAGACGACAATGACTACACCTTCCCAAACAAAAAAGAAAAGACGCCTCGCGGAACTCGATGCGCCTCTCCTTATCCCCTGTATAAGAGAGCCAAGCAGCAAGAGAAGCACAATAATCGCAACAGGCTCCAGCTTGTTAACATGTTGTTGAACCCAGCTCATCATAAGCATTACCCGTTCTTCTTCGCTTGGTCGATTACGGTTTGTATCGTACTGTCAATCTCCCACTTGCCAAGCTGGGTGCCTCGAAAGGATACAGCCACCTCGTTATCGCCAGGTTTGCCGGAAAGCTCAACATTTCTGGTTTTGACTGTAAAGGTACCATCTGCATTCGTTACGAAGGTAGCATCCTTCGCTTCGCCTACCATTGCATTGATAGCTTCCTGCTTAACCGTATCAGCAACCTTCGTGCCGATCTGCTTCAGATCATCCATGCTGTAGCCGCTGTACACAACCAGACCGATTACGATGACGGCAACGATTGCCCATTTCAACACGGTCTTCACAATGCGTACGATAATAAACAACACGATAAGCGCGATAACGAGTACGAGCCAATGTTCTTTAAAGAAGGCTGTCCATGTGTCCAGATCATAAGTCGAAAAATTTAAAAATTCCAAGCGTGATCCCCTCCATTATACCTCGTACAATATCCCATTACAAAATATTATAACCTATGAAATATGAGGCGTAAACGCTTGCCTGTTTTTATACAGACATATCCTGTCCCATTTAGACGTACAAGTATATAAGATTGTAATTGGCAAGGAGGGGCCGCCCTTTGAAAACCGCGGTTTGGCTTTATTTATTTTTATTTATCGCTTTTTTTGATCTGCATGCGCAATACCCGATTTTAACGCCCTTCGCTATCTCATTAGGAGCAGCGCCGTCCTTTATTGGACTAATGATGGGCATGTACTCCATCACGCATTTGCCTGGCAATCTTATTGCAGGCTTTAGCGTCGACCGCTACGGCAGCCGATTTTTTATCGTATTCAGCCTCCTGGCAGCGGGTGTGGTGCTGCTGTTCCAGTCGCATGTTACAAATCCTTGGCAGCTTCTTCTGCTAAGATCGATCAGCGGCTTCGTGCTTGCTTTTCTATCCCCAGCTTGCCTTGCGTTGCTTGCCAAAATGACAAGCGACCGCACCGAGCAAGGAAAGCTTATGGCAGGCAACGGTCTCGTCCACACACTCGCGAGCGTTGTCTCACCAGCAGCAGGCGCCTATCTTGTTGCCAAGATCGGGTTTGCGACCGCCTTTACGCTGCTTGGCTGGATTTTAATTGTAACATCTGTCTGCGCGATCTTTTTCATCAAGGACATCCGGGCGAATGCAGAGCAAAGCAAGTCGATGTCTAAGCTGGAAAAAAAGGAAAAGCTGCCGCTTGAGCAAGCTGTTCCTATCCCGTGGCTCGTCTATATGCTGCCTGTCGCGCTTAGCTGTGCACAAGGCATTTTATCGTTCGAACTTCCGCTAATGGCCAAAACGCAAGAAGCGATGATGACGACAGGGCTGCTATTCTCCGTAGTCAGCATAGGAGCGCTTGTCACCCTAAGCATGCTGTTCTTAAACCGCGTTTCCGCATATCAGCGGACGTTATGGGGCTCACTAGTTCTTGCGATCATTTACTTTGGCATTGCCTCAAATTTCCCTGCACCGCTCATGGTTATGCTGCTATTTGTCGGGATGGCCAAAGGGGTTATTTTACCGGCATTATCCATTCTGCTCATTGAGCTCAGCGGCGGGGCGCGTTATGGCCGCACTTTCTCTGTGCTTTCCATTGCCTTTTCCGTCGGCGCTTTCATTGGACCTATGGCAGCTGGCCAATTGCGCGACCATGTGTCGCCATACTACATAGCTTTTATCGCGCTAATGATCGCTGTTACCTTTCTGCCCCTGCATACTTGGAAGCGACATTCCTCCCGCACCCATTTTTCATAAAGCTGGGTAGAAGCACAGGGCGAATGGCATCCCGTTACATAGATTACACAATGGCAAATGACTAGCCACGGGCAATCAAGCATTAGCGGCTATCGCCCAAACCTGCTCTAGTGGCTGGCAGCGCTTTGTTGGAAAAGAAAAGGGGTGACTCCATAAATGTCTGGAAATGTAAGTTCTGTAAATGAAAGCTGTGGACACAATGGCTCCAATCATATCGGCATTATTCTCGTGTTGTTTATTTTACTCGTAATTATTGCATGCACCTGCTTATACTAGTATCTAAGAAGAAACTTATACTTTCCTATATTTCATGAAGCCTGCTGAGCGCAGGCTTTTTTTCTTGAAATATAGGAAAGTATATCATTTGGCCATACTTTCTCTATATTTCTCCTGAATGAAACGCGCCACCGCCATAAGGACGGCGATAGCCATTTCACCTTGCATACTCTATCGGTAAAATAAGAATTTAGTGGTACACTAGCCTTATAAGGCAGCATGCTGCCTTCCACATTTCCCTGTACCCGAGGTGACAGCCATGGATATTGCTATTATTGTTGAAGGAAAAAACGATAAATCAAGACTAAGACGCGTGCTGCACGAAGAAGTGCCCATCTATTGTACCTTTGGCACTCCAGGCTCTGATCAGCTCGAGAAGCTGCGCAGGCAGATCGGGCATCAGCAGGCCTATATTTTTACGGATAATGATTCCTCCGGCAAAAGAATTCGTTTTCTGCTTCGCGACATGTTTCCAGATGCCGAGCATATTTATACCCGCAAAGGTTACGCTGGAGTAGAAAATACGCCCGAGGAATATTTAATTGAGCAATTAGAAAAAGCGGGCCTCGATGCGCATATTAAGTATGCTGCGCAGAGTCCCGCTTCCATTTGGAGCAAAGATGAATTTTAAAGCACTGACTTCAAGTCAGCTACAATTTCTTCAGCCGTTAATTCTTCCTTGCTGCCGTTGATCCATTTGCGAATTTGGCCATCCGCGTCCACGATGGTGATGACATTCATATGTGTAAACGAGCCATCCTCATTTTTAATGACAGCTACCCCGAAATCTCTAGCCAGCTGAAGCGAAGTTTCCTCATCTCCGCGGAGAAAGCGCCAGCTGCTCGTATCAGCGAAGTTCCGCTTAGCAAAGGCCCGAATCACGTCAGGCGTATCTTTCACGGGATCAAACGTAATGGAAATAAGCTCCGCCTCTGTGCCAAGCTTACCCTCCGCTGCAAGCTGCTCTTGCACTTGCGATAAGAGGAAGGTGGTTGGCGGACATACATCCGGACAGTTGGCAAAGTAGAAATACACGATCCGTGCCTTGCCGTTCGTCGAGGCTAGAGATACGTCTTGACCATCAATATCTGTTAATTCGAAAGCTGGAGCAGCCATCTCAATCGGAAGCGTCTGCTTCGGCTGCATGCCGTATGTTATAAATAAATAAATGCCCATAGCTGCGCAAAGCGCCAGAACTGCTATCTTGAAGCTATGCTTCTTCACAAACGCCACGTTAGTCACTCCTTAAGATTGTAATTATGATCCTGTCGTGTTTAGAATCATAACGATAAAAATAACCATCAAATAATTAACCGAGATAAGAAAGTTTGTTTTCGCCCATTTTTCGGTATCCTTGGCGCTGGTCCCGCGCAACGTATGAATGAGCCATACGAGTCCGCCTACAACGGAAATAATTAAGAAAAAGATACCTACATATCCATAAGTATAAAATAAAATAACGGTCGGCAGAAGCAGCAAAATGTAAGGAATCATTTGCAGCTTAGTCCGTTTAATCCCTTTAACGACAGGCAGCAGCGGAAAACCAGCCTCCCTGTATTCCTCTACCCTGCGAATCGCAAGCGACCAGAAGTGAGCCGGCTGCCATAGGAAGAGCATTGCAAACAACAGCCATGCGCCTGCATCAACCTCATTCGTAACGGCACAGTAGCCGATTACTGGCGGCATTGCGCCAGAGATTCCGCCTACTGAAGTGCTCCACGTAGACGTCCGTTTAAGCCAAAACGTGTAGATAACGATATAAACGAACCAACCAAGCAGCCCCAGCCAACCGGATAACGGATTGACCAGCGTAAATAAGATAAGAAGCCCTGCGACTCCCAGAATAATACCATAGGCTAGAACGGTTCCCGGCTTCATTCGACCAGTTGGCAGCGCACGGTTTTTCGTTCGCTCCATTTTCAAATCAAGCTCTCGATCCCAATAATTATTAACGACAGTTGCCGACGCTATCGTCAAGGTTGAGCCGATAAGTGTCCATATGAGCAGCATGAAGTTAACATCCCATTTAGAAGCAACCAAAAAACCGCCCAATGCAGCAAACACATTAAGTCGAAGCAGCCCTGGTTTAGTCAAAGCAATTAAGTCTTTCAACACGAAGCGAGCCTCCCGAGTTATGCGACAAGACGCTTAGTGCGTCTATCATCCATTGATGAATCGTTTCTAATCATACCGAAAAAAGTATGCCATGACAATGTTCGACGATTTTGTTCATCATTTTGCCACTCAAATTGTGACAAATCATTTAGTAACCATTTGGCTGGGCGCCGAGTACAATAGCTATGTAGTTTGGTGCCTAGGCCTATTGGAGCATCAAACCGTTCTATAGTATGCGAAGGGATGTGAACCATCTAGTCTATGGCAGTCATTAAAACAAACTCCGAGAACACGAAAATGCTGGCTCGACTCATGCGTGCAGAAGCCGAAGGCGAGGGCGAGCTCGGGATGCTTATGGTAGGCAATGTTGGTGTGAACCGCGTGCGTGGAAATTGCTTGGACTTTCGCAATATAAGATCCATACCTGACATGGTGTATCAAAGCCCAGGCGGCTTCGAGGCCATCACCAAGAGCTATTTTTACCAGAGTGCACGCGATAAAGACATACGTTTAGCGCAACGGGTCATCAACGGAGAGCGTCAGCATCCCGCATCAAATGCACTGTGGTTTTTCCGTCCGGCAGGCAGCTGCCCGAATACGTGGTATGACCAGGCTAATAGCGGAAGATATAAAGCGCACTGCTTCTTCATTCCGACATCTGGAGATTGTCCTACCGTTTATTAAAAAAATTTCTAAAGTGTGAAAGCGAGGAATTTCAACATGTCTAACGGTTATGGATTCAAAAACCAAGTTAGTCCAGCAAATACAGCTCCATATCAAGGGTACGGCTATGGTGGATATGGCGGTTACCCTCAACAAATGGGCATGCAGCAGCCGCAAGCAACTGCATTTCCTGCCCAAGCTATGCAAATGGCACCTCCTGCTGTACCTAGCGGAGCTTTTGTCACACCTGCAGGAGGCAATATCGTTACACTTCCCGCCATTGAGGAATCCTATGTTGAAAACATACTGCGCCTTAATCGCGGTAAAATGGCGACCTTCTATATGACCTATGAGAACAATAGGGAATGGAACGCCAAAATTTTCAAAGGCGTCATTGAAGCAGCTGGACGTGATCACATCGTTATTAGTGATCCTTCAACGGGTATGCGTTACTTACTTTTGACGCTGAATCTTGACTATGTGACCTTCGATGGACCAATCGCATACGAATATCCGTTTCATGGCAGCGTAGTGAGCTCCTCAACTCCGCTAGGAACAGCTACGTTAGGCACCGCTAATTCTAGTCGCTAATTGCAGTCTGAACGTTTAAATGAGCAGGTTTAAACGTCCAGATGTGCATTTTTGCAGCTCCTCCAACAATCCATTCCGATACTTTGAACCAAGAGGAACGCTCATTGCAGCGTTCCTCTTTCAGTTGCTCCGCTTGCTCAAGGCTTGACGCATTCCACACCTCCACGAACAAGCCCGGTTGATCCGTTCCTTCATATAATTGCACATCCTGTACACCTGCTAGAAGCTCGCTTGTATAATTAAGATAGGTCTCCCGCCACTCGGCGGCTATGCGGTACTCAGCAAAACAAATAAACATTACCTTCAGTCTCCTTTTGCTTGTATTGATAAAGTTCCCCTTGTTCGTCGATACTAATCCTAATCATTTGGATAGGGGAGATTTCGACATGGATACAGGCACACATCTCGTTATGGGCATAGGCTTAGCTGGACTCGCAGCCATTGATCCTGTTGTTGCAGCGGATCAATCCATTCAAACAGCCGTACTGCTTGGTACAGTAATCGGCTCGCAAGCGCCTGATTTGGACGGTCTGCTTCGTTTAAAAGGAAATGCTGTTTATATTCGCAATCATCGCGGTATTTCTCATTCCTTGCCGGCTATTGCCATATGGACCGTATTGATTACCGGCATTTTGCAATTGTTTTACCGTGGAGGCTTGCCTTGGCTCCATGTTGGAGGCTGGGTGCTGCTCGCCGTCTGCGTGCATGTCTTTACCGATCTGTTTAATACGTATGGCACGCAAGCGATGCGGCCCTTTACAGACAAGTGGATATCATGGAATATTATTCACATCTTTGATCCCATTATATTTACGACACACATCATTGCTATTTTACTGTGGGCGGGCGGCTTAGTAAATCCCGCATTCTTATTTCCGATTATGTATTTGTTTTTAGCTATTTATTTCGTTTGGCGAACATTGACTGCCAGAAGTACAGTTCATCGGATGAAGAAGCTCGATTCGGAATACGAAGAGGGTGACAAATACATCGCTATACCAACGATCTCCTTATCGATCTGGAATATTGTCAAGCAGGCGAAAGCAGGCGGCTTCGTGATCGGTAATTTACGCAGCAGCTCCTTAACCTGGCTAGACCGGGTGCAATGCTCTGATCATCCCGCGGTTGCGATGTCAAAAAACGATCCCGCTATCCGCTCCTTTTTGTATTTCACCAGCTTTGCTTGCGCGGACGTACGCGAGCATCCATTCGGCTATGAGGTAAGATGGTGCGACGTACGATATCGTCATCGCAAGCAATATCCATTCGTAGGCGTGCTCCTGATGAATAAGAAATATGAAACCATTGGCTCATATGTCGGATGGCTCAGTGATGAGCGATTAATGAAGAGATTGCGTATGGATACTTATTAATATTGACGCGGGAAAGCCCTTTGGAGCAAAATAAGAGGGGCTTTCTTTTTTACGTATGCTAAAATAATAAAAAGACATGCAAAGAAGCCCAAGTTAAGTCTTGGGCTTCAATTCATCATTGTGTATTAGTTGCAATTAACGGGAGCCGCCAGATAGTTGTTGCTCAGCAATTTGGACTAGCTTTTTCGTAATGTAACCACCAAGGGAACCTGCATCACGCGTCGAAACATTACCGTAGTAGCCATCTTGAGGGATTTGTACGCCGAGCTCTTGCGCTGCCTCAAGTTTCAGTTGCTGTATAGCTTGGTTAGCTTGTGGTACAACAAGTTGACCGCTTCTTCCTGCCATAATGTATTTCTCCTTTCGTCCTCTGCACTTTGATGTGAGTTGCAAGCTTGCAAACTTATTATGTGCACCCTTGGAGAAACTATTCTTAAATCTTTAAAAATATATTGACGATTTGTTAAGGAGAGAAAACACCATGTCCAAACCGCTTTCGTTATTTTTCTCGGTGCTTGCCATTCTATTTATGAGTGCGATGTCTGTCTCCATAAGTCATAGTGGCTGGCTGGTATTGCTATTCGGAGTGCTCTGTCTCTTAACTATCGGAGCAGGGTTTATTGTTAAGGCACGCATGCGCAGAAAAAAACAAGGCTGACGCATAGCGTCAGCCTTGGAATTAATCGCGAGGTGCAAGAAAGCCCATCAGCTCTTTCACGTCTGCTAAAGTACGATCCGCAATAACGGAAGCGCGCTCCCCACCCTGCTTCAAAATTTGATTTATTTCGCCGGAGCTGCGAATTTCATTATACCGTGCCTGCAATGGTTCAATAACCGCAACAACATGCTCTGCCAGACCCTTCTTAAACGGACCGTAGCCTTGCCCCTCATATCGAGCCTCAATTTCATCAATCGTCATATTAGCGCAATGCGAATAGATGCTCATCAGGTTGCTAACTTCCGGTTTATTAGCCGGATCATATTTCACCTCGCGATCAGAATCGGTCGTCGCACGGCTAATTTTTTTGCGAATGACATCTGGGGAATCAAGCAGAAAAATAGAGCTGCCGACATTCGGATTGCTCTTGCTCATTTTTTTGCTTGCATCATCCAATGACATAATTCTGGCGCCTACCTTTGGAATATATGGCTCTGGAATGGTGAAATATTTGCCAAACCTTGTATTAAAACGATGTGCAAGATCACGTGTCAGCTCCATATGCTGCTTCTGATCGTCGCCCACAGGCACAAGATCAGCATTATAGATGAGGATATCGGCAGCCATCAGTGTTGGATATACGAACAAGCCCGCGCCAACCGATTCCTTCCCAGACGATTTATCCTTAAACTGAGTCATTCTCTCCAGCTCGCCCATATTCGCAAGCGTCGTTAACAACCATCCAAGCTCGGCATGCGCCCGCACATGCGATTGAACGAATACATTTGCTTTAAGAGGATCAATTCCTGCCGCTATAAATAATGCCGCTACCGCCTCTGTCTGCTCACGAAGTGCCGCCGGCTCCTGCGGAACCGAAATCGCATGCAGATCCACAATCATAAAAAAACATTCCTCTGTATGCTGCAGCTTTACGAAGTTTTGCATCGCGCCTATATAGTTTCCTAGTGTAAGCTGACCGCTTGGCTGAATGCCGGAAAGTACCTTTTTCATTCCACTTCTACCCCTTTTCGTTGTGAATTCGAAAATTATTTCTTACCAGAAAAAAACGCAAAAAATCCCCCGCCGCAAGGGACGAGGGACCGTGGTGCCACCCTAATTCGCTTATGGTACGCTTCTCTTCAGAAATAAGCGCATAAAAAACCCACAAGCCTTATTGCTCCATAACGGGGAACTGCCGTACAAACATCTTCGACAGCAGCATGAGCTGTCAGTTTCCGAAAGTATGCTCTGGGCCCCATTCCGCATCGATGCTTGCACCGGTTCGCACCATCCACCGGCTCTCTGTATGCAAAAACAATCGAGCTTACTTATTCCCATCATCGCATTTAAAATGATTATACCTTTGTGAATCATAAAGTCAAGCGAATAAATAGTTGTCCTATTGTAGTAAGGCCAAGCATAAGCTATACTCATAATCGTAATCATTACAATAAAAGAAAGGAAATTAATTCATGCTGAAATTTCTGCTTCGTTTTGGTACGCCCTTGCTTGGTCTAGGTTGTCTGATCATGCTTGTACTAATCGCAACCAATCGAGAGCTGCCTGTTTATCTTTTCAACGCGGCTAATATGCAGTCCTTCAAGATATTGTTCATAAGTATTATATTAGAAGCATTTCCGTTCATTTTGCTAGGTGTTCTATTCTCCGCTCTGCTTCAAGTATTCGTGACGGATGATATGATTCGCAAGTTTACTCCCAAAAACCCCATCGCGGGAGTTCTATTTGGAGCGTTGCTTGGACTGTTATTTCCACTATGTGAATGTGGGATGATTCCCGTCGTTCGTCGTCTTATACGCAAAGGTATGCCTGCTTACATAGGAATTGTTTATCTTTTAGCTGGGCCGATTGTGAATCCTATTGTGTATGCGTCAACGTTTACAGCTTTCCGAACAACGCCTGCGATGGCTTACTCCCGTATGGGACTAGCCTTTGCTGTTTCTGTAGTCGTTGGGTTTCTGCTTTATAAATTCATGCACAGCAGTCCACTCAAAGCAACCGCAGTTGTAAATCATGCACATCACGGCCATACGCATAGTCATGAGCATGATTTGAATGGCAAAGGCTTTCGAGGCCGCGTTGCCTCCATTCTGTCTCACGCTTCAGATGAGTTTTTTGAAATGGGCAAATATTTGATTTTTGGCGCATTATTAACTGCCGTTATCCAAACGGTTATTGACCGCAGCACACTTGCTGCTTTTGCTGACCAGCCTTTATTCTCTTACGTATTTATGATGGGCTTTGCTTTTATTCTGTCGATCTGCTCAACATCCGATGCTTTTATTGCTTCATCGTTTAGCGGGATATTTGATTTCGGGCCGCTGCTTGCTTTTCTCGTATTCGGACCTATGATCGATCTAAAAAATACACTTATGCTGCTATCCACCTTTCGCGTTAAGTTTGTACTCATACTCATTGCTTTAACTGCTGTATTAACTCTAATTGGAGCCTGGTTAACGGAGGTACTGCTATGACCCACCATCTGATAAGAGCCGCGATTTTAACCGGCTTTGCAATGTTTATCGTTTATTTGGACCATACTGGCGAAATGATGCTTTATATCGCTCCTCGAATGGAGCTATATGTGAAGCTATCCGCGCTGGGACTTCATGCTGCTGCTGTATATCAAATCTATGCTGCCCTCCAGAAGCGTTTGGGAAGAGCGGCGCCTAGCTGCGATTGCGAGCATGAACCCTCTCCCTCTATTTTCAAAAACATCATTATTTATGGGTTGTTCGTATTCCCGCTGCTGCTCGGTTTTCTTGTGCCCACTGGAACGCTTGGCAGCGCACTCGCTTCCAAAAAAGGAGTCAGTCTCTCAGGCATCGAAGGAGTTGAACGTGCTCCTGCAACGAGCACTAAGGACAATTCGCTTGACAGCTTGTTTCCTTACGATGAATATACCGAAGCACATGCCGCTTATGGCAAGCAGCTTTATACGCAGCCGACGATCTCGGTACCGGAGGTACAATTTATTGAAACATTAACTACATTAGACTTATATCGAGAAGCTTTCATCGGCAAGCAGGTCGAAATTACTGGATTTGTATATCGAGAGGAAGATATGGGCAAGGAACGTTTTGCAGTAAGCCGTTTCGCTATGAACTGCTGCTCTGCTGATGCGCTGCCTTATGGACTGATGATCATTTGGCCAAAGGCAATGGATTACGTGGAGGATGAGTGGATATCAGTCAAGGGCAGCTTCACGACCTCAACCTATTTGGATAACGAAATTATAACGCTGGAGGCCCTTAAAGTGGAGCGGATCAAAGCACCAGAATCTCCTTACGTATATCCTGATTTTGACTTTGGTCTTTAAATGAGGCTGCCCATATAATCATTGATCAATGGGGATAAGCCCTTATGAGATGAATTTAGTGGCGGGAAATAGGCATTCGGGCGCGTTAAGAACGCATAGGTGCTTATGGCAGCAAAACAGCTTACGTTCTTGAGTGATAAGCACCTATGTGTGCTTATTGGGTCTAATTAGTGGCGGGAAATGGGCATTCGGGCGCGTTAAGAACGCATAGGTGCTTATGGCAGCAAAACAGCTTACGTTCTTGAGTGATAAGCACTTATGTGTGCTTATTGGGTCTAATTAGTGGCGGGAAATGGGCATTCGGGCGTGTTAAGAACACATAGGTGCTTATGGCAGCAAAACAGCTTACGTTCTTGAGTGATAAGCACCTATGTGTGCTTATTGGGTCTAATTAGTGGCGGGCTACGGGCATTCGGGCGCGTTAAGAACGCATAGGTGCTTATGGCAGCAAAACAGCTTACGTTCTTGAGTGATAAGCACCTATATGTGCTTATTGGGTCTAATTAGTGGCGTGAAAAGGGCATTCGGGCGCGTTAAGAACACATAGGTGCTTATGGCAGCAAAACAGCTTACGTTCTTGAGTGATAAGCACCTATGTGTGCTTATTGGGTCTAATTAGTGGCGTGAAAAGGGCATTCGGGCGCGTTAAGAACGCATAGGTGCTTATGGCAGCAAAACAGCTTACGTTCTTGAGCGATAAGCACCTATGTGTGCTTATTGGGTCTAATTAGTGGCGGGAAATGGGCATTCGGGCGTGTTAAGAACACATAGGTGCTTATGGCTGCAAAACAGCTTACGTTCTTGAGTGATAAGCACTTATTTGGACTTAACCCTCTGTCAAGAAAGTAGACACTAAATAAGAGTATTTAGCTAATCTTTTTGTAGTACATTTCCTCAAAACGGACGGGCGATTCGTAGCCTAAAGAACCATGGATTCTCTTTCGGTTGTACAAGTGTTCAATGTACTCAAACAGCTCTTGTTACGCTTGGGCTTTTGTTTTGAAACGCGTATAGTAAAAACTCTTTCTTCAGCACGCTGTGGAACGACTCGATGCAGGCGTTATTGTAACAATTGCCTTTCCGGCTCATGATCGCTCCCATACGGTATTCCTAAGAGGCACACGATTTCCTTTTCCTTCTCCTGCAGCCATTTGTAGTAACCACTCCGTGATACATCAAGTAAGTTACACATCTTCTCCGGTTGAAACTCGGGCGATGATCTTCGACAAACTGGAACCTTATTTCCTTTCTTTGCTGAAGAAGTGCATGGCCTTTTTTAGAATCGCGATCTCTTCTTTAAGATCCTCAATCTCGGTGGCCTGCTCCTCAATTCTATGGTCTTTTTGACGGATGGCTTCACGATCGACTAATGGTTCATTTTCAAACTTACGATGTTTCGCTAACCATTGATGTAACGTTTCCGCTGGAATGTTTAGTTCTTCTGCTATCTGCGGCACACTCTTTGTCTGCTCTTGAATGTACTGGACGGTCTTTTCTTTAAACTCATCACTATACTGTTGTCTGCTCTCACCCATACTAGACACCTCTTCCTCTTTGTTATTTATTATCTGCCTACTCTTATGAAGTGTCCACTTTTTATTCTAGCTGCAATGGGTGCTTAATGTCATAAAGCAGCAGGCGGCGTTTCTTGTGCTCAAGATCAAAAAAGAAAAACAGCTGAGCAGATATAGCTATTCTGCTCAGCTGTTTTTGCTGCATTCATTCTTTCCTTCAAATCGGGATGCTTCTTATGTATAGGTTCAATGAGAATCCCATAAATCATTTCTTTTCGGATAATAGCGTGAATTCCAGTTTGCCATATTATAATTTGATTCGAACAAAACGCTTGCAGACCACGAATTTGCACTGGATCGAACAGAGAAATCATACAAAATTTCGCCATGCGTCCAATCTTTACGATATTTCAGCGATTCAATTGCCAATTGCTTAAAGGCTTGCACCTGCAGAGCAGTCAATCCCTTATCCATACTCTCAAGCTTCCCGTTTTTGCTTTCAATGGGATGATGCTTTACCCCAAATTTTCCTACCGCGTTATTTCTGATGTTAATTAACACAGTACCTGCCGTTGCATTAGTCAATTCACCCTCAAGCTGTCGAAACACAAACTCCACTTGACGAGCGAGCGAAACAGAATCCATTTGCATACTAATTATCCTCCTTTATGATTTTATAGGCGTTAGTTACCACGTATGACTTAAGGCATATTATATAGTTCTTTTCTATCATTTTCAACAATTAATTTAAAAATATTTTATCATTCGACATATTTATTTAGATTATTTTAAATATAATTACTTTTATAACCATATTTAAATAAATGTATATGCATTCCCGAAAATAAAAATGAATCTTTCGGAGAGGAAATACAATCCTAGTAATAGTTATGACAAGGTGAACCAACTGTCGCCGTCCTTTAAAGGCAAAACTCGTTTCGCAGTGATATATAAGTTGAACTTAAAAAATGATCTTCTCGCGCAGCGACCAAAACGTAAATGTGTAGTTCAACTTATATATTAATAATTCCTACTTTTGACTCATTATAACTAATCAAAAATATACGAAAGATCGATGTAATATTTTAAACGAAACTTTATCTCTTTAACGGTAATGGTATCATTTTCTAATTATGGCTACACCGAAAACGTCTTTAGTATTTTCCGAAACGCCGCTTGCGCCCATTATTTTTATTAATATTTACAAATCGACAATTATAGACCAATTTCGCATCAGATGCTATAATGTGGATATTCTATTAAAAGGAGCGCTTACATAATGATCCAATGGTACTATTCTCTTTCTGTACGAAATAAGCTATTGATCACTTCTTATCTTAATTTAGCGGTGATTGCTCTCATTATGCTTATTATTTTATCCGTATCTGGTGGCTCTCTCACTGCTGGTATTATTGTAATTATCATTATGGCAATCGTGACGCTTCCGCTTGTTTCCTTTATCGAGAGAGCGATAAACACCTCCTTTGATGAAGTAAAAGGAACAGCGCTTCGTATTGCAAAAGGCGACTTTACTCAAAAGATTGATACCAGCAACTCTTCGGCTTTAGGCGAACTTGGCCACTCCTTTAACAGCATGATCGATAAGCTCCGTGACATTCTAACAGAAACGACGAATATCATCCGGCATGTCTCCGATACCAGTCACAGCATTTTTGACAAAAACAACAATATTAAAATGGCTATGGAGCAGGTTGCTGCCAGTGCTACTGAGCTTGCAACAGGGGCAAATGAAATTTCCGAGGATGTATCGGAGATGAGCGAGTCGATTACTGAAATTGAAGAAAAGGTATCCGACTATGCTAACTCAACGAAAGAGATGAACACTCGCTCCGAGCAAACCCTTCAGCTCGTAGACAAAGGAATGAGGGCGCTCGATGTTCAAGCTGATGGAATGCGCCGAAACGTTGAGGCAACAGCGCTAGTATCTGCAACCATCGAAGAGCTTGCCCGCAAGGCGCAGGGAATAAGCGCCATTACAACAACAATTTCCGACATCGCTGAACAAACAAATTTATTATCGCTTAACGCCTCGATTGAAGCAGCTAGAGCTGGCGAACATGGCAGAGGCTTCGCGGTCGTAGCACAAGAGGTACGCAAGCTTGCTGAGGAATCCAGTGCTTCCACTAAGCAGGTATTCAATTTGGTGAAGAGTATCGATGAAGGAATCAAACAAGCAATTCGCGATATGAAAACCAATGAAGAGGTCGTTAATATTCAGACAGAGCATATTAAAGAATCAGAGGTTGTATTTGCAGATATTGTTCAAAGCGTTCAATTCATTACAGATAAAATATATGTTTTCTCTCAAGAGAGCGATGTTATGCTCGAGAGCGCTCGCAAAATTTCTGGAGCGATCCAAAACATATCCGCTATTACACAGCAATCCGCCGCCGGCACTGAGCAGGTATCCGCCTCCATGAACGAGCAAATCGCTTCGGTTCAAGCAGTCGTTGAGGAAACCGAGCGCATGCGCACAATGGCAGGTCAGCTTCTCAAAACAATCAGCGTATTCAAAATGAAATAAAAAATAAAAGACCGTCATTTTCGCTTGAATTAAGCGATCGTGACGGTCTTTTTTTGCATTCATTTCAACTAGCTATACTGGGTTCTTTTCCCGGTATTCTGCGCGGCGGCTTTCACGCTCAGACTCTTTAATTCTCGGACATGTGAAACAATAATCAGCGCCTTCGATTAAATAATACAAGCAGCAGGCTGACTTCATTCGAACCTGCTTATCTGAGCAAGCGATTGATTCTATCATTCTAAATTTTATGTTGAATGGATTTTTGCTTCTTCCAAAAACTGTCCCATCGAGCGATTTCACCAGCGCATACGTTTGAGCAGCCCTTTGCTTCACCTGTTCGCCTTCATCGGAGCTCATTAGGGAATCATAGCCATATTGCAATGTGCCCGGAAGCTGGCTCCATAGCATTCCAACCTGCAGCGTACCAACCTTCGCAATCGTCTCAAATACCGGCCTGAGCGTCTGAGTAAAGAATCGGCTAAGCATTTCCTCGGCCCATTCAGCATACTCCTCCTCTAGCTCAGGGCCCTTCGTTGGCTCTAAATTTTCCATCAGGAAGCTGACCGTATAATATTCATATCCATTATAGGACGCTTTATAAAGCTGCAAAGTTAAATTGCCAAGTGATACATCCGGAACCTTATTCCAAGCAGAGATCGTATACATCAATCCGAGCATCGGTCCTCGAAACCAGCTCGTCATATAAGCTTCACCAACGGAAGATTCCAAACCTTTAATTAAAGGCGTATATAAGTCCAATAGCTGTTTTACTTTGTTCTCGTCTAATAAATCTACAGCAGGACAGCTAAATACAACATCTTCCTGCTTATTGACCGTTAGACTATAGCTGCTCTCCAGCAGCTTAAGCATATTCTCATTCATCACTGTATTCGCCCTCTCATGCCATCGTGACGATTAACTCGCCCAAACGCTCAATTTGAACGGCAACGACATCTCCAGATTTCAAAAATACGCGCTGTTCTTTAGGATAGCCGATAACGACGCCCTCAGGTGTTCCTGTCAAAATAATATCGCCGGGCACAAGCGTCATATGCTTGGATATGTAGCTTACGATCGAGCGGCATGAGAAAATCATATCTGCTGTATTGGAATGCTGCTTCTGTACGCCGTTTACGCTGCATGAAATGGCAAGCGAGTCAGGATCATTGATCTCATCCGCGGTAACAATAAATGGGCCGATCGGAGCAAAGCCATCACAGCTTTTGCCAAGCATCCACTGGGATGTGCGGCGCTGTAAATTCCGTGCAGATAAATCATTCGCACAGCTGTAGCCAAACACATAATCCAGCGCAGCTTCTTCTTCAACATTTTTGGCGGGTTTTCCTATAATAATAGCAAGCTCCGCTTCGTAATCAACCTCAGCGCTCGTAAGCGGAAGCTCGACAGTCCCACCATGCCCAGCAAGTGCGTTCGCAAATTTATTAAACAAAATAGGTGAAGTTGGAATTTCTGCCTTCGTCTCCTCCGCATGCTTGCGATAATTCAAGCCCACACAAATAATTTTTTGCGGACTAGAAACGACAGGCGCAAAAGAGATCGTTGACTCATTGTAAATATATGCTGGACTCGGTGTTTCCAATGCCGCCTTTATTACAGCTTCCAGCTGTGTTCTAGCCTCAGTGCCGCCGCCGATAACCGCATCAATCGATTGTGGAGCTGTAAGTCCAAGCGCCTGCGATGCAGCCTGAATATCGATAATACCATCCTCGGCTTTGATGCCTAGCTTTACTTGATTCGCATGTATGAATTGCAGCAGCTTCATATCATAATCTCCTTTGAATGAGAATGAATATCTATTACCATCTTAAGCTTCCTCATTTTCAATGTAAAGCGCATGAAAGCATACGAATTGGTTAAAATAGCGGCACAGTACTATATATTTGAGCAGGAGGGCAATTCGATATGTGGAAAATGCCACACCAACGAAAATTTTGGCTGCAGGTGGTGTACACAGCTATTCTCGGTTTTTCGCTAATAAGCTTGGCAACCGATTCAATTGCTGCTTCTAGCTTGCAGCAGCAAATACAAACCAAGCCAGCTTCTGATGCAAAAAAGCGCAAAACAGCCGGTACATCTTGGGTCACACTCAACAAGCAGTTTCCAAACGCTTTTTTCCTGAATGGGCCTCGTCATAGCATGCGAGTAGCGCTTACCTTTGATGATGCACCTGATTCTAGATATACGCCGGCTATTTTGGATATTTTAGCCGAGCATCATGTTTGCGCCACTTTTTTTGTCGTTGGAAATCGTGCTGCCAAATATCCTTCCATTACGAAACGAATACATAATGAGGGACATGTTATCGGAAATCATTCCTACAACCATTCGGTATTATCCAGCCTTTCGATGGCAAATTATCAAAACCAAATTTGGAAAACCGATGCCATTATTCAAAGCATCGTCGGCTACTCTCCTCATTTTATCCGGCCTCCATATGGCGAGTTATTGCCTCAGCAAGTGAAATGGAGCAAGCAAGCCGGATTTACAATTGTTAATTGGGATGTGGACTCGGTAGACTGGAAAAACAATCCGAGCAGTTCAGTTGTGCTGCAAAATATAAAAAGCACGCTTCGGCCAGGCTCTATTGTTCTCCAGCATGCTGGAGGAGGAGATAATCAAAATTTAGCCGGCACGCTTGCAGCTTTGCCTAAGCTCATAAAACTGCTCCAGAGCAAGGGCTATGAACTCGTCACGCTTCCTGAGCTATTGGGTCAAGCCGCTGCCCGCAAGCCTTTATAAATAGAACAAAACCGTTAACCCGCTTAACTATCGCGGAATAACGGTTTTTTTGAAGGAATCCTATTTTAAAATAAATACTTTAACGTTTTGAATGCCGAATGACTTAGCTTGACTTGTAACGCCTGGAACAAAGATATCAATTCGATTTCCTTTAATTGCCCCACCGGTATCGGTCGCTGTAGCGATCATCCCGCCTTTTGGCAATCCGTTATAATCATAACCAGCAACATAAAGCTTCGTGCCAAGCGGAATTATTTTAGGATCAACAGCGATTGTCCCCACCTTAAGCTTAGCACCAAAATAGTCGACAGCACCCCATTTACCATTTTCCGCTGCAGCCGCTGTATAGGCAGTAGCTTGTACAAGGAGCGCCTTAGAGTAAGCGTATTCCTTTCCATTCAAAGCAATAACTGTCTTAGCATCTTCAGCAGCAGTTGCTTTCACCGTTGAAGCTGATTTTTGAGCAGCTTTAATTTCCGTTTCGTTAGATGGGATTGTAAGCTTGATTCCTTTATAAAGGTTTAACGGATCAACCTTTGCATTCGCTTCGAGAAGCTTATCAAGCGGAACATTATATTGTTTCGATAATTTCCAAAATGTATCATTGTCAATCGAAGTATGTGTTTGTGAAGCTGCGTTAACGGTTCCTGCCGCCATCATGACGGATAATCCAACGATTGCTGCTGCTAAACTGCGTTTTTTAAACATTTAGTAAATCCTCCTGTGCGCTTCCGGAGTTTCACAACTTCGATAGCGTTATTGTTAAAAAAGAGATAGTTAAGGGCGCATTGCGCCCTTAACCCTCAAGTTCTCTAATCTCTTCAGCTAAAACTAGCCGATAAACATTTGAACCCATTCGCCATTGACATAGCCAACACCGATTTTAGTGAAGTTTCCGCTAAGAATGTTCGCACGGTGACCAGGACTATTCATCCAAGCAGTCATTACGTCTTGAGGAGTTTTCTGTCCAGAGGCAATGTTCTCGCCAGCATAGGAATAAGAAACACCAAATGAACGCATCATATCAAATGGAGAGCCGTAAGTCGGCGACGTATGGCTGAAGTAGTTGTTCACGTCCATGTCTCTTGCTTTCTCTGTTGCTACTTTGGTAAGCAAAGCATCACTTGTCAAAGCAGATAATCCAGCATTCGCACGCTCTTTATTAACTAATGTAATTACTTGTGATTGATAATCGCTCAAGCTCTCAGATCCAGTATTGCCTGTTGTTGTATCATTGCCTGTGCTGCCTCCAGTACTAGGCTGTGTAGGTTTTGTTACCGTACCAGTTTCTGTGCCCGGCTTCGTTACTGTTCCAGTTCCTGTGCTTGGCTTCGTTACCGTACCAGTTTCTGTGCCCGGCTTCGTTACTGTTCCAGTTCCTGTGCTTGGCTTCGTTACCGTACCAGTTTCTGTGCCCGGCTTTGTTACTGTTCCAGTTCCTGTGCTTGGCTTCGTTACCGTACCAGTTCCTGTGCTTGGCTTCGTTACTGTTCCAGTTCCTGCATCCCCAGCTGAACCGCCTGGCGTTGGCAATTGAATTGTCGTACCATTTAGCAGCTTGCCAAGATCTACACCGTATTTATCTGTAATTTGTTTAATTATATCTTGGCTAATCGTAAAGGCTTTAAGATTGGAGTATGTTTTCACAGCCGGTGCTGCACCTGCCGTTGGGCCTGTAATTCCTACGCCGATTACTGCTGCTGCGATTAAGCTAGCGACACCTACACGTATTGGTTGCATCTTCATGAATATTTCCTCCTAATAAAATAAGTTTTTTTATTCAAAACGTCTACGACTGAGGTTCCATTCAGCAGCGCATTCGTTTTGTTTGCGCATCGTTCTTCCCGACGCCACTTATCTTACCACGGGGTTTTCACCGATTCATGACACAAAAAATGGTAGAATGCCGAAAACAGCTAGCAAAACAGCACCGTTACTGCATTATGAGAATATGCTAATGACGAATATTACAGCTGACCGCTAGCTTTCCGGAGTACATTTGCCAATCGATGAATTTCATCACGCTCCGCCTTGGTACTAGCGGCAAACCACGCTGGCGACAGCCAAGTAGCAATGATTTTGTTTGCATCAGCAGAAGTCATTTCGACCTCCCTCCAATCGCGAACGAGTTCTAAAAACGAGGCTTTACTTAATGCGCTCCCCGGACAGGTTTTTGCGGCATTCATTTCACGATGAAACTTAATTTGACTCTCTGGCAGCTTCCATAGCCTTGCAATACTGCTAGTAAGCTTAACGGCAGCAGCCAGCTGTGCCCCTTCCAGCTTCTCCGCACCAACGTCAAAATTTCCAATCATTTCGAACATGAAGGGATGAATCCGGTCATCATCCGGATCGTTGTAGCCTACTGCCGAAGCAGGGGCTTGCAGCAATGATCTGCCTTCCCAAATGTAACCGTCAGGATCGATCGTTGCATGCTGGGCAATATCACCCCAGTTTTGCGTAATCGCATGAAAGCGCCACATCCCTTGTATAATTTTAATCTTGTCAGCAGCTTTCCGATAATCAGCAATCGTTGGTTTCCATGTGCCATGGATGTGAATCTGCGAGAACTTCACCTTGCCCACGAACGGTTGCAAATAGTCCATATACTCCGCATAAGTAAACCTGCGAAAGTTTTTGCGTTCAACAGCCATGATGCATCTCTTCCTTTCGACAAAAAGATTACTATAGTATATGCGGCTATCTTTCTCAGCGAGACGGCATGCACACAAGGTGAAACGGCTGTCGCCGTCCTTTGGCGGCGCTGCGCGTTTCATTCCGGAGAAATATAGAGATAGTATGGCGAAAGGATATACTTTCCTATATTTTAAAAAAGAGCAGCCTATGATCATTCCCATAGGCTGCTCTTCGTTTGATTAACGGTGGCCAAGCTTCACGTTGCCGACATCTGATTTAATATTAATGGAAATATCGCCGCTGCCAATTTTGCCTTCCATAATACTTTTAGACTCATTAGTATCGCTAAAGCCAGACCATTCAACCTTGCTGCTGCCAATATCCTTCTCGATATGAATCGCTGCTGATTCTGGCTGCTTATCAACATTTATCGTTATATTGCCCGTATCAGACTGGATATCCACATCATTGCGCAATTCGTCTGTTTCTATTTTTATATTGCCTGTGTCTGTGTCTCCCTTTACCTTGCCTGTTCCATCCGTCAATGTAACATTTCCTGTATCCGTATCAAAATCAATAACATTAACGCTGTAGTTTGAAATATTCAAATTGCCTGTATCCAAATTCACAATGAGCTTATCTGCATTAAATTGGTCTATATTAATATTGCCGGTATCCGTTTCAATTTCAACTTTGTCCCATAGCCTATCAGGAAGTTCAACAATTAGCTTCAGATTTACAATCGATATGCCAACCATAAATTGAGGTTTCGTATAGCTCTTAACATATAATGTATCGCCTTTGGTATCCGTATTAAATACAATTTTATTTTCATTTTTTTTGCTCACATTACCTTCAAGCCGCATTTGGATATCCTCAGTATTGCCTTTTACGAATGTAACACTATACGTGTCTGTTTCCACATGAATGGAGCTTATAGCTTCCGCAGCAACGGTCTTTTCCTGCAAATAAGGATCACCCTTGAACTTGCCAATATCATTTTTATCAAAAACAAAATATGCGCATAGCACACCAATTCCGAGCAATATTAAAGCAATAGCCACTAATTTCTTCATTTGTTACTCCCCCTGAAGATTCTCGTATTAAATTTCAAATATTTTAATGTCATTTTGTAAAAAGCAGCAGTAAGAGCTTTTAAACCGACGATGAGCAAAATAGTAATTGCACTCGTAATCAGCGCTATCGTTAAAGCTTGAGGAATAGTAAACGTGTTATTTACGACACTCTCAATGGCAATGCCGATTCCCGCCAATCCAATAGCAAGCGCAGATACCCATAAAGAAAGAATAACTGCCGCTAATGCCAGATAGGGACCGAGTATGAATATAATATTAAACAATCCAAGACTCACGGTCGCAAATACTGCTTTAGAGAGCTTGCCGAAGCTGCTGTTCGTCTCCGCCTCATCTACGCGATAGCTCAGCAGCAGCTCATTGGCAATCAACCTAGGGTCTCCCAGCTCGCGAGCGGCATCCTCTTCACTCTGACCATTTTCAACCGCTTGCTGAAAATGAAGGTAATAATCATACAGCCAATCCTTGCGCTGCACTTCCGGGATTACCTTAAGCAGCTCTTCAAGCTCGAGCATATATCGATCTCTTGTCGTCATGGTTTTAGTCCTTCCTCTACAATTTCGTTTACCGCCTGGGTAAAGCTTTTCCATTCTGCAATGAGCTCTCGCATATGATTCCAGCCCTCTGGCGTCAAATGATAATATTTACGCGGCGGCCCCTCAGTGGACTCCTTTAAATAAGTAGAGAAATAGCCATCCTGCGTTAATCTGCTTAGCAGCGGGTATACACTGCCGACGGCAACCTCGAATTTCTCGGAAATTTTCACTGCCAGCTCATAGCCATAACGATCTCCACGTGTTGCTAACACAAGCACGCATATTTCCAATACGCCCTTTTTAAATTGAATGTTCATTTCTCGTCCCCCATTAGTGATATGAAGCATAGCTTACTATTCACTATTGTAGTATAGCGGTGCGCACTGCGTTGCTGTTTTATATAATTTACCATAAGCTATTCTACAATGCAAGATAGTGTTCAAAAAAGAATACCTCCGACTGGGCGATTTCAGCTCGCCTATCGGAGGTATTCCGCTTGATTAGTTTACGCTGATGAACTTGCCAGTCGCTTGTGATTCGAATGCGCACAAAATAACTTTTAAGGAAGCACGGCCATCCTCACCGCTTACAGCAGGCGTTGTGTTCGTTAGAATGCTCTCCAAGAAAGCATTGACAACACCGCTGGACTCTTGCTTGTCGTTGGTAGAGATTGCGCCAACCTTATGCTTCTCAACTGTGCCATTGCGCAGCTCAACGATGACTTGATCGTCCGGATGCGTACCGATCTTCATTACGCCATTCTCGCACCAAAGAATCGTGCTGTTGTCCTCACCCTTGTAATAAGTCCAGCTTGCAACCAATGTACCAATAGCCCCGCTCTTCATGCGAAGCAAGCAGGATGCGTTATCGTCTACATCTGTACCCTTCTTATCCAATGTACCGACAAAGCCAGCTACCTCTGAAACCTCATCATCCAGCATCCAGCGAATAAGATCTGATTTATGAACGCCCAAATCGCCCATTGCGCCCATAATCGCTTCCGGCTTGCGGAAGAACCAGCTGCTTGCGCCGTCAATACTCCAGCCATCCGGTCCAGGGTGACCGAACGAAGTACGGAATGTAAGTACTTTGCCAAGCACGCCCGATTGCAGCACTTGCTTCGCCTTCACATGCGGAGGCATAAAGCGCTGGTTATGGCCTACCATGAGGTGAACGCCGTTTTTCTTAGCTGCTTCAATCATCGCTTCGGCTTCTTCATCTGTAACTGCCATCGGCTTCTCAACTAATACATGAGCGCCAGCATTAGCTACCGCAATGGACATCGGAGCATGCAATGCATTTGGCGTACATACACTGACTGCATCAGGCTTAATCTCTGCGAGCATCGTTTCGAAATCTGCAAAAGCTTTGGCGCCATACTGATCAGCATAGAGCTCAGCGCGTTCGATAATGGGATCAACGAATGCTACAAGCTCTACATTCTCGTGTGCTGCATATTCAGGAATGTGACGGTATTTCGAAATGGAGCCGCAACCTATTACTGCTACGCGTACTTTGGACATGTTCATATTTTCCCCTGTCTATTTTAAATTAATTTATTTGTTCAAAAAATTTGCTTTAACCCATTCCATGCTCTCAGCTACAGCTTCGAGCGGCGGGTTCGCACAAGTATCCTGCTCGACGATCAGCCATTCAACGGATGCCTTCGAAGCGGAATCAATAATATCTAGAAGCGGCAAATCACCGCGGCCAAGTTCAACGGTATCAATTTGCTGACCTTTTTCGCCTGCTCGGAAATCCTTCAAGTGAAGCAGCGGCAAACGACCAGCATACTTCGCAATGTAAGCTAGTGGATCAACGCCTGAGTATTGTACCCAGCCGATATCCATTTCTACTTGCAAATACTGCGCATCGATACGCTCGTACATCGCATCAAATACGATTTGGCCATCGATTTCCACTTCGAATTCAAAATCATGGTTATGATACGCGAATGTAATGCCTGCTTCACGGAAACGCTTACCGTACTCCTCGAATTTCACGAGATGATTCTGCCATGCTGCTGCATCGCGTGCATCTGCCGGCAGCCATGGACAAATGGCATATTGAGCTCCAATTGTTTGAAGATAAGCAATTTCCTCCTCAATGCGCTCTTCAAGCAGTTGCAAACCGATATGGCTTCCGATTGCTTTCAGGTTCAGCTCCTGCAGCAAATCGCGCATCGCTTCCGCTTTGATATCTCCGTAACCAGCAAATTCTACGCCCTCATAGCCCATAGCAGCAACCTGGCGAAGCGTACCTTCAAAGTCCGCCGCTGTAGCATCCCGCACTGTGTACAATTGCAAGCCAATATTCATACGTGACATGTAAGCTGCACTCCCTTATATCTTTATTTTAATATATTTTATTTTGCTTTCTGATTCCATTATATCGACAGCGCAGGGCAAAAAACAGCTGTTTTATTAGCCTTTTCTTATGCGATTTTGGTTAAAGCTCCTATTAACGGCTAACAAAGAGACAACAGCCCCGCCTAAACCCTCATTAGGCTTTGGCAGAGCTGCTGCATGATTAAATTAGATATTAATGGTAAATGCCGCCAGCTTCGAGCTTGGGTTAATTTTCACTACATTGCCGTCAACCTCTGCCTGAATGCCTTCGATTGAAGCAATGCTGCCTAGACCTTTAATGGCAAACGAGAATGGTTTGCTCGCACCTTCGACTTTAACTGAAATAGCTCCGCCTAGACGGCTTGCTGATACAGTAAGCTCGGTTGCTCCTTTAACATCACGAACGATCGTTTCCGCCGTTTTGCCATCCTCCAGATTGTGAAGCTCAAGCGATACACCATCTGCATAGTCATAATCAGGGCGAACATCATTTGCTCCAAGCGCAATAATGGAGTTCGGACGTACGAATAATGGCAAACTGAAGAAATCATATTTCTCTTTGCGCCATGAGCCGCCCTCTACAATTTCACCAGTGAGCAGGTGAGTCCATTTGCCAGCCGGCAAATAATAAGTCACATTGCCCTGCTCATTGAAGATTGGAGCTACCAGCAAGGAGTCGCCGAGCATATATTGACGATCAAGAACCTCAGTCGTCGGATCCTCAGGGAATTCAAGCACCATCGCACGCATCGAAGGCAAACCAAGCTCAGTTGCTTGAACAGCTGTATTGAACAAGTAAGGCATAATGCGGCATTTCAGCTTCGTAAAGAAACGCGTAACGTCAACTGCCTCGGTATCATATGCCCAAGGCACCCGGTACGATTTGCTTCCGTGCAGACGGCTGTGGCTAGAAAGCAAGCCAAATGCCAGCCAGCGTTTGAATACATGATCAGGGGCTGTGTTTTCAAAGCCGCCAATGTCATGGCTCCAGAAGCCAAAGCCAGAAATACCGAGCGACAAGCCGCCGCGAAGGCTCTCAGCCATTGACTCATAATCCGCATAACAATCGCCGCCCCAGTGAACTGGGAACTTTTGACCGCCGGCAGTAGCTGAACGCGCGAACAGAGCCGCTTCGTTTTTGCCTAGCTTTTCTTCAAGCACTTCAAATACGACTTTATTATAAAGCTGTGTGTAATAGTTATGCATTTTCATCGGGTCAGAGCCATCGAAGTAAGCAACGTCTGTAGGAATTCGCTCGCCGAAATCTGTTTTGAAGCTGTCTACGCCCATATCTACAAGCTCACGCAGGTAGCCTGCATACCATTCGCATGCCGCTGGGTTGGTGAAATCGACAAGCGCCATGCCTGGCTGCCACAAATCCCATTGCCATACATCTCCGTTAGGCTTCTTCACTAAATAACCGTTTTGCTTGCCTTCTTCGAACAAGCGTGAGCGCTGAGCGATGTACGGATTGATCCATACACAAATCTTCAGCCCTTTTTCCTTCAAACGTGCAAGCATGCCCACTGGGTCCGGGAATACACGCTCATCCCATTTGAAATCCGTCCAATGGAACTCACGCATCCAGAAACAATCAAAGTGGAATACATGCAGCGGCAAGTCGCGCTCTGCCATTCCGTCAACAAAAGAGTTCACGGTTGCTTCATCATAATTAGTTGTGAATGATGTTGTCAGCCATAGCCCAAATGTCCATGCTGGAGGCAAGGAAGGCTTGCCTGTAAGATCCGTATAGCGGTTGAGCACTTCCTTCATGCTTGGACCGTCAATAATGAAATATTCGAGCGATTCTCCAGCTACGCTGAATTGAGCTTTTTTCACTTTTTCTGAAGTGATTTCGAATGATACAAGCTCAGGATGATTGACGAATACGCCGTAGCCCTTGTTTGTAATGTAAAAAGGGATATTTTTATAGGATTGCTCGGAGCTTGTTCCGCCGTCTTTGTTCCATAGATCAACGACTTGTCCGTTTCTCACGAATGATGTAAAGCGCTCGCCAAGTCCATAAACCCACTCGCCAACACCAACATCCAGCTCCTCGCGCATGAAAGTATTGCCGTTGTCCTCTGTAATGTAAGCCATTGATTTTTGTGTACTGCCTGTAATGCGCTCGCCGCCGCGATAGAAATCAACTGCCCATACCGGACCTTTGCGGATATGGACGCTCAAATTACCGCTTGTTAGAACAGCTTCATTATCATTTTCTTCAATTACAACATGGTCGCCCGTTTGCGAGGATAGCTCAAATGCCGGGCCGCGCTCTGCAACGCCAGCGTGATGTACAAGCTTAACTCCGATAATGCCAGGCAATGGAGAATGAAAATGAACCGTTAGCAGCATCGTATCCAACATATTGGAACGGGTAACAATCGGCTGCGGGGAAGCGTAAGCCGTCAGCTTGCCGGCATTTTGTTCAAAATCATGAACCTGTACTGCTCCTAATACTTTGTATTCATCACGAATGAGCCAGTTGCCGTCTGTAAATTTCATGGACTGAACCAACCTTCCTGTATTGTATTATTTTATTTGCATTCCTTCATAATTGCATTATACTGATAATTAATCGAACAAACTAACAAAATAATGCCCAACTATAGCATTATTCTGACGATTTCTCTTCAATTCTTCCTAAACCTCTAGAATCTCGTACAGGAGGACCCATCAAATGGATCAAACCACTCGTCATTCCTTGAAGGAAGACCGTCTGCATGGCGATAATATGTTTCCGCTCGCAGCCTATTGGATTGAGCATCCTGAGGCTGGCATTCCTGTTCTAGATTGTCATTGGCATGCAGAGGCTGAATTTTTTTGTGTGCTTGAAGGCGAAGTGCTTTTTCAGGTTGATACTGAATATTTCCCCGTTCGAGCTGGGGAAGCGGTCTTTATCGACGGAGGCGATATCCATGCTGGACATGCACTTGGTGAAACCGCCTGTTCGTTTTGCGCAGTTGTATTCGACACACATTTGCTGGCAAGTGCCAGCTTTGATGCTGTACAGGAGCGTTTTATATCCCCGCTTCAGGATAAGAAACGAACGTTTCCTAGACATATTACTCAAAACACCGAGTGGGAACGCAGCTTGCTCCACCATTTGAAGAGCATTATGAGCATTTGCGAGAGCGAGCCGTCCGGCCTCGAGATTGCCGTGAAGGGGCATTTATATTTAATGCTCCACGAGATCGCAACGAAGGATCGCTACTGCAATCGAACGGAGACAAGCATTGCCGACTCCACAAAAATTGACAGGCTGAAGACCGCTATCGAATATATGCAGCATAATTTCCATCGTCCGATTCGCATCGCTGAGATTGCTGAACAGATTCCGATGAGTGAAGGACAATTTTGCCGCTTCTTTAAGACGATGACCAGGCAGACGCCAATCGAATACTTAAATGCATATCGAATCAGACAAGCAACGGAGCTGCTGCTAAAAGCCGAGCTCAAAATATCGGCTGTAGCCCTTGATGTCGGCTTTGATCATATTAGCTACTTTGTTAAAGTATTTCGCAAAACGATGAAATGTACACCCTCACAATTCCGAAAAAAACAGCTGGAAGCGTCAGAACGCCGTCCATAATAGGCGAAAATAAGGCATTTTGATTGATTTTCGGGAAAAGTTACAGCTTTGTAACCAAAAACTCACCGAATTTTAAGAATTATTTAATAATTGTCAGTTACACTATAAAAAAAATCCTTCGCGGGATGGAGGTCCATACTATGAAAACTATGCTGCTGTTTCAAAATAAAACGATACCTGTCTATTTAACCGATACGAATAAACAAGCCATTGAGAAGCTTACCGCCATACTTAATCGGAAGCTGACCACAGGTAAAAATGCTTTGAAGACCTGTCTTAAATCGTTGATAAGTGTAGAAATCGTCGGTAGTGAAGCCACTCTTCATTCTTATTTCGAACGTGATACTTTAACCATTTCACTTTACTAATCATGTAACCATACGGTAAAAAGGCAATCGCTCCTCGGTATTAAACGAGAAGCGATTGCCTTTTTTATTTGAAAAATAGATATATATAAGCTGAACTTAAAAAATGAAGTTTAAGCGAAGCGAGAAGATCGTTCTGGAGAAACAAAGTGTTCGCCTTTGCAGCCATATTCTCACCTTTAAATGTCTTAGGAAATCAAAGAATCTGGCTGCAACCGCGATCGTAAGAATGATCTTCTCGCGCAGCGACCAAAACGCAAATGTTTATTTCAACTTATATGCCTTCGTTAATCGCACGAATGATTTCTAGCGGTATCTTTGGCTTGCGATCATACGTCAGCAGTCCATTAATTTCCTGTTCAACATCCGTAAGCTGGGTATAGCAGTAGCCCTGTACAACGCTCGATACGCGAATAGGCTTAATAACTGCTTCTAGCTTAGCTGCATAATCTTCATCATTATCTGCGCCGGAGTAGCCCCAGCCTTCCCATTCGCTCTTCTTATAGGCTATGCCGCCAAACTCTGTGACTAGAATAGGCTGGCCGCTGTATTCAAAACCTCCGACAGATAGCTCGCGATTGGCTGGTCTTGCCGCTATTGCTGCCGCAACTGAGCCGTACCTTTGCGTTAGAACGTCCTCTCTCCATTCATAATCATGAATGTTGTACAAGTCTGTCTCAACCATCTCCCAGCCATCATTAGAAATGACCGGTCTTGTCGGGTCCAGCGATTTCGTCAAATAATACATCGATAGCGCATGCTGCTGCTGCTGCTTGTCTATCAGGATGTTAGGGACACCCCAGCTTTCATTCAGCGGAACCCATACGACGATACTCGGGTGGTTATAATCACGCTCGATCGCTTCCTGCCATTCCTTCGTAAACTTGCGAACATAATCATTCGAATACTGATATGCGTTTGCCGCTTCTCCCCAGACGAGAAGGCCAAGCTTATCACACCAATACAAATAACGCGGATCTTCAATTTTTTGATGCTTGCGCGCACCGTTGAATCCCATTTCCTTAGTCAGTTCCACGTCTCTACGGATTGCATCATCACTTGGAGGCGTAAGGTTTCCGTCCGGGAAGTACCCCTGATCGAGCACGAGCTTCATTTGGTACGGACGGTTATTGAGACTTAGCTTGCCCGCCTCGATTGAAATTTTGCGCATCCCGAAATAGCTCGATACCTCATCAACCACTGCGCCGTCTTCCAAAACCGTAAATTGAATATCATATAAGCTTGGTTTCTCAGGAGACCACCAGCGTCCAAGTCCATGATCGTTAAAATCCTGCAGCCCAATCGTACGCTTGCTCTGATTGCTGCTAATTGAATAGATGTCACTCGTAACGGGCTGACCCTCAAATACAATATCAACCTTTAGAGAGATTTTCGCATTTGATGCCACACCTTTGAAATACGCATCCACTTCGATTTCATTCGTATCCAAATGTGGAGTGAATTTCACCTTCTCCAAATGAATGTTGTCTACCGCCTCTATCCACACCGTCTGCCAAATGCCAGTCGTACGCGTGTAAAAGATACTCGCCGAGTCTTGTAGCCAATACTGCTTGCCGCGCGGAAGGGTAACATCTTTGCTGTAGTCAACCGCTTTGACAACGATCACATTGTCCTCGTCAGCTAATGCATCCGTAATATCAGCGAAAAACGGTGTATGTCCGCCTTCGTGATAGGCAACCTTCTCACCATTAACCCAAACAGAAGCCTCATAGTCCACAGCCCCAAAATGCAATATTACTCGTTTCCCTTTAAATGAATCTGGAATCGAAACCGCCTTGCGGTACCATACCGTATCATGGAAATCAGGATCGCCAATGCCGCTCAGCTTGCTTTGGAAAGCAAACGGCACTTGAATTTTTTTGGAGAAGGAGGATTGGCCAAGGTTCCATTTTAAGCCTTGACCCGCATTCTCATCATCATATTCAAACTCCCACTCCCCATTTAAATTAAGCCAGTTTTGTCTAACATGCTGCGGTCTTGGGTACTCTGCTCGTAATTGATTTGTCATTTTTAATCGCTCCTTTTAGTTAACTTTTAAGTTAATAATTAATTAATAAGTATGTTTATAGCCTTATAATAAGGATAATCACGTTAATAGTCAACTTTAAAATTGTGTAATTAACTTTAAAGTTATATACTAGACTGGAATGAATGAAAATGAGGTGCTCACGATGATTATTGAGGTTAATAGAAGCAACTTGAAATTTCTGGAGTGTTTTTCATCCGATACGAGAATTAACATCATTGAGCTATTAAATACTCGTCCGATGAATATAAAAGATTTAGCTGAAGCGTTAAGCATTTCATCCGCAATTGTGACCAAGCACATACAGAAGCTGGAGGAGGCTTCTATTGTCACGACTGAGAGCATACCAAGCACGCGAGGCAGGCAGAAATTATGTCATCTCACACTTGAATCGGCCACCTTGCAGTTCCGCGCCAAGCAAGAGCCAAATCAAAATCGTTATGCTGTATCCATTCCAATCGGACAATATTCTGCCTACGAGGTAAGGCCGACTTGCGGATTGACCTCCGATACGCAAATTATCGGCATCGTCGACGATCCACGCTATTTTTCCGATCCAGCGCATGTAAAGGCCAGCCACCTATGGTTTGGCAGCGGCTTTATTGAATATCGTATCCCTAACTATTTGGTTGGGAAGCAGAGCGCTCAGAGCATCTCTATTTCTCTTGAAATCTGCTCCGAGGCTCCTCACTATAATGAAAATTGGCCCTCCGATCTCTCCTTCTCTATTAACGACGTATGCCTTGGCATATGGACCTGTCCTGGAGATTTCGGAGCTGTTAGAGGCGTTTATACGCCTGCATGGTGGGACCTTGGCACGCAGCACGGCTTACTCAAGCAAATAACGATTGATTCAGAAGGCTCCTATATTGACGGTATACGAATGTCGGATCGCACGATTAAGGAGCTTTCCATCGGCTATGGCGACGATATCAGATTTCGAATCAGTGCACCCGAAACAGCCACGCATAGCGGCGGTCTAAGCATGTTCGGCAAGCAGTTCGGCAACTACGACCAGGATATTCAGGTTTACGTCGCTTATTGAAGCTTAGCGCAGCACTTCTCTAGCAATACCCGCTTCCTTGATTCAACTATGAATTTGATCGCGGTATTCTTTAGGCGACATTCCCGTTTCGTTTTTGAAGACGCGATTAAAATGCCGAATGCTGGAGAAGCCGGTTTGCTCGGCGATATTCGCGACTTTGTGGTCTGATTGAGCCATTCTCCGCTTGGCCTCCAAAATTCGAATTTCAGTCAGACGTTCAATAAATGATTTACCTGTTCGCTGCTTAAACAAAGTACTGAAATAAGCTGCATTCAAATAAACATTGTCTGCAACCTCCTTAAGTGTCAGCGCTTTAGAGTAATGCAGCTCGATATAACGAATCGACTTTTCAATCGGATCATGCTCGGGCTGCATCGTGCTGCTCGCGATGCATTCCGTTAAACGAACAAGCAGCTGCGAGCATTCCTCCACGAGTTCCTCGCGTGATGAGATAGAGCAAATATGGAAAAGAACAGCTTTCATATCCTTCATTCCAAGCCACTGCTTCGTCAGTCCAAGCTTGCCTGCAATCTCATAATAATAAATGAGCAGCTTGCAAAGCTGTTGATGCACGGCCTCAGGAGCCCCTGCATGAGTACAAAGCTCATTAATAAACACCTCTGCTGCGCAGAGTACTCCCTCTTGTTTGCCCTCGTTAATCGCCTGCTCCAGCCTGTCCCAAGAGACTGCCATTGCCTCGCCATTATTAAAGCTGTCTACTTGAACCATGTCACTGTAGACAAGCACCCTGTCACCACCCAAAATAAGACGGTGAAGCAGTGCGATTTCCGCCTCGTTGTAGGCATTCGAGATTAACCTCACACCTTCAGCCGCCTGACCGATACCGATGGTTACCGTCATATTGGAAAGAGAAGTGATTTGCCTGCGAATAGTCTCTCCTATTTCTCTTACTGTAAGCATCGCTTTCTCCTGATCAGGAATGTTAAGCAAAGCTACTACCTTGGTCTCCGACATAATGAAGCAAAAACCATTCGTTCTCCTGCTCAGCACCTCCTGCACAAGCTGCTGAATATACAATTGGAACAAAGAGGGGTCCGCATGATTATAGCGCTCGCTGCCAATTGAGTTTTTATCCAGCTTAATGACCATACATGTGAAATACGGCTCTTGAAAATGAATCCCCACGGTCTTAAGCAGCTCTAAATCAGCTTCATTCACACTGCCTCGCAGCAGCCCCGTAACGAGATGCTCGCTTACATGCTGAAGGATTTGATACTCCTCACGATGCGATTTGTTTACCGGGATGCTTTGCTGCAAATGAATCTTCTCTTTCAGCATACTTAGTACTTTCGCAAGCTCCTCGCGCTCGATCGGCTTCATCATATAATCGATCGCACCTTGTCTCATCGATTGCTGCACATAAACAAAATCATCAAAGCCGCTTATCACTACGCATAACACTTGCGGAAATCGCTCTCGCATCATTTGCTGCAGCTGAATGCCATCCATTCGAGGCATTCTGATGTCTGTCAGAAGCGCATCCGGATGAATTTCCTGGGCCAATTGCAGAGCTTCATACCCGTCCCTTGCTTCTCCTACAACTTCCCAATCCGGGTCAAGGTCTGCAATCATTTTGCGCAAGCCTTTGCGAAATATCGATTCGTCATCAACGATAACGATTCTAGGCATGAGCAATTCCCTCCTCTATATCAGGCTTCTTAAGTACGACAGGCAAAGTCATGACTACCTTCAGACCTTGATACGGCATGCTCTCCAGCATTAAGCCATACGACTCTCCGTAATGAAGCACGATTCTTCTATGCACATTTAATAATCCGTTGCCAGACTTCCCGCCAAGATCCTTCGTAAACATCAATCGTCGGCGAATGGCTCCCAGCTGCTCCTGCGTCATGCCAATGCCGTCATCTTCAATGACGATTCGAAGCAGAGCGTCCTCGATTTTGTAAGACAACGTAATTTTCCCGCTTCCAACCCCTTTGTCAATACCATGATTAATGGCATTTTCTACAATTGGTTGAATGATTAAAGGAATGACTCTGCAGGCTAATAAAGCTTCATCATTCTCCAGTTGAAAGTCAATTCGATCCTCATAGCGCATTTTTTGAATGGTCATATAACCCCTGACATGATTAAGCTCATCTCCGAGGTTCACATGCTCCTTCTGTCCGCTCAAGCTGTAACGCAGCAGCTTGCTTAAATTGTTCGTCATCGTCACAACCTCTTGATTACCCTCGACCTCTGCATACATGCTAATTGATCCGAGCGTATTGTACAGGAAATGGGGATTGATTTTACTTTGCAATGCCGCAATTTGGGCATCCTTCTCTCGAATTTCTGTTTCATAAAGCAAATATCCGAGCTCGCTCAGCTTCGATACCATCGTATTAAACGCTTTGCCTAAATGCCCTACCTCATCCCATTGCTTGACAGGGAAGGATACAAGCAGGTCACCGCGCTCTACTTTGCGCATGAGCTTAATTAAACTGCGCAGCGGCTCCGTAATTCGAAACGCCAGAAATACGGACATCAGCATTGCTAAGCCCACACTAATAATACCAAACAGCATAATCGAATTCCGAATAAGCAAGCTGTCCTTCATCAGCTCCGATACAGGCACGATCCCTACCGTTGTCCATTTGGTGATCGATGACTGAACATAGGAAACAAGCTGCTTCTCGCCGCTTAATTTAGAGTGGATGACGCCTTCGCCTAGATTGCTCTCAAATGGCATTATCGTACGCTCAAACGGCTCTGAACGATCCTTGCCAACTACGATTTCTCCGCTTTGATCGGTAAGATATAGTGCTTCGCGGCTGCCCAAAGTAACCTGCGATAAAATTTTATGAATGACAGATGGATCAACATCAATGACAATATAGCCTAGCTTTTTCCCCGTATCGAAGCTGCGCAGCTCCCTCGCAATCGAGAAAACAGGATAAATCGTGCCGCTCGTCGATTGAATATTATGGGTCGCAATAAATGTGGATTGTCCATTGCTGACCTGCTCGTTTTTGAGCCACTCTGCATTTTCATCCAGACGGTAATTTGTGACATACTGGCTTTCCGGCAGCACAACATAGGATGCTCCGCTTTCTCCAAACAAGGATACACCGACAATATCAATCCGCCCGTTCAGAAACACCTGTGAAACGAAACTGTTTAACTGCTTGATTTCTTCCAGCGTCAGCGCCTGCCCGATCATTCTTTTGCTCTCGAGAAACGCAATAATTTGCTCATATTGATAAGGCATAAGCGTTAAGCGATCTAATTCCGCCATGTAGGTGTCGATATTCAGCGTTAATTGCTTAAGCGTCTGCAATTGATAGTCGCCGACCTTTTGCTCAAGCGTCGCAGCAAACCGAGTGAATGCGAAATAACCCATTATACTGAGTGGGAGCACGATAAGTATAAAATTAATTAAGATTAACTTTCGTGCAAGCTCCTGATTTTTAAACCACCCAATCATCGCTAGTAACCACCTCTTGTTAGCCCTTACTTCCGCAGCTCGATATTAACCCGCTTCACAGCAGCCTCCAGCGTTTGCTCAGGCGTTTGCTGAGAGTAATTCATCTTTTCAAATTCTTGTATAAGTATTTCCACGATCGACCACTGTCTCACATGACGCGGCCAATACGCTACATAATTAGCAGTAGCCGCATAGTCGCTTCGGTAATTCAAGCTGTTAAACGGCTCACTAGCTACAACCTTAGTCACGCTCGGCACATGTCCTGCTTCCGCCCACATCGCACCATGCTCCACACACCATTTCGCAAAGATAAGCGCCGCACGTTTTTTCTCGTCTGTCATCCCATGCTTTTTCGGTATCGCAAGCGTGTGTGAATCGCCCCAAACCGCAGGATGATCGTATAAAACAGGCATCGGAATCACACCGAAGTCTAAGGAGTCCGCCTTCTCGAAAGCACCTGTTCCCCACATGCCGGTTATAAGCACCGCAGCATCGCCATCATAAAACAGTTTAAAGGAATCGTTAATATCCGGTGGTATGAGCTTCGCTTTGTATAAGCCATCTACATAAGTTAACGCTTGCAAAGCTTGCGGATTGTTAAAAACCGCATTATTCACTTCCTCATTATAAAATGCTCCGCCACCTTGCAGCTGATTGTATAGACTCCACCAAAGCCACACAGAGTCAATCCGCGTACTTGGCTGAGCCATAGGAGCTACGCCAGGCGGAATAGATGTCTTCAGCTTCTGGAGGAATGCGGTGAACCCATCGGTGCTTTTGGCAATGATGGGTTTACTGCGTTCATCTAATAAGCCAGCTTCTCTTAAATAGGTTTTATTGTAATAGAGGACAAGGGCGTGCGTATCAAGCGGCACAGCATACGGCTGACCATCATATACAGTAGATTCTAGTATGTTTTTATTGAAGCCCGTCCAGTCCAGCCCAATTTGCTTCGCCGATTCAGACAGCTGCTCAATATAGCCATTCTGAACGAACTGCGGCAAGCTCGTTTGATGCAAAATAGCAAGATCCGGAGCGCTGCCAGACATAATAGCCGTCCGTAATCTAGAATAGTAGTCATCTAAACGAGAATTGACCTGTACAACCTTGATACCTGGATTTTCTGCATTGAAACGGTCAACCATTTCCGTCATAAACTGATTGTCGCCACCGCTAAATGGGGTCCAATATTCAAGACGAACGACGGTTTGCTTCTTCTCTTGCTCCGTTTGAGCTACGTTATTCTTATCCTCTGCTGAGGAGCAGCTAACCATTGCAGCAAGTATGAGGCCAATTAATGCCAATAGCATGCTCCGCTTTACTTTAGTCATCATAATGGCCTCCATTGCGTTTGAATATTTGATCAGATTATTTGATTTCCGAAATAATGTCTATGCAATCCAGTTCAATTGCCCCTGAAGCATTGCCGAATAACAATGAGTTTGGGCCAGCATTCAGCTTAACATTTAATAATACCTCTGCCAAATGACCACGTTCACCTGCTGGAACAGTCAGCTTCTGAGCGCGTTCCCCATTAACGGATAGCTCAAGCGGCACATCGCTGCCTGCAATATTGGCTGCTTTTATGCGCACGGTATAGGTTCCCTTGTTAGGCACCTTCACATAATCGAATCGAATGGCTTCCTTCACCCCTTGTTCAATAACGACAGAGCGGCCATTTGAACGTTCAGGGTTGTCCCTGAGCTCGCTATCCAAAGAAAATTGCGCATATTCAGCCTCAAAACGCGGAACCTCAATGGCCAGTATATGCTTGGCTGCCTGATGCCCCATAATACCAACCTTATTATGGCCTTCCTTCACAGTAATTACGGCATAAGCATAACCGAGCTCGTTTGGCTTAGTAGCTGGAAGTATCATTTCTGATTGTGCTTCACCATTCACAGTGATCTGTACACGAAGTTCTTCACCTTCTTCATTGCTATATTGCAGCAGAAGAGGAACATCTGTGTCCAAGGCCGATGGGATGCCGCTAAAGATGATATTGTCCTCTCCCTCGACCAGAGCATGCTCTGCTTGGAAAAATCCTGAACCCGCTGGCACTTCAATCGCTGTGTTTAGCGACAACGGACTGCCAAAGATCGGCATGCCATCAGCATTCCATTCTATCCGTCCTGCACGTGCCTTACGATTGTTCCAGCCATCGCTCTGGCCGCTCGTTGCATGGTAAACAATGAAGTCCTCTTCTCCGTCAGGTGAAGATGCAAAAGTATTATGGCCAGGCCCATAAACCTCGGCATCGCTGTCCATTTTCATAAGCGGCTCTGCGGCTTTCGTCCATTTGGAGGCATCAAGCGGATCAGCGCCAGCCGCTAGTGTGAGCAGACCTATGCTATAGAACGGCGTCCAGCTTCCTGCTCCAGAATAGGCAATAAATATACGATCATCCTTTTTCAAAATGGCTTGCCCTTCATTAATATACGGAGGACCGCCGGCTTTTTCCCATTCCAGATCCGGCTTGCTAAGCAGCACTCTTGGTCCGCTGATCGTATACGGATTGCTCATTGGCGCGATGTACGTATTCTGTTCTACATTTATATCGCCTTCCCAGCCAGACCACACGAAATACAGCTGGTTCTCATGCTCAAGCGCAAGACCGTCAATCGCCCATTTGTTCGTCGCATCCGTCACTTGTCCCTTAAAGGAATAGCTGCCCATTGGATCATTTGTTTCGGCTTCAAGCGCATACATGCGATGATTCTCATTGGCTCCGTCATCTGCTGCAAAATAAATATAAAACTTGCCCTGTAAATACTGAATTTCCGGTGCCCACAAATTTGCCGAATACATCGTATCGACAGGCGGGTACCATACTACCCTGCGCTCAGCTCCATTGAAGTCCAGCGTTCTTGATTTCATGATCATAATATCCGTTCCATTATGCGTAAAAGTCATATAATAATAGCCATCGTGATAGGCGATGCTCGGATCTGGCGTATCGATTGGCGCCAACGTATTTTTAAATGTTCCGCCATGCCCATTATATGCTTTAGCTGTCTCTGAGTCATGATTGGTTTTTCCCATTATCCAAACCCCCATCAAACTAATGATTATGCATGCTGCAACAATAATAAAAAGATTTAATATCCGCTTATTTTTTTGGCTCATATGATTTTCCCTCGCTTACATTCGCTAATGTGCAGAAAGAGACCCTATGAGGTCTCTCTCTCTGCCTTATGGATAAAATTGCTGTTATTTCACAGCCGTTTGCGTAATAGCTTTCACGAACGCGCGTTGTCCAACTATAAAAACAATGAGAACTGGGAGTGCCGCAATCGTCGTCATCGCCATTAGCTTGCCGTAGCTTTGTGTATAGCTGCCAGTTGCCATCATTGCTATACCGGCCGTAATCGTTCGCATTTCCGGTGAAGTCGTCGCATAAAGGGGCCATACAAAGTCATTGTAAATCCCCATAAATGTGAAGATTCCCAGTGTAACCATAATTGAAACAGCGGATGGCAAAAGGATGCGAGCATAGATTTGCCACTTATTTGCACCGTCAATACGAGCAGCCTCTTCGATTTCCTTCGGAAAGGCGGAGAAAAACTGATAGAGCAGAAAAACACCGAATGCTCCAGCTGTTGCCGGCAAAATAAGCGCAGGATAGGTGTTAATTAAATTCAGTGCATTAAACTCCATATACATAGGCAGGAAGGTTAGTACGCCAGGAATCATGAGCGATGCAATGAACATAGACAACATAATTCTGCGAAGCGGTAAATCTGGAAGTCTTGCCAGCGCGAAAGCAGCCATCGAATCAATGATAAGAACGATAGCTGTACCGATCAATCCAACGAATAACGAGTTCATAATCCAGCGAAGGATCGGAACGTTCATAAATTCACCGTTAATGCCCTGTACAAAATTATCGACTGTCGGTTTAAGCGGGAAAAAGTTCATTTTGCCAGACAAGGCCTCAAAATCATTTTTAAATGCAGTTGAAACCATCCAAATGAGCGGCAGCAGGAAAAATATCGCAACGATAACGGCCAGCACAACGAGCCAAAGCTTTCTCGTTTTTACCATCTATACCTCTCCCTTTCTGCCACTCGTAAGCTTGAACTGTACGACCGAAATGATAATGATGAGCAGCGCCATAACGATCGCCATGGCCGAGGCTGAACCGACCTCTTTGCGGGCGAAGGCTTGATCCAGTACGTTAATAAGAAGAACCCTTGTTGTATCACCAGGTCCACCGCGTGTTAGCAAGTAAGGCTGCGCATAGATATTAAAGGAAGCAATCGTCGATGTAATCATGACAAACAGCATAACTGGACGTATCGACGGCAGCGTAATTTTCGTAAATTTGTCCCAAGCACTCGCTCCATCTATCGAAGCGGCCTCATAGAAGTCCTCAGGCACTTCATTCAAAGCATTAATAAAAATAATCATATTAAATCCGATGGTCCACCATAATGTGGTCATAATGAGTGAAACCCACACCCACGGAGTGTCCGTTAGCCATGGAATACCAGTAATGCCGAGCTTCGCCAGCATGCTGTTCAAAAATCCAGCATTGGTGTCGAACATCATCAGCCAAATGACAGCCATAACCGAAGCCGACAAGGCATAGGGAAGGAAGTAAAAGGTGCGGAATAGACCGCGAATTTTGGATGGCAGTGCATTGATCAGCATAGCAAGCGATAGACCTACAATAATTAAAAGCGGAACGGAGAACAGAACAAATTGTGCCGTTACCCATAAGCCTCTGAAGAAAATATCACTGATATACGTTCCAGGCGTAAAGATTTTGATATAGTTGGCCAGTCCAACAAACTCATGATCCTTCGATAAAAGCTCAAAATTATGGAGGCTGAGATATACGCCATACAAAATCGGAAACAAAAGAAATATGCCAAACGCAGCTAAGTAAGGCACTACGAACAAAAAGGATGTCATGCGTGACGTGAAATTGGTCTTCAACCGGAGCCCTCCTGACGCTTTACGTATTTTCAACATCAAGCAAGCGTAACCGGGAAGATGGGAATGGCCTCTGCTATTCCCACCTTCCTCGTTACTTGATTATGATTGCTTCATTTATTTTTTAAGTGCTTGCTGCGATTTTGCTACTGCATCATCCATTGCTTTTTGTGCATCCTTTTTACCTAACAACGCATTGTTAAGCTCGCCCCAAATGGGCTCGGAGATAGTTCCCCAGTTCAATACGTTTGGCGCGAATTGCACATAAGAAAATGCGGATGCCACACTGTTTTGGAACTCAAGCGCTTTGAATGCGTCGCTTTCGATCATCGGCTTCGATGCCAGCGCTTGGCCCGACTCCGCCCAGTCCATCGAATTCGTTGATACATATTTCAAGAAATCGCCGATACCAGCCGTAATTTTCTCATCCGTTACGCTTTGTGGAACGACAAAGCCGTGAGAGCCTGCGAATACCGCATGCTTCGCCTTGCCGATTTGCGGAACTGGAGCAACACCATAATTCAAGCCTGCTTCGTCAAATTGTGATTTCATCCAAGGACCGTTAAATTGAATAGCGTTTTTACCTTGAAGGAACAATGTGTTTTCCCCGTCCTGTTGAACATTTCCAGGAGAAATGCCGCTATCTACCATCCCGCGCAGCCATTGCACCATCTCAACAGCCTCTGGAGAGTTGTAGGCAACATCCGTACCGTTCCATAGCTCACCGCCATTTTGCCATACTAGTGTTGGGAAGATGAATTGCTGCGGCCATGTTGTTGGAACTGTGTAGCCGTAAACGCCGCTGCTCTTATCCGTCAGCTTCTGCACTGCGTCATCAAATTCTGCCCGGTTAGTCGGAGCTGCTGCTATGCCCGCTTTCTCAAACAAATCTTTGTTGTAGTACATAACGAGCGGATGAATATCTAGCGGAATGGAGTACCATTTGCCATCAATCGTGGAATAATTAACTGCCGCGTCAGCGAAATCAGCTTTATTGATGCCTGCGACGGAAGCCATATCATCAATCGGCTGCAATTGATCCTTGCTGGCATAAGTAGGTACTTGGTCAACGTGCATGATCATAAGATCCGGACTTTCTTTGCCGGTGCTCAGTGCAACGTCCAATTGCTTGTAATATTCTCCGTTCGGCTGAATGATGAAATTCACTTTATATTGATCCTGCGAGCCGTTATATTTGTCTACGATCTTTTTCATGAAGGGACCGTCAGAGCCGGAGAACGGCGACCAGAACAAGATGTCTGTCTTTTTGCCGGTGGTTGCGCCTTTGCCTCCATTAGCCTCCTTACTCCCGCCATTGTTGTTGCCGCCACAGCCAGCTGTAATTAAAGCAACAATTGATACCATCAGAAGCAGCATTGAGAACTTATTGCGTACTTTACTCATTTTTTTATCCCCCTAAAAATGATGTTGGATAGACGCTTTGTCTTCCGTAATTTCATCATATACGGAGGGGCTTGCTAAACACATGCCGCATTTATAGATGTTATGGACATATTTTTGGATCGCACAATAACACAAACAAACAAAAAAAGGATGTCTTAGAAGGCATTAAGCCTCTCCAAGACATCCTTTTTTCATTTATTTGTCTGCGGTCTGCTGCTGTGGCTGTCTGCCTCCTCCGCCTCCGCCGAAGCCACCCGTCGTGATCGTAATCGACTCCGCTTGCTGGGTACCGTCCACCAGCATCACAGATAAGATATCATCTGTCTTTAAATCCGCAAGCGCAATGGCTTTCTCTACCATTTGCTCGTTTTCAAACGTCATCGTAACGATCTTTGTCGTATCCGTTACTTCAATGTCTACCGTTTCGTCTGTGAACATCGATTCCATGTTCATGCGACCGCCGCCTTGAGGTGCTGTGCCATCGCCTTCTGTTGCTGTACCGTCACCTGCTGGTACTTCTGGACGTTCCGGACGCTCACCATCTGCGGACGGCTCTCCGCCCTCCGGCATTTGCTGGCCATCGCCGCTTGGAGGCATACCGCCGCCTTGTCCCATCGCAGACTTGTAAAGGGTAATCGTTTGCCCATCAATCGACTTCACTTTCCCCATGAGATCGGCTTGCGCGCCCATCATGCCCATGCCGCGGCCAGCACCATTCGACTGCGTTGTGCCAGCTCCTCCATTTTGCTCAGCGGTCCCTTGCGTACCCGTTTGCCCCTCGGCAGTTGTCTGCTCCTCCTGTACTCCACAGCCTGCCAAAGCAGCAGCAATAACAACCACACTAAGCATGACTTTCCATTTGTTCATATCATTCATCTCCTAGGAATATATCTCAAATTATTTAGGTGTAAAATAATTCTAGCATCCTATTATGAACGAGAGATGAACGAAAACTGAAAGCTCGCTGAATACTACGATTTATGTAATCCTCGCCTCCAATTACCCGATAGAAACAGTAATGTCCCGATCCACCCGCAGATGGACGCAATGATTAGCAATAATGGTATAGACACGCTGCTCGCCAGCGATGAGCCAATAATTGGGCCAAGACTGCCGCGAATACCGAACAGCATCAGATGCAATCCAAAAACCATCGCCTCCCGCCCCGGCGCTAACCGAAAAACAAAAGCCAAAATGCCGATATCCCAAATCGCATCTCCGATTCCTTGTAGCGCATTTCCCGTAATAACCGCAGCATAGCCTCCCCATAAACCATAAATCATCGGCACGATGGCATAGGCGGCGATTCCGAAAAGCAATGTATATTTAATATCAATCCGATCAATCATCCAACCCGCGATCCAGAAGGTGAGCAGCAGCGCTGTAAAATAAGCAACACGTGCATAACCGATCTGTAAATTGGACAGCTCAAGCACATCAACCTGAATAATTTGATACAACGGAATTGCAAGCATATTGCCGAAGCCTGATAATGTAGTAGCCGCTAGAAAAACGGCAAGCGTCTTATTTCCTCTCACAAGCTTCCACTGCTCCTGCAATGGAAAGCGGCTAGTCTTTTTCAGAAGAGAAGGCTTTGCTGCTGCTTGCTGAGCAGGCAGCTTCAGCGTGCTGAATAATCCAATTGAAATAAAGCCTGCTATGGAAGCTGCGATAAGTGGCCCCGACGGGCCGAAGGCATCCGACCAGCTGCCAACAAAATAAGCGAGCGGAATCATAATAATGCCCATGGCGACTCGAACATACCCCATTAATCTTCCACGCAAATCGGATGGATACATACGTGATACCAAAGCCGCATACGCCGGTGCTTGTATACCCATTAGCAATTGAAATAGAATAGCTGTCGCAACATAGACCGATGGATAAGCAAAAAATGCAGGCAGCAGCAGCAGCAATCTTCCGATTGCATTCGGTAGAATGACGAATGGCTTGGGATTGTTTACTTTCTCGATCCAGCTAGCCCAAAACGGAGAAAATAATAAGCCCACTGCAGGTGCAGCCGATAATAGGCCCACTTGAAAATGACTTGCTCCCTGCTGAAGCGCAAATGCGATATAAAACTGATTGATTACGACATTAAATAGGCTGAACAAACACGAGGCACCCAAATCAATACGGGCATTTCTCCATACATTTGCGGTCATCGGCATCCCGAGTTTCATCATTTGCGAGCTTGCTTTGGCTTCGGATTCCATTGGATTAGCTACCTTCTTCTCTGTGTTGATTGCAAACGACCATAGGACCCCTTGCGCCGCAAAGGATTCTCTCTCTTGCACTTCATTCGATTGGATATTACTATAGTCTCCTCTTTTTGTACAGTAGAAATTAAGGGGGGCATTTCATCGTTTACCGCAACGACAATTGCGCTTAAATGTTCCTAATCTTCCGTGAGTATGTTAGACTTTTTCTTAGCGCAATATAGCTATCTTTTTATATTACTGGAGGGTATTACGTGAGCATAGCAGTAGGTATTGACATTGGCGGAACAAAAATAGCATTTGGCTTCGTGGACGAGCAAGGAGGCGTTATTGCAAAAGGCTCATTAAAAACCGATCTTACGGTTGAGCCCGCCGTTATGATTGCACGTGTGGGGGATGCTGTTAAAGAGCTTGCAGAGCAAAGCGGACTATCGCTTGCTTCGTTAAAGGGAGTAGGCGTTGGTGCGCCGGGACCACTCAATACACAGAAAGGCGAGCTGACTTGCCCGCCTAATCTGAAGAGCTGGTGGGGCTTCCCTGTCGTGGAAGCGCTCAAAGCCCATCTGCCTCTGCCTATTAAAATGGAGAATGATGCAACCGCTGCCGCGCTCGCCGAGAAATGGATTGGAGCCGCTCAAGATTCCGAGCACTTTATTTTCATTACGATCAGCACAGGGATTGGTGCCGGCATCTTCATGCACGGCAAGCTGCTAACCGGTTCAACAGGCAACGCTGGAGATGCAGGCTTTATGATTATGGATGAGGCCGGCACACCTTGGGAGGTTGTCGCCTCAGGCACTGCGGTCGCCCGTCAAGCGACGGAGCTGCTGGGAAGAGAGGTTTCCTCTAAAGAAGCGTTTGAGCTGGCAGAGCAAGGAGATTCCCAAATGACAGAGCTTGTAAATCGTGTATTTACTACGATAGGCATGGGCTGTGTATCGCTGATTAACATATTGGACCCAAACAAAATCGTCATCGGCGGCGGTGTATCGCAGGTCGGCGATTCGCTTTTCTCAGCAGTAAGAGATTACGTATCCAAGCATGCCCTTAATCCTTCTGGCAGACAAACCGCTATCGTCCCCGCACAGCTTCAGCAGGATGCAGGACTAATCGGAGCTGCCGCTTTGATTCAACAGCCATATTAAATGATATGAAGACTGCCGCTGCCGCTTAAGGAGGCTGCAGTCTTCTTGTTTATTGCGGATGGAAGCGAAGTCCATTGATATAGGTTTGTACGATGATTTTAATACTGTCATTTGGGGACTGCGACATCCCAAAACCGCCTTTCTGCTCGATCGAGGCGAAGCCGTGCAATAAGCTGCGAAAGCCTCGAACAATATGAATGGAAGTATCATAGTCCAGCTTGTAATGACTTAACATGTTTATGAGCATCTCTACCAGCTGCTGCGCGCAAGCTACGTATTCTGCATCATCGTCATCCGGAGAGCGCAAAGTAAGCTCATACAAGCCTGGATGCAGCCTCGCAAAAGAAATATAAGCAGAAGCAACCGCATGCATCGCTTCATCGCCAGTGTTATTTTCCAAAACTTCATTCATCATCAAGGTCAGCTTCTTGAGTCCGTATATGGCAAGCTGATTGCGAAGTCCCTTCAGTCCGTTCACATGATTATATAATGAAGGAGACCGTACACCGAGCTTCTGTGCAAGCGAGGCTAGCGTAACGTCCTGTACACCATGCTCATCCGCGATAGCAGCTGCCGCTTCTACGATCACCATCAAATCCAGCCCTCTTCTAGGGGACATTATGCGCTCCCCTTTCTGCTTGCTTTCGCCAAAGAGCGCTCTGCGTCTGCGATTGCTTTACCCAGCGATAATGCTGGCTTCAGCACCATATTGCCGTGCCCTGCTGCAATTGCCGTTGGCTTCAAGGCTCTTAAGCGACGCGCCGATTCCAGACTTGTATGCTTATCCCAGGTTGCCATCGCTGGAAAAGGAAACAGCAGCCTCAGCTGTCCTGATACGGCAACGCCTGCCCTTGTTTGAAAAGCATCGCCTACGATCAGCATATTATTCCTAGTATCCAGAAATGACATCGAGCCTGGCGTATGTCCAGGTGAAGCTACGGCAAGCAAGGAGCCAATAGCATCTCCATCCCGCAGCAGTACATCCGGCCTTGTGCGAACGTTCTTCGGCACACCCCCGCGAATCGGCGTATTAGGCTCACTCGGCTCAAGCGAGCGATCTCCTTGCAGAAGCTTGGCATCTCTGTAGGAAATAAACACCTGTGCCGCAGGAAGCCGCTCCTTCAGACCATCGAGAGCGCCAATGTGATCCTCATGGGCATGTGTCAATACAATTCGATTAATTGGCTTCCCCAGCTGCTGAGCCGCTTGAAGAATAGCTTCCACGTTTCCTGGAAGCGCCGCATCCACGAGCGTTAAGCTGTCCTCCTCCTCAACTAAATAGCAGTTAACCGGAAATATTTTCGGCAAATAGGTCAGCTGTACAATCGTTTTCTCACGTATCATTCGCATTGCAATCGGCCTCCTCGAAATAAAAAAACTAATACCATTAGTTTTATAATAAACTAATGGTATTAGTTTTGGCAATACCAAAATTATTGCTTAGTGTTGCTTCGTAGAAACGCTTCGATTTCAGCCTTATCAGGAATCGAAGACTGAGCACCGGCTTTCGTAACAGCAAGAGCAGCTGCAGCAGAGGCGAACATAAGCGCTTGCTCCGCCGCTAAGCCCTCTGCGCTGGCAGCAGCGTACGCGCCAAAGAACGTATCGCCTGCTGCCGTCGTATCGACAGGGCTGACTTTAAATGCAGGTATTATGGCCGTATTGCCCTGCGCATTTTTATAAATACTGCCTTTCTCACCGAGTGTTACGATGACGCTGCTTGTTCCTTTTGCCAAAATCCACTCTGCTGCTGCCTGAGCTGTTGTCAGATCGTTTAAGGTTAAGCCAGAAACGACTGCAGCCTCGGTCTCGTTAATAATAAGCGTATCGATAAGCGGAAACACAGACTCAGGAATTTCTCTAGCAGGAGCAGGATTATAAAACACCTTTGCCCCGCCTCGGGCGCTAGTCATAACGGATAGCGTCGTCTCCCAAGGAATTTCATTTTGAAGCAGCACCGCATAAACATCCCTCCAATCACCAACGCCTGCTGCTGCATCCTCTGCAGAAAGCTGACCATTGGCCCCTTCGGATAATACAATATTATTTTCACCTTTTTCATTAACGGTAATAATAGCGAAACCTGAACTTCCTTTTTTTCGTAATATTTGATCAGTTGCGATTCCATTATTATGTAAGGCAGAAGTCAGTGTTTCAGCAAAAGGATCTTCACCGACCGCTCCGATCACCTGGCAGCTTGCACCAGCTCTTGCCGCCGCAACCGCTTGATTCGCTCCCTTGCCCCCGGGGAAAAATGAGGTAGCTATACTGGGTATCGTTTCACCTGGCAGCGGGAATTCATTCACATTGCTGACAATATCCATATTTATGCTTCCAACGACGAGCAGCTTTTTCATAGTTCGCGTATTCCCTTCAATATTGAATATTTTTTTGATCAATAAGTGACTTGTCACTATTTTAACAGAAGGAGTAGATCTTCACATGATTACCGCCTTTATTGTCAGCTGCGAAATTGGATTTTGGGTATTTGTGCTTGCCGGCTTAATATGCCGCTATATATTCCGCTTGAAAAAGCTTGGTATACTGCTGCTGTACAGCACCCCATTGATCGATTTGGCGCTAGTTATCGCCACTGTCATTGATTTGCGCGGCGGCGCTATAGCTACCTTCGCCCATAGTTTGGCGGCCGTATACATCGGTGTGTCTATCGCTTATGGACATAGAATGATCAAATGGGCTGATGAACGATTCGCACACCGCTTTGCTGGCGGACCTGCTCCATTTCGCAAGCCTAAATACGGCAAAGAGCATGCAAGATATGAACGGAATGGATGGCTGCATCATCTGCTCGCCTTTGTAATCGGCTCTGCCCTGTTGTACGGCATGATCATAATGGTCGGCGATGAGGCTCGGACTGAAGCATTATGGAGTACTCTTCAGCTTTGGGCGGTTATTCTAGGTATCGATTTTCTAATCAGCTTCAGCTACACCTTGTCGCCGCGTAAGAAGAAACCTCTTGTCTAAGGACAAGAGGTTTCTCTTAGTTATAGCGTCATAAGCTGCTCGCGATTCGGTCCCACCGATACGCTTCCGATCTTCACGCCGATCACTTCCTCCACGAACCGAACATACTGCTGCGCTGCCTCTGGCAGCTGCTCAAAGCTGCGAATTTTCGAAATATCACAACGCCAGCCTGGAAGCCGTTTCAATACCGGCTTAGCTTGATCGAGCTTTGCTGTAACCGGGAAAGACTCCTTTATTAGGCTTCCGTCTATCTCATAGCCTACGCATACAGGGATTTCATCCAAATAACCGAGTACATCCAGGTTGGTGAGTGCAACCTCTGTCGCCCCCTGCAGCATGCAGCCATAACGAGATGCTACAGCATCGAACCAGCCCATTCGCCTTGGCCGTCCAGTTGTCGCACCAAATTCTCCCGCATCTCCACCCAAACGACGAAGCTGATCCGCTTCCTCTCCTGACAGCTCGCTTACAAATGGGCCCGCTCCCACGCAGCTGGAATAAGCTTTCACGACTGCAATAATTCGTGTAATCGCATATGGCGGCAATCCCGCGCCAACCGGCGCAAAGCCTGCCAGCGTAGAGGAAGAAGTGGAATAAGGGTAAATACCATGATCAGGATCACGCAGCGCGCCAAGCTGACCCTCAAGCAGTATCGACTGCCCGTTGCGATACGCTTCATGGAGCAACGAACTCGTATCACAGACGAATGGGCGCAGCTTCTCTGCTTGCTCCAGCAGCTCTGGCAGCAAGTCGATAGCCTTGATCGGCTGGCGGTTATACAATTGCTGCAGCAAAACATTTTTGGCTGCCAAGGATTGCTCAAGTCGGTGCAGCAGACGCTCTTCATCATACAAATCCGCTACTTGAACACCAAGCTTTGCATATTTATCCGCATAAAATGGAGCGATACCCCGCTTCGTGGAACCGAAGCCGTTTGCTCCAAGCCGCTCCTCCTCCAGCTCATCGAACAAACGATGAATAGACAATACCACCTGAGCCCTCTCCGATACGCGAATGGTTGGCTCTGGCACTCCTCTAGCAAGCAGCTCATCCCGCTCTTTCAGCAATACATCAATATCTAATGCTGTCCCCGGACCGATGACATTCGTAATTTCCGGATGAAAAACGCCCGATGGGAGCATATGCAGCGCAAATTTCCCATAGCTGTTTATAATCGTATGTCCAGCATTGCTGCCGCCTTGATAACGAACGACATAAGAGGATTCTGCGGCCAAGGCATCCGTCATCTTCCCCTTGCCCTCATCTCCCCAATTCGCACCTACTATTGCTGTCACCGTCAAACCAATCGCCTCCCAAGCTTGTTTTCACTCTACTATTGTCATTATAATAGCTAGAGAAACATTAAAATAATTGATATTACTAATATCAATCATTAGGTGAGGTAATAGGTATGATCGTTAATATGGAATGGTATCGCGTTTTTTATTGGACGGCTAAGACAGGCAGCTTGTCGCGAGCCGCAGAGAAGCTTTACATTACACAGCCTGCCGTAACTCATACCATTAAGCAATTGGAGGCTAAATTAGGCGGACAGCTATTTTTTCGAATGGCCAAAGGAGTAAAGCTCACGGCAGAAGGGGAGGTTCTCTTCCAATATATCGAGCAAGCCTACAGCTTCATGGAAACCGGTGAGCGGATGCTCGCGGAAATGCACAATCTGCAAAGCGGTGAAATTAGCATCGGTGCCAGCGATACGTTATGCAAGCACTATTTAATGCCTTATTTGGAGCAATTTCATACCGCTTATCCTGACATTCGAATTCGCGTAACGAATCGTACAACACCAGAGACCATTTCACTGCTCAAGGAAGGCAAAATCGACTTTGGCATCGTACATATGCCAGCTGCTGATCGTCTGCTTGATTTTCGAACAAGTATGCCGCTTCAGGATATTCTCGTTGGTGGTCGTGCATACGCAGCGCTCGGCAGCGACGGTATGAAGCTTGAGGCGATTAGCAGCTACCCTTTGCTGCTGCTGGAAAAAGGAGCAAGCACACGCTGTTTTCTTGATGAATATGCCAAGGCCTCCGGCACCATGCTGAGCCCTGAGCTTGAGCTGGGCAGCTTCGATTTGCTTGCGCAATTCGCCAGAAGCGGATTCGGGCTCGCTTTTCTCATTCGCGAATATGTGATTGAGGAGCTGTCCACAGGCGAGCTTATTGAGATTCCGCTCCAGCCTCCTCTACCTTCGCGCAGCATCGGCATTGCTACGCTGCGCGGTGTTCCACTCTCCGCTGCAGCGAAACGGTTTCTTGAGTTGCTTCCTTAATGCAGGAATTTTCAAAGTATATTATTTCGCATCGCGTCTGCCGTAGCTGGCTGCAAAATATTTCATTTTGTTGTAGGCTTCTGGATCAAGCTGCTTAAGCGGATGAAACTGCGGGTGGTTGGAGTTCACCTCAAGCACCCACAGCTGCTGCTCATTATCAAAAGCAAAATCAATGCCTAGCTCTTGCATGCCAGAGCGTCTTCTGCTTAATGTACGTGATATTTGCATAGCAACACCAATAAGCCTTTCCATTCGTCTTGCAGTCTCATCTTCAGATAAACCCTGCTCAAAGCCAAGCTTTTTCATCGAATAAAGGTCTCCGCCTTGATAATAATTCGTAACGATTTTGTTGTGCCCACCTACCTTAACCATAAAGCCTGTAAAGACCCATGAGCCTCTTGGCTTTCGCTGGACCATTGCCCGAATATCGTAGGGACAATCATTTACTTTATCTAAATCTATCGCTTTCTGAATAATAAGCCTTTTTGAACTTACTCTCTTAATATGGCTATACACGTCAAAAACCGTTGCATAATTTCTACTCATTTGTTTTTTTCCAACAATCTCGTAGAGCTCGTAGCCCGAATCCATCCGCTTAAGCTTGAAGATTCCCATACCGAGCGAGCCCACATCTGGCTTCACATAAAGTGTGTCATAGTAATTAAGCATCATTTGCAAATGATTTCGACTAAACGAAACGGTATGCGGCACGTATTGCTTCAGACTCCTATTTGCTGATAGGTACCTGCAGACGCGCAGCTTGCCTCGTATATTACGACTTGCATATCTTTTCTTATACACTGTTCTCTCACCTCGTCATATTTTATGAGAGGAGATACTATAGCAATTGTACGAACGTTTACAAGCATAAAAAAAATTAACCTGTTTATTGGGTAATTCGGAACATTTTCGGTATTTTGTACGTTATACTTGTGCAGGGGCCAATTTTAAAGTTTTATAAATTGAAATACAATCGAGAGGTGTGTCTTTTTTGTTTAATCTTAGTAAAGTATCGAAGCCAATTAAAAGCACTTTGCTCGTTATCATTGTTCTTGTATTCGCGATCAGTGCCGCGTCAGTTCTCATTTATGGTGATCATTTTTTGTTAGGCTCCTATGAGAAATTGAATAATGATGATGTGAAATACGTGAACAGCGCCAAAATTTTATTGAACAAGCATACGCTTGCTTATAACAGCGGCGAGTCTCCATCGTCTTTTATTATGCCTGGGATGCCGTTTGTATTATCTGGGTTAATGCTTATTTTCGGACAAGGCGAAGCCGCTGTTATCGCCTTCCGACTTTTGCAGGTTCTGCTTCAAGCTTTCTCGGTCTATTTGATTTTTGTCATTGCCAATTATATGTTTAATAGCAGAGCTGCACTTATAGCATCGATAGCTACTGCTTTGTATTTGCCAGATTACTTCTCCTCGGGCGCTATTCTGTCTGAGACCATATTCAGGACGATCTTCATTCTGCTGATTTGCTTCAGCTTGCTCGCTTTGAAGAGCAACCAGACAAAACATTATGTGATTGTCGCTGTTTTAGTTGTGCTTGGCTGCTACTTTAAACCACATACGGGGCTTTTTCCGGTTGTATTATTTGTTTTGTGGCTGTTCAATAAAGTTTCCTGGAAAACAATCGTTAAGCATACAGCCGTAATCTCCGTTACGATGATTCTTCTGCTTTGTCCTTGGTGGATACGCAACTACGTGACCTTTGATCAGTTCATTCCCTTCACCAAATCGGCAGGAAATCCTATGCTGCTGGGCGCATTAATTAATAATAATGCTCCTGCAAAGCCATTTTTCGATGCTCATCCAGAATATGTAGGCGCCGATAGAGCCAGTCTATTCGTTGGGTCAGACGACGCAATGGCTGAAACTGCGCAAAAAATTATGAAATATGGCTTCACTTACCAGCCAATGGACTATTTAAATTGGTACACGATCGAGAAGATCAAGGGGCTTTATCTCGGACCTTATTATTGGAGAACAGTGTTCGATATACCTCTTGCACTCGTCTATACTACTCATGTTGTAGCTATGGCAATTGGCAGCATTGGCTTGCTGTTTATGCTCATCAGTGCCATTAGAAAACGTAATATTCCTTACATGCTTTTACTATTTACACTAGCCTATTTCACCGTCATCTATGTTCCATTCGTCGCCTTCTCGCGCTATGGTTACCCGAATCTATTTCTCATTTTCATTGCTGGTGCCTTTTTCGTTGATCGGCTGATCAGCAATTTGAAGCACAATCGGTTAGAAGCGATTGCTAAACCTTAGAGAGTTTCTACCAAACCTTTAAAAGGCTTCTACCAACCTTCAAAGGCTTCTACCAACCTTCAAAGGCTTCTACCAACCTTCAAAGGCTTCTACCAACCTTCAAAGGCTTCTACCAAACCTTTAAAGGCTTCTACCCAAACCTTCAAAGGCGTTTCGAACCCTCCCAAACCCTCCCTTCCAAGGGAGGGCCCCGAGGCGCTGCGCCCTCTGGACACCTGCACGAGGAGTAACGTTGAAGTTAATCAATTGCGCCAAGTGCAACGTTCGCGGTGGATCGCTTTCGTCCCTGCGGGACACGCTTTCAGTTTGTTAATTAGATCCTAGATCTTAGTTACTTTGTGTTTCTTTCTTAGGTTGTTAGGTTGGGCGTGCTCGTTGGATTGTTACGTTCAGGTATAGCTCTACAGAACGGAACTACGCTGCACTTTGTACAACGTAAACGACGTTACTCACCTGACTTCTCTCGTACATTGTAGTTTGTACAATAGATTACCTAATCTATGCCGATATTCGATGGTTTGGAGCTAATTCTGCTGCAATATTACAACGTAGCCCTTTGAAACTGCTCTCATGTCAGGTTTCTATTGTACTAAGTGCAGTCTAGACTTCTCTTATTCTATCAACCAAACCTTCAAAAGGCTTCTACCAACCTTCAAAAGACTTCTACCAAACCTTCAAAGGCGTTTCGAACCCTCCCAAACCCTCCCTTCCAAGGGAGGGCCCCGAGGCGCTGCGCCCTCTGGACACCTGCATGAGGAATAACGTTGAAGTTAATCAAATGCGCCTAGTGAGACGTTGAGGATGGATCGCTTTCGTCCCTGCGGGACACGCTTTCAGTTCGCTTGTTAAATCCTAGATCCTAGTTACTTTGTGTTTCTTTCTCTGGTTGTTAGATTGGGTGTGCTAGTCATATAAGTTGAACTTGAAAAATGAAGTATAAGCGAAGCGAGAAGATCGTTCTGGAGAAACGAAGTGTTCGCCTTTGCAGCCGGATTCTTACCTTTAAATGTCTTAGGAAATCATAGAATCTGGCTGCAACCGCGATCGTAAGAATGATCTTCTCGCGCAGCGCACAATACGTAAGTTTCTAGTTCCACTTAGATACTCCTTAACTAATAAATCAAACAAAGAGGCACTCGGCGATTCGCCGAGTGCCTCTTTGTTTTTGCAGCTACTCCTTAACCGAACCCATCACCAAGCCTTTGACAAAAAACTTTTGGAGGAAGGGATATACGATCAGGATTGGGAGCGCGCCGATGAAAATTTGAGCTGATTTCACTGTTTTTTGCGAGATGAGTGCCATATCAGCCGGGTTTATGCTCATGGAGCTCATATCGCGCTGAATGATGACCGTTTGAAGAAAGGTCGCCAGCGGATAGCGCTTCGGATCGCCGATATACAGCAAACCATCAAACCAGGAGTTCCAGTGGAATACCATGCTGAATAGTGCGAGCGTTGCAATAGCCGGCAGCGAAACAGGAAGGTAGATGCTGAACAAGGTACGAAAATGACCCGCGCCATCAATGAGTGCTGCCTCCTCAAGCTCCTTCGGAACGCCGCGGAAGAAGTTAAGCATAAGGATCGTTAGAAACACGTTGACCGCTCCTGGAAGCACCAGCACCCAGAAGTTGTCCATAAGGCCAATCTTTTGAATGACCATATAAAATGGGACAAGTCCGCCGTTGAAAAGCATCGTAAATACGAACAGCCATGCGTACACATTTCTGCCGCGGAAAGCAGAGTTTTCTTTGGATAACGGATATGCTGCCAAGAAAGCTAATACTAGTGTTAAAAAAGTACCAATAACCGTTCTCTTTACTGCGATCCACATCGAGCTCAGAAACACGGGATTACTCGTTGTTTTCTTGTAGGCCTCTAGCGTGAAATCGACTGGCCATAAACCAACGATGTTGGCGTCAGCCGCTGCTTTCGCACTCAGTGATACTGCTAATACATGCACCAACGGTATAACGCAAAGAAGCGCAAGAACAATCAACAGAACGGTATTAAAAATATTGAATACGCGATAGGATGGGGATTTGTGATACATTCAGCATGACCTCCTTTATTTAAAAAATTCTGTAATTGGCTAGTTTGTAAGCTAAGCGATATGAAATAACGACTAGAACGAAGCTGATCACTGATTTAAACAACCCAATTGCCGTTCCGAAGCCCATTTCACCGTTTAGAATCGCTGTCCGATATACGAAGGTGTCAATAATATCACCTTTGGAGTAGACGAGTGAATTATATAGGTTGAAAATTTGGTCAAAGCCGGCATTTAGTACGTTTCCAAGCGCAAGCGTACCGACTACTATTGCGATAGGAATCATGGAAGGCACTGTAATATGAAGCGTCTGCTTCCAGCGGTTTGCGCCATCCACTTCAGCCGCCTCATACAAGGATGGATTAATGTTGGCAAGTGCAGCTAAAAATACAACCGTACCAAAACCGAATTCCTTCCATACATCCGAGAGAATGACAGTGAATCGGAACCAATCTCCATTACCTAGGAAGAAGATCGGCTCCATTCCGAATACGCCCGTCAAAATACGATTTACAAGCCCGCCTTCCGTTGATAGCAGATCTGTCAGTATGCCACCCAAGATCACCCATGATAAGAAGTGAGGCAAGTATACAAGCGTTTGAACGAAGCGCTTGACCAGCTGCTTTCTAATTTCATTTAAAAGAATAGCAAACATGAACGGAGCAAACAGATTCAAAACCATTTTGAAAATGGCTATTATTAATGTGTTCCAAATGACCTGCAAGCTGTCTTCCCTCTCGAACAAATACCGGAACTGATCCAGTCCAACCCACTCGGAGCCTGTCAGGCCGAGCCAAGGCTTATAGTCCTGAAATGCCATGACGAGCCCACCCATAGGCAAGTAGGCAAAGATAATGAGAAAGGCGAGGGATGGAAGCACCATTAGATGAAATTGCCATTGTTTTAACAGGTAATAAAACAGCGGTTTTCCTTTTGTTTTGACAACAGATTTTGAGATGCCGTCTTGTTCTAGCGTTTGTTGATGTGACATAGTTGTTCCTCCCGCTGGATGAAATGTGGAACGCCGTTAGCCCCTTATGAGGCGCGTATGCACCGCGTTCCTTATATCAAAATTATATCAGCGTCACTAAAATCGAAATAGCTAACAAACCCAACATTCATGGCACAAATACAACCACTTTCAACAATAAACAAGGTGAAACGGCTGTCGCCATTCTTATGGCGGTGGCGCGTTTCATTCCGGAGAAATATAGAGAAAGTATGGCGAAATGATTTGCTTTCCTATATTTCAAAAAAAAATGCGACCCCCAAAGAGGTCGCATTTCAAGCTATATCATTATTTCGCTACGTTCGAATACCACTCGTTAACTTCCTTCGTAATATCGTCGCCGCCAGAGGATTTCCAGCTTTTCACGAACTCATCAAACGCTTCAGCTGGCTTTGCGCCATAAATAATTTCGTTGAACGTTTGAGCTTCGATTTTTTTCAAATAGTCCATACGAGATTTCATTGTTTTTGTAGCAGGTCCTACAAACATATCTTTTTTGGAAATGTCTTCTTGTTCCATAATAACTGTTGCTGCAAGCGCCGTTGCCGGACCATACTGTGCAACAACCTCTTTCTCACGATAGGTTTTCGCTTCATTGCCTTCCGCTAGGTTAAGCAGTGCTTTAAATTGTGCGTCAGGAATACGTGCGCCGTCCCGTACAATGAAGTAACGCAGTGGAGCAGTTATTGCTCCGCCAGGAACATCATCCAAATACAATGGATTGCCGTTTGCATCAAGCGCATAATCATAGCCTTCAAATACGCCATTCTCAAATGGACTGCCTTCTTGCGGATCAGCTAGATTATCAAATAGATAGTTCTCGTAAGTGAAGAAGGCTTCTGGATTTTTCATATTTTTGTTGATCAGAATAACACCGTTTACGAAATGTGTACCGTGACGCATAGCAGTACCATCTTCACCTGTAGGAATCGCATAAGGCTTCCATACTGCGCCCTCTACGTTTTTCGCTGTATCAAGCAATGGCCAGCCGCTCATCCAGTAAGGTCCTGGAATAATGCCTGCTGTTCCAGCTACTGCCGGCTCAGAGGTTTTGTTCTCATCCCATAGTGCCGCTTCTTTCGGAATATAGCCTTTGTCGCGCCATTCTTTAAGTTTTATTAGACCTTGCTTCATGCCTGGGTTTGTTGAGCCGTATTCAAGCGTTCCATCTTCTGCTACGTTCCACTGTGTTGGAAGCGTGCCGTATGCGCCGAATACCCATGACGGATCACCCATCCATGTGCTCATTGACGTTTTGAAGCCAACGCTTAGCGGGACAACTTTGTCTGGAGCAAGCCCTTGTGGATTATTGTTTTTAAATGCTTCCATCACTGTTTCAAGCTCAGCAATCGTTGTTGGAGCCTTCATATTAAGCTTATCCAGCCAATCCTGACGTATCCATAGCAAGTAATCGCTATTGTAAGCATAATCCAGCAAAGGAATACCCATACGCTTGCCGTCATTGATATATGAATTCCACACGCTGGAATCCAGATTCATAGCCGTTTTCCATTTCTCGCCTGCATATTTATCGAATAACGCTCCAGCATCCTGGAACATGCCCGAATCAATAAGATCCTGCGCCAGCAGCTTGTCGTTGATCATGACAACGTCCGGCATTTGCTGTCCTGAAGACATAGCAAGACGCATTTTCGTAGCGAAGGCTCCATTGGTATCCGTTACTGACCAAAGGGACTCTACTTTAATGCCAAGCGTTTCAAGTGCCCATTTGGTTGCAACGTTGTTATCGATCGTTTCTCCTTCACGGAAAGTAAGCGCTGGATCTACTCCCCATGCCGTTGAGATGGAAACTGCTGGATCATACTTCTCCTTGTAAGGATTCTCTTCATTTCCTCCAGCAGTGTTCCCGTTCGTCGTATTCGTCGGTTCAACCTTATTGCCGCTATTAGAGCAGCCGACAATGGCTGCTACGATGAGAAGCATACAAAGTGTAAACGTGTACCGTTTTTTGGATTTTGTATTCATTGTAATCCCCCTCATGATTATGTTCTACATGTCTAATTATAGGTTCAGCAACAGTTGCAGCCTATGACACAATGCGAACATATCAGCACCTTTTGCAACTAGTTTATTGCTCACGGAACTCTTGAGGCGTCATCCCATAATATTTTTTAAACGTTTTGCTAAAATATTGCGGATTCTGATACCCTAGCTCACTCGTTATTTCATAAATTTTCATATTTGTATTTTTAAGTAAATAGAGTGCCCGCTCCATTTTCATCCCAATAATCCACTCACTTAAGCTTTCTCCCGTTTCTGCCTTAAATACCTTCGAGAGATAAACGGGATGCAAAAACACCCGATCTGCAATCGTCTTTACCGTCGTATCCTTGCTTAGATTGTTCGCGACGATCTCCTGCACCTGCTTCACAATGAAGCTCTTTGCGCTCTCTTCATTGACCGACAGCTCACTTTCAAGCTTGCGCAGCACGCCAATCGACCATTCCTCAAGCCGATCTGGAGACAGGACAACCGTCTGATCCAAAATAAAATCAATGCCTAGCTCATTAATTTGCGACACATATTGTCCTTGACGATGTGCGATATACATAAAAGCATTCGTCAGCGCCAAATAGACCTCATATAAATGCTCTCTGGAGTGCCTTGTATTTTTTAAGTCAGTAAAAACATCTTTAATTTTCTGCTCTACCGCATCCCAGCGCTTCGATTCCAGCAGCGTAATAATCGTAGGCGGTTTATACAAGCTTTCCATTGATTTGACGAAAATATTATCTTTGCTTACTCGATCCTCCAAATAATGAATGGCATGCTGCTCTTCATTTGCAATCATAAACATAGTACCAAGACCTGCACGATACGCCGTCGTAATCGCTTCAGGAAATTCAAACCAATCGGTCACGACGATCGAAATATCACCTTTAAGATAGCTGCTTACATTGGTACGAAGCATCTTCGCTGCTTCAGCCAGCTTGCCTTTGCGCAATTGGCGGCTCTCTAGGCTATAATCAGTTTTTTCACCAGGTACATACTTCGGCTGAGCCATAATGAGCAAATATTCATGGGGCGCCTTGCAATGCCAGACATGAAATTCATTAGCGAACGATTCCTCCGCGATATTTCCTACAGCAAACTCCATAAGCGAGACAGAGCTATAATCTAGATGTGAGAACTGCTTGCCAAGCTGGACAAGCATCATTACCGTCGGACGTTCGATAGCAAGCGGAATTTCATATTGCGTCAGCTTCTCTTGTATCGTCTTAGGAGAGAGCTGTCTGCCGAGCACTAAGTCGACCATGAAGTTGGCGCGCAGCACTTTAAAATCAGATTTGCGATCATACAGCAGCTGCTGGTATTTTTCAGCTTGCTCCCATTCATCCTTCAAGGCTTCGATCGCGCCTGACACGGTCTTCACAAATTCATCATCATTTACCGGCTTTAAAATATAATCAAAAGCCTGCAGCTGCACCGCTTTTTTCGCATAATCAAAATCAGAATGCCCCGTTAATAAAATGCATTTGATATGGGGCCAGCGCTCGCCGATTTCCTTAATGAGCTCCAAACCGTTCATTTCCGGCATTGCAATATCTGATACGACAATATCAATTGCATTTTCCTCAAGAAGCTCTAGAGCTTCAAAGGCGGAAGCAGCTTGATATACACTTTTCACCCCAATGGAGGACCATGGTATCGTCTTCTCCAAACTCCCCGTTACATAAGACTCATCATCTATCAATAAAATTTCGATCATCTGTATTCCCCTTTTCTAGCTAAGCTGTCGACCAAGTAATGATGACCTTCAGACCTCCGAGGCTCGAAGGAAAGAAGCTAACCCCAGCAGACCCCCTAAACCTGAGATGCATACGCTGATGTACATTCCAAAGCCCGCAGCCCATCTGCTCATCCATCTGAATTTGCATTTTATGCTGGAGAATAAGAATCGCCTCGGCACTCATCCCCCTGCCATCATCCTCAACGATTAGCCTCGCCTCGTCCTCATTCCACTCTCCGGTAATTCGAATAATCGATGCATCCGACCATGCTTCAATGCCGTGAATAACCGCATTCTCGACTAACGGCTGCAGCATAAGCGGCGGTATTTCAAGCTGGCGCATCTCTGCTGGCAAATCAATCGTATAGCTGAGTCTCTCCATTCGCATCTTTTGTATTTCCAAGTAGCTGCTCACAAAGTTGATTTCCTCCGACAACGCGACAAGGTCACGCTCCTGCCGCGTCGTATAACGGTAATAATTAGACAAATGATGGGACATCGCAACAACAGCCTCATGCTTCTCAAGCTTGGCCATACTGGAAATAAAAGAGAAGCAATTATAGAAGAAATGCGGATTGATTTGCGATTGGAGCTGCTTTAGGCGCGCCTCACGCACATGAATTTTCTCCAAATAAACGGTCTCGAACAGCTCTTGAATTTGTGCCACCATCAGATTGAAGCGTGTATATAGAAATCCGAACTCACTCTTGCCCCGCGGCTTCATACGAACCGAATAATCACCATTTTTCAGCTTCTGAAATCCAATAATGAGACGCTTAATCGGTACTTGAACCTGAGCATATAATAAATAAGCGGCCGTAGAGCAAAGCAGCAGCAAGCCTGCCATAGATACATAAAACAGCTGATTAGTCTTCTTTATTGGGCGAATAATTTCTGAAATCGGAATATAGTCAATTAAATACCAGCCAATCGTCTCTGATTTCACAATGTTGACTAAAAGCTCTTCTTCCCCTACTTTCAAATTTCTGCTTTCCATATCCTGCAGCGGCTTTTCATCCAAAAGGCTAATTACATTGCTTGCAAGCTCCTTGTTTACCGAGCGATTATAGATGACACCAACATCCTTCAAATAATAAAAGGGCTCATTGCGGCCGCCGCTTTTGAACTTATCCAGCATATCCTTAATGTTCGAGCTGTCAAACTTCACCTCAATAATAAGGCTGGAGCCGCTCGGGTCCAAATAGCTGTAATAAGGCGTAACCGCATACCGTGAGAAAATATACGGTCCGGTCTGACTATCAGTTGTAGTCTGCACCTGCCAACCAGGCTTTAATCGACTCTTCAAATCAGCGCTGTCATATAGAACAACATCGTTAGCAGAAATATCTCTATGAAGCATTGGAGAATAAATATGCAAACTGCTTCGCCACTTGGAGGAGTTTTGGTGAATCGCAAGCTTCGTTTGAATTCTTTTGATTAAAGTCGTCATATTAAGATTAAGCTCAGTCGTTTCTGTGAAAATATCTCGAAGAGACGAAATATCAGGGTCCTGAATGAGCAGGTCTGGCCAAAGCGCCATCGAATCTATGCTCGTATTCACCTGATTTTGAAAAAAAACAAGCTGATTCGTATTGGATTTGGTAAGCTCCTCGCCCAAAATATCAGTGCTGGTTTTATTGGAATAAAAATAAAAGAGCATAATCGGAACGAGCATAACGATGATTAACGCGACGATCTTTGTAAAAAGGTTGATTTTAGGCATGATAGCTTCGCACCTTTTCTTGTAAGTCATAGGGCAGATGTTAAGAGCATCTTAGCGCCTTCTCCACCTTACGTGTTCATCCCCATCATTTCAACTAGTAAAATCGAAATGTTTAAGATGTTTTTACAACTATTTAAGTTGAATTAGACATTTACGTTTTGGTCGCTGCGCGAGCAGATCATTCTGAAGGGTCGCGGTTGCAGCCAGATTCTTTGATTTTCTAAGACATTTAAAGGTAAGAATCCGGCTGCAAAGGCGAACACTTCGTTTCTAGAGAAACGATCTTCTCGCTTCGCTTAATCTTCATTTTTTAGGTTTTACTTATATATCTCGCCTTATTAGCTCTATTATTTACAACAACAAAGAACAGCAATCCCCTTACGGGTGATTGGAAATCGTAGACGCGTCAGCCCAGCTTAGCCTCAGCTCACACTTCTAACGGAAACCACAGACGCTAAATCGCCTTTATTTTTCGTTTCAAGATTCTAACGGAAACACAGGCCTCTATTTGCACCCTACATGCCCGATCTCGCTTCATTTCTGCGTAATAGTGTCTCCCTGTTCCGTTAAAATGTGACGCTAATCAAAAATTGAACTTTAGCGTCTCTGGCTTCCGTTAGCTTTCGTTATTCGCTCTCTGGCTGCCTCCGCAGTATCGTTATCAACAGATTCGGAGAATGATTAGTTTCCTATACAATAAAAAAACCGAAATTTTAGCATTTACGCCAAAACTCCGGTTTTTTATTTGCATGCTATTTAAAAGCTTTGAACAAAGCAGTCGTGTAATAAGGAATAGGCTCGATGCGATGGAATACCGCTATCTCAACACCCTCAAACCTCTCGACCAGCGCTTGATTTACGAAGGTATGAACGGTACCCTTGCGAAGCGGTGTAATCGAGAGATGCAGCTCTTTATTTTCCAAATCATCCTTGAATTGCTTCAGTCCGATTGGCCATGCTTCTCCATAGTGAATGTGATCAGTCAGCAGCTGGTTATCAAGATAAGCGCCCGCAACGTCTCCATCGTATTCCACCTGTAGGAATAGATCAGATACATGGCTCGGCCAGTTCGTATCAATCTGAACAAGCGCGCTTCGCTCCATCGGCTTATTGATCGTCAGACCTGGCTTATACGTCGGAACCTCTATCTTAAAGGTGTGGAACAAGCCTTCCTGCTGCCCTTCTGCTACGCCTTGACTCGCGAGTATAGCCTGCTCCGGCAATACCGGGCAAATGGATACGCTCCAGCTTGCTTTACCTTCTGATGTCGATACTAAGCGCTCATCCTTTACATAAAGACGGCTGTAGCTTATGACCAATCTTTCCTCGCCCCAAATGGTGAATTTATAGGTTTGAAGCGCCTCTTCTCGTGAGAGAACGAGTACTTGCACATGCTCTCCGCTAGTAAGCGTCAGCGTAAATCCATGCTGCTTGCCGACTTGCGGTGTAACTACGATTACATCCTCTTCAATAGCGGCTTCAGCACTATCAGTCGAGACAGCAGCCACAGTCGAACGACTGAATACGAGCTCCGGTGCAAGGCCTTGTTGTGCATAAAAGACAAGAATAGGCTGACCCGCTGCATTCAGCTTTGTAAGCGGCTGTACGGTAGCTGTGACGAGCATTGCCCCCTCAAGCTCAAGATTGAACGGAAGCACCGCACTTACATTCTGCTTCAGTTTCAGTGTACCATTATGCGGGAATACGACCTTGCCCTTCGCTGTCTCCAGCTCGATCCGAATATCCTTTTGATCCGGAAGCTCGAGATGATCCTGGAAATTATTCAGGAATAGGAAGCCAGAGCCATCCTTCTGGCGAACACACCAGCGCAGTGATTCTGTATCCTCTGGATGAATATCAGATTGTCCTTCAGGCAGCACCGTTCCCATTGGCGCTAGAATGGACCCAAATGCATCCATGAATAAGGAAAGCGAGCGAATTCGGTCATACGATTTGCCGACACGTCCAAATTCGCCAAGCGGTGATTGATAATCGTACGTAATTTTTGGAAGACCGTATTCATTGAGATAGCCATGCTTGCCCTGCGGATTAGATCCGCCGTGATACATATAATACCCAAGCAGGTTGCTTCCGCTCGCCAGCTTAACGAGCGTCATCGCTTCCACGCTCTCTGGACTTACATTCGGGCGAGCCGTGTAGCTCACCTGCATGCCGCCTGCCATCTCGCAATAAGCTACAGGATATTCAAGCGTATCATAATTAACTGCCTCGGAAGGAAGCACATGAAGATCACGGTAAATATACTCGCCGCTTGGCGGCTGATTAGGAATCCACGGCGTGTAGGCGTAGCCTGCCAGCATTGGCAGCGTATCCGTCTCTGGGACTGCGGCTCCTCCCCAAGCGGTAGCTGTGAAGAACATTGGCGTAATGCCTGCTTCCTCCGCTATGCGGCGCAGCTCAGCCAGATGCTCATTGCCCCCTTTGCCTGAAGACATAAATACGCCTGCTTTGTAGCCCCACGAATCAAGCGGCGCGCCGCAGTGCATAAATTCATTTTCCAGCTGAACAGCGATGACAGGACCGCCCTCTTGGAATAAGGAGCCTTTGACCTGCTTCGCGATTTGACGATAAAGGCGCTTCGCATAAAACAAATATTGCTCATCGTTCGAGCGGATCTCCAGCGGCTTGCCGAATACCCAATCCGGAATACCGCCATTTCTCACCTCGCCATGGCAAAACGGACCAATACGAAGGACGAGAGGCAGCTCATGCTTCGCACAAAGGTCAACAAAATGACGCAAATTACGATTTTCGCTCCAGTTGAAGATGCCTTCCTCTTCCTCATGGTAATTCCAGAAAATATAAGTTGCGATGACATTTACACCGCCAGCCTTCATTTTAAGAAGCTCTTCCTCCCAATGAAGATAAGAAAAACGCGAGAAATGAAATTCGCCAACGACAGGAATAATCGGCTGTTCATTCCGCAGCATATAAAAATTCGTAAACCCGTAGCTCTCCCCTTTAGGGTTCGTTCCTTTGCTGCCTGCGAGCTTTCCTGGCTTGATCTCTTTATTCAGACCATCCAGCTTAAGTGAATAAGTTGTCATAATAGCGATTCCTCCTAGTTAGTGCTATATCAAAATACATGAGTAGAATAGAAATAATCGAATTCTCTATCATCGTATCAAACCGTTGCTAAAGGATACAGGGCATATTTTCAACATATTGGTTGCTAAGTCAACCTTGAAGCGGCTTAGCATTATTTTCACGCCAAAAATGGCAGTGCTCCGCTTAAAACAGAAAATCCGGTAGGACGGTTAATCGAAAACTGGCAAGTGTCGAGTGCGGATACCGTGCTGACAGCAACCGAAATCTGACATTGCTCACCCGGATTCAGCGGCGGAATTTCCAATGTATGCTTGCTGCCGTTCTCTTCTTCTAAAATAAATTGATAGCCGTTAACCGAGTGGCATGGAATATCGTCACGCAGTACCAATGCAATAGATAACACTTGATCCTTTTCAATAGAGGCTCCGACTAATTCGATTGGAGATCCAATCTCACGCAGCGCCTGATACGAGGGCTTAGGATTGCCGTACAGATCAGTGGTCCCATGAACTCTTTGACGCAGCCTCCCTGTCCCTTCCTCTCCCATTTGAGTCCGATAATCATTTAAACTGAAAAAGATAAGAGCAGCGATTCCTTGATGCTTGCGATACTCCGTAGTTTTCTGCTGCAATATTTCAATTCTTTTTGGATCGCCGCCCGTAAAGGCCGGCTCGCATAGACCGTATTCTGCTACAACCAGCGGTTTGTCTGGATAAGCCTCATCAATGCTATGAATGACCTCCTTCATATCAAGATCCCCATGCCATGTACCGATGTAGTCATTCCACATCAACAAATCACCGGTGCCAGTTGCATCGATTTGCGGCTTAAAATGCACCGAATTACTTACATAGTTGATTAATCTGCCGCTATCGAGAGTGAGCATATAAGACTTCAATTGCTGCATGTATATAATCGTGCGCTCATCCTGTCCATTAACCTCGTTGCCCATCCCCCAAGCATAAACGCAAGGATGATTATAATGCCTATTGATCATTTCCTCCGCATGCTGCTTGGCAATGGGCAGTAAGCTTGCATCCGGTTCACTAGGCTGCTGCCAATGCGGAATCTCCTCCTGCACGAGAAGGCCATGACGGTCACACCAGTCCAGTAAACGACTATCCTGCTGCCAGTGAAATCTGGTGATTACACAATTGGCATGCTTGATCTGCTTTAGCACCTCTATGAGATCAGCTTCCGACTCCGCCATTCCTTTGTCTGGATGTGAGCCCGGCATCCATTCTACGCCCATTAAGCGAACTGGCTCACGATTAAGCAGCAGCTGATTGCCTACCGTCTTTATTTCTCGGAAGCCAATATCTAAGCTTAGCTGATCGGTCGCTTCCCCCTCCGATATAAGCAAAATATGGACGTTATATAGATGAGGATGGTCAAAATGCCACAGCTTTGGCTGTGCGATCGTTAGCTCATTAAGCAGCAGCTTTCCTTCATTTACAACTAAATCATAGCTGTCGCTTGCCATTGACTTGTCCTTTAACGAAACAGAGAGTCTCACCGTAATCGCCTTATTTTCTAAGCCAGCTTGTTGCCATAGACGTATTTCGCCTCGAATCGTACCCGATTCCGCAGAAGCGCTATGTTCAGTGAAATTGGGAATCGCATCAATTTTGGCATAATCAATCGCTATGCCCCCTGTAACCAATAACGACACACCACGAATGATTCCTCCGTCATCTGCCCAATCGAAGCTATTTCGAATCGGCAGCGCTTGCTCACTGTTTTCATTATTAACAGAAACGACAAGGCGGTTAGACTGACCATGGTGCACATAAGAAGTAATATCCAGTACAAATGTCGTATAGCCTGAATGATAATGATGACCCACCTGCCTGCCGTTCAGCCAAACGACAGCATCTCGATAAACAGCGTCGAACTGCAGCCGAATTAGCTTTCCTTGCCAGGATTCTGAAATATTCAAATCATAGGCATACCAAGCGAGCCCTCGATATTCTTCAAGCCCCTGTTCGACATTCCAGGTGTGAGGTACCTTTATGCTTCGTGCATTGGGTAAGCCGTCCTTAAACCATTGCTGCTCCAAACCGCTGCCTTCAGGATCAGCTTGAAACTGCCAATTCTCCGATAAATCAAGAGTAAGACGAACCGTCATTATTGTAACCTCCCATTTCTATATAACTTGAACTTAAAAGAATGAAGATTTAGCGGAGCGAGAAGATCGTTTCTCTAGAAACGAAGTGTTCGCCTTTGCAGCCGGATTCTTACCTTTAAATGTCTTAGGAAATCAAAGTATCTGGCTGCAACCGCGACCCTTCAGAATGATTTTCTCGCGCAGCGCCCAAAACGTAAATGTTTAGTTCAAGTTATATACTTCATCAACAAGCAAACATACGGTGTTCATCAGATTAATCCGATGAACACCGTGATTTTATTATTTTAGAGTAAGCTCTTTATGAAGCTTCGCACCTTGATGACAGTAATCCATTGCAGTAGCAAGCTCGAATTGCTCAGTTGCTTGCTCAAGCTGCTGAAGACCAAGTAAACCTAGTCCCATCATAAAGCGGCAATGAATGACATTGCGTTTATTCAAGTCCTCCTCGAATACGAGGAAATCAGGCAGCGATACGGCAAAATAATCAATTTTCACATAGTCGAATATATGTTTTTCTGCAAAATCAATTAGCTTATTGAATCGGCATTTCGCTTCCTTGTTATTGCCAAGCTTCGTCCATGCCAAGCCTTGATAAAAAATCATTTCTGGCGGCTGGTCGTTGTAGTACATGGCACTTGCTGGCTCCTCCAGCCCCTCGGAGGCCGTCTTGAACGCTTGCTCTGCTTCAGCCTCTAGACCAAGACCCTCCAATGCACAGCCTAGATAATAATACACATTGTTTTCTTGTGCGCCTGTGAGCTTGGCTTCGCCAAGATTTTCCGGATTTGCGAGTGCTTGGTTAAGCAGCTCCAATGCTTCTGTATATTGCTGGCCGCTAAGCGACAGCTTCGCAAGCTCGACATGAGCAAGCACATATTGTCCAAGCGTCTTGCCTTCTCCGCCTTCCCATGGATGGAATCTGCGCGAAGCTAGAAGCATTATCGCTTCCTTATACTTGCCCAATAGATTGTGCAAAGTAACGTATTCCAAATATAGATCGTCCCTGAGCTTAACCAGCTCTAGATGATTCTCAAGTTCAGCCAAACGCTGCTCAGGCGCTAGATTGATTTTCTTATAAAGCTGATCCAGCTCATAAAACACACGAGCATCGGACTGATCACAGGCGAATGCTGTCTCAAGCGACCTGCGTGCCTTATCAACTTCATTTAGCTTATTGAAGTAAGCCAGCGCTAAATTGCGATGAGCGATTGAGAAAGATGCATCATTCATGACCGAATTCTCCCAGCTTGCAACTGCTTCCTGATGACGCTTCTTGTCATAGTAGAAATTACCCAGGAAATAATGTGCCTTCGCATCCTCCGGACGTGCTTCGACAGCATTTTGCAATACGACTAGATCAAATAAGCTGTTAGGGAAGCAATAGTCTGGCGTTGCCTCGTTGCCTGCTTTCAAATGACAAGCTGCCAGCTCATTTAGCTGTAATTTCCCGTAGCAGTACGCCAGCGCAAAATGAATCATTGGATACGCATCGGTATTCTCATCCCTTGCAGCGTAATGCAAGACTTGATTCGCTTCCGCATACAGGCCCGCTCCGATATAATCAGAGGCAAGAGCTAAATGGTTATGAGCATCACCGCGCATTAATGTCGTTAGACCGTTCAGCGCTTTGTCCGCTGCAGCATGATCGCCAGCCTCTTTATACGCCAAATACAATTCGTGATAAGCGCCAAAATCGGCGATATCCAGCTTCAGTGTTTCAGCTGCATACGCTGCTGCATCCTCAATTCTTCCAAGGCGGCGGAGCATAGCTGTTTTCAAATCCCGCGCTTTATAGTTGCGAGTATTGCGAACCAAGCAACGTTCAACGAGCTCAAGAGCTTCATCGTAGGCACCCTTCTCTGATGCGATTTGCGCTAGTGAGAAGTAGCCGCTATCCTGCCAGTTTGCAGACCATACCGCTTTGTAGAAAGAGGCAAAAGCCTCTTCTAATTTGCCTTGATGCTTTAGCGATACACCAAGCTGATAATAAGCTTCGCTATCATACGGGTTAGGATTGCGCAGCGTCAGGCTGCTGACAGCTCTGCGGAAATGAGCTTCGCTTTCCGCGAATAGTCCTCTGCGAAGAAGCAGCGTTCCGTATGCGACATTAATGCGAATATCCGAATCATCACGTTTAATCCCTTCCAAATAATAGGCTTCCGGCTCAAATGTCGCATGGCGATATTGCTCCAGATGAAGACCAGCTAAATAAAGCTGCTCGTTCGTTTTCATCTCCTGCGGCTCTGGCATCGGCTTAGCTGCATCAGGCATTTCTTCAATACCTGGCTTCTTCGGCTGATAGCTGACGAGCACGCGACCTGCTGCATCCTTAATTGTCACTTTCAGATCATATTCTTGATCATCTGCATGCAGTGGAACATTGGATATAAAGGTAGTGCTTGGCGAAAGGTCTGCCGTTTCAAGCAAATATACTCTGTTCTTGCTTCTAAGCTCAATCGTTGCTGCTAAGCATAACGATGTCGCATAAGCCTGAACGGTCACCTTCGCTTCAACCGGATCAACCTCTAAATTAACTGCGGCTTCAATCGTAGCATTTTTGACTACGCCGATATTTTTGTAAGGCATAAAATATTGTTTAAAGGATTTTTCCTCGTAAGGCTGCAGCCACGTAAAGTCCGGCTGATTATCTGTATATACACCTGTCATAAGCTCGATATAGGGGCCATCCTCATCGGTTAAGCTGCGGTCCCATGCTTGGCCAAACTCGCCGTCTCCCCAAGTCCACTGCTTTTTGCCCGGTGAAATATGATGATTCGCGACATGCAGCAGCCCCGCTTGTACCGAATGATCGTAGCCGCCCACAAAGTTATAATCCGATTTATACGCCATATACGAGGTTGGAACCGGAATGTTCTTGTAGCGCGAAATATCGACGCCTTCGGAATAATCCATCTTATAGTAAGTGCCCGTTGCAATCGGAAATTTGGAAACATCTCGTTTACCATGGTCGAATACGGCATGAACATCTGGAGGAAATACGGATTGAGTATGATCATTGACTGCAACCGCAGGATTAGCCCACCATAGGAAGGTTTGCGGCTCTGGCGTCCGATTGTACAACTGCGCATGGACCTCCAAATAAGCTTTTCCCGGATGCAGCGTAAAGCCTGCTGTTACTTTTGTTCCATACATACGATCGATTTCGCTTACCCAAACCGTAGCGCTGCCATCAGCATTTTCCTCTAAGCGATACTCTACTGGTCCGAAGGTGTTCGGACGATGATGCTGCGGCCAGTTGAACTCAATGCCTCCCGAAATCCATGGACCGGCAAGACCAACTAGCGCAGGCTTAATGACCTGATTATAATAAACAAAATCATAATTATTTGTTTTGTCTACAGCACGATAGATGCGTCCGCCAATTTCAGGCATAATTTCAATTCTCAAATATTCATTTTCCAAAATAGCGATCTTATAAGGCTTCGCTGCCTTCTCATCGTCAATTTTGTCAATAACCGCGTGTGGATATACTCTGCCCGTGCTGCCTTGATAGACTCGCTTCTCCAAGAACATTGGATTTTTATCTGGTTTACCAACGCCGTAGGTTGGGATTTGAACGATCTCCTCCCAGACGCGCGAACGTTCTGCCTTATGGTTCAATCTGATCACTCCTCTTATAAGTTAACGATTCTATAGCTTTAGCTTACAGGAGGAGACTGCCTCTTGCCATTCATTAAACGCTGGTCATGATGGACAATATTCTGATTATAAAATTTGAATAGGAGCTGTCACATAAAGTCATTGATCAAAGGGGATGTCCCCTTAGGAGGTGGAATTAGCTGCCGGAGGCGGTCATTTTGTGCGGATAAGAACACATAGGTGCTTAACGCTACTGCGCACAAGGCATCTTGGGGTCATAAGCACATATAGGTGCTTATCAGGTGGAATTAGCTGCCGGAGGCGGTCATTTTGTGCGGATAAGAACACATAGGTGCTTAACGCTACTGCCCAGCAGGTATTCTTGGGTCATAAGCACATATATGTGCTTATCAGGCGGAATTTGCTGCCGGAGGCGGTCATTTCGTGCGGATAAGAACACATAGGTGCTTAACGCTATTGCGCAGCAGGCATTCTTGGGTCATAAGCACATATAGGTGCTTATCAGGTGGAATTAGCTGCCGGAGGCGGTCATTTTGTGCGGATAAGAACACATAGGTGCTTAACGCTATTGCGCAGCAGGCATTCTTGGGTCATAAGCACATATATGTGCTTATCAGATGGAATTAGCTGCCGGAGGCGGTCATTTCGTGCGGATAAGAACACATAGGTGCTTAACGCTACTGCGCACAAGGCATTCTTGGATCATAAGCACATATATGTGCTTATCAGGTGGAATTAGCTGCCGGAGGCGGCCATTTCGTACGGATAAGAACACATAGGTGCTTAACGCCACTACGCAGCAGGCATTCTTGGGTCATAAGCACATATAGGTGCTTATCAGGTGGAATTAGCTGCCGGAGGCGGTCATTTTGTGCGGATAAGAACACATAGGTGCTTAAAGACACTGCGCAGCAGACATTCTTGTATGATGAGCAGAAAGATACATGGTTCTGCTCATCTGTGTTTACTGCATTCACTCTTTTCCTAAAAAAAGAGTTGTCCCTTTAGTAGATTTATCTACTTTTGGGACAACCCCTGTTTACTATCAATCCATTATTTTACTGACACCATTGCAATGAATAATCGCTCTAAAATAACAGCTGCCTGTGCTCTTGTTGCGCTTGCTTTAGGAGCAAACCGGCTTTTGCCTACCCCATTGATAAGTCCGGCTAGCTGTAGCTGTTGAATCGCCTCTTCTGCAAATACTGAAATATCAGCTTGATCGACAAAAGCATCTGCGCTTGCTTGCAATGCCATATTAGTGTTGCTGGCTTGTGAAGCACGATACATGATCACCGCCATTTCTTCACGGCTAATCTCATCATGAATACCGAAGCTACCATCGCCCTTCCCTTTAACTATGCCGAGCTTCTCAGCAGCTGAAACAGCTTCGCTGTACCACATATTTTCTTTCACATCCGTGAAGGTTGAATGCTCCACCGCTGCCCCTGTATCGAGTAATCCCATCAGCATATGAAGGAATTGCGCCCTCGTTACGGCCGAGTCAGGCTTGAAGGAGTGATCCTCAAAGCCGTTAATGATACCTCTCGCTGCAAGAAACTCAACACTTTGCTGCGCCCAGGCTGCCTTAGCAAGATCTGTAAATAATCTAGCTTTATAGCCTGCTGCATATTTACTAAAATGCTTCGGACCAAATGAAACAGTCCCCGTTGCCTCGTTATAACTAGCGTTTTTCATAACTTCCAGCTTGCTTTCATCGTTGATGTAATAAACAATCACATTATGCGGCTTCTCTCCCAGTCGCAGCGTGTACGGCAGTTCTACCTTCACCATCCCCGGGCCAAATTCAGTTATTTTCTTCCCATCTAACGTTAAATTAAAATCATACAACGCATTTCCATCGATCAGCGTCTTAAGTTCGCCCGCCAATGCTGACGATTCGACTATAGCGACGGAGAGCTGAACGTTATTAGAAGTGCCATTAATTAAATCCTTAAATAGCTCAGGCGACAGCGAAACCGTTGCAAGGCCTGTTTTTATCATAATAGTCTTCAAAGAGGTGCTTGCCAGCTGTGCAATTTGTTGTGCAGAAATTTCTACGATGATATCGCCAGCTCCTGCCGCAAATTCCACGCTCACCGTAATCGATTGCTCTGCTTCATTCTTCACTCCTTGCTGCAAATCAACCTTTACGACCGGCATTGCCGTAGGCAATATCGGTGCTTGCGTCGATGGTATTGATGACGTTGGTGTTGGTGTCACCACCGGTGTTTCCGTTTCCTCTGGCGTTGGTGTTACCTCCGGCGTTACTGTTTCCTCTGGCGTTGTTGTTTCTTCCGGTGTTTCCGTTTCCTCCGGTGTTGGTGTCACTTCTGGTGTTTCCGTTTCCTCTGGCGTTGGTGTCGGAGTCGGAGTTGGCGTAGCTGTCGCCTGCTCCTCAATCAGCGTAATGATAACATCTGACGTTGTCAGCTTATCAACCACTGCGATGCCTGCTGCCGAATTTCCTTGGAAGCCCGTTTTACTCGCAAACAGTGTGTATCCTGTTCCAGCCGGTATTTCTAATAAGCTAAACTCACCGACTGAATTAGTAGATGCTTGGTATTCCACTCCGTTTATCGAAATCTTAACTGCTGCATCCGCAAGCTTGGCACCCGATTCATTTTGAACGATTCCAGAAATCGCACCCGCTCCAGCCCCTAGATAACCTAAGGATACAGAGTCAATCAGCGACCAATTTCCTGCGTTCGCATCGGCGTAGAAACCAATCGCAAGCTCGCCATGCTCAACTAAAACTTCCATACTTCGCTCGGTCATCAAGCTGCTTTTTGGAATGTCCAGACGTGCGAGCTCGCCGCTTGAATCCTTCGCATACATATAATATTCCTTCTGATCTCCACCATTGTAGAACCATGCAGTCAGCTTATAATAGCCGTTTGCCAGATTCGTTAATGTCTGTGTCGCCTCTGACGTATAAGCTCCTTCGAGCCAATTGGAGAACACATAACGACCATCCGTTGCATTCGCATGGGTTTGAATAAATGTAGCATTGGTTGTTCCTGTTATTGTCCAGCCAGGAATCGTATATCTATCTGCACCCTGTGTCTCAAAGCTGGCATTGGTTAAAGAAATAAGTGTTGCAAGCTTCAAATGCACAGCTGCTCCTTGCGTTAATGCCGTTACAGTGACCCCTGCTGCCGAGCTGTTCATATAACCGTTCTTGCTAGCTGTGACTACATAACCGCTTCCGCCGAGTACATCCTTCAGCGTGTATTTGCCAGACGCATCAGTCTGCGCAGAATACGAATGATCTCCTTTAACAGCCTTGACTGTCGCACCTGCAACTGGAGCATTGGAGCTGTCGGTTATTATTCCTGTGATCATGCCAAAGTTATGAAGCAGCGTCACATCAATATCCGCTGTCATTTGGCCAACAGCAACTGCAAATGGAGCAGATTCACCATCGATATAACCTGTTTTCACAGCCTTAATTATATAATTTGCACCTGCGGGTACATTCGAAATCGAGTAATGTCCATCTGGTGCTGAGACTGCTGAATAGATTTTCCCACCTACAGAAACGCTGACCTGTGCCGCTGCAAGGGGAGATCGCTCTCCGTCTTGTATTGTCCCAGCAATCGTACCTGAATTTAATACGACAGCAAGATCAATAGCAGTGCTGCTCACACCAATGGCAACCTCTATACCGCTTACTACACCATTGGAATAACCTTCCTTAACCGCATGAACCGTTGCAGACGATGCGGCTGGCAAATCAGCCAACGTATATTGTCCTGCAGCGTTTGTTAACGCACTATAGGTTTCGCCTTCGATCGTAGTCGAAACCGTTACGCCAGCAATGGCTATTTGGTCTTGATCCTTCACAGTACCTGCAATTGAGCCGCCAGTTAACGTTATATCTTGATTTTTAGTAAACTCTCCTGCTTTCACAACGTTAGCTGTCATACTACCGGCTTGATAGCCGCTCTTGGATGCTTCAAGCGTATAAGCTGTACCAACGGGCAAATCCGGAATGAAATAGTTGCCGGCAGCATCGGAACGAGTCGTATAGGCTTGGCCGCCAACCGTAGTTTTAATGGATGCATAAGCTATTGGGCTGCTCGACGTCCCTCGTACAACACCCGAGAGATGTCCTATCGTTGTTCCTTCCGTATTTTGAATATAAGCATCATGCGACGGAAGCGCCTTTCCATCAAAATCAAATAAGGTCGTGTTCGAAACGACATTCAAGTCCGGCTGATCATCAATCTCCTTAATTGCCCAGCCTACGCCTGGCACAGCGATCATAATCGGGTCCCAGTAAAGATCGCCAATGACTCTGCCATTATTTACGCTCTTTAAGCCATTGAATAAATTAATCATAAATTCCTTCTGGCCTTGCGGAGTGCTGGTGTCTTCCGAATAAGGACCGTTATCATTCAACTGTCCAATGGTTCCATTTGGCAGCGTCTTGTTCCAGTTATATCCAGTTTCCATAATCATAATGTCTTTATCATATTTCTCGCTAAAATAATTGCAAAACTCCACAATTTGTTCAATCGTCAAATCCGTCCAAAACGGATAATAAGAAGGACCAATAATATCGTAATCGACATTTCTAGCTTCGATTTGATTAAAGAAGCTTTCATATTTGCTGTAATTACCCGCATCATCAAGATGCAAAATCACCTTCGACTGCGGAGAAGCTGCTTTAACGGCTTCTGATCCTGCTTGAAGGAATCTAGCCAAATTTGACCAATTCGTGCCAGAAGCTCTGCCATATGGGAACAAGATACCCGATTGCATTTCATTCCCTAAGGAAACGAATTCCGGTACTGTGCCCTGAGCTACCATGGCTTCCATAACCTCTGTCGTATAAGAACGCAAGAGCTGCTCCAGCTTAGTTACTTTGGCTTCATCACCTGTTAAGCCGCTGATCTCATTTAGCCATGCATTCGGAACGTTATGTGTTGCGCCGTTCGTCCAATAATCGCTGTAATGGAAAGAAAGCTGAATCTGCAAGCCTGCCGCCTTCGCGCGCTTTGCAAGCTTCAAAATATCCGCTTTATCCATAATCCCAGCAGGGCGATAATAGCTGCCGTCGCCATGTCCTTTGCCAGGTTCATTGTAGACGCGCAGCCGTACAATATCATGACCGTTTTCTTTTAAAATTTGAAATAAATCCTTTTCATTGCCTTCGCTGTCAAAAAACTTGCCGCCCTGTGATTCCACGTAGGTAAGCTCCGAAACATCTCCGCCCTTTAGAAACTTATAAGGATTATCGTCCTTCACCAGCTCGACTCTATCAAGCTTTACCCAATTGCCTGCAATGGCGTCGGAATACAAGCCGATCGTTGCTTCGCCGTTAAGAACATGGATACCTCTCAAATATACCTTCGTCCATGTACTGGCAATCGGCAAAGCCGCTCTTGCTTCGGAAGTCCCATTATCGCGAGCGAACAAGTAGCTGGCATGCTGTCCACCGCTATTTTGTGCCCAAGCAGTCAATGTATAATAACCGTTCTCCAAGCCAGAAAGAGTCTGGGAGGTCGTTACCTTATAATTGCTGTCCGACCAGTGAGACAAGCTGTAGCTGCTTAAATAACCTGGAGCATCCGCGTAGGAAGCGGTAATATCGCCCTCCTCCTTCCAGCCGTCCGGCTCCTGTGATTGCCCGTCAGCTTGGAAGCTATAATTGTCGATGGTTACTCCGACAGGCTGTGTCTCAGCCTCCTCATCCTTCACTAAAGAAACGAGATCGATGCCGAGCCAAGCCTCTGCAGGTCCATCAGCGTAAAAGCCAATGGTTGCGCTGTTGTTCTCGATAATGACGGGCAAGCTGATTTTCGTCCAAGACGAGCTGCTGATCGGTATGTTCACTTTAGTCTCCGCTCTCCCCGTATTTTTGGCATACATATAGCTCTGATTAAAGCCGCCCCCGCTCGATATCCAAGCCGATAATGTATAAACGCCGTTTTCAAGGCCGGTTGTCGTCTGATACGTATCCGCAGTGTAAGGAGCTGCACTCCAATAGTTTAGCCGATTCGTTCCACCATTCTCCGGCGACCAGTCTGATTTTATTTCGATTGGCGATGTACTGCCTTCTGGTCCAAAGCTGGTCTCCCATCCCGTTAAACCGCTTTCAAAGCTTGTATTCTCAAGCTCCTTGGCTGGAGCTGCCTCATCAAGCACAAGCGTAACGTTGTCTACACCCATAAAGTTGCTAGCGGATGCCATGCCATCTGCATAAAAACCTAGCGTCAGCTGGTTGTTAGCCACGACGATCGGCAAGTGAATTTGTATCCAGCTGCCGCTGACAGGCACATTTACCTTCACCTCTGCAAGTCCCGTGTCTTTCGCGTACATATAGCTCTCATTAAAGCCCGCCCCTCGCTCTACCCATGCAGAGAGTGTGTAAGCGCCATTTGTTATACCAATAATCGTCTGATATGTATTTGCTTTATAAGCATTAGCGCTCCAATAATCGAGACGCTGCGCTCCCCCGCCTGTCGGGATCCAGCTTCCCTGAATTGTAATCGGGCTCGCCCCTTCGGCTGGTTCAAAGCTCGTATCCCACGATTCTAAATTACTCTCAAAGCTCCCATTAGGTACTGGTACATTTACTGTTAAATCAGCAGCATGCACAGAAGGCAATGGGATGCCTGTGAATAAACCAAAAACCATACAAACGATAACGAGCATACTGACACCCTTGCGAATTCCTCTTACTCTCTTCAATTTCTATCACTCCTTTGATTGTAATTTGTTCCCCAGTCTTTAAGCCTCCAAAATAATAAAGCGTTGTCATTTTTCTGTATGAAGTTCGCTTTATCTTTGACCACATCTATAACTCTAAAGGATTCCATACCATCTACAAGTAATACAAATGCAATATTTATGCAGCTTTAATAGCCTTTTCAAAAAAAATAAGCCTCTCGCTTGTCAGCGAGAGGCTTATTCGTTATTTTCCTAACAATATTTTCGCATACGGCGAATCAATTGGAAGCATGATGACCGGCTCATTTTGCAATGTGGTTGCATAGCTCTCAAGAGTACGATAAAAATTATAAAACTGTGGATCACTGCCATAGGCTTTGTTGTAAATAACCGCTGCCTCGCGCTCGCCTTCAGCTACAATTTTCTTCGCATCCGCCTGCGCCTGAGCTAGCAGCTCAGTTGCCGTACGATCTGCTTTGGAAGTAATCTTACGCGACTCCTCATCACCCTCAGACAAATAACGCGCTGCGATGGATTGACGGTCGGAAATCATACGGTTGTATACGCTTTGCTTATTTTCCTCTGGCAAATCAGTACGCTTGATACGAACGTCGATAACTTCGATCCCGTAGTTATCTCTAGTCAATGCCGATATTACATCCTTCGTAATCTCATCATTAATATTACCACGTGCTGTATTCTCACTAATGATATTATCGTAGTTAACTTCTGAGAGCTTGCGTCGAACGGAGTTGTACACAGCCTCATCAATCCGCTGAACGCCGCCGCTTACCGATTGCACTGTTCTCAAAAACTGTGAAGCGTTGGTGATCCGCCATACGGTATAGTTATCTACTACGATTGGCTTCTGATCCTTCGTAAGAATGGTAGTCGGGCTGCTCTCATAGGTCATTTGATACTTAGGCAGCATCATAACATTCTCAATAAATGGAAGCTTGAACTTGAGTCCTGGCTCCGGTACAGCTCTCATCGCTTCACCGAAGCGAAGCACGACTTTATATTCGCCTTCCTTGACGATATACATCGAGCCTGATCCCAAAATAATTACAACCAAACCAATAATAATCATCAGCCACTGGTTTCTTTTTAGTGTCATTGTGCTGTACCTCCATTCGGAACTTCTGCTGCCGGCGGAGTCGTCACCGGAGGCGTCGTCACTGTCGGAGTCGTGCTGCTGTTAGTTCCGCTTTTCATCAGCTCATTGAGCGGTAAATAGTTTACAGTATCGCTGTTTGAATTCGTAATGAATATTTTGGAATTCGGTAAAATTTTCTCAAGCGTTTCCAAAATCAAACGACTCTGGGTTACATCCGGATTGTTTTTGTACTCTCCGAATATCGCGTTAAACTGGGCAACATCACCCTCTGCGTTCAAAATCCGTGATTTTTTCTGACCTTCCGCATTCTCAAGCAGCGCTTGTGCCTCACCGCGCGCCTTCGGAATCTTATCATTCTCATACTTCGCGGCGTTGTTGATTTTTGTATTTTTCTCCTCACGCGCATTCGTAACCTCGCGGAAAGCTTCGGCAACCTGACCGCTTGGCGGCTCGATATCCTGGAACTTGATATCTATAATTTGAATTCCCGTTTTGTACTTGGACTGAAGCTCGATCAGCTTCTCGCGTACTTTGTCCTGAATAACCGTTTTACCATCGGTAATAGCGTAATCAAGCTTCTCTGAGCCAATGACTGCACGTATTGACGAACTGGCAGCATTTCTCAAAAACTGCTCCGCATCCGAGATGTTATATAAATAATCGTGAATATTGCTGATTTTCCACTGAACGACCGCATCTGCTGATACGATATTTTCATCGCCTGTAATCATCATTGCTTCCTCGTCAACCGGAATCGATTCGGAGCCTTCCTGACGGTAGCCGATATGAATCCGCTGCGTAAGCTCAGCCGGGACGGTGATGACCTGTTGAACCGGATAAGGCCATTTAAAATGCAGCCCTGCGGAGCTTTCTCCCGAATATTTGCCGAATGTCAAAATTGCTGCTCTTTCTTGCTCTTGTACCGTATAAAATGAGGACGATCCTAACGTAATGACTAGCACTGCCGCAATGGCACCAATAACAATTCTCTTCACCGTACGTGGACTTAATTCCGGTGGTTTACGTCCACTCATACCATGATTCTGAGGTTGGTTCTCGTTTTGATCCATGAAGCTCAATGACATCTCTCCCCTTTCAAGCCATTCTCATTTTGCGCAAAATATTATCGCTATAAGGGATACTACGGATAAGTTGGGCAAAGGTCTCGGTTTTTTCGCAAATTTTCTCATTTTACTCATAAAACAATCAAATCTCTTCATTTATCTGCGAGTTTAGACCTCATAGTCGTAATTTTGCCTATCTAAGGACAAGTTATTTCAAAAAATAGCCGAGCAGAAAAGCAGTTCTGCTCAGCTATTTTCACAATTCTGATTCGAGTTTTATTTACTCGCTTTAAGCATTTCACCTATTGCGCCAATACTTCCAAGCGTATCAATCGCTCTAGTTGGAATGAACACCTTATTGGCTGGTCCATTTGCAATATCAGTCAGCGCCTCTAAGGAACGATACGTAAGAATATTCTCGTCCAGACCCGCCGAACGAATCAGTTCAATACGAATTTTCTCCGCTTCCGCAATCGACTGAATCGCTCTCGCTTCGCCCAGCGCCTCAAGCTCCTGCGCATGACGCTGTCCTTCCGCCTGCCGGATACGGGCTTCCTTATCGCCCTCTGCCTTCAATATTTTACTTTGCTTGTCGCCCTCTGCCCGCAGAATCATATCCTGCTTCGCTGCTTCCGCATCCAGCACCATCGCCCGTTTGCTTCGCTCTGCTTTCATTTGCTTATCCATCGCGTCTTGAATATCAAGAGGAGGCTGAATATCAATTACCTCAACCCGCTCGATTCGCACGCCCCACTTTTCCGTTGCTTCATCAAGGGCAATACGAATATCAGACGATATTTTTTCACGTCCAGACAATGTTTCGTCCAGCTCCATTTTACCGATAATTTGACGCATAGTAGCTGTACTAATATTCCGAACCCCGTACACATAATCGGATATGCCATATGTAGCCTGCTCTGGACCCGTCACCTGATAAAAAATAATCGTGTCGATCTTCACCTGAACATTATCTTTGGTAATAACGGTTTGCGGCGGCACATTCGCTTGTTGAATGCGCAAATCATGATACGTTCGCACATGATCAATAATCGGAATCAAAATATTGATTCCTGCTGTCAGTAAGCGATTGTACTTCCCTAACCGCTCCACCACCCCGACTCTTTGCTGAGGCACAATCTTCACTGACATAGCAACAAAAACAACTACGATGACTACAATGATAATCGTTAAAATAATGCCCATTAATTAGAACCTCCCCATCTTTTAACTTGAAGCACTGCACTTCCTCTGCTTACGACAACAATCGACTCTCCCTTATGAATCGGCTCATTCGACAACGCACTCCATGTTTCGTTGCCAATCTTGACGATTCCTGGCGCATCAATCGACACATCTTCGAGCACAATGCCTGACTTTCCAACCAACTCGTCTACGGCATCCTTAAAGCCGCGTGAGCTGCGGACACGCCTTGTAAGCGTTTTTGTAAATACCGTCAAAATAAGAGCAACAACGCAGCCAACAATCACTTCCAATACTAGCGCATCAGGAAAAATAAAATCGATGATTGCCGCAGCTACAGCGCCTATCCCGAGCCATAACAGATAAAAGGTAAGCGTCAGCATTTCTACAACGATCAAAATGCCAGCAATAATAAGCCATATGAGCCACAGTTCCATCCTGTCACACTCCTTTCAAAGCCAATACTCTACCTTTATTAAACCATATATCCTTGAAATATATGCTAAAAAAAACAAATTTCGAACCTAAAATAAATATTTATATAATAATCCGGTTAAATGGCTTGGAACCGCTCTACTGTCGAATCACTTCCCTTAATTCGACGAGCTCCGACACGAATATATTTTCACTATATTTCAAGGTGAAACGGCTGTCGCCGTCCTTATGGCGATAGGACATGTTGATGAGGTTCTGGAGACGGAGGATGAATAGAGCTTTGTGTTGCTGCTGCACTGCACTTTGTACAATCAAATCTGCTGAAAATGAGGGTCATCGCGCGTAGACTCTACTTCGTGCACTAGATTGGAAAAGGTCTAAGGAAATCAAAGCATCCGGCTGCAACCGCGATCACAAGGCATGCGCTAATCGCTTCGTTTTACCTTCACCTGTACACCTTCCATGAATTTAGATGGAATTTGTCCCGCTAAAATAACAGTTTTCGCTTCGCAGTATGAAATAGATGGAATTTGTCCCGTGAATTTTACGCGTTTTCCTGAATTCGGATGATTCCTTAGAATTAGGGGGAGAAATTCCAGCTAAATGCCAAAACAAGCTAAAATCCCATAAAATAGAGGGAGAAATTCCAGCTAAATTAGCTGAACTGAACAAAATCACCCTTACGGATGATTGGAAATCGCGGTCGCGTCAGCTCACACTTCTAACGGAAACCACAGACGCTAAATCGCCTTTATTTTTCGTTTCAAGATTCTAACGGAAACACGCGCCTCTATTTGTACCCTACATGCCCGATTTCGCTTCATTTCTGAGGAATAGCGTCTCTGGCTTCCGTTAAAATGTGACGCTAACCCAAAATTCAACTTTAGCGTCTCTGGCTTCCGTTAGCTTTTGTTATCTGCTCACTGGCTGCCGCCGCAGCATCATGATCAACAGGTTCGGAGAATGCATGGTTTCCTATACAACAAGGTGAAACGGCTTTCGCCATCCTTTGGCGGCGCCTGCGCGTTTCAACCCGAGAAATATAGGAAAATATAAATGTGTAACTTATGCTTTCCTATATTTTAAAAAAAGCTTGCCAAACCGACAATGAATATGTAGAATCATCAAAGGTCTTTGAACCAACTACATCTACTGGGGGACAATTTTAATATGAGAAAAGCAATTGGGGTCATGGAAAAGCCTCCTGCTCTGCAGAGCTTTCTGCTCAGCCTGCAGCATCTATTTGCTATGTTTGGTTCCACCGTACTCGTACCCAATTTACTAGGCGTTGATCCTGCGATCTGCTTGCTCATGAATGGTATCGGTACACTGCTTTATCTATGGATATGCAAAAACAAAATTCCAGCCTACCTCGGCTCAAGCTTCGCCTTTCTTGCTCCTGCCGGCGCCGTAATCGGCGATCATGCTGCTGGAGGCGGCAACTACGCAGCCGCGCTTGGCGGATTTATCGCAGCAGGCGTTATCTTCACGATCGTCGCGCTCATTATTCAAGCGGCAGGTACTGGCTGGATTAACGTCTTGTTTCCACCGGCAGCCATGGGTGCTATCGTCGCGATTATTGGTTTGGAGCTGGTTCCTGTCGCCGCGCGCATGGCTGGCTGGATTCCATATGCTGATGAGGATGCAGCGCTATGGTCGATGGATCCAAAAATTGTAGCGCTATCTACCATTACCCTTGCGGTAACCGTGCTTGGCTCCGTACTGTTCCGCGGCTTTATGCGGATCATTCCGATTCTGATCGGTATTATTACTGGTTATGTGCTGGCCTCTTACATGGGCTTCACCGATTTCAGCAATGTTAGTGACAGCAGCGTCGTTCAATTGCCGCATTTCACATTTCCTGAATTTCAGTGGACGGCAATTATCGCTATTGCCCCAGCTGCACTAGTCGTCATTGCCGAGCATATTGGGCATCTAGTCGTAACAGGCAACATTGTGGAGAGAGATCTATCGAAGGATCCCGGCCTCCACCGCTCTATGCTTGGCAACGGTATTTCAACCATTCTATCGGGCTTTGTAGGCTCCACGCCTAACACGACTTACGGGGAAAACATTGGAGTGCTTGCCATAACAAAGGTATACTCTACCTTTGTTATCGGGGGAGCAGCTCTCATTGCCATCGTACTCTCGTTCTCAGGCAAGTTTTCCGCATTAATTTCTGGTATTCCAACACCCGTCATGGGCGGTGTTTCATTGCTGCTATTCGGAGTAATCGCTGCATCTGGCTTCCGGATGCTTGTAGAATCCAAGGTGGATTACAGCAAGCCGACGAACCTTTTCCTTACAACTGTTGTTATGGTGACAGGACTCAGCGGCGTAAATCTCAAGATCGGTGATTTTTCACTATCGGGGATGGCACTTGCAACTGTAGTTGCAATCGTACTAAGCCTGCTGTTCAAAATATTTGACGTGCTTAAACTATCGAACGACCACGAAGCTGCGGGTCATTAAACAACAAAGGGGCCTGCAGAGGCCCCTTTGTTCATTTCACACCAATCTTGATCTATAAAATTGTAACGATTAGCTTCTTCATTATTCCACACTCCCCTTCCCCCTCCCTTCAATCTCCATCACAAACAAGGTAACTACTGTAAATGTTTCTATCCTTCCTACATACCATAAATAAAAGGAGCGAAGCTAATATGCCCAACTACCGCATCATTGTCGATCTTTCCGATCGACAGCTTCATCTGCTCGATGACGATATTGTTATTCATTCCTATCCTGTTGGCATCGGCAAGATGGTCTCCCAAACGCCAACTGGTGAATTCACGATTATCAATAAGCAGCTCAATCCCAGCGGTCCCTTCGGCGCATTCTGGATGGGACTGTCTAAGCCTCATTACGGCATTCACGGCACCAACGCCCCTGCCTCCATCGGCCATCTCGTTTCACACGGCTGCATTCGTATGTTCAATGACGACGTCCTTGCCTTGTCCAAAATCGTTCCGGTCGGCACGCGCGTAACGATTCGTCCTTAGCTTATCTAAAAAAAATGATGACATTCTATTATGTTAAACTAATAGAGTGTAATCATTTTTGTCAGCGAGGATGTGCTTGGTGTGTCCCATATTCTAAATATTAATTTACAAGAGGTTCCACTCTACTTTGCATATAGACGCGCCAACGACGGGCCTGAGCATTACACAAGGACGTTTCACGCCCATCAGGGCATCGAGGTTTTAATCGTTCATGAAGGAAAAGGCACATTGATTATTGAGCAAAAAAGCTACGAGCTGGCACCCGGCATGCTCTGCATTTTCCAGCCGTACCAGCTGCACCATGTCCAGGTCGAGTTAAGTCCTAACACACCATTTATTCGCTCCATCGTACATTTTGAACCGACGCTATACGAGAGCTATTTGGACAAATGGCCGGCCCTACAAGCTTTTTTCAAGCATATTCATACTGGCAGCCTGCTTGAGCCCTGTATTTATCCAAGCGGGGATGCAGAGCCGCTGCACAGCTTGCTGCGAAGCTTCGAGCAGCGTCTGCCGAATATAGCTAAAAGTGAATATTTTGAAGAATTCTCTTTATTCCTCGTTGCTTTTTTGCGTGCCTTCAAGCAGCTATGGGAGATGCAGTCTAGCTCGGCTTCCAAGCAAGGCCTGCTGCGCCGGCCACATCAGGCCGAGCGAATTTTGGAATGGCTTGATGAGCATTACAAGGAGCCCTTGCGACTGGAGCAAATGGCAAGCGAGCTTCATCTCTCGCCCTATCATCTATCCCATCTGTTCAAGGCGTGTACGGGGAGCAGCATTTCTGACTATGTCGCCGCCAAAAAAGTGCAGCAAGCGATACTGCTCCTCACCGCATCCGAGCTCTCCATTGCCCGCATTGGAGAAGAAGTAGGCATTACGAACAGCTCCTACTTTTGCAAAATGTTCAAGACACAAATGGGCATCACGCCGCATCAGTATCGAAAGCAATTCCAAAGCGGGTTCTATCCGGCCCCACGCTAGCTGGGCTATTTAAAGTCGCTGCCGATTGTAATAGGCAAATCTGAGAAGTTTTCCACCGAGCTCTTCTTTTCATAGAAATGAATCGTATTTTCCTGCATACCGCTTCGTGTATAAAATGGATCATCCATGCGTATCGGAAACTGTACAGGACTCTTCGTGCTGGCAGCCTTATAAATACCAATGATCACCTCTAACGTCTGGCGGCCGCTTAGCCCGTCAATAAGCAAGGGGGCATTCGTCTCTATCGCTGTCAGCACATTGTCTATTTGTCCCGCATGGCCTTCATAAACAACCTCCGGCAAAGACTCGTAGCGTCGCTGGATCTCCTCCTCGAGCAATATATTCGGCTCTGGAAAACCGTTAGCGTTAGCGGTGGAAGCGGTGGAAGCGGCAATCTTCCATGGTGCTGATACACGCGCTCGTTCTCCTTGGAAAATAATCTGCTGCTCCTGTCCGTGATGCACGACCGAGCTTGTAACCTGTGCAAGCGCTCCTTCGGCATAACGAAAAATACCTATCGATAGATCCTCGACCTCTGCATTGTCATGCGAAACATTCGTCATAAAAGCTTGTACTTCGGACGGACGCCCCATCATCCACACCAAAGCATCAATATGATGGACTGCATGATTTAAGGTACAGCCTCCGCCTTCCTTCTCCCATGTGCCGCGCCACCAGAGATCATAGTAGCTATGGCCGCGCCACCAGAGGGAATCGATCTGAGCGTGAACAATTTTGCCCGCAAGGCCTTCATCCAGTATCGATTTCAGCTTCATCATTGGTGACTTGAAACGATTTTGCGCAACGATCGACAGCAGCTTGCCGGTCTTAGCAGCTGCTTCATTCATTCGATCACATTCCTCCAAGGAGGCAGCCATCGGTTTTTCCACAAGCACATGCACGCCTGCCTCTAGAAAAGCAACTGCAAGATCTGCATGTGTGTAGGGTGGCGTGCATATCGATACCAAATCAATATTCATCTCGAGAAGCTTCGCGTAATCGGATACGGCGACCGCATTCAGCTGATGCTGCTTAATACGCTCGAGCGCCTTGTCCTCGTAAATATCACTGATCGCTACAATCTCGCAGCGCTGTGGAAATTTCAAAAAAGCTTCAATATGAGCGTTGGAAATCGCCCCTGCACCGATAATGGCTACTTTTAGCATAGGTAAGTCCTCCTCTAAGGTTCTACACCCAGCTTAACAAGCAGCCGCTTACATTTGTGTGCATAGCTTGTGTAAAAATAACGTTACTTTGCGGTATTTTACATAGCTGAAATAAAAAGGCCCACATTCTTCTTAACCGAATTAACACTATTCTTTTTCATGCTTACACGGACTAATCATAACTTGAAAGCTCATTTTTTTCGGATAAATCATGTACTTCTCAAGCGTTGGCGCGTAGCCGCAGCTATGATTGCCAATGCCGCTTTGCGCTGCATCCAGCTTAATTATTGTTTCGTTGAGACGAGTCAGCAAATGGACATGCTTCGTCTGCGTCAGATCCGCGGCAGAGTAATGATGAGCACTTATATTAAAGAGAAACTTGCTCTTAAAAAGAAGCCCTTGCCCTTCCCGGTTAGTCACCTTAGACCAGCGAATCTCGCATTTATTTCCGTTCTCCTGCGGCCTCACATAGGGTACAAACTGCTCCGCAACGGAACCGTTGTATTCTCCCAGCTTACCGCTTTCTTTGCGATCCTCATAACATTCATGTGGTCCTCGGCCAAACCAGCTTAGCTGATCAAAGCTGTCAGCCATACGCAGCTCTAAGCCGAATCTTGGCAGGGGAGGCAGCTCCTTTAACGGATTTAGCGCAACTTCAATATTGACCTCTCCGGAGCTGTTAATCGTATAAAGCGTAACGGAGTGAAAAGCTACCGCCTCCCCCTTGGCCCCTATCGCTGCTTCTATGGTCACTTGACAGCAATGTTGGGTGATGGCTGCGGCACTAAAGCCTCGTATTGAGGTTTCCATTCGGTCATAACCGGCCTTTACCCATTCCTTCGCGATATGAACATCGTTATCGAGCGGGGCACGCCATAGGTTCAAAGATGGCCCTGCAAGCAGCAGCGACTGACCGCCGGCTTGCCACGTATCCATTAAGCCGGTCTCTTTGCTAAACGAGATCTTAAAACCATGACCCAGCACTTTAAGCTTTACAGCCTCATCCTGGATGATAAGAGAAACTCCAGCCTCTATGTTGTCAGCGGCCTCCAGCCGAGATGGATCATTTGCATGCTGCTCAAGCTCCTCTCGCTGCTCGACTTCTACCTCCATGAACGGTAAATCCGCCCAAGCAACCTCATGACCAGCCTCCGCCCAGCTTGCATCGCTGCTCAGCATAAATCTCACATGAAGCCAGTACTCGCCTGCTGCTTGCTGCATGCAGCCCTGCTTCAGCGGAATTTGAATCGTCTCCTCTGCTCCTGCTGGTGTATGCAGGGTCTGCAGCTTGCCCCGCTCCACCACCACGGCGTCCCTAAGCAGCTGCCATTCTCCTTGCAGATGCTCAAGCGAGAGAAAGCTGTGACGGTTTTTAATCGTTATTTTTCCTGAATCGAGCTCTGCTGCCTCAATCTTGACAGGCTCAATCGCTTTCTTATACTCAAGCAAAGAGGCTTTAATCGTTTTGTCCGGGAACAACAAGCCATCCATACAAAATGAACCGCTATGCGGAGCATCTCCAAAGTCGCCCCCATATGCGTACCAAGGCTCTCCTGACTTCGTTTTTTGCAATATGCCCATGTCCGCCCACTCCCATATGAGTCCTCCAAGCAAGCGTGGATACTCATATACGGTATCCCAATATTCCTGCTGATTCCCTGTTGAATTCCCCATGGCATGGCCAAATTCAACCATCAGATAAGGACGGCTATCTGCCTTTTTCCCTTCCTCGATCAGCATGTCTACAGACGGATACATCGTGCTAACGATATCGACGACGGGCGCTTCGTAGGCCCGTTCATAATGAATCGGCCGAGTCTCATCCTTCTCTCTAATCCACGCTGCCATCGCATCATGGTTGGGACCATAGCCCGACTCATTGCCTAGCGACCATACAATGACAGATGGATGATTTTTATCGCGTTCAACCATTATTTTTGCCCGCTGCACATATGCCTCTCGCCAATCAGGATGCTTGCTTAAATAGCTCTCATCGTCAATAAAATGAAAGCCATGCGTCTCCAAATCCGCTTCATCAATGGCGTAAAGCCCGTAGCGATCGCATAAATCCAGCCAACGTGAATCATTCGGATAATGGGACAGACGAACCGTGTTGATGTTATGCTGCTTCATCAGTTTTATATCCGCAAGCATCGACTCGAGTGTCGTTACATACCCTGCAACCGGATCAAACTCATTGCGATTCACGCCCTTGATTATAATGGGGTGCCCATTAATAAACATTTGTCCGTCAGCTATCTCAATGGATCGGAAGCCTACCGAGATCGCTTTAACCTCGGCAATATGGGTCTCGCCAGCATATAAAGTCAGCAGCAGCGTATATAGATAGGGGGTTTCCGCAGTCCACAGCAAAGGCGCATCAATCGTTTTTTGGAATGAAATGGTCTGCTCCTCATCAACCTCTAGCACCAGCTTCTCCGAAGCATAGGCATCCATTACCTGATTGCCCAGCTCATCGAGCAGCGTTGCCCTCAAGCGGTAAGCCGACTCCGGCTCCTCAATTCCCTTAGTCAGCTTAAGCTGGAGGTTGAGCTCAGCTCCGGTATAGTCTGGCTCAAGATTTGTTTGCACAAATGCGTCCTCAATCGTAATCCCAGGCAAAGCAGCCAAATACACATCGCGAAAAATACCACTAAGCCGCCATTTGTCCTGAGATTCCAAATAGCTGCCATCGCACCACTGATATACGCTGATTGCGAGTACGTTGCTTCCAGCGTTCAGAAACCTGGTGATCTCAAATTCAGACGTATTATGGCTTCCCTGGCTATAGCCAACTGGCTGTCCGTTTATCCACAGGTGAAAGGAGGAGTCTACTCCGCCAAACACGAGACGAATCTGTCGCTCGCTCCATTCCTTAGGTACCGAGAAGGCTGTACGATAGCAGCCAACTGGATTAAGCCCAGGGACATATGGCGGATCAATTGGAAATGGATACGGACAGCTGCTGTAATGCGGCTGTCCATATCCATGCATTTGCCAGTTGCCGGGTACCGGCAAGAAACTCCAAGACTCATCGTCGTAATCAGGAGCATAGAATTGCTCCGGACATGACAGCGCCGAAGCACAATAACGAAATCGCCAGCTGCCGCTCAGCAATTGATAGTAAGGCGATGCTGCTCGATCACGGCTGAGCGCCGTTTCCCAATCGCCGTATGGAATAAGCTCTGCGCGCGGAGACACCGTGCCTAGCTCCAGTACCTGCAAATTGTTGAAATCTGGTCCGTTCTGATTAAAGATCATCTGAGACGCCTCCATGCTTCACTTTACTGAAAAAATCCGTCCCTCCTACCTGACCGCCCTTCAGTGTAAGCTCCAAGCCATCGAGAGCGGGATCATCGGAGAAAACACGGCATAAGGGTGCGCCGGGCGCTAAAGCAGCGATACATTCCAGTGCATAGACACCAAGCTCTCGGGTCACATAACCTGACGTGTCACCCCCAGCAATGACTAAACGGCTAAGCCCTTCCTCCTTGATCAGCTCTCGTGCCAAAGAACCGAGGATCTCCCCGAGAAGACGGCTGCTGTCCTCCGCCTGGTATCCATGCGAGGCAAGCGCGGTACGGAATGCGGCAATGGCTGGATCATTTGCTCCCGCTGCCGAATATAACAAGACGCTTTTCCCTTCTTTCAGCAGCCTTCGCGCGTCTTCAAGCAGCTGCTTGCGTGCTTGCACAGCTAACTTAGGGTCAATCAGCTCCCAAGCTGGTACTGGAATGCCCGCAAATCCTGCATGCAGGGCGTGTTCAATCTGAGCTTTTGTCATCGGTGAGCAGCTTCCCGATACGACAAGCAGCTGCTCCACAGCGGATACAACAGAATTGGGCCGTCCTCCATCCGCCAGCAAGCCGCTCGTCCTCCAGTATGCGGTAAGCGCGTACTCTATTCCGGACGATCCCATAACAAAAAGCCCTTCTGAACGATTCGCTTCCTCCCAAATTAAACAGCCAGCAGTCTCTAAGCGAGCGTCATCCAGGACATCGAACAGCAGCAAATCAGGCTGCTCGCTCTCTAGCAGGCTCCTATAGCGAGCCTGCACCGCTTCCCATGTACCTTGCAGCTCCAAAATATTCATAAGCGCAATCTTCAGCGCACTTTGCTCCGCAAAATGCTTGCGCAAATCAGCTTCCTTCATTGGCGTAATCGGATGGCGAGACATGGTCGGATGCCGGTCAAGGCGGTGAACCTGGCCGCCTGCATCGGCAAAATGATTGCCAAACAGCGTATAGCGCCCTAAGTAAGGAACGCCGACTAACAGTGGAATCATATGTTCTCCGAATACAGAGCGGCCAATCTCCGCCGCTTTGCCGATATTTCCGATGGATGGCGACGAATCGAAGGTCGAGCATAGTTTGTAATGTACGATCGCCGCTCCCGTTTGCTTCAATTGCTCAAAAATCGGACGCAGCTCCTGCTCAGCCTCAGCTGGCGGAAGTGAACGTCCGATTCCGGCAACTCCGAAGGCATCCAGCTCAGCAAAGCGCCTTTGCAGAAGCTCCTCGCTTGGCGGCTCCAGAAACAGAGCCGTCCTCACGCCTGCGCGGAACAAAGACTCCAGCACATCCGTCGAGCCCGTGAAGTCATCCCCGTAATAGCATAGCCATTTGGTGAAGGGTTTCGCCTTTGAAGCATTCATCGTCATATCCAGTCAGCCCTTCCCGTATTTTTCAATCGCTCGACGAAGCGCAGAATGCTGCTCTGCATAAGCATCAAGCCCAATGCCCTGCACAGCCGCCTCCCAGCCCTGCTGCATGCTCTTGAAGCCGGCTCCCGCCCCATCTGGATGAGCGAGTATACCGCCACCTGCCAAATGCATAACGTCCATGGTTGCAGTAGCTGCAAAGGTTGCCGGCGCCATCCCCGCCCACTGCCCAGAGGATACAACCGGCATCGTCCTATATCCCTCATGCATCGGCTTCAAGCAGGCTTGAATAGAACGAACAACCGATTCATTGCTCTCGTAAAATTTGCTGTTCAAGCCGTTGACATGCAGATGGTCTGCCCCCGCCAGCCGGCACAGCTTCTGATACGCGGAGAACTCGAAGCCCAGCATGGGACTGCGCGTCATCATGCCCCATTGGTTCCGGTGACCATGAATGGGCACCTCGCTATAGCGGTTCAGATGCGCCAAGCCTGCAAGCCCAACACTCATGATGCTCACCATGACGCAATTTCCGCCCGCTTTTACGACGAGCTCGTGTCCCCGCTCCATTTCATCGATATCCCCGGTAATATTGAACGCATACATGATCCTTTTGCCCGTCACATCAGCAGCTTTATCGACCGCCTCCATAACCGCCTTCACCCTTTTCTCCAAAGGGGCATAAGGTGCATTTGCATTCAGCTCATCATCCTTGATAAAATCAAGCCCCGCCGCCGAAACATTCAGAATCATACGCTGCAAATCCTTCATATCAAGCCCGATGCTTGGCTTAACAATCGTCCCCACGATCGGGCGATCATAAACCCCCGTAAGTTTGCGAGTGCCATTGATCCCAAACTTCGGACCTGGATAACGGGTCGTAAATGCTGTGGGAAGCTCCAAATCGACAAGTCGAAGCCCTGACAGCTCCTGAAGCTCGAACAAATTGCCTGCAATAGCCGACATTAGATTTGGAATCGAAGGACCAAAATTATGCAGCGGAAAGGAGATCGCAATCAAACCGCGCCGATATTGCCCATCATGTCCGGCTGGCGTCTTAGAGCCGGGCAAGGATGGCTCCAAGACCGTTTCCAGCTCCGTAATTTTCTCAATACGTGCGCCAAACCTTTCTTTTAACGCATCCGTCTCGCCAGGAACCGCGGTGAATGTGCCCGTCGATTGCTCACCGGCGATCACCTCCGCCGCTCTCTCCAGCGAATAAGGCGTTTCTACCCGGTAGACCGCTACCACTCTATCCTCATTCAAATGCTTAACCTCCTGCCCTCATCTATCTAAAAGCTAAACGAACATCTACTTTTAACTATCCAAGCAGCTTTCTCCATCTCGTTGCCTATTTTTTTGCTCTACTCTGCATCCAGCTGCTCAAGCACGGCTTTTACCTGCTCCACACCAAGCCGTGGGCTAGACAGCACCGGCTTGCCTATCGCTTCGCGAAGGACTGCCTCCATCCGAGCCATCGAGCCCTGTGCCAGCACCAGCACGTCGGCTGCCTCACAAACCTGCTTCGCCGTTTCAAGCAAAATTCGGTCATGCTCATCAGGCCTGCCGCTGACTAATGCATCAAACGCCCCTGCGGCAAGTCCGTCAACTAGCGTTATTTCTTTTCCTGCCAAATCTGCTTTCTTCCTAATCAGCCGCATGGTCGGCTCTAAAGTAGAAGGCAGCGTCGCAAGCACTGCGATTTTGTCATACTCAGCCACCGCTTTAGCAGCCATCGCTTCATCAATTTTTACAATCGGAATACCGATCTTCCCCTTTGCCGCATCCGCAACCTCGCCTACGGAGGAGCAGGTGTTCAATATCACGTCAGCCCCGAGCTCCTCACCATTAGCATAATACTGAGTCAGCCGCTTCGTAACGCCCGCCGGAATATGGCCCGCCTTCACCACATCTCCAATCAAGCTGTCATCTATAATATTAACGAGACGAACATCAGGCAGCAGCTCCTGAAACACCGCCTTTAGCGGATCTGACAAACCTTGGCCCGTATAAACCGCAACCACCGTTCTCATGCAAAGCGCCTCCTTTTAAAACGTTTTGTCCAATCACTCTGTTTCCACTACTCGTTTTAATTACATCCTTTACATCCTTTTCTTCCTATCCTGCACTTTTGCAGCTACCACACGAGCTCCGTCTCCAAGCGGCGATACTCTCCCTCACGAAGCGGCGCTTTATCGTATACCTTGCGGCCGCTGTAGAAAGGATGGCTTGTGCCCTGCGGGGAAATGCCGATAACGTCATCGCCCTGCCACTTCGTTTCAAATGTTTGTCCGATAGCGGTCTCGATCGTTGTGCGCTTCGATAACGGAAATTCAATCGTAATGGTCTCGCCTGCCGACGCTGCACCTAACAGCAGGAAGCACTCATTTACCCAGCGGCTTGGCTCATTGCCTTTGCCTGAAGTCGTCTCGCCATCCAACTCGCGAACAAATGTCACCTTCGCATAGCCCGCCCATTCTGGAATGCGGACCTGCAGCCGCGGAATATCGCGGTGTATATGCAGCACTAGCTTGCCCTCATGCGGCAGGTAGCTGTCTACATCGAGCCATGTCGAGCCACGATTAAGCAGGAAATTCACGCTGACTGTGCCCTTCTTTTCGGTAATCGTATTGCTCCAGCCCATATACAGACCACGCGTTCCCGAGCCGAGGCAGCAGATTTGCAAATCATTCGTATGCCCGCGTCCATGATTCACATTGCAGCAAAAATCATTGGGTGCGGAATAGCCTGCAAAGGCACCTCTTGTCCGCTTCGCGATATTCTCGAACGTGATAAGACCGGGAACATCCTTCGATCGGTCATCCGTTTCCTTTACCCAGTCCATCTCCAGCAGCTGTGATTCTGCCAAGTGATTGCGAATATAGCGCTCGACTACACCCCAATATTTCGTATAGCCGCTCTGAGCCAGCGTAATGCCCGTGGAAATTAGATCCACGAGCGAGCAGGTTTCATGCTCATAAGCCTGCTCCTTCATATCGCCCGGTGTCCAGCCGAAGGCGGTACACTGTGTAACTGCCCAGGCGTAGCTCTTCTCCACAAAGCTGATAAGCGCGGCATCTCCAGTAAATACGCCGAATCTCGCAAGCGCATCGAGCGTGCCAAGGCGGGTATGGAAATGTCCACTACGATAAGCAAGCGAATCATTAAAGCTTCCGTCCTTATTGAACACGCCGCTGCGCTGCACTATTAATGCAGTGAAAAACTGGCAAAGCTCAAAAGCATCCGCATTGCCGGTCAGCTCGTGATATTTCAGCAGCGGCATGACCAGCCTGCCGCAAAAGGCCGCAGGGTCTGGTGCCAGCCTCAGCAAAATCGCATTCGAGGACGGCCAGCCGCCCTCTTTATATTCAGAGGCAGGATAATACCAGACGTCCCGCTCCTTGATCGCCACGCGCTTCAGCGCCGCCACGTGCTTATCTGCCGCTTCCTTCACAACCATATCTCCTGTAGAAAGAAACCATGTGGTTAGCGACAAAATTACGGCGCGCTGATCGATAAAGTTAGCGTTTGCCTCCCAATTATGGTGCGGGTTCTTCTGCCTATAACTAAGCCCATCCTCTCTGAAGAAGGAGAGCAGATTTGATCTGTATTTGGCTTCAATATCTGCCCCAAACGTTTCTCCGGACATATGACGCGCCAAGATCATGCCATCGACCATCCGTCCGTGCGAGGAGCCGTAATCCCAATCACCATGCGTCAGATTGGCTGGCTCCGTCATTAAATTGGCAGCAAAAAATGGAATATCATCAAAGTCGCGATCCGCCATGCCGGCGATGGCATTCATCGCATGGCCGGCTCTATCCTCAAGCGTTAGGGTATCGGGTATTTGTCTAGTCGTCATCTTCTATATCTCTCCTTCGTCATGGCATGATTTGAGGCTCCAGCGAGCCGCGGTACTCCCCAATCGTCTTACCCATTCTCTTCTTGAAAATTTGGCTAAAATAGCGATAGTCCTCATAACCGACCCGCTTTGCAATTTCATAGTTTTTATATTTCGGGTAACGCATCAGCTTAATCGCCCCTGCAATTCGAGCATCAGTCAAATAATCGACGAAATTGCTGCCTGTCGTTTTTTTGAACAAGCGGCTCAAATAATCAGGATTGAGGAAGCGGCTCTCTGCAATCTGCTGCAGGCTGAGCGGCTGATCGTAGTGCAGCTCAATCAGCTTCACAATTTCCCGCACGATTTGCTCGCCTTGCTTCCCGGCTGCTGGACATTGCAAAGCAAGCATCCCCGGCAATATCCCATCCGAAAATAAACTCTTTACAGCTGCCGCATCTCTGCGCTGCCGAATGATTTCCGTATAAGCAAGCAATGTTTGGCCGCTTGCCGTCTCCAGTGTGCTATCCGTCGTTTGCAGCTGCTTCTCCAGCGCATGTATGAGCATCGTCGCTCCACGCACCAAATCATTCACCGTCATATTGGGCCTGGAAATATGGACATAGAAGCTTTCAAAAGCATGCTGAGCTTGCTCTTCATTGCCCAGTTGAAGGCTCAAAAGCAAAGCTTGCTCAAGCTCCCGTGGATAGGCAGCAGCAGCAGCGGTGCCTTCGCCAGCAAATACGACTACTCCCAATTCGCCAATTCTTCTGAAATTCAAGCTCAGCTTCGCTTTCTTGTACGCCTGCGGAAGCAGGGAATACTGCTCTACCCGCTCGCTGATGGCTATGCTGTGGCTCACGCCAGCCCACTGCCCCAGCATCTGCTGAAGCAGAGAAGACAATCGCTGAAGCTCCGATTTAGCTAGCTGGCTGCCATGCAGACAGAGTACCAGCTCTCCATGGCAGCCTGGAGCTGCCGTCACGATAAACTCCCAATCCCCGCCAAAATAAAACGATTGCTCCAGCAGCAGCTTATGCCGTAATTGCTCCATGATCGGCACCAAGTCGCACCGCTCCATATATACATCTGGCTGCGCAACCAGCAATAAAGCATTTTGAGCATGCCAGCAGTGGGCTTCAAGCTTGCCCGAGTCTAAAGCCACGCTTCCTTCCCCTACAAACAAAACATTCCAAAGCCAATTGCTTCTATTATCCTGCTTTTTAATCGCTTCGCCAGCCTCGCGGCTATCCAGCTCAGCCAGCGCTTTTCCTAGCACAACGGCAAGCTCATCCTTTTTAATAGGCTTCAACAAATACTCGAATGCTTTATGACGAATCGCTTCCTTTGTATATTCAAAATCCGAGTAGCCGCTTACCACGATTGTCAGCAGTCCGGGAAGTTCCTTGCTAAGCAAAGCAAGCAATTGTTTGCCATCAAGACCAGGCATTCGCATATCAAGAAACAGCAGATCCGGCTTTTTGGATAACGCCATATGGTAGGCATCTTCACCGTCCTCCGCTTCCCCCGCAAGCGCAAGTCCCAGCTCCTCCCATGGGATCGATTGAATCAAGCCTCTGCGAATCCAACGTTCATCATCGACAATCATAACCTGTCTCATTTTTTTCGTTAGGCCCCCTCGCTACGAGCATCACCCCAAATCACCCTTTGACCGAGCCCGCCGTTAAACCATCGATAATATAACGCTGCAGGAACAAATAAATGATGAGCACTGGCGTAATGACAACGATCATAAATGCGAATACGATTCCCCAGTTTGTGCTGTACAGTGTAACGAAGTTGAATACCTGCAGTACAATCGTCCATTTCGTACTGTCCGTAACGAGATAGAAGGGACCGAAGAAATCATTCCACACCGATACGATGACGACAATCGACACCGTCACAAGCACCGTGCTGATTAATGGCAGAATTATTTTCAGATAAAGACGGAAGTAACCGCAGCCCTCTAGAATTGCTGCTTCATCAAGCTCCCGTGGGACGGATTTGATAAACCCTACTAATAGAAAGACCGCGAACGGTAGCAGTACTGCCGTGTAGTACATCACAATGCTGAAATAAGTTCCTTTTATATGCAGAACATCCATCAGCCGAATGGTCGGAATAATGGATACCGGTACGATAAGGCCCATAATAAAGGCCATGTACACACCATTCAAAAACTTTCCGCCGCGCCGCTGAATGACGAACGCCGCCATGGAGGCGAACAAGTTCACACATACAACCACAAGAGCCGATAAGAGAAAGCTATTTTTGAAGCCGCGCAAAATATTGTCCTGTTTAAATACATCCTTGTAATTGCTGAACTCCCACGTTGAAGGCAGCGATAAGCCAAACAGCGCGGACTCCCTGATCCCTTTAAAGGAATTGACGAAGATCATGAAGAACGGGATTAGAATCAAGAGAGCAAGAGCAATTGCTAAAATTTCCAGCGCGAAGGGAGAAAGCTTTTTCCTCATTACATCTCGACCTCCCTTTTCTTCATCGCCATGAGCACAGGAACGCCGACTAGCGTCACAAGAGCGAACAGCAGCATATTGATTGCCGTTGCATAGCCCATTTCCCCCGAGCTAAACGTGTTGCGAATGTACGTATAGAACACCTCTGTCGTATAGCCGGGTCCCCCCTCGGTAAGCACCATAACAATTTCAAACACCTTCATTGAACCAATCATAGCCAGCAGTATATTCACCGTAAAAGCAGGAGCGAGCAGCGGGAATACGACATGCTTGAACCGCGTCCAATAATGGGCACCGTCAATCGAAGCGCTCTCGATCAGATCCTTCGGAATGAACTGCAAGCCCGCCAAATAAACGACCATGGAAAAGCCGGCTACCCGCCAGATGTCGGTAATAATGATTGTAAATAGAGCGAACTTCGGATCATTGAGCCAATCCTGCATCATAAAATCAAGACCGATAGTATCAAAAAATTTATTTACGATTCCGTGCTCAGGATGATAAATAGCCCGGAAAATATATCCAATAACTAATGGAGCAATGACATAGGGCATAAAAAAGATCATGCGAAGCAAATTGCGAAGCTTCAGCTTTTCATTCAAGATCAGTGCTAGCCCAAGACCAGCAACGTTTTGCAGAACCGTTACCGCGGCGGCAAAAATAAGCGTATTCGTAAACGCCTGCTTCAAACGCGGCTCGTTAAACAGCTCCTTGTAATTATCCAATCCATTAAACTTGATTGAGCTTGCATTAATATTCCAATCCGTAAAGCTGTAATAGAACCCAATGACCGTAGGCGTTATAAAGAAAACTAGAAAAACGATTATTGCTGGGAAGGAAAAATAAAGCGGGTATTTACTTTTCTCCATCAGACTCACCTCTGCTCCGATAAGGAAGAGGGCCGCTTCGCGCCCTGACAGCTTTGACGCGAAGCGATTCTCCATCCATCTAAATGTTAAGCAATCTTATTCAAAGCCTTCTAGAAGTTTCGATTTGCCATCCTTGACGTAGTTCGTATCCATTTCTTTGATCGCAGCATCTACGTCTCCGCTGATATGGAACGTTTGCAGGATTTTACCGAGATCCAGGAATGATGCAGTCAGACGATTTTGCACATTGACTTTAGATTTGCCCGCATCAATATATTCCTGTACCGTAATCTGACTCGGATAAAGCTCGCTTGTTGCTCCCTTGAAGATCGGAATACCTGGATGCATCTTGTAGAAGGAATTGACACTCTCGCTCGAAATCATAAATTTCACAAGTTCCTTCGCTGCCTCTAGATTTTTGGCTTTCGACGGAACCATCAGCTGATTAGGTGGCGTAATCATTGCCGTACCCGTATCCGTAGTAGATGGGAATGGGAAAAATCCGATTTTTTCTTTGACGAAATCATTGCCAAACTTTTTCTCCAGCTGAGGCAGAATGCCATCAAGCATGAAAGCCATAGCAACCTTGCCCTCCCCGAGCTCGTTTTGCAATTCATCAAAGGTTCCTGAAAGTGTATTTTTTTGGAATAAGCCTAGGTCCTTAACTTCCTTCGATTTGACGAACAAATCCTTAAGTGCTGCGATTTCAGAAAGCTTCAATCCGTTGACATTAAGCTGCTGAACTCCCTCATCTCCAACCTCTTGATCCACCTGGCTCACCCAGCCCGTCAAATAAAACACCTGCGTCGGCCAGCCATCCTTTACGCCCTCATAGAATGGAGTAACGCCCGCATCCTTCAGCTTCTTCGCAATTTCAATAAGATTTGCGTAATTGGTCGGCGGCTCTACGCCTGCACTCGCAAAGACATCCTTATTGTAGAACACACCCATCATGCCCGTTTTGCCAAATGGTACGCCGAAGGCTTTGCCGTTTGCATCCTTTTGGAACTCTGTAATTGATTCAATAACGTTATCCCAAACGCCAGCCTCGCCTGACCATTCATACAGCGTTTCGTCAGCTCTTAGCTTTACATACTGCTTCGTTCCCGGCTGCATTAGGAAAACATCAGGAAAGTCGCCGGTCGAGAAGCGTGTTTTCAACATATTGTCGTAATCGCCGCCAGGCAGCGCTTGAACCTCTACCTTATTGCCTGTCTTTGCTTCAAAATCTTTAAAAATTTGCGTGTATGGCGTAACATCATCCGTATTGGGAATAAGGAAGGTCAAGGTTACGGGGTCTTTCACCGGCTCTTTAGTCGGTTCTGCTGCAGCTGTGTTTTTAGGTGCATCCGTCGCAGCAGCCTGATTGTTATTATTTCCGTTATTGCCTCCGCATGCTGCCAGAGTCAGTGCTGCTAGTACCAATACCATCATCAGATAAACCGCTTTCATGTTTCTCATTCATCGACACCCTCTCATTAGTAATCACTTACATCCTCATTATATGGAAGCGCTTCCGATGAACAAATTCATAATAATGACTTGTTATGTTTAATATTCTTACTTATTCGATCATGGGTCCCGACTCGCTTGGATAAAGCAGTTTAATCTCGGTTCCCTCGCCTTTTTTGCTGTTGATTTCAAACTCAAATTGTTCACCAAACCGAATTTTATATCTGGAAAACACATTTTGAATACCGATGCCCATCCGAGCTGAGTTTGACACCATGTGATCCTGCTGTAGCGGCGGCCTCAGTGTATTTCGAATTTCTGCTAGATGCTTCTCCGACATGCCGACCCCGTCGTCCAAAACGGACAGCGCTACTTTGTCGCCTTCACGCTTGACCGCAACCGTAATTTTTCCTTTGCCGCGCTTGCGTTCAATGCCATGGAATACAGCATTTTCTACTAGCGGCTGAAGCGTCATTTTGAGCAGTGGGAAGCTGTACAGCTCCTCCTCAATCAGCTGTTCATACTCTATTTTCTCCTCGAAGCGGATGCGCTGAATGCTCATATAAGCATCAATTTGCACCAGCTCCTCCTGAAGGGTAACGACCTCGTCTTTGTTCCTTGTGTTGTAGCGAAAAATATCCGCAAGCGATTCTGCCATTTGACCAATTTCCTGCACGCGGTAATAATCAGCCATTGCCCGAATGCTGTCTAGAGTGTTATAGAGAAAATGAGGATTGATTTGAGAATAAAGCATCGCCAGCTCGACTTCCTGCAGCTTGATCTGATTCACGTATTTCGTTTCGATCAGATTTTGCAATTCCTCTTGCATCGCGTTAAAATTCATGCCGATTCTACCGATTTCATCGTTTCGCTTCACCTCTACCCTTGCGGAGAAATCTCCGCGTTTCATCCGATTTACCGATTTGTACAAATGAAGGATTGGCTTTGTAATGCGTTGGCCAAACAGGATTGAAATGAGCAGCGTAATAACAAATGCGATACATGCAGTGAAAATTACAGTCGTTTTAATAATGTCCAAAGAGCCGAATATATCACTTTTGGGAACGACAAGCACAGCCTTCCAATTCGAATAGCTGGAGGCCGTATAGGAAACCAACCGCTCCTCACCATCTATTTCAAGCCAAAGCTTGCCCTTGCTGCCGCTTACCTTGCTGGTTAGATTTAACTCTGCCACATTGGTATCACCTGAAGCATAGACGAGTCGATTGCCCTCATCGAGTATAAGAATGCTGCTTTTAGCAGAGAGTGCATCATTGCGGCCAATGCTGTTAAACAGCTCCGATCGGTACTCCGCTCTGACGATAATAAATAAATCAGGATTGGAGAAATCGCGAATCATAATAGCCGAGAAATAGGCCGCTTCTTCCGTTTCTGAGCGTTCCGTCTCTGGTATGAGGCTGCTAAAGAACACTTCACCATTTTGGGCTACAGCAGAACGAAACCACTCCGAATTGCGAACCTGCGAGGCATTCCTCATTCCACTTTCATCGGATGCACTAAGAAGCTCACCCGTGCTGTAATAAATATGGAACCGGATAAAATCACGAATTGGCGTTACATAGAAGCTTTTTAAATACAAATCTCCGATTCGCTGGCGAAACTCAAAACGCTCCTTATTGCTCATATCCTGATATCGATTAATACCATCTACATAGCTCGGATCGTTATACGAAGCAAGCAACAAATTCCGCTTGCTGTGGAAATCATTATCCATATTTTTCTCGATTTGCTGTACGAGCTGAGAGCTTGTGGACTCGGCTTGACGTCCCATCGTTTTGTAGGAGATATAGAAGGAAACCGAGCCGACCAAGGTGATACACACCAAAATGATGATAAAGTAACTGAACAAGAGTACGGTGCGAATAGGGATAATGAGCCCTCCTATAGCCAAAACCACCCAAGCTCTACCTTGAAGGAGGCGGAGCTTGGGTGGTCAGCTATCTGATTAATGTTGCTTTTATAATTACACCTTGGTGATTTGGCTAAGGAACGTGTACGTCCCAGACCCGATTTGAACGACGGATTCGCTGCTCTCACGCACTAGAGACTGAATGCCGCTGCTCATTTGATCTGCTTCATATGCCGCATCATCCAGATGTGTCACCTGACCCGGGATATGCACCGTTGCTGTTGTATTGGCCGGAATAGCAACCGAAAGCTTAAAGGCGCCATCAGGCTCCAAGCTCCAAGCAACGTCTACTATTCCATACAGCGAATTATAACTCGCCTTCACGCTGGTTAAGTTTCCACCTGGCTGTGGACGGATGATCGCATGGCGGAAACCAGGCGCTGATGCATCCGCATCAATACCAGCCATATAACGGAACATCCACTCGCCGACGGAGCCCAGCGAATAGTGATTGAAGGAATTCATTTGCGGCGTTTGGAATCCTTTATCTTCGGTCCAGCCATCCCAGCGTTCCCATATGGTCGTCGCTCCATGCTTAATGGAATACATCCAGGAAGGGAATGCCTCTTGAGTAAGCAGCTTGTAGGCTAAGTCAAGCTGGCCATTGTCGGACAATGCCGGCAATAAATAACCGACGCCAAGGAATCCAGTCGTTAAGCGATTGCCGCGACTCGTAATATCCGCCGTCAAATGCTCAATCGCCTTCAAGCGAAGCTCCTCGGTCAACAAGCCGAATTGCAGCGCAAGCACATAAACCGTTTGTGTCTCTCCATGAATAACGCCGTCTTCCCTTACGAAAGCAGTACGGAAAGCTGCTGCAATACTCTCGAACAGCTCCGCGTATTTACCAGCCTCCACATCCTTGCCAAGAACTCCCGAAATGAGGCCAAGCAGCTTCGTGCTGTAAGCAAAGTAAGCCGTTGCCAGCACTTCATTTGGCGTATCCGCGTCTATGGACAACCAATCTCCGTAGTTTGCATAAGCTGGCCGAACGAGATTATCGGTGTTGATCCGCAAATATTCGACCCATTTGGCCATCGCCTCATAATGCGTTTCCAATATTTTTGTATCTCCATACATCAGATAAAGCGTCCAAGGAATAACAACGCCGGCATCTCCCCAGCCCGCATTGTCCGGTGCAAACCAATTTAGCCGCGTATTCCAGTTTTTGTGGCGAATCCAGCCCGCATCTGGTGCAACATCGGTGAATGCGCCCGAAGGCTGCTGGCAATCGATCATATCCCATACGAACTTGTTGAAGAATCGAGCCACATCCATATTGTACGATGCTGTACGAGCGAAGATTTGCGCATCCCCGGTCCAGCCAAGACGCTCATCACGCTGCGGACAATCTGTTGGCACCGATAAGAAATTGCCGCGCTGTCCCCAAGTAATATTCGAATACAATTGATTGACCATCGCATTGGACGTTTCCAAATAACCGGTCTCCGGCGTATCCGAATGAACGACCTTGCCGATGATCGTCTCCAAATCCGGCTCGCCTGGATATCCGATCAGCTCTACGTAGCGGAAGCCGTGGAATGTAAAATGAGGCTCGTAGCGCTCTTCTCCATCGCCTTTCAGTGTATAATGCTCCTGCTGAACGGCAACACGCAAGTTGTCCAGATAGAGGGAGCCGTCCGGATTAAGCATTTCCGCATGGCTTATCGTAACCGTCGTGCCACGCTCACCAGATACCTTAAGCTCCGTCCAGCCAACCATATTTTGACCCATATCATAAATATAAGTTCCTGCGGCCGACTTTTTCAAACTAACCGGCTTTAATGTTTTTGCTATAACAATTGGCGGCTCATTCGTCGCAACTAGATTGCCGTTATAGCCCGAACGAACATCCGGGGTTTCCCAGTCAGCATCGTCGTAACCAGCTGTATCCCAGCCATTGATTTCAAGGCGCGCATCATAGGCCTCACCCATAATAAAGTCGGAATACAAAATCGGGCCTTTATTAGCCTTCCATGTATGGTCCGTTACGACGCTTTCCTTGCTGCCATCCTCGTACTCTACATTGACCTGCATCATGAAGAAAGGACGCTCGCCATATACCTTATCTCCTAGAAAACCAACAGTTCCCGCATACCAGCCATCGCCTACGATTACGCCAAAAGCATTGTCACCCGTGGTAAGAAGCTCGGAAATATCATACGCCTGCACCTGTGTACGGACGTTGTAGTCAGTAAAGCCCGGGGCAAAGTAATCCCCAATCCTCTTCCCGTTCACATGAAGCTCGAACAAGCCAAGCGCAGTCGCGTAGGCATATGCGCGGCGCACCTTGCCTTTAAGCGTAAATGATTTGCGCAAATGCGGAGAATGCTGCATCTTGTGGGCTGGGTCCAGCTTGCGGCCAATCCATTTCCCCTTATAGCCTTCTCTGCTTAAGAGGCCCATCGTCCAGTAAGAAGGCGCACTCCACTCGGAAGGCTGCTGCTGCTTGCCCCAAACCCGAACCTTCCAATAATATTTCCCTTCAGCCAGAAGCGGATTGCCTGCGTACTCGATCTGAATCGATTCACTCGACTCCACTCTTCCGCTGTCCCAGACATCACCATGATCCGCAGCCAAACGCTCACTAGAGCTGGCAACCAGAACTTGATACGCCGTCTGCACCGCTGAGCGCTCGTTCGCTTCTATCCTCCAAAACAATCTTGGCTTGATCGCCTCTATGCCAATCGGATTTATCGAGTATTCTGTTTTGCATTCCACAATTGACAAGGTCATTTTAGTTAACCCCCTTTTTTGGAGCTGGCGTTAAATAATTCAAGCTTGGCGTACATGTCCTCCAGCGTGAACCTTGCATCGACGGAGCGATACACCCGAATTTTCCGATCGATTTCTTGCGGCTCGTAAAGCATGTCGGAGGTAATATGTGGCGCAGTTACCATATCATAATCAAATTCCTGATCATCAATGAGCAGCGAGACTGCCGGTGAATCACCCAGCATCCACATTTCGCCCTTCGGCCATCTCGGCGAATGGTCAGGATGCATATTAAATTCCACCAGCTGCTCGAACAAATAACGTCCAATTTCTCCATGCGGCCGTACTCTTACCGCTAACTCCGCAAGACTTACTCGCAGCATTTTATATACATTTTGCGGTACCTGCCAAAGCGGGATCGGAGAGCGAAACACGACGTTGGCAGCAGCGATGTCATTTTCCAAGTTGAATTCCCCCGCGCCTTCCGGATAAGGGCCTCCTCCGATCCATACGGCTGTCATACGGTCCGCAATACGCGGCTCCTGCAAATAAGCGGCAGCCAGATCGGTCAGTGGACCGAGGAAAATGACATATAGCGGCAGCTCGCCATCCTTCATCGCTTCACGCACAATAAGATCTGAACCGGCGGATGACGTTGGAGTCAGCTCATCTGTCATCGCTGCCTTGGCACCTTCATATACGCTAATGTCATTGTCCATGTCCATAAGCTGCAGCACTTTTTTGATTTCCTTGAACGACTCCTCCATAGAGGTATCGATTCTCGTTCCAAAATGAGCTGCAATAATGCCCGTGATATTAAATCTAGGAGTAAGAAGCGCATGGGCTATCGCATACTGATCATCCGCTTCATTTTTGGCATCGGTATTGATAATAAGACGGATTTTTTTGGATTCTGGCACTTGATATGGAAAATTCATTTATTTACCCCTTTTCTTGAAGCGCTGCTTCGTTAGCAAGAACAGCATTTACAGCAGCTTGCCAGCCTGCAACGCGTCGCTTTCTTTCCTGCTTCTTCATATTGGATTCGTATTCACGATTTCTTCTATAGAAACCTGCGATCATCTCGCGGCTCCAAAGTCCCAAAGCCATTCCACCTATATAAGCTGAACCAAGCGCAGACAGCTGGGCAGCTTGCGGGCAAACGACCCTTGCAGCGAGTAAATCAGCTTGGAATTGCATCAGCCTGCTGTTGGCAGTAGCGCCGCCATCCACCCGCAGCTCCAGCAGTGGAATGCCGGTTTGCTGCTCCAGCAGCTTGACGGCATCATCCACCTGATAGGCAATGCTCTCCAGCGCAGCCAGCAAAATATGATGGCGGTCAGACGAGCGATTCAAGCCGACGATAGCTGCTCTAGCCCGCGGATGCCAATGTGGCGCGCCTAAGCCAACGAAGGCTGGGACTAAATATACGCCTCCGCTGTCTCCAGCCTTATTTACGCTCTCCTCAAGCTCCTCGAAAGTACTGTAAAGCCCAAGCTGGTCACGCGCCCAGTTGAGACAATCGCCCGAGCAATGAATGATCGCCTCCAGTGCGTATTCTACCTTGCCTTCAAGCCCCCAAGCGATAGCGGACACTAAGCCGCCCTTTGCGCGTACAATATCGGAGCCAACATGCATGAGCACAGAGGTTCCTGTTCCGTAGGTCCCCTTCGCCATGCCCGTACTAGTGCACTGCTGTCCAAACAAGGCACCCTGTGAATCCCCTATAACTCCTGTAATCGGTATTTTAGCTGAAAATAGTTCTGGATCATCGATATATCCATAAATGTAATCGCTGCCATATACTGTGGGAAGAAGTTGCAGCGGTACGCCAAACCAGCTCGCTAGCTCCTCGTCCCATTGTAAAGTTTCAATATTAAAGAGCTGAGTCCTGCTTGCATTGCTATAATCGGTAGCATGAATCTGGCGTCCACTCAGGTTCCAAATGAGCCAGCTGTCCATCGTCCCTGCCATCAGCCTCTCCAGCGGAAGCTCACTGCCAGCATGATCGAGCAGCCAGCGCCATTTTGTCGCAGAGAAATAGGGATCGAGCAGCAGCCCGGTCTTATGCTGAATCTGCTGCTCTAAGCCCTCGGCTTTCAACTGCTCGCAATAATTAGCAGTCCGGCGGCATTGCCATACAATTGCGTTTGCGATCGGGATTCCTGTTTCACGATCCCATATTAAAGCCGTTTCTCGTTGATTCGTGAATGTTATGCCGACAATCGCTTCTTGAGCAAGGCCTGCCTGTGCTATAACACCACGAATTACTGATTTTACGTTTTGATAGATTTCAACAGGATCATGCTCAACCCAACCATCCTGCGGATAATATTGACGATGAGAAATGGCTAGCTGCTGAGTGATACTGCCGTTTTCATCAACCAGCATCGCTTTGGTTGCGGTCGTACTTTGATCGATTGTTAACAAATACTTTGCAGCATTCGAGTCTTGCTTTGCCGTTTGCGAAGGCTGCTCCTTCATCATTTCTGCTCCGCCTTGGCTTTGACCAGCTCGGTTGCAAGCTGCAGGACATTCGCTGCGGTCAGCCCGTAATGGGCAAATATTTCGGCTGTTTTCCCTGCAATCGCCGGCTCATCCGGAATGCCAAGAATACGAAGCGGCACAGGATGATTCGTCGAAATAACTTCCGCTACCGCCGCCCCAAGTCCTCCGAATATGCTATGCTCCTCAAGCGTAACGATAGCTTTCGTTTCCCTAGCAGCAGCTATTATCGCCTCTTCATCAAGCGGCTTAATCGTATGCATATTAAGGACGCGCGCACCGATGCCCGCTTCTTCCAGCAGCTTGGCGGCATCAAGCGCGATGCGCACCGTCTCTCCCGTTCCAATTAGCGTTACATCGCTGCCCTGCTTCATGACGACCGCCTTGCCGATTTGGAAATCATAATCGTCTGACTCATACACGTCTTCAACCGGATTTCGCCCGATCCGAACATAAGTGCCGCCTTCGTGCTTAGCTAACGCCTGCGTCATCTTGCGAGTCTCGTGACGATCAGCCGGCAAAATAATCGTTAAGCCAGGAATCGCCCTTGTTACCGCAATATCCTGCAAGGAATGATGCGACATGCCAAGCGCGCCATAGCTAACCCCGCCGCTAATGCCGACTAATTTCACATTTGTAGCTGAGTAGGCAACGTCTACCTTAACCTGCTCGATGCTTCTCATGCTTAGAAAACAAGCCGGTGAAGTAACGAACGGCTTTTTGCCGCTGTGGGCAAGACCTGCTGCGATGCCGACAATATTTTGCTCCGCGATGCCAGTCTCAACGAACTGCTCTGGAAACTGTTTAACAAATGGCGCCATAGCCGCCGAGCCTCTCGAATCACTCGCCAGCACCATAATATCTCTGTCCTCCTGAGCGAGCTCGATTAGAGCCTCGCACATTGCTTGACGGTTAGGTATGTTGTTAGCCATTCATGCCACGCTCCTCTTCAGCTTCTGCAATTGCAGCGCTCGCTGCCTCCAGCTCCCCTATTGCTAGCCTTAGCTGCTCGTCATTCGGTACATGATGATGCCACTCTGGTTGATTTTCAGCAAAGGATACGCCCTTGCCCTTAGTTGTATTTAAAATAATGAGCGTCGGCTTGCCGGTCTGCTCAGGAACTGCCCGCAGCGTCTCCAACAGCTCGTCGAAATCATGCCCATTCACCTGCTTCACATGCCAGCCGAATGCCTCCCATTTGCGGTCAAGCGGATCGATGCCCATGACATCCTCCGTATTTCCGCTAATTTGCAGCCGGTTGCGATCGACAAAGCCGATCAAATGATCAAGCTTGTAATGTGCGCCCGCCATCGCTGCTTCCCACACGGAGCCCTCTGCCTGCTCGCCGTCGCCCATTAAACAGAACACGCGATATGCCTTGCTGTCTTTTTTGGCCGCCAGCGCCATCCCTACAGAAATCGCGAGGCCATGTCCAAGCGCCCCCGTATTCATCTCTATGCCTGGCACCTTATTGTTCGGATGGCCGATTAATCTCGTTCCGAACTGGCAATACGTAGCAAGCTCCTCCTTCGGAAAATAACCGAGATCAGCAAGTATACACCATAATGATTCAACCGAATGTCCTTTGCTTGCGATAAAGCGATCCCGCTCCGCCCATTTCGGACGTGACGGATCATGCTTCATAATTTCATAATATAATGTCGTTAAAATATCGGTATTGCTAAGCGAGCCGCCTGTATGGCCCATTTTGGCGCTATGAATTAAACGTAGAAGATCTGCGCGAATTTGTAATGATTTTAGCTTAAGCTCTGTTACGGTACTCATCTTAAACACTTCCTCTCAGCCATGCTCTAATTTCAGCTTCCGTTGGATCGACTGGATCTGGTGTCAGTCCAGGAATATAATTGCAAGCCTCATAAAGGGAAGGAATCACATTGGCATGAATGCCTACAGAATGATGGACATAAGGGCCTTTAACGAGTTTTTCTTCCCATAGCGGCCAATCGTTAACCTCTACCCAAACATAGGAGCCTCTAGTATACGGACCTTGAATCCCACGCGCTTTACCTAGAAACAATGAATATTCGCCGTGATCGCCGTCGAAGCGCGCCAGCGTCATATCGCCGCCTCTAATTTCACCTTCATGCGTGCCCGGTGCATGATCATCAAATAAAAAGTGATGGCGCAGCTTGGGCTTATCCTCTACAGATAAGGAGACTGGGAAGTTGCCGCAGTGGAACAACAGCTCGCCGTTTGGATTTTCAGGATGGCGCACCGTCAAATCTGCAAAGAAAGTAGGTGCTTGATTCATCGCCGCAGCCTGCACCATCACCGAAGTAATGGCTCCGTGAATATCAGTTTCACATGTAACCGGAATCTGCTCATCTGTAAGCAGTGCATTAGCGAGGCAAGGCATGATGCCCATTGCATCTTGAAGCGAGGACCAGCACTGAATCGCAATCGCGCTGCTGCCTGTATCTATCGCATATTTCTTCATCGCTACCTTAAGTGCTGCAACACGCTTGACAGCAGCCTCCGTAACTTCAGAAACATCAAGCATCGCCCTTATATAAATAATCGCCTCTTGCAGTTCAGAGCCGTTCTGCTTCTCAATCCGTTCTGTAGTTCTCTGAATATCGATCAGCGTTATGGGATATACCTCGATACCGAACCGCTCCAGCAGCTCGCCTTCATTTACCATCATCGTCCAGAAGGAGGCCGGACGCGGTGCAATTTGCAAAATTCGCAGCGTACGGAACTTACTCACAACATTCGCTGCAGAAATGAAGTTTTTGAAGCCCCTTTCAAACACTGGATCGTTTACTCTACTGTTCGTTACATAGGTGAAGGGAACGTTGAATCTGCGCAAAATTTTCCCTGTAGCGAACAAGCCACACTGCGTATCACGAAGACGCATGCCATCCTCTAGCGGAGCTTCATCCCGCGGTCCCCATAACAAGGTTGGCTTTCCTAAAGCCTTAGCCACCCGTGCAACCGTATCCTCCGTACCGAAGTTGCAGTGAGGGAAGAACACCGCATCTACCTTCTCGCGCTGAAACCTTTCAATAATTTTATCTGCGCCAATATTATCGTTATATAGGAGACCCTCTTCATTTAATCCTTCCAGGTCGACGATATCGATGTCCATGCCGAATGAATCCAGCTTCTCTCGAATCATGACCTTGTACTTAAAAGCATCCTCTTCACTAAATACAAAACGACGCGTTGGTGCATATCCCAGCTTCAGCTTTTTCATTATGTTCGCCCCCATTAAAATACCACTAAACTAATTTTAGATAAAAAAACTAAAATAAAACTAAACAAATATCAGATTCAATTTATTATAATAGCGATTAGATCTTATTAATCATCCTATCACCGTAGTTTAGTTCAGTCAACACTAAATATTTAGTTCATAAACTCCGATTTAGCGGTGATTTATACCTAAACTTTAGTTTCGTTTAGTTATTTGTTGCGAAACACTAGCCGTTCATAGTAAACTAAACTAACTAAACCACAAACTGAATTTGATGATTATAAATTATGAATGGAGAACTAGCCGTGAAAATGGATGATATCGCAAGACTGGCTGAAGTATCGAAGTCAGCTGTATCCCTCGCGCTTAACAATAAGCCAGGAATTGGCGCTGAAACCCGTGAGAAGATCATTAGAATCGCTGAAGAGAACGGCTATCAATTTAAGCCTAAAGCTTCACTTCCGGATAAACCGGTAAAAACGCTGCTGTTTCTCGTATTAAACAACTCAGGCATTGTGCTGGAAAACTATTATCAGCAGCCTTTCTTCCGAGAGCTTATCCATTTCATTGAGGAGCATTGCCGCTTGAATGGCTACTCCCTTCGGTTTTCTGCTGCTGATATCAACGATCTGGAGAACAATATGCAGACGGTCAAGGAGGAAAATAAAGATAATGGCGTTATCCTGCTTGGCACAAATTTAGATCGGCAGCAAATCGAATTCATCGCGGATCAGCTGCCTCATCTCGTTGTTCTAGATACCTGCTTCGACACGCTGCCTATCAACTTTGTTCAAATCAACAATGAAATGGGCGCCTATCAAGCCGGCAAGTATTTATATGAAAAAGGCCATCGGACAATTGGCTATATGGCCTCAGACGTCCGCATTCATAATTTTAATGCTCGCAAGAGAGGCTTCCGACTAGCGCTTAAGGAATATGGACTGGCTATAGCAGAGGAGCATGTCTTCCATGTTGCTCCCACTATTCTTTCGTCGCAGCCGGAGATGAAGAAGCAGCTTGAGGCTTATATTAGCAGCGGTGAGCCTATGCCCAGCGCAATTTTTTGCGAGTGCGACTATATCGCTATTAGTGCCGTCAAGACCTTAACCGAATTAGGCTTCCGCATACCGGAGGATATCTCTGTCATCGGCTTCGACAACATATCCGAAGCAAGAATTATTACGCCGGAGCTCACAACCATTCATGTGGACAAGGATAAAATCGCGCAGGTCGCTGTTGACCTAATCATCTCTCAGCTTGCGCAGGAGAGCGATATGAAGGTGAAAATCAGCATTGATACGAAGTTTATCGAGCGTCTTTCCTGTGCGGCTCCTAGCAATCCATAGTAGATAAAAACTACAAAAAGGATAGAGCAATCAGAAATTTTCTGATGCTTTATCCTTTTTGGGCTAACTCTATGAGTCGAACTAAACATTTATGGTTTGAGCGCTGCGCGAGCAGATCTTTCTGAAGGGTCGCGGTTTCAGCCAGATGCTTTGATTTCCTAAAACCTTTAAAGGTCAGAATAAAGCTGCAAAGGCGAACACTTCGTTTCTGGAGAAACGATCTTCTCGTTTCGCTAAATCATCATTTTTTTAAGTTCAAGTTATATAGTACATTCCTGCACCTCTACATTGCACCAAACCTGTTGGTTATCCAGTAACAGGGAATGTGATTTGAAAAGAGGTCATCCCTTTCGTAGACAATCCCGATTTTTTGATGGTCAAGGATCGCATTTACGGAAGGATCGAGCGTTTGGATACGTTTGCCCAGCCGCGGTCATTAACCTATTCACACACATTCCCAACAAATGGGCACATTATGCCCGCTCTGCGATGAAATAGGTCTAATTTTTAGATCTATATCCGCCAAATGAGCTTAAAACGCTAAAATAGATCTAATAAATAGATCTATTCACATACATTCCCAACAAATGGGCACATTATGCCCGCTCTGCGATGAAATAGGTCTAATTTTTAGATCTATATCCGCCAAATGAGCTTAAAACGCTAAAATAGATCTAATAAATAGATCTATTCACACACATTCCCAACAAATGGGCACATTTCCCTTATCCCAATACTTGGATAATCAACAGACCTGACATTGCACTTTCTACAATCAAATCAACTAAAATGCAGCTTCAAGCGGCGTACAATGTAGTTTTTACAACAGATGCACACCTATGAAAGCAAAATAGTCCAATAACACGCGAATCTACTGTATTTTGTACAACGTAGCTCTTCAGGTCGCTCTATTCTCCAGTTTCTATTGCACAAAGTACACTACTTTCAACTTCCAATATCCTACCCTGCATTTCTCATCATCATCGTGCGATAATTGCGCGAGTGCCTGAACCGTCCCGTAAGCGTAGCAAGGTGAAACGGCTGTCGCCGTCCCTTGGCGACGCGGCGAGTTTCATTCCGGAGAAATATAGAGAAAGTAGGACGAAAGGATCTACTTTCCTATATTTCAAGGTGAAACGGCTATCGCCGTCCCTTGGCGGCGCCAGCGCGTTTCATTCCGGAGAAATATAGAGAAAGTAGGACGAAAGGATCTACTTTCCTATATTTCAAAAAAAAGAAGCCCCGCTACACTCAGCAAGGCTTCTTCGTATTATTCGAATTCTGAAAATGGGTCCTCAATATTAATGTAGTGAGCTTCTGTATCGCTGGCCCCTACGTACAGCACAGCACGGTTACCCGGCTCACGAATTAAGCCGCCGCTAAAGATCACATCCACAAGATCCGGCCGTTTCGCTGGGCCTTCGGGAAAGTCGCTGCGTGTTGCGATGATTTTGACAGCCGACTTTTCTCTCGTCTTAGGATTAAGTACAAAGGACATTGCATGGTAATGCAGCTGATCTTCCTCATCCGTATACGAAATATGTCCTAATACGCCAAGGAATCCATTTTTGAGCAAATGAATTTCGTTAGCGCCTCCCCATTCATCCTTCAGAAATTGATCCCGAAACAAGGGGGCTTTAATAATCGCAGTTTCAGACAGCTCCTCGAACGAGTCCAATATGCTAAAGCCAATAACCGCTCTTGTGCCTTCAACGCCAAAGGGCCGCGAGAAAATACCTATAGAACCATCCGATAGCTCCGTTAATCGAATATCTTTCATATTCCAAGGCCCCGATGCAACATGCACCAGCTCATGCAGATTTCTTCCTCGGTACAGCACCGTTTTCCAGCCAATAATTGACCGCACAGGCTCCTCATCAAAATATAGAGCAACCCCGCCCAATATCCATTCCCCATTAATTCTCGTTATAAAAGGGTCCTGCAGCTGAAACTTCGGCAAATCCCACTTTGGAGTCCAAACCTCATCCTTGCACGTAAAAAAAACAATTTCGGACTCCTCCGAATTTCTCTCTTCTACCCGCCCGGCTATATACAGCTCGCCTTCGTTGAAAAACGGTGCCGTAATATTATAAACATCTCGATCACCAACTCCGGCAAAATGAAGCTTTTTTCCTTTAACTGCAGCAGGTTGATATTCTAGCAGCAGCTCTTTGCATGTTTTCGTAATCCATTCTAATTTCATCATGGGGTAAAAGCCTCTCTTATGCGTATTCCTGCATTCCCTTATCCTTGAGCATCTTGACGATTTCCTTTACCTCTTGCGCTTTATCCTTAGCGCAAATGAGCAGCGCATCCTTAGTATCCGCTATAATAAGACCGTCAATCCCAATGGTCGTTATTAAACGCTCTTCTCCATAAATGATAGAATTACGCGTCTCGATACCGAGATAATTAGCTTTGACGATATTGCCGAATTCATCCGGAGGAAAAATTGCGCCAAGCGCATCCCAGCTCCCAATATCATTCCAGCCAAAATCGCCTTCAATGACTACAACCTCATCACAACGCTCTAAAATGCCATAATCGATCGATATGTTCTGCAGCAAAGGATAAATTTCATTAATCATCTCTTCTTCCGCATCCGTACCGATATACTCAATTAATGGGAGCATCGTTTTATACAACCTTGGCAGAAATCTCTTGAAATTTTCTATAATGCAAGAGGTTTTCCAGATGAACATGCCGCTGTTCCATAAATAATGACCCGAGGCCAGATAGGACTGCGCCTTAATGAAGTTTGGCTTCTCTACAAATTCAGCTACCTCATAGACCGGACAGGGCTTCGCTAAAAAAGCATCGCTTTTGCACGAAATATAGCCATAGCCTGTGGAAGGGAAAGTCGGCTTGATGCCAATTGTCACAATTTTGTTCGTTTCCATGGCAATGCGGCAGGCATCGTCTAACGTTTTCTTAAACTTCTCTTCTTCCGTAATATGATGATCGGATGGAAATACGACCATCAATGAATCGCCGTGGTTTTTCTCAATAAAGAGCGCAGCCAGCAAAATGCTCGCCGCCGTATTCTTGGCAACAGGCTCTACTAAAATGTTTGCATGCTGCACACTCTTATGCATAATGCTCTCCAGCAGCACTGCTTGAGTACGATTGGTGACTACAATCGTATTCTCCATCGGAATAACACCGTTAAACCGTTCAATCGTATCATTGAGCATAATATCGTTTCCGCTTATATTAATCAGCTGCTTCGGCAGCTCTTGCCGAGACAAGGGCCAGAAACGGGTTCCGCCGCCGCCTGCAAGAATCGTCGCAAATTTATTCATGATGCAGCACCATATGAGACATGCAATAAGACACAATATTCTCAGAGCCTTGATTTAAATTTAAGCCAGAGGCATGTATGCCGTCATAGCAGCCGCCCGTTTGCGGATCAATTAACGATTCATAGAGTGAATTTCGACCGTGAAACCATGCATAGCAGGAGGAGGCCATGTCCAGATATCGATTTACTCCGAGCGTTTCGTATGCCTCCATGCAAGCAAGCAGCATTTCACAAGCTTCAATTGGTTGTTCATCATACAAAGCTGCTTCCCCGCCACGCACAAGCCAGCCATCACTGCCAACTGGTTTGAAGTAGCCCTCCTTCGCAAAAGTAATGGATGCTAGAAAATCCAAACTTTCTTTGGCTGTTTCCAGAAATAAATCAGAATGTGCGATACGCGAAGCTTTGAACAGCGCCCATGGCAGCATTGCGTTACCATAAGTGATACTGTCCTCGAACCAGTTCCATCCTTCTCCTTTATTGCCTTGATACTGCGTATGCAGCCTCATCGCAAGCTCATCAACTAGCGAAACGATCACAGTTTTGGGCAGGAAATCCGGGTCCTTTACTTCCTTGCTTGCATAAGGAAACTTATAAGCTAAAGACTGCGGCGTTTCCAGCATATAAGTCAAACCGATAACCGTGTAGGCCATCGCTCTAGGCGAGCCTAAACCTTTCACATGCGGAAGAGCCTGATTGATCATATACCGACATGTATTTTGCAAATTATCAGGTACAGACGCTTCCGACAACGTGAATCCAAGCGCCCATAAGCATCGGCCTAGACAATCCTCTGAGCCTAACTGTTCCATAAATGTACGGTTATAATCCATAAAATTGCGAAAGCTGCCATCTTCATTTTGAGCGTGATGGAGGAATGACAAGTAAGTATGGATAAGCTTCAGGCTCTCAGCATCTCTCCTATTTTTGTACAGCATAACCGCTGCAATGAGTGCTCTTGCATTATCGTCTGACGTATAACCCTTTGTTCGATCGGGTATGCCGAATTTTGTATGCTGAAAAATTCCAGTATCATCAGTCAGGCTATACAAATAATCGGTTACAAGCGGCATAGCTATCGTTTTATACATTAAATCGCACTCCCTTTTAACACGTAACTGGCAGACATCGTTTCACGAAAGAGCTCTGCATAAGACTTCGCTATTTCATTCCACATCATCGTGCTTCCAAGCTCCTGTGTCTTTCTCTCCATCTCTTCCTTCAATTCGGGATGATCCAGCACGTTTAATATATGCTGCTCCAAAGAAGCTGAATTATGGAAATCCGCCAGCAGTCCTCGTCCGTCAGCCAGCATCTCTACAGCATAGCGATAGGGGGTCGAAATAATAACTCTGCCATATCCGATTCCATACGCTAGCGTCCCGCTTACCGCCTGGTCCTTCCCCAAATACGGTGTCATATAAATATCTGATAGTACAAGAGACTCGACAACCTCCTCCTGCGTCAAATGCTTATCGACAAAAGCCACATTATGCCCGAGACCTAGGCTCGACACCAGATCCATCAGCTTATTCCGATAAACCTCCCCAACCTCTTCCTTGACGACCGGATGAGTTTTACCCCAAACGATATATAATGCTTCCGGGTGCTTTGCAGCAACACCGCTCATTGCTTCAATTGCGTATTCAATTCCTTTCCCTGGGCTTAAAAAACCAAATGTTGAGAGAATCGGCCGATTGCTATAACCGTAGCGCTCCTTCAGCTCGTTTCTTGATTTCGTTTCCACCATAGGAACACCGTGATGAAAAACTTGAATTTTCTCTTCGTCGATGTTATAGATTTCAAGTAAATCCTGTACTTTGCTTTGTGACATTGTGATTATCTTAAAGCTCAAATCAGAAAGCTGCTTCATGATCAAGCGCTGCTTCGGACTAGGCTCCGCTAATATAGTGTGAAAAATCACGATAAACGGCACAGACAGCTTCTCCGCTAAGTCCAAAACAAAATCGCCGCTCTCGCCTCCATAAATACCAAACTCATGCTGGATAACGACCAAATCGATATTTGAATGATTGATTTCTATTGCAGCCTTGGTGTAATCCGCACGATTAAATTGGTCGATTTGTGTCATAACCTGATTCCCATAAGCATACGACTTGCTATTATTAACCGCGATCATCCGAGGAGCGTTAAAGTCATGCAGCCGTCCGAGCTCATCCATAAGATCCTGGGAAAAAGTTGCTAAGCCACATTCCCTTGGCAGGCTCGTTCCTAAAAATGCAACATTGCGTTTTTTTATTACTTTCCTCAAAGAAATCACTCCTATTTTTTGTATTTTCTTACAGCTGTCCATAAAAAAAAGAAATAAAGAGGTCTTTATTTCTACGTCGTCATTTGTATGTGATTGAATTTATGCTACTTCAATTTAAAAGATTGGCAGCCGTTATCTTCCACCATTCTTGCCATCCCGCTCCTGTCTGCTGTTTAAAGCTTAACACGACCATATTTTCTTGTCAATGAAGCTCACACGATCTCAAATTTGACAAATAGCGAACTTGTGATAAAATTAACTTACGACAAGAAAATATGGTCAATAGCAGACTAATTAGACAACCTATGCTAATTAGTCTTTTTTATTGCCAAATTAAGAGTACCCCATTCGATTAGGAGGCAACAAATGATGAACAAATCTATCCAGTTAAACGAACGGGTCAATCTTACAAAATCTCAAATTAACGTACTAAGAAAGCAAGGACAGGTTCCTGCCATCGTTTACGGCAAAGACATCGGCAGCATCTCGGTTATCATTGGTGAAAAAGAAATTTCTTCGATCATTAAGCATAACCCGCGCGCTATCTTGAATGCATCCATACCTAACCAGGGCAATAAGCCTGTCTTAATTCAAAATATACAAAGAGATTCCTTGAGCAATAAAATTGTCCATGTGGATTTCCATCAACTGAATATGAATGTGAGCATGGATTCGAAAGTAACCATTAACTTCACCGGCGACCCAATTGGCGTCAAAGAAGGCGGTACGCTTCAAGTGGAAATGTACGAGGTAGAGGTTCGCTGCATGCCTGATAATCTGCTTAGCGCATACGAGGTAGACATTAGCGGTCTCAAAATTGGCGATCAGCTGCATGTATCTGATCTTTCTTTCCACGAGGGCATTGAGGTATTGTCTGATGCTAGCTCCATGCTTATTAAAATCACACAAGCAAACGCTGAAGAAGCTGTCGTTTCTGCTTAAATTTCATATAAATAGATTAAAGGGAACCCTATACACCATGTACAGGGTTCCCTTTTATTTATCATTCTCTTCTGTTTCGTCATCATGCTTAACAATAATAAACTGACCTGGGCTTACGTCAAAATATTTACATAACCTCCATATAAGATCACGCGGATATTGAACCATCTCATCCTTATACATTTTTCGCACAGAATCAAAATGGTAATCTATATCCTTTGCGAGCTGGCGAATCGATAGGGTAGGATCTTTCTCTCTCATCATTTCCTTCAAATTGCTGTGAACCCCCGACATGCGTACACCTCCATTTCATTAATATATAACGTCGACAAAATTTAATCAACTATGCAAGAAAATCAAAAAAACCCTTACGAAGTAAGAGTTTGGAAATTTAATAGATATGGTGCGGTAGACAGGATTTGAACCTGCACGTCCATGGGACACTACCCCCTCAAGATAGCGTGTCTGCCGTTCCACCACTACCGCACATTTTTAGAGCCGGTACACATTGAGGAAAGATGGTGACCCGTAGGGGACTCGAACCCCTGTTACCTCCGTGAAAGGGAGGTGTCTTAACCACTTGACCAACGGGCCGTTTCATACAAGAAATATAATTTCTTGCGACAACAAAAATGATTATACCAGCTTATCAGCAGGAGTACAAGCATTATTTTCAAAAAACAATTCAAGCAGTAAATCAGCTTGCTTATTCAAAAATTTCCGCTTTAAATACGTTGTCAAGCTTGTCCTCAGGTGTAAGTCTTTTCTTCAAAGGAACCTTAACATCTCTGCCCAATTCTTTGAAGAAGGTTTCAACATCACACTCAATTTTGTCTACATAAACAGATAATACGCTTCTGTCAATAATCGCTTCATTTCCTTCTGCTGGTACAGTTACCTCGATCGAATATTTTTTCATCAAAGTGTTGCTGTAACGGCCAAAAATCTCAATCAATTCCTCATTATTGAAATTTTTAATCGCCGCTTGTCCTTTGTTCGTAAAGTTTAAGTTTACTTTCATAATTAACAGCTCCTCTTCTCTAATGATGCTTCTGTTCAGACGGATCGAGTAACCTATAACGAAAAAACCACTCTCTAATCAGATTTATGATCTGAATATAAAGTGGCATCATCTATCAGAAAAGTGTAAACAAATGACACCTTCTAAGTTCACCTATATACATCGGTAAAGATTAAGTTATGGTGCGGTAGACAGGATTTGAACCTGCACGTCCATTGGACACTACCCCCTCAAGATAGCGTGTCTGCCGTTCCACCACTACCGCACATTTATGAGTTGAATATCCTTCACTGGCATTCGCTTCGATTGATGAAGCAAATGGTGAGCCATGAAGGATTCGAACCTTCGACACCCTGATTAAAAGTCAGGTGCTCTACCAACTGAGCTAATGGCTCTCGGTGTAATTATAATCGAGCTCTAAAGAGCTGAAACACTTAAGTGAAAGTGGTGACCCGTAGGGGACTCGAACCCCTGTTACCTCCGTGAAAGGGAGGTGTCTTAACCACTTGACCAACGGGCCCTATATGTTGCTTTAAGCTTGTCTTCGCGAATTCTGCAACCTTGAGTGGCAAATAAAAAAGACCGGATGAACGGTCTTCCCGTTACAAACATTCGTGAAAAAATGTGGCGGAGAGAGAGGGATTCGAACCCTCGCACCACTTACGCAGTCTAACCCCTTAGCAGAGGGTCCCCTTGAGCCACTTGGGTATCTCTCCAAATCTGGCTCCCCGAACAGGACTCGAACCTGTGACAACTCGATTAACAGTCGAGTGCTCTACCAACTGAGCTATCAGGGAAAAGTAAAAGCGACAATTAATAATATATCATGTAGCTTTTCCTTTGTCAATCATAATCAACAATAATTTTCCGCGACATTTGCCACAAACGTACTTTGCGGGGTCTACCTTCCGCTTGCGTAAATATTCCGTGCCGCAATTACGGCAAATAAGCTTGTACCGAAACGGCTGCTGCTTACGCTCCGCACGCTCTGGCAGCGATTGGCAAAAGCGTGATCCGCCAACGTGAGCCAGCAAATTTTTGAAATCAGCATCCCGATGCTTATATCCCCGCTTCATAATATGCAAATGATAATGACAAAGCTCGTGCTTAATAATTTTCTCCGTTTCGCCCGGCCCAAATGCAGTCAGCTGATGCGGACTGATTTCAATATGGTGCGTATGTGTAAAATAACGCCCGCCCGTCGCCTTCAGACGCGCATTAAATGTTGCTTGGTGTAGAAACGGCCGTTTAAAATAATTCATTGAAATTTGCTCCACCCATTGCTGCAATGCTTCATTATCCATTGATTATTCTCCCCCACCTACTTGAATTTTAAAGCCACGATACGCTACACTGTCAAGTAGGAATTAAAAAAAAGACAGTTGAAGTACGGTAACATACCGAGGGGAGACCAAAAAATATTATGGCTACAATGCGCTACGTTTTACTCAAACAGAATGAGAGCATCTTTTTCGTCGAAATGCCCTCTTCGCACGCTTATCAGCTAAGCGCGCTTAATTTGCGGCTTCATAAAGAAATCGATAAATTGACCGCAGAGCATATTCCAAGCTTGCCCTACGCAGTAGCGGAATGCAACGATGTTGAGCTTCATGATTCATCTCTTGAGATCATCAATGGACTTGACTATATTAACAGCTTGGAGCAGGATTTCGTCCGTGTACAAGAGAACTCCTATCCGCTTATTTCATTATTGACAGAAATTCGGGCGCTGCAAGCACAACTCGAGCAATGGTACGAGGAATACGAAGAAGAACAGACCATTTAATGCGGACATGCACGGTCAATCGCCCTCTCCCATATTGTAGTATTACAACAGGTTAGCCCCTTGGAGGAGGACGATGCGTATGCCACAGTGGCTGTGCAATCAACTTATGCGCGCATTTCAGAAGAAAGATCGCAGGCAAATTAAGCTGCTGAACGAGTGCTGGTATTTTTACCGCAACAAACAAAGCCCGAAGGAACAAAGCAACGGCACTGAGTTTCAATAAAGCTTCCATTTGAATTCTATAACCGCGAGTATCTCCCGGTAAACATGAACAAAGCTTTTTATGTTAATCTATATAAGATGAACTAAACATTTACGTTTTGGGCGCTGCGCGAGTAGATCATTCTGAAGGGTCGCTGTTGCAGCCAGATTCTTTGGTTCCCTAAGACATTTAAAGGTAAGAATCCGGCTGCAAAGGCGAACACTTCGTTTCTAGAGAAACGATCTTCTCGCTTCGTTAAACCTTCATTTTTCTAAAATATAGGAAAAGATATCCTTTCGCTATAGCTTCTCTATATTTCTCCGGAATGAAACGCGCCATCGCCATAAAGACGGCGACAGCCGTTTCACCTGGTTTCTAAAACTTTAGTTCAACTTATATAATAACTACTTATATCCGCACGACAAAACCGGCCTTTCAAATTGAAAGGCCGGTTTTATATTTATATCCCTTATTTTAGGCCGTTAAAAAAGGTTACCTCATCGATTGGCAAGCGAGTCGTTGGATGTCCTTCAGCGGCAGCTTTGCCGATGGGCAGCAGCAAGGTCGGCAAATAACGATCAGAGATGTTGAACAGCTCTTTTACTTGATCACGGTTATAGCCGCCCATAGGAACGGTATCATAGCCCTTGGCACGCGCTGTCAGCATAATTTGCATCGCCACAAGACCTGTATCAAATACGACGATTTCTTTCAAACGCTCTGCTGGCAGCTCAGCATACATCTTCGTTGATTTGGCAATAAAGTTGCTTGCCACTTCCTCTGTCATATATCCAGCAGCAACAGCTTCTGCATAGATATTTTCTGATAAATTATACATTTCCAAATCGCCCAGTACAATAATAACTGCAGCTGCCTCAACAACCTGCTGTTGATTGAATGCGATCGGAAGCAGCTTTTGTTTCAATTCAGGATCAGTCACAACTAGAAAACGCCAAGGCTGCATGTTAGAGGATGAAGGTGACTTCGTTGCAATTTCTAATATTTCACGAAGCTCTGCTTCTGAAATAGCGACATCCTTATCGTATTTACGAACGGAACGACGACCATTTAAAACGGTGAAAAAAGAAGCTTCAGCTCCTTCATTCATTTGAACATTTACTTGTGAATCAATTTGAGTTGTTGACATGGGTTTCCCTCCAAGGAAAAATTTTATCTGTGCATTATTTTGCTCAGTTACTTTCAAAAAAATGTGTCTATTCAAACACAGCTAACATTTACTTAACTGTACATTTTATATACACAGTATAGGTCGATCATTTCATTTTGTCAATCCATTGAAATTGTAAAAATTCACTTTTTTCATTAAGGGCTCACTAACGTTCTTTCGGCCAATTGTGCGATCGTGTGCTGCTGCAAAGTTTCAATCGTTTTTTGCTCGATCTCATTTGCAATAGCAACAAATGCCGACTTCATATGTGGAGCAGCTGCATGGATGCCAACCGTATCCAGCATACCGCTGCAGAGCGGTTCTCCTACCTTCAAGGCAATGTACACTTCAGCGAGAGTAATGCTCTCTGGCGACCGCATTAAACGATAGCCTCCGTCGCGCCCTTCTCTAGTTGTAATGATTTGTGCAGCAGCTAGCTTCGCCAGCACTCTGCGCAGCTGCGTTGCTTCTGACTTCAAGCAGCCAGCAATCGCTGCACTTGAGCAAACCTCCGACTTATGCGAAAGAAAGACGAGTGCTTGCAGCGCATGACCGAACCATTTTGAATGCGACATGCTCATTGGTTTGTCTAATTTCATAGTCATCTCACTCCTTTTGTAGGGTAGTAAGCGATGCCATGCTCTTCATCAAGTGTAAAGGGCTTGCCTTGGAATAGGCAAGCCCTTTGTACGATCATATCAATCAGGTCTACGCATCGTCAGGCTTACACGGCCTTTCTTCTCATCCACGCCGAGCACCCATACCGTCACCGTGTCACCAACCGATACAACATCCATCGGACGTTTAACGAATTTATCGCTCAATTGAGAGATATGCACAAGACCGTCATTTTTGATGCCGATATCGACAAAAGCACCAAAATCGATCACGTTGCGAACCGTTCCGTGCAGCTCCATCCCAGGCTTTAAATCCTCTATATTCAGGACATCCGTATGAAAAATAGGCGGTGGAAGCTCCTCGCGCGGATCACGGCCAGGCCTAAGCAGGCTGTCCATAATATCACGTAGTGTAGGAACACCTACACCGAGCGCAGCAGCGGTACTCTCTGCATTAAGCTGTGCCAGCTTATCCTTTAGCTCCTCAGAGCCCAGCTGCTTCAGCGTAAGCCCCAGCTCCTTAAACAGCTTGTCTACGACCTCATAGGACTCTGGATGAATCGGTGTGCTGTCTAGCGGATTAACCGGCTCGACAATACGTAGAAAACCGATACATTGCTCATAAGACTTCGCACCAAGGCGAGGTACCTTCTGAAGCTGCGTACGCTTTACAAATCGACCGTTCTCATCGCGGTATTTCACGATGTTTTTGGCGATCGTGCCATTGATGCCCGCTACATAGGAGAGCAGGGATGCCGAAGCGGTATTCACATCGACTCCGACGTGGTTAACCGCTGATTCCACTACACCGCCAAGTGTTTCGTCCAGACGCTTCTGGCTTACATCATGCTGATATTGGCCGACACCAATTGCTTTTGGTTCAATCTTGACGAGCTCAGCAAGCGGATCCTGGAGTCTGCGTGCAATCGACACCGCGCTGCGCTCTGCAACATCAAGCTCTGGAAACTCCTCCTGAGCAAGCTTAGACGCTGAATAGACGCTGGCGCCCGCTTCATTGACGATAATATACTTTAGCTCGGGTCCCGTTTGTGAGGCCGCTTTGCGCTTCCCTATTAGGGTAGCAATAAACTGCTCTGTTTCACGCGAGGCCGTTCCGTTGCCGATAACAATCAATTCGACTTTATATTGATCAATCAAGCCATTAATCAGCTTCTCTGCTTCAGCCACTTTATTGTTCGGCGGTGTTGGATAGGAGACCGCTACCTCCAGCAGCTTGCCGATATCATCAATAACGGCAAGCTTACAGCCTGTACGGAACGCAGGATCGACGCCGAGCACGATGTTCCCTCTAACCGGTGGCTGCAGCAGAAGGTTTCGCAGATTTTCCGAAAATATCGAGATCGCATGCTCTTCTGCCTTCTCCGTCAGCTCTCCTCGCACCTCGCGCTCAATAGAGGGCGAAATCAGGCGCTTATATGAATCCTCCGTAACCGCAACAAGAATATCTCGTATGGGCTGAGCCGTACCATTCTTAAGCAGCTTGCGCTGAATATGCTCGTGAATACGCTCGACAGGAACATCAAAGGCAACGCGCAAAATATCCTCACGCTCGCCTCGGTTAATCGCCAGCACCCGATGAGGAGGCAATCTTCGAACGGGCTCCTGGTAGCTGTAATACATTTCGTAAACCGTTTCTTCAGCAGCATTTTTAGCTTCTGTTTTGATAAGAGCTTGATCAAATGTAAATTTACGAACCCACGCGCGTATAGAAGCGTCATCCGCAATATTTTCAGCTATAATGTCCATCGCACCGTTCAACGCATCCTGAGCAGTTGGCACACCCTTCTCCTCATTCACATAACGGGATGCCTCCGCAAGGGGATCACCAATGCGCGGCTGCGACCACAGCCATACCGAAAGCGGTTCTAGACCTCTTTCCTTTGCCACGCTGGCACGCGTTTTGCGCTTTTGCCGGTAAGGACGGTACAAATCCTCGATCTCTTGCAGCTTCACCGATTTATTAATATCTGCACGAAGAACGTCCGTCAGCTTCCCTTGCTCATCAATCAGGCGAATAACCTCGCGCTTGCGCTCCTCCAGGTTTCGCATATATTGCAGCTTCTCTTCAATGGATCTCAGATCATTCTCATCAAGCTCGCCTGTCATCTCTTTGCGGTATCGGGCGATAAACGGAATCGTATTGCCTTCATCAAGCAAGCTCACTGCTGATTTGACCTTCGAAATCGGAATCGTCAGCTGAGCAGCAATCCCATTCATTATTCGCAGGCTCTCGGCTGCTTTCTGCTCGGTGGTCAGCTTTGACTTCCCAGTGCCTTCATCAGATTCCTCAATAAAATGCTGTACCTTCGTATCCGCCAAACGTCATGCCCCTTCCTTGTGCCTCATGCTCCCGTATACGGGTTGTTTGCCATTTCGTAACCGATGGTAGTCCGTCCGCCGTGTCCTGGATATACAATAACATCCGGGCTTAGCTTGTATAGCTTGAGCCTGATTGAATCGTACAGGTCCCGCTCACGCCCGCCAGGCAAATCTGTTCTTCCGACTGACATTTTGAACAGCACATCACCGGAGAACAGATGGTTGCCGCTTAGGAAGCTCACGCTTCCGGGTGAATGACCTGGCGTGTGCATGACACGAAAGGATAAGCCAAGCAGCTTTAAGGTTTGACCCTCCGCCAGCGCATATTCAGCTGCATCCGTGGATAGCGGCTCCGTAACATCCTGCCATCTCATGGAGCCATTTTTGCGGGGATCAGTCAACCAATCCGCTTCTAAATCATGAATATATACAGGACAGTCAGCTGCTTTGCGCACCTCATCCACACCAGCCATATGGTCAAAATGTGCATGGGTCAGCAATATAGCCTCTACCTTTACACCTTCCAGCCGCTCCAGCAGTTTTTTTGGATTCATGCCTGGATCAATGACGATTGCCCGCTCCTTAGGCTTCTCGCCCTCTGCCGCAGCTGGCTCTGTCACCGTAATTAAATACGCATTCGTCTGCAAGGGGCCTAATGTAAATGTCTCAATTTTCATCGTCATAGCCTCTTATATCGACTCCAGTAACGTACGAAGCTCTTTCACGATAACGGACTGATAGGCCGTACCCTCACCATAGCGACGACCCATTTCTTTTCTTGTAACCGCAAGATTATCTTGATAATCAGCTGCCTCACGGTCGGGGTTTTCTTTCTTAAATGCAATCATCGCTTCCTGTACATGAGCAGGGCGCGGGCCCCACTTACCAAGTACGGCTCCGCCTGTATCTGCAATAATAACAACAGGTACCGATCGTCCGCCCATCGTCAAAAACTCATCCATCGTATCGAGGTTTTCTTCCATAATAAGCACCTCAGTCTCGATGCCGCTGTCCTCCAGTGCCTTGAACACAACAGGGATATTGCGGACTACATCGCCGCACCAATCTGCCATCAAGATCAATACACGAAGATCATCTCGGTTATTCAGCGATTCAAAATATTCCTTATCGCTCTCATCCGTCCAGACGAATTTCTCAGACCAATCGATAAATGTTTCTTTATTTTTTGTCATGCCATCAATAAATTGCTGCGGGCTAATCCCTTTGCCAAGCTTGTTTGCTATACTTTTGCTCATATGAATCCCTCTTTCGTCTATTAGTGGTCAATCCTTCACGTTATGCAGAGTTCACTATTCTATTATACCGATTTGCCGCGTGAGCGTACAAATTTGAATAACACATATACAATAAGCAAAGCGAGTGCGATGAGTATAGCTGGCTGCACATAAGGCGCGGCCTTTTCATCAATTTTATCCCAGTTTTCCCCGAGTGACATGCCCAAATATACGAATAAAATAGACCATGGCAATGAAGCTAACGCTGTAAGCAATGTAAATAACCCAAAATTCATACGTGCCATACCCGCAGGAATTGAAATCACCTGTCTCATGACTGGAACGAAGCGCGCTGTAAACACAATGCCAACACCGTACTTATTGAACCAATTCTCAGAAATGTCGACATGCTTTTGTTTAATCTTTATGTACTTCCCATATTTCTCAACAATAGGACGTCCACCGTATCTGCCAATCGCATAGAGTATCCAGTTTTGCCCAACAGCGCCTATCGTACCGAAAGCAACCGCTCCCCAGAAGGATATATCGCCTTTCCAAACAAGGTAACCACCAAAGCCAAGCACAATCTCACTAGGGATGACTTCAATTAATAGTCCAATTAAAATACCAAAATACCCCAAACTCTCTACCCATTTCAACAAGCCAGCCAAAATTTCATGAATAAAATCCATTACTTCCCTCAATCCGCCTTCCTTCTTAAAAATAGTTATCACTTGCATTTCTTGCGCTGAGGCTATTCTAACATACGATATAGACAACCTTCCACTTTTGTCATGTGCTGACAAGCCTCTGCATAGACTAGCCTTAAATCATACGAATAGATGAGGTGAGCGTTTCATGTCCAAGGTACTTATTGTAAGTAAACGACAGATTCAGCTGTTCATTCTAGTTGCAGCGTTAATCGTTTTGACCGGTGTTTACTTAAGCTGGAACCAATCTCGGGAGGTCAATGCACAGCCTAGAGAAGCACGTATCATTCAGTTAGTTACCGGCGAATATACCATGCAAACCGCTGACGGCAAGGAGATGGATATTTATCGCTGGGACCCTGGAACGATTATTGTGAACAAAGGCGAGCTGATTGAGCTGCAAATTAACGGCGTTAATGGCAACAGCCACCCTTTTGTCGTCGAGGGTCTCGGCATTGAGGGAGAGGTAACGAAAGGAAAGATCACTGTCGTACGCTTTACAGCGGACAAGGCAGGCACTTATCCCATTCAATGCCTAACACATACCGATATGCGTCATGGCGGCCCTATGGTTGGTTACATCGTCGTACAATAATACGTCCTGCTAACTGATGGCGTGGCAGTGACCTACTCCTCTCCCCATGCATATTTATGGAACAGAGAGGAGTCGGTCTACGATGAAAGCAAATGCGCCAAAGCACAATGCCGGCTATCCAACCGCGCGAAAAATCCGCAGAGCCTGCAGCAATGAGCTTTACCGTACGGTTAAACGGATGAAGGTATGGGTTCCCAAGGATAAAATGGATCAGGCTGAAACTATTTATTTCAAAAAAGTTATTCTCCAACTGACTTGGATTTACGAAAATAAGAACAATCGTAAAATTCAAGCTGATTGGTGGGATGAAAATGTTAGCGCTGAAATTGCCGAGCTGTGGGATGTCGATCGGGCTCACCTATGTGCGGCGTTTCGCGAGGCTTATGGAGGCTGAGCAGCTCAAATAAAACAAAAAGAGGCTAGCCCGCTATTTTACAGCGATGCAGCCTCTTTTCGTTTTATTTGCTAATTTCCTTCAATTGATCACATGAAACCGTCTTGGTATTGACGGGATTATTCCCAATCATAACGGTTGCCATTCCGTTTGCTTCATCGACATTCTCAATCCAAACCGAATGCTCATCCAGTTCAACCTTAAAGGTTTGTTCTGACTCATAAATCTGCATGGCACGTTTTGTATCCATATCGGTTATTCCTCCCGCACTTTAAAGTGAGCAATCGCTCCTATTTCGTTATTGCACCTATTTACGTAGACTCTTTCTCCATCGTATCGGTCGTTGTTTCATCAATAAGACCATTTTGCAGCGTGACATTGCCGCCTCCAAGCCCTTCATTTACCATTCGGTCAATATCCATAAAATAATCATCTCGTCCCTCATGACTCGGTTCAACTGCCGCATTTTTCTCATCATTATTCGTATCTGCCACTACAAACCCTCCCAAAAGTGTTGCGAATGCTCGGCCGCAAGCTATAGCCATGCTTTTGCACTCGCTTTGACCGCTGGTTCTGCTAAGCGATTATGAAAAATATGCCCGAAATCACGCTCCGCCATGCATCGATTACAATAGTGGCGAGAGGATATGCAGCAGCGATTCTTTCAGCTTTTGCCGCTTCGGCCTATTCAGGAACGAACGGAAGTCAAGCTCTCGGCTATCTCGTAGATCCTCCATAAAATCTGCTTCCAGCCGCTTAATGGCGTGTTCATCGAACAGCACCGCATTCAGCTCGAAGTTGCTGTATAAGCTGCGCATATCCACATTTGCTGTCCCAACTGTTGCCAGCATTTGATCAATAATCATTACCTTTGCGTGGATAAAGCCTTTCTCATAACGATAAACCTTTACGCCTGCTTCCAGCAGCTCTTGTATATAAGACAGCGTAGCCAGCAGTACCAGCTTGGAATCCGCAATACCTGGAATGATCAGCCTCACATCAACTCCGCTGAGCGCAGCTGTCCTAAGTCCCATCAAAAGGGAGGAATCAGGTATAAAGTAGGGGGTTGTCAAATAAATCCGGCTGCGCGCTGCGGTTATCGCTGCGAACATGACCTCAGCTATTTTTTGATCATACCGGCCTGGCTTGCTGGAGACGATCAAAACTCGTTCGTCCCCTTCGCACTGATGCGTTGGCATATAGGCCTTGCCGCCTAGCTCTTCTTTTGCAGCAAAAGACCAATCGTTCATGAACAGCTCTTGCAAATAATAAACAGAATCACCTTTTAAACACAAATGAGTATCGCGCCAAAAACCAAGCTTCGGGTCTCCGCCTATATATTCATCGCCAATATTAATGCCGCCAACAAAACCGACCTTGCCGTCCACAACAACGATTTTCCGATGATTCCGATAGTTCAACCGTCTGTCGAAAAACGCAATGCGAGGCGGAAGGAAGCAGCTCGTCTGAACACCTGCAAGATGCAGCTCAGCAAGATAAGGCTCACTTAGCTTCATGCTGCCTATGCCATCATATACGATTCGAACCTCCACGCCCTCCCTCGCTTTTCGCGCAAGGACCTCCGCAAACCGTCTCCCGATTTCGTCTGCTCGAATCGTGTAGTAGTCCATATGTATATGATGAACAGCTTGCTCCAGCTGCCCCAGCATTGCCTCATACGTATCGTGGCCGTTCGTCAGTACAAGCACCTCATTGTTGCGGGTAATAGGAAATGGAGCAAGTCCAACTAACATTGCGTACAGCTTCTCTTCCTTTTCCAGCTGCTTGTTTCCGATGTCTGATAATTCACTGACGGTCTCTGAGATCTGATCAGCATAGTCGGTAGCATCATTTTTAAAACGCTTAACACGCCTTCGTCCTACGAAATCTTTGGCAAGAAATAGATAAGCAATAAAGCCTATATATGGGCAGACAAATACGATAAGCAGCCATGCTGTGAGCTGGGAAGGACGGCGGTGCTCCATGAAAAATACTGCAGCCAGCTGTGCGATATAAACTACCAGCACTGCATCCAGCCAAATCCACCATACTCCCATAAAAAACACCTCTTCTCCCTCGCTGCCAGCTAGCGCCAAGCGACAAGTGTTCTTTAGTTTGAGCGCATGCTTGGAAACGTATACTACGCTATAAAAAAAACCTGCCCGATTACGAATCGGACAGGCAGCAGACATGTATAAAATAAATTATGATTTTAATGTAGCGCCGGCATCTGCGCTGCTTTTCTCAATATGCGTCAGAATAAGCCGATGCATGCTTAATTTTCTAGTAACAAAGGAGGGCAAGAGCCGATATTGCATCCCAAGCTTATAGCCGATGAGCTTGGCAGCTGATTCTGCCACTAGTCTCGGGATGAGCAGCCAGTTCCTGGTACGATGAAGCTCTCGCAGCTGCAGCTTAACGAGCTTTGAGCCCGCCTTGCCAACCGCGCTGTACGGCGTGATCCACGTGTTGCAGCGCATCGAGATTCCGTTATCGAAATAACGCTTGAGCTGCTGCATAATGGAGTAGTTATGCGAGTGATACACAGCTGCCTCTGCGCTGTAAGCAACCGTATAGCCGGACAAGATACATTTTGCAGACATAAACAAATCCTCATTAAATATGACCGGTTCTTGAAAGCGCCCCATCTGCTCAAACGTATCCCGCCAAATTGCCGAGCATACATTGGAGCAAAAGAACGTCTTAATGCCCAACTGCTCAATATGCTCATAGCTCTTTAATTCCGATTGGCTTGGGTAGTTATATTGGCGTACAAGCTGCTCCAGTACATTTGCTTCAGGTTTAGCAAGCTGCCTTGCATAAGCGTAGGCAACCTTCTCTCCATCGATCAGAGGTTTTGTCAGCTCCTCTATAAGTCGATCATCATATGGGAGCGCATCCTGTGTCATAAAGAGTAAAATATCACCGTGCGCCTGCATCGCTGCTCTATTTCGAGTGCCGCCATGATCAAACTCTGCTCGCTCAACCGTCATAACCTGTGCGCCAGCCTCACGCGCCAGCTCCGGCGTTCCATCCACTGAGCAGGAATCAATGACGATAATCTCAAAGGGAGGCTCGGACTGCCGCTGCAGTCTCTCTAAGAGTTCCTTCAGTTCGGTGCCGGCATTTAATGTTGGAATAATAACCGATACCTTGTATGCTGATTCGCTGTTAGTATGCATTTTTGTTAATCAAGCCCTTCAGTACCGTTCTCAAAATAATTTTGATATCAAAGAAAAACGTCCAATTCTCGATATAAAAAATATCAAATCGGATTCGATCTTGAATGGAGGTATCTCCCCGCAGTCCATTCGTTTGCGCCCAGCCCGTGATGCCTGGCCTGATCTGATGCTTAATCATATATTTCGGAATTTCTTCTTTGAACTGGTGAACAAAATAAGGGCGCTCCGGCCGCGGGCCAACGACACTCATATGCCCAAGCAGTACATTAAAAAACTGCGGAAGCTCATCCAGACTCGTACGACGGAGGAAGCTGCCGAACCTTGTGCGGCGAGGATCATTTTCCACCGTCCATTGCGTGTCCGACACCGTTCCCGTCGATACATGCATAGAACGGAATTTAAACATATGGAACGTTTTGCGATCGAGCCCCATTCGCTCCTGCTTAAATAAAATCGGACCTGGCGACGTCAGCTTGAGGCCTACGATAATAAACAGCATAATCGGCGAAGTAATCATAATAGCTGCAACAGAAAACGCGATATCAAACCATCTCTTAAGAATACGATTGCTCAGCTCATCAAGGGGAATGTCTCTTACATTAATAAGCGGTATGCCAGCGAAATTATCAAAAAACGGACGAGCCGGCAGCATATCGAAAAAGTCAGGAATAATCAGTGTCTTTACACCCGTACGCTCGCAAATTTCGATAATTTCCGGATACTTGGCATGTGCCTCCAAAGGCAACGCGATAATAACCTCATCGATGGGCTCCTTCTCGAGCTTCAGCTTCAGGTCATCCAGCATGCCGATGATGGGCTTCATATGCTGGTGCTCCGTCGCATGCTCTTGATGATAGTCGTCAAGAAAACCAACTACCTCATAGCCTAGATCCGGATGATGCTGTAAATTCGTGTAAAAGCTGCGGCCGACTGAGCCTGCGCCAACGATAAGCACAAACCGTTTATTAAAGCCTTTGCGACGAAATGAAGCAAGCACAGATTTCACCCAATAACGATATAACGTAATGGCGATAAAATTCATACTAAAGAAAATGGCAAGAAATTCACGAGATATATGTACCTCACGTGTGATAAAGAACAAGCTTAACAGGCCTAGAAAACTGATCGTCTGTATTTGTAAAATTCTCAATACTTCATAGGAATAATTTTTACGTCGTTTGGGTGAATAAAATTGAAAATAAAAGCCAATCAGAACGGCCGAAAAAGAATAGATCGTCCCCCATAATAAATAAGTAGAGAAAGATACAGAGTTATAGCTAGGCAGCAGGCCGCTATAAAATTTAAGCCAATACGCAGCTAAAAATACGACCAATGTGCATAATAAATCAGCCAGCATATACAGCTGCGTCAAAAATCGTTGATTTTGCCTTAACATTCGCCGTTATCACCTGCTTTCTCTTAAATTTCGACTCTACCTGCATTGTATCAAAAATAGAATATAAGGTGAACCCCATATTTTTCCACACATGATGTCACTTTTACAATTACTGCTGTTTTCGTCCTTTCGCCTTCCTCATCAGCCATTTGCGCTTTGCCAGCATGCTTGGAATGCTGCGAATAATGACAGGCCAGCAGCGCAGCAAGCCAGGCTCTCTCAAAACAATGTAACCAAGCTTCACAGCTTCTGTCGCAAATATAAGAGGCGCAATGAAAATAGAATGCCAGCCGATAGGCTCGTTCTTTAATAGAGTAAAGAAACGGTTCTGATAGGAATGCTGACGCACGAACAACGGCACGCTGCTGCGACCGCCCTTCTTCCAGCCTCGATGATGAATCGCATTCGCACTAGGAATATAAGCCGATGTCCAGCCAAGCTTCTGCGCGCGCCACGCAGCATCAACATCCTCTTTGTAGGCAAAAAAATGCTCGTCAAAAAACTGATCATCATAGGCGATATCGTTAATCATCGTTTTTCGATACACTGCCGCAGCGCCCGACACGCCAAAAACCTGAAGCACAGCGTTCCAATTCTCAGCAGGCTCCCCCGCAGCAAGATCGTAGGCATTTCGAGTGCGCTTCATTCCTAAGCCTGCACTATCCATTACCTCTTTATTAGACGCCAAAACTAGTCGTCCGGTTGCACTTCCAACGGCTTTATTCTGCTCCATATAGTTAATTATTTCAGCTAGGTAGTTAGGACTAAGCGTCACATCCGGATTTAAAACGAGCACATAATCCGAACGGGTTTGCCGAATAGCCTGATTTTGGCCGCCGGCAAACCCGTTGTTCACTTCGTTCGCTATAAACTGTACCTGCTTCTCATAAGGCCGAACTTGCTCTGCCGTTCCGTCCGTTGAAGCATTGTCGATGACGACAATGCTTTCAATCGGAAAGCTTTGCAGCAGCACAGCGTCCAAACAGCCTGCAATATCTTCCGCGCTATTATAAGTCACGATACAAACACTAGCTGTAGCCATCTATTTATCACTCACTGTCTTTGAGGTAGTGGTTTAATGCTTCCCGCCACGGCCGCAGCAGATTAAGCCCGTTACTGCGGATGGCTGTATGATCCATGACCGAGTAAGCCGGCCTAGGTGCGGGACGTTCAAAATCAGCCGTCGTGCAGGGCTCTACTAGAATATTGACGCTGCTGTCTTCAAATATCGCTTGTGCGAAGTCAAACCATGAGCATATGCCGCTATTTGATGCATGGTATATTCCGTAGAAGTCTGTTTGCACCAGGTCTAGAAGAAATGCTGCTAGATCATAAGTATAGGTAGGCGATCCGACTTGGTCGGAAACCACCTTTAATTGATCGCGTTCGCCAGCCATTTTGAGCATTGTCTTCACAAAATTGTTGCCATACTTTCCATAGACCCACGATGTCCGAACGATGAAAAAACGATCATGAAGCGTCTGAACCGCCTGCTCGCCGGCAAGCTTTGACTTTCCGTATACCGTTTGAGGATTAGTCTGATCATATTCATTGTAAGGCACCGATGCTGTACCATCAAACACATAATCCGTACTAATATAGCAAAGCTTCGCGCCAACCTCGCGCGCAGCCAAGGCTACGTTTCGAGTGGCTGCCGCATTCACACGAAAAGCCTCGTCCGGCTCGGACTCGGCTTTATCTACCGCTGTATACGCGGCGCAATGGATAACGACATCCGGGCGGTGATTGGCAAATAGATTCCGGCATGCCGGCAGGCTCGTAATATCCAGCTCTTGACGACCGAAGCCGATGATCTCAGCCGTTTCCGTCTTCCACTGCGTCAATTCACGCCCAAGCTGCCCATTCGCACCCGTGATAACGATTTTTAGTTTAGTCATCTTATTCGCTCGCCCCCAGGCGATCCTTATATTGCGTATCGTAATATTGCTGATAGGAGCCTGAAGCGACCTGCTCCATCCATTCCGTATTGCTGAGATACCACCGAATTGTTTCTTTAATGCCATCCTCATAATTGAATTTAGGCTGCCAGCCTAATTCATTGCGGATTTTGTCAGCATCGATGGCATAGCGGCGATCATGGCCTAGACGATCCTTCACATAAGAGATTAGCGATTCAGGCTTGCCAAGCTCTTCAAGAATCGTACCAACCACCTGCAAATTGTTCCGTTCGTTACGTCCGCCCACATTATACACTTCACCAGAGCGGCCTTTGTGCAGCACCAAATCGATAGCGCTGCAGTGATCTTCTACATACAACCAATCGCGCACATTTAGGCCGTCGCCATATACAGGCAGTGACTTATCCTGAAGCGCATTTTGGATCATAAGCGGGATTAGCTTCTCTGGAAACTGATACGGACCATAGTTGTTCGAGCAGCGTGTAATATTGACGTTAAGACCGAACGTTTCGTGATAAGCTCGAACAAGCAAATCCGCACCAGCCTTGCTCGCCGAATAAGGACTATTAGGTGCAATAGGCGTATCTTCAGTAAAAAGACCAGTCTCGCCGAGCGTACCGTAAACCTCATCGGTAGACACTTGAACAAATTTGGTTACATTATATTGCCTCGTCAGGTCAAGCAGCGTTTGCGTACCCATAATATTGGTCTGCGCGAATATCTCCGGATGCAAAATGCTACGATCGACATGCGACTCTGCTGCAAAGTTAATAACCTCATCCAGGCCCTCTTGGAAAAGAGACTCAAGCTCATTACGCTTAGCAATATCTGCCTTCACGAACGTATATTTAGAATGCTGCTCGATCGAACGCAGATTTTCAAGGTTGCCTGCGTAAGTAAGAGCATCAACATTGATAATTTCGTAGCTTGGATAATTCTTGATCATATATAACACGAAGTTGCTGCCAATAAAGCCGGCTCCGCCGGTAATCAATAATTTCACGAGTCTAACTCACCCTTCATATACAAAGTTGATTTCTGCATCAGCCAGCACCGGATGCTTCCCATCCTTATCCGACAAGATCGGATTTGAAGTCGGCCAATCGATTGCAAGTGCCGGATCGTTCCAGGCAATACCGCGATCGTGAGCGGGGGAATAGTACTCGTCAACTTTATATTGTACTTCGCAATTGGGAACCAAAGTACAGAAGCCGTGAGCAAAGCCTTGAGGGACTAAAAGCTGCAGCTTATTTGAAGCTGAAAGAATAAACCCTTCCCATTTACCAAAAGTAGGGGAGCCATGCCTAAGGTCTATGATTACATCATAGATTTCTCCTGCCGATACTCTTACCAGCTTTGTTTGCGCCTTTGGTTCCAACTGGTAATGCATGCCCCTTATAACATTTGCTTCTATGGATAAGGAATGATTGTCTTGAATAAATTCAAAGTTGAGAGCATGCTTTTCAAAAGCAGTTTTTGTATAGCTCTCCATAAAGAATCCTCGGTGATCACCAAATACGGTTGGTTCAATCAACTTTACACCGTGGAGACTAGTCTCTTTAACTTTCACTATCAATCACCGCCTATTACAATTTAAATTTACCAAATTCATCGCCATAAACGATATCCTTGGCTAGCTCATTTGCCTTGCTGTATGAATTATGTGTTCCCGCATCCGTCCACCATTGATTCAATACATCACATGACAACTCATTTAAATTGATATAGACATTATTTACATCTGTAATCTCTAATTCGCCTCTTTCCGACGGCTTCAAGGAACGAATAATATCAAATACACGGTTGTCATACATATATATTCCGGTCACCGCATATGTACTTTTAGGTTGCGTAGGTTTTTCTTCTATTGAAATTATTTTATCTCCATTTAGCTCCGGAACACCATAACGCTGAGGGTCAGGCACTTCTTGGAGGAGGAGCTTCGCTCCCGTTTGTTGCTCCTCAAATTCTTTTACAAAAGTCACAATAGAATTACTAAATACATTATCACCTAAAATTACAACCATACGATCATTGCTTACAAATTGCTCTGCCATGCCTAAGGCCTGTGCTATCCCGCCTGCTTCGTCTTGAACCTTATATGTGAATGAGAGATCAAAATCTCTGCCACTTCCTAATAGATTCACAACATCTCCCATATGTTCTTTCCCTGTGACAATTAGGATATCTTCAATAGCTGCTTCTTTTAACTTAGCAATGGCATGGAAGATCATAGGGTATTTTCCAACAGGAAGAAGATGTTTGTTAGTGACTTTCGTTAAGGGAAATAGTCGTGATCCAGTTCCACCAGCTAGGATGATTCCTTTCATATTCAGTGTCTCCGATCTTATTTCACTGCAAATCTACAAAACAATTATAGAACACATTTTCATTCAAAGAAAAAGCTCATAATAATAATATTTCAAAAATTCAATATCAATTTTCCTTTTGTTCATGCCTATCATATTTTAGTAATCGAATATTCTCAGTATTTATATCTTTGGGGAATTCATGTAAAGATAATAATATTAAAAATGGTGCCAAAATAAATGCATAGAAAAGGTATCTTGAATCTTGTGCTGGTATCACAAGTGATATTCCTGCTATTTGAGATAAAATAGGAATTAGTATTAAAGAAGCCTTCCATGAGTTTCTACTTATAATCAAAATAGTAAAAAACAAAATAGTATATAAAGTAAAGGCTGGCCTCCAAAAAAACCACAAAAAATAGTTACTCAATGATATATTTAAATATCTATCCAAAAACGCTTTAAGTTTAGGTGTGAAATTCTGTTGATCTAAATTTAAATTGTTTTGATATATATTAGTGACAATTGTACTAGTATAACCATCGTCTGGTTGATGAACACGCCACAATATTGAAGTCATAGAGAAAAAATCAGAGATTGATAATTTAGGATCTCTAATAAGCATTCCTAGCCAAGTCTTCACTATATCAGATTTATTTTCTGCTAATATTTGCCCATTAAATACTCCATTAAAAATCAAATAATTAATAGTGTATTTAGAATAATCATCTCCTCCATCCCAGTATTTTATTGGCATAATTTTCTCTAATGTTCTTTTTTCATCTTCTGTGATCTCTTTATTTTCATGGACAAATGTGCCTATCTGATGTATTGGTAATGATAATGATAAATATGAAGGGGCTGAATTAAGAGCTAGGGCCTGAAATAAAATAAACTTTATACCAAAAATCAACACAAAAGTTATAAAACTAATTTTAATTAACTTTCCTATTAAGTTTCTATAAAATATTATTAATACAATTAAAGATCCAACTACAGAAAGCACTCCATTATGTCTAAAAAAATAAACGGAAATTAATATTGCTATTAATAGATATTGGTTAGTTTTACTGTAAAGCCATTGGCCCTTGGAAGCATATATTTTAACCAAAAGTACAGTGAGAAACGCGATAGAAATCGAAAAAGGAATGTCTTTCCAAATCGTTATAGACATAATCCCGTAAGTAGGACTTAAAGAATAGAAAGCAAGAAGGCTGTTTCTGTACATTTTTTTCAAACCTAGCTTTTCTAAATAATAAACACTATATCCCATCAATAATGACATTAAAATTAATTGAATAATTGCAATTATAGCAGGTGACAACCATAACCTCGTAAATAACCAAATGAATAAAGTATGAACGATTGGGTGAGCGTCATTAAATGATTCTGTAAGTACCTGGTTCCATTGGTCTATTGAATCTGAACTCATCGTTCCTGGATAATATGCCAATAGATACAAAGAGTAAACACTTGATATAATTAATGAATATACAAAAATCCTTACTTTCCTTATTTCAATTGAATTGTTATATATTTTAAGATATTTTACTAGTATTATAAATAAAAAACAAAAAAATGATAATGCAAGAAAATTGATTAATGTAAAAAATGTTTTCACAATTAAACTGGAACTCACTTGATATTCATACATTTGAGAGTGGCCCTCTAAAGAATATAAATCAACGATCTCTGATTGTTCATTAATAGATATCTCTACAATACCTGACCATTCATGATTTAGTAAAAAAACATTAATGTTTTGCTTAATAAATCCACCCCACTCTAATAAAGAATCTTTTTCGAAAGAAACAGGTACTTTGTTATCCTTAATCTCCCAACCTTCACTTAATTTAAACTTGTCCACATTTATTTTATTATTATCTGAATAAACACCATTAACCCAAACCTCATTATTATTAGATTTGATATTTTTATCTCCAACCACCTTGATTTTTAATGTGGCTTTTTGTGGAGGTGTACTGTCAATTGGAAAAGTTATCATTGTACCAATACTTACAACCATACTAATGAATAGAAGTATATATTTTTTTTTGTTCTCCATATCTTTTAAAATACTAAAAACTAAACTGCTTAAGAAATAGTGGCTAACTAATAATATTGCGAGAAATATCACAATTAAAATCATTATACTTATTAAATAATTGCTCATGTTATATACACCAATAAATATCTGGTTGTACAAAAAAAATGAAAAAACAAATGCAATTATAATATTTGTAACTATGGAACATTTTTCTTTCATTTACTACAATTCCCCCAGTCTTTATACCTAAGCCTTCGATTTATTTAAACCATTTATTTATCTTTAGCTTTAACATTATATTAATAATGAATCTACCTCTTTTTGAGTTAACGATTCTTAAAAGTTCATACTTATTATTATTAAACTCTCCAGATTCATCATCAGTCAATAATCCAACTCTAGGATAAGATATTGTAGGATTATTCCATAAATATCCTGGTCCATTTGCATATAGTAAGTTAAAAATTTCAAAACCGTGCTTTTCGTACAAGGGTTTATGATATTCACTTATTTTTAAGTATAAATCATTAACAATATTACGATTAAACTTCCTTGACATCGAATCAATTCGAATTCGGTAATACACCAAAGGCTCTGGTATGCTTACACCTACACAACCATTACTACATAACGAAATCCAAGAGTCATAATCCTCCATACCTTTTTCCATTTCAATTCTATTCAATCCGTAATTCAAAAAATCTTCTCTTCGTATAACAGCAAAAGCACTTAACATATTCGATAGCAGTAAATATGGGAATGCAGTATTATATGTAACCCATATATCATTTTTTAGTCCAAAGTATTGTACCCATGAGTGTACAAAAGAAATATTTTTATAACGCTCTAGAATCTTTACACATCTTTCATAGTAGTTTGGATCCACTTTATCATCTGCGTCTAAAAATGCAATGTATTTCCCTTTTGCTACTTTGGCTCCTATATTACGAGCATTTGCTAAACCTCGATTTTCAATATTTACGATATTCAAATTATTATATTTACTGGAAATAATTCGAAGGATATCAATACTTTCAACATCATTACTTCCATCGTTGACTACAATAACTTCAATATCAGAATATGTACTAAGTAATATACTTTCAATCGTCTCAATTATTAAGTCACCTAAATTATAGTATGGGATGATAATTGATAAAGATTTTTTTTCATTTTCAAAATGAGAACTAGTTTTCAAAGGTATTGCAAAGTGAAAGGGGAAATCAATTTGATTCTCTGAACCAAATTCATTGACCCCTATTTTCAATTCTTTATTCCAATCAAAATTTCCAGGTGTATCGAGAGATATATATTTAGCATTTCTAACGCCATTTTGTTGTTGAATAACATCCCAAACTTCCTTGTCCCAAATCAAGCTAGTATCAGAATATCCTAAACATTGTTGTTCAATTTGTTTTATCCAATATTGAGGAAACCGATATTCAGAACTTTTCAAATGAGTCTCATTATGGACTGTTATTATTTGAATATCCCGTAATTTTGAATGTAGTGTCCATTTTTGCTGCATTAAAAAATAAGGAAGCACACCATCCTGCTCTATAATTATTACTATATTACTAGGGATTGTTTGAACTTCTGGCAACACATTCAATATAGTTTTCGACAACAAATATGAATGTAGGAAAGCATCCCCGAATTGCAAACCATCCGGAAGTTCTTTATCAAAATATCGCGTAATCTCTTTAGTTTCCAAGTAGCTTTCAACATCTATTGTTGAAGAATGAAGAAACACTCTTGTTACATTTTTATCCACCCATTTAGCAAATGATAACGGAATTGCATTGCTTCCTTTATGACATACTGATTTTGCATACCAGACCTCCATTTAAAAACACCACCATTACAAAATATCCAAATCAACTATTTTTTTTATGTTTTCTTAAGAAATTTCGTAGTAACCTTAGTGTCATCACTGCAAACTTACCCTTTTTACCATCCCATTTGTCTACCCTAACTTTAATCTTATGGTAAGTTTTTTTCAGTTTTTTTGTAGTTTCTTCGTTTTCATTATAGTTTTTCACTATTAGAGGCTCATTAATATATGGAAACAAAATAAAAGGATTCCATACAGTATTTTCAGTTGTTTTATGTAACCTGTAAACAAACTGTTCTCTATGAACATCAACTCTAGTTTTAGAAATAGCCAATAATGCATCTGGAATAACATAGCCTTCTTTATTTATAATGTTTAACTCACCTAATTCAGCAAATCGATTATCAAATATGTCTCTTATATTCGCGGATTTAGCGTTAACATATACTATTGATCTTGACAAGTTATTATATGGCCTATAAATATGATTTTTGTACAGATCATATTGCGTATAGCCAACTTCATTTCGATAGTAACAACCAACATAATGAATATCTTGTGATAGTGAGAATACCTTTTTAGCTTTAGTTATATAAATGGGATCAATAATATCGCTTGCGTAACATGTTAGTACATAAGGCATTAATGGTAATTCATAATCAATAACACCATCGAGCCGCTTTGCGTACCTTATCTTACCCAGAAAGGACACCGGAACACCCGGTGATGAATTCGATAAGATATAGCTTTTTTCTAGATCTAAATCTGTATGCTCCAGTATCGATAAGTATTGCGTGCTAAAATCTTCTTCTTGCAACACGATTAGAGAACATTTCCAACTAAGATTATTATTAATATGCTCGATAGATTTCTTTTTAAATACATTAGTATAGGAAATATTGAATAACTTATTGTTTGTAACTTTAAAGGGGGAGCTAATCTGCTTCCTCAAATCAGCATTATTTAACATTTTCTCCATTTTCGCAACTAGATCATAAGAAGTTCCATCATACACAAGTGCATTCTTTTCATTTTGAAAATAATCATTAAATGCCGGAATGTTATTTGAAATTATAGGTACTCCAATTCCATAAAGCTCATGAATACTATAGCAGAAAGATTCAACCAGGTTTGGAAATACAGCAAACCTAACTGAACAAAGTATTTTTTCTAGCTTTTTATGATCTAACTGTCCAGTAAATACAAACCTTTTTCTAAATTCCTCAGGAATTCGCTCTATTAATTGGTTTCTATACGGAGTTCCATTCATATCAAATCCATCATAACCAACTAAATAAAAAATAGAATTGTTGCTGGAATTTTTAGAAATAAACAAAACCGCAGCATCAATAAAAACATCTACTCCTTTTAATTGAAATATACGTCCATAAAATAATACATCTTGTTGTTTTTCATTTAGAATATATTCAACGTCATCCCAATTTTTCACTGGGGGGGGTGATACAATAATACTTTCCTGCTTAACATCATAGCGCTGCATATATATTTGACTCCAAGAGTTAGATGGAGCCATTACATAATCAGCATGCCGAATAGCATCCTTTTCCATCTGATACATTTCGATCTTATATAAATTAATTTCATTTGGAATTTGTTCAATATCCATTAAATCAATTGTACAATGTGCTCTAACACTTAGTATTATATTTTCAAATTCTCCTTCAAACCGCTTTGCGCGTATAGCAAAGTAACCAATTCCAACATAATCAAAGAACTCAATGTAATTAATAGCAAGTTGTTCACACAATAAAAGCAAACCTTTATAAAATCGATAGCTTTTTTGCAAGAAAATATTATCATATTCTTGACCACAACCAACATCTCCCTTAAGAATCTCTGAGAGGCAAACTATTTTTAAGTTTTTGTTATTTGGTAACTGTGGCTTGTATTCATTCTCATATTGCTCACATTCATACTTAGGCATATCTAACAATAAAACAATATGATTATCCGAATCCTTTAATAACTCTTGTAATGCATTATGAATAAAAACCCCACATCCGCCTGCATTAATAGGTGCTAACTCATAGGAAACAAACACAAATGTTTTTATCATAAATTATAACTCACCACCTAGAAAAACCTTCAAACTTTGCTCAGACAATTCATTGTTTTTAATCTTCCATTCTTTATATAACGCTATTATTTCCTCTTTATTTCGAAGAGCATTCTCTGCTTTTTCAGCAATTTCGACAGGGTTATCCGGCTGGTTAATGACAAGATACTCTGCAAGTTTTGTACCCTCAAAATAATGATGGTTTGGCCCTGAGAGACATGGAACGCCCATCTCTAAACTTTCAAGTAATAAGATTGGAGCACACTCAGAGAAAGTTACATATAGGTTAATATCGTTACACTCCATTAATTCAAGTAGTTCATCTCGGCTTACTGCCGATTCTATTCCATTAAATTCAATATTTAATTGTTCTGCAAACAATTTCATCCTTGCTGTATAGGGAACTGCATTAACTTCTGCATTTTCAATCAAACCTACAGCCGCTATTTGCGTGAATGCATTTTTATTCCACGTCACTCCGGATGCATATACTCCAATTTTCATCCTACTTCCTGTTATGAATTTCTGTTTTTCTATGCTATCTCTTCCTATATTCACTTTATTTCGAACGAAAAAGCTTGGATATCCTTTTTTTGAGTATAACTTAGCCATACTTTCCTTAGCGAATCCCCAGCCGTCTAAAGTTCCTTCATTTATCAAATGTATTATTTCCTGGTACCTATTCCAAGAATAATCCTCATACATATGGGTAGTATTTCCATGCCAAAAAACTTTAAGTGATAATTCAGGATTTAATTCTTTTAAGTATTTCGCTAGTTGATAATACCCAATAGCAAATCCGCTAAATGTAATACTTTTTACTTTCTTCTTAGAAATCTGAGAAGCAATATATTTAATGTCTGCATTGTCATGCAATTCTTTTATAGATATTATGAATGCAAACAATTCCTTAGTAGAATATGTTACTCCTAACCATTCTGGCTGATGAATTGAAATATGTGATTTTTCCGGAATCTCGCTTAACTTTTGAAATAATTCATTGAATTTTTTCTCATTATTATTCCCATGATTAGCTTGAGGGGTTGGACTATGAGAATATAAAACTTCTTTGCGTTGTCTCATCTTACGAAATCTATTTACTATTTTTCTTGCTGGCTGCATCATATTATACAAAAGTTCCATGTTTCTAATCTTTGTAATTATTCTCCATGCAAGTGAAGTTTCAATTTCATTTAATCGGGATTCAAGATAAATAACTTGGGATCTTAGCATAGTGCAATCATTTATATATTGTTCCTTTTGTACACGTTCTTCGTTAATTTCTATTATTAACTTATCATGCTTGTCTTCGTAAATATTCAATCTCTCTTTCATATAATTCTTTTCCAAAGAGTGTTTCTTATTACTTTGTTGTAATCTATCTATTTCTTCTTTCGCTTGGAATTCTCTTTCTATCCGATCTTTTAATTCTTGAGTTCGCCAACCTACCTCTCCTTCAAATTTCAAGATGTTTGGCCGAATTCGCTGATCTAATAAACGAAGCCTAGAAAAGACTATCTTATTTTCTAAATCACTTTTATTCCATCTATTAGAGATTTTTGTGTAATACAGATCCTGCTCATCCGCCACCTTTTCCATGAGCTCGCAAGAAAAACCTATATTTTCATATTCTTTAATTATTGAATGTTGCCAACAACCATTATGATCTGGAAATTGTAATTCTGAACTTAAGGTGTAATTATTCTCAAAATGAATCACACCGTGCTTGGATACACGAACCAATTCAGATAAAATTCCACTTAAATGTGTTGGTTGTATATGAATTAAAACTGAAACAGTATAAACAAAATCAAAAAAATCGTCAGGAAATGGTAGTTTCGTCCTTGGTTCAATAAGTGTTATTCTATTATGAATATCATTATCGTTAGATATTCTTTCCTTTAAATTTTCCAACATAGTTGGGCTTTGATCGACACCATAAAACTCAACATTAGGTATCTGATCCAAGTACTCAGCATGCCTTCCAAATCCAACACCGAACTCAAGAATTTTTATTTTTTCACCAATATTTGAAAACATGCTTGAGAGCACCACTTCTTGAATGCCATATAGTGGTTGCATTGCTCTTCTTTTATCTACTTCATCTACCCAGACCGAACCATTTTCTTGCCACCATGCTTCATTTTCAAATATGTGAGAAGACATTATTATTTCACCCTTATAATTTTATTTCGATTGGATAATGAACCTTATAATGGACTGGTCGATCAAGTTTACGAAAAACTTCAAATGCAGTTACACCATCAATTTGTTCGTATAGATATACATCAGAATAATCTCGACTTGTAACTTTATTTACCGCTACAGATATAGAATAACTACCCTGCCGTAATGATATTGGAAAAGTAAATCGAACATATTTTTTTTCGTTTGCTTTTATAGTAATCAAAGGAATCTTCTCATCAAACATCGTAGTACCAAATAAATCAACTCCAGTAATATCTCTCACTAAAAAAGAGATATTAATGTTCTGTACATCGATATTAGACGATATCTCGCAGACTAATGTTCCCATTTCTCCAAATTCGTAAACTCTAGTTAGTTCAGAGTCTTCATTTTCCATGTATACGTTAGTAAACCGAACATCTCCTACACCATATCTAAAACTATCAGAACCTATTTTTTCTTTCTTACTAATAACATCATCCGAAGAGTCATTATTTTGAGAATCTTCTTCTATCACACTTTCGTTCATTTCTTCTCTTACCATAGCTAAATAGTAGTTTGTAATTTTTTCAGCTGTATCTTGCTCTATCAATTTACCATTCTTCATTAGAACTGCAGAGTTACACATTGATTTTATTGCATCAACAGAATGACTAACAAACAACAACGTAACTCCCTTATCTTTTAGTTGTCTCATTTTCGAAACACATTTAGCTTGAAATGCAACATCACCTACAGCTAATATTTCATCAATTATTAATATGTCAGGTTCCATATTAATTGCTACAGAAAAAGCAAGTCTTGCAAACATTCCACTTGAATAAGTCTTTACGGGTTGATCAATGTGATCCCCTATGTCAGCAAAAGACTCGATTTCAGCGAATTTCTTCTCTACGGCGGCTTTACTTATACTATACATAGCTGCGTTTAAATAAACATTCTCTCTACCTGTAAATTCAGGATTAAAACCAGAACCCAATTCAAGTAACGCAACAACTTTTCCGTTTATCTCTATAGAACCTGAAGTAGGAGTAACAGTACCCGCAATAATTTGCAAAAGCGTCGATTTTCCTGAACCATTTTTGCCTACAATTCCAACAGTATCCCCTTTTTTTACCTCAAATGAAATGGAATCCAACGCATGAAACTCTTGATATCTTCCTTTATTCGATCTCTCAAAAAAATCCCTTAGCCTATCAGTCGGTGAGTTATACATCTTATAAGATTTACATATCTGTTTTATATTTATAGCAATGTTATTAGATGACATCGGCAAATCCCTTCTTTAAAAAATTAAAAACAAATAAACCTATAACTAAAACAATTAGAGCAGTAAAACATGTTTGGAAATATAAAGATAGTGAAAACAACTGACCATTAATAAATATATCTCTATATAAAGTGATTATTGGGCTAATTGGATTAAATGCTAATATAAACCTAAATTTCTCCGGAATAACAGAAGCAGAGTAAAAAATTGGTGACATATAGAATAGTATGTTTACTAATAATCCTACTATGTATACAAGATCCCTTAAATAAATCCCTAATGCTGCAACTAATAATGAGACCCCTAAAGATAAAATAACAATTGGCACTAATACTAATGGAGCAAAGATCAACACTCCATTTGGCGTGTCTAGAAACAAAAATTTCCCTAACACTAATAATAATAAGGAAAACAAACTGTTTATAGCAGTCGACAATACAATGCTCGTTGGTAAAATTTCTAATTTAATGACTACCTTCTTTATATAGTTAGAGCTTTGAGTTAATATACCTACTGACCTATTTACTGATTCTGCAAATAAATTAAAGGGAATTAATCCAGCAAAAATCATAAATGTATATAGCATATCGCTACTCTCTGTTACATTTCCCCATCTCGACTTAAACACGATCACAAAAATGAAACTATAAACAGCAAGCATTAGTAAAGGTGCAATAAACGCCCAAACCACTCCTAAAAGAGATCCTTTATATCTTTGCTGAAAGTCTCTTTTTGTAAACTCGAAAAGCAGGTTTTTCGAACTATACAATGAAGATAAATATCTTACTACTTTATTAATTAGATTTGTTTTCATATACTACCTCATGTGTTAAAATAGATTTTAAAAATACATTCATATGAACTATATACTCCTATTTATAATCGTTTAATACTTAGCTTTTTATATGTTAACTATTTTAGTTATGCAATTAAATTTCCCTTCTTTCAATTAGAATGATTCATTAGTTATGTTTTTTAGCACTACTGACCACAAAAAAGCTTATTCACATATGTAAAATCCTCGTTTCAATCACACATTTCTTCATGATGGTTTTTAATATATATTAAAATATTAAAATAGATCTTATCCGATGAAAATGACCAGAGAATCACTTAACATAGCTGTAGTCGCCCCTAGTTATATTACCAAAATTCCTCCCATATTCATACCTTATTCTACCCTACCACCAAATAATTTGTAGAATCATTCCGATTTTATCTCCATTTCGACAAATCCGCATATCCGACAAATTTGTAAACAACATACAATTCGCGCCTCTCTTATATAGTAATCTACTCTCTCATTTGCTAAAATACAAAAAGAAGCAATAAGTTTCATATATACATAACTATGGATAAGGGGTACATACGAATGAGTGCAAGAAACAAATCAAAAAGCAGTACAACGGCTGTTTCCGCTGATTTATCGCTTTGGAGGTGGCTAGGGACGATCGGTATCGCCCTATTTTTGGTTATTTTCCCTTATGAGAGAGGCTTGTTCAATGGTTTTGAATTGAGCTTTGAAGGGCCCATTTATGGTGCTGTCATCTTTGGGCTTTTTTTGCTGCTCATAACTGCTGTCTACATTTTTCGCGGCCCACAGCTTCATAGCTATCGTGGTATTTTGACAGTTTTCGTCATGCTCCTTCCTTTCATTTATTGGCTTTCTTCCTTTCAAGCCGTATCGAGCTACTACGCCAAGTTTATGGTTCTTGTCTTCTTCCTGCTCGCCACTCTCTTTATCAGTGGCCTTTATTTTGCTGAATCCAAGCTTTCCAGAAAAACGATTGAATACGCGCTTATGCTCTCCTCTTATTTAATCGTTATTTTTGGCCTGCTTAATCTGTTTGGACAACTGTATTACAGAGACGCGCTATGGCTTGCCCATGATGGTTATCGCCTTGCCTCTGTCTTTCAATATTCAAATACGTATGCTGGCTTTTTAGTCGGAATCTTTCTAGTCAGCCTTTATTATGCGGTCCATTGCGTGCGTCCATCTGCAAAAATTGTCCATGCCGCTATGCTAGTGCCAATTTGGATTTCATTTATGTTTACTTACTCACGCGGAGCTATTGTCTTTATTCCTGTTATTGTACTCATTATTCTGCCTTTTTTACGCTTATCGAAACAAATTGCATATCTGGTATTTATGGTGTTATCCATCATCGTATCCATGGCTATTTTAGGAAAGCTCACAACTATTGCTGATGCTATTGCCGCCCTGGTACAACCGACTGAATTGAAAGCTCAAACACCGATCTCCTTATTCAGCTCTTTGCCGCTGCAAGGCTGGGGCCTCCTGCTCCTCGGTATGTTGATCACTACTGGACTGATTCTACTCTATCATGCCAAGGCAGATGGGTTTCTAGAGCGTAAACTTGCAAAGCTCTCTGCTAACAAATGGTCTTTCGCAGCCGTACCTGTAATTGCTATTATTCTAGCAGCTGCAGCAGCAGGCAGCCTGCTTGGCAGCAGCGCTATTCGCGGCTTGCTCCCAGATAAGATTGCTGTACGCTTCGAAAATATTAATTTACAACAGCACAGCGTGCAAGAGCGATTAACCTTTTACAAAGACGGTCTTCACGTAGCTGCAGATTATCCTCTGCTTGGCGGCGGCGGCGGCGCTTGGCAGGCTATGTTTGAGCAATATCAGAACAATCCTTATTGGAGCAGGCAAGCTCATAGCTTCATTGTTCAGACTTTGGTAGAAAGCGGCTGGATTGGATTAATTACATTGATTGCTCTACTTGCTTTTGTATATGCATTGTACATTCGATTATACATTCGTCACCCTGAACTAAGAGGCAGTCATTTCATCTTTTTTATACTATCCTTGTCACTGCTGCTTCATAGCACAATCGATTTCGATATGAGCTACATTTATATTATCTCTCTCTTATTTATATCGCTTGGCTGCATGCTAGCTCCTTACAGCAGCAAGCTTGTCATTGAGCGCTTCAAAGATAAGAACAAATTAACCTGGGATAAGGCTGCATTCCCAGCTATTCTTGGACTTCTATCTTTAGTTCTAATCGTCATTGCCATCCGAGGAAACAGCGGAGTTCAAAAATACGATAAGGTGTATGATTTAGCCGTACAGCAGCAAACATCACTCGATAAGCTTCTTCCTTTACTCGATGATGCGATCAAAGTGTCACCTAAAAATTCCACCTTCACTTTAACGAAGGCCAATTGGCTCGAGCAAGCCTATACACAAACATCATCAGCCGATTGGCTTGAGCAAGCCATAAGCACAGTCAACGAAGCTAGAAAATTTGATTCCTATAATCGAGGCCTTCTCATGTCGCAATATCGCCTTTTACAGGAAACAGGACTTTTTGAGGAATCTCTTTCCGTTATTGATGAAGGCGTTGAGAAATTCCCTTGGGATATCAACCTTTATCAGGCTGCCGTAACGTCCTATGTTAAGGCTCATCAGACGGCTCTTACGGAACAAAATGTCGCAAAAGCAAATGAGTATGAGCAGCGTGTTAATGAGCTGACAGATGAGATTACAAGAAGAATCGAGCAGCTTGCTGCCTTACCGGCTGAGCAGCTGCAAGGGCGTGACTTTGCTTTCACCCCAGATATAGAGGAAGCCATTGCTCAATTCGAGCTGGCAATGACCAAATAATTATATTAATTTCACTACCATTTTCAATTGACTGCTCGCAGGCACTTTTTTCGTGCCCAGCGTGCAGTCTTTCTTTTTTTCATTCCGTTTTATGGCATGTTTTATGGTTTGCAGGAATAAATAGCATAAGAACGTTCTGAACGATCATGTCTAATATAGCCGGAAGGAGTAGACTATTGAAACGAGAGCGGAAGCCAAAATGGTCCTTTGTCGTGCTGCGTGGCGCAGACAAAACCGTAAAACAGTTTCACGTCTCAAAACGCTCGGTATTCGCAGCACCTACAGCAGCGTTGCTTGCGGTTACGGGATGTTTCGGTGGACTCCACTTGAAGTCCACTTATGAGCTTCACCAATTGGAAGAACAATTAACGAGACAGGACGCTCAGTTCACCCAAACCGTAGCTGCAAAAAATGAAGCAATCCTCTCCTTGCAGGAAGAAATCATTGAGCTCATTGAGCAGGCTGCCGATGTGGAGCAAAGAGTGAATGACCTGCAGCAGCTCGAGCAAAAACTCCAGCAATTTATTGAAAGCTACGGAAGCAGAATAGCTCCCTCTGCCTATCAGATAGAGGGACAGAAAAAGGAGCCTTCCCTGCCTGCACTCCCAAACATCGCACCTATACCAAGCTTCTTAACCGCTGCCAAGATAGATTCCAAGCAGTATGCTCAAATGGCACAAAAAACAAACCTCAGTCTAGCTTCTCTTCAGCGAATGATCCGGACTATGGAGGAATCAATGACGGTTACGCTGGAGCTGGCCAAAGCAACTCGTTCCTCTGTAGATGGCTATCCGTCTTTCTGGCCTACACGCTCCAGAATGCTCACCTCTGGATTTGGCTATCGAAGTGATCCCTTTACCGGGCGCTCCACCTTTCATGCCGGCATCGACATCACAGGCAAGCTCAACGACCCCGTATTCAGCGCTGCCGACGGGCTAGTAGCTGAAACTGGCTATAATCGTTCACATGGCAACTATATCATCATAGACCACCCTAATGACCTACAGAGCGCCTACATGCATTTGAGCCAGATAGAAGCTATAGAAGGTGATACTGTTGTCCGAGGAGAGAAATTAGGACTACTCGGCTCCAGCGGTAGAAGCACCGGTCCACATTTACATTTTCAAATTATGCAAAAGAACGAGCCTACTCAGCCATTAAAATTTTTGGCGCTTATAAAGGAGGATTAAGTCATAATGTTTAAAGAAAACAAACGGCACTCAGTAACGGACAGCTTAATTGGAAAAGACACGGTTTTCGAGGGAAAAATGAGCTGCGATGCAAGTCTTCGAATTGAAGGAGAATACCGTGGCGATATTGATTGCAAGTCAGATGTTGTTATCGGGGAATGCGGCATAGCGCTCTCAAATATTAAAGCAAGGAATGTCACTGTGGCTGGTAAAGTATTTGGAGATATTGTAACGAGCGGCCGCCTCATCATTACCTCCTCTGGGCAATTGACAGGCACTCTCACAGCGTGCTCTCTAATCATTCAAGATGGGGGCTCCTTTAATGGCATGTGTCATATGGAGCAAACCGATATCGCAAAACATACGCTTACAGAGACAGATAAGCCTAGTCTACAAGGCAAGGAGATCAACCACAAGGAAACGAAAGAGAAGTCGCGTCAAGCCGGGTAACAAGGTGAAACGGCTGTCGCCGTCCTTTGGCGGCGCCTGCGCGTTTCATTTCCAGAAATATAGAGAAAGTATGGCGAAATGATATACTTTCCTATATTTTCATAAAAAAGCCGTTCAGCTGCTGACCAGCTTCCGAAGAAGCAGCAGCCCGAACGGCTTTCTACTGCAAATTGCTATTTAAGAAGCGACGTCGCGTTTATTGAATATATACCACGTCAAAGCGATGAAGATGACATAATAAACGGCTAACACACCAAGAGAGAAGCCTAAAGTCATCCCTTCCCGCATTGGGAAGCCATCTAAATATTGCGTAAGATTCAAATGAATAAACAATAAATAATCAATCCACTTGTAATCAAGCATCGCGATTAAAGCGACAAAGCTGTTAACGCCAAGCAAGAGAAACAGTGCCATCCCAATGGCAAGTCCACTGCTGCGGAAAATGGTAGACAGCATAAACGCCAGTGTAACTGTGACTACGAGTGAAATTAACGTTAAGCCATAATATTTGAGCATATACATGACCGGACTCGTTATTTCCTCGCTAATGAAGCTTGGCTTTATCTCGGGATCTGCATTAATTCCAAAGCATATCCAGTTGACGAGAATTGTACTTCCAAATAATAAAATCGCGAGCAGAATTGCAAACAGCATAATGGAAATATATTTGGACAATAGTATTTTCGAACGCGACCATGGACGTATAAGCAGCAGCTTGATCGTCCCGCTTGTGAATTCCTCTGCGACACCGCCAGCCGCGATGACCACTGTAAATATCGTAACTAATAGAAACAATATCGAGGATTCCAAAAACGCGACATCCCACATAGAGGAATCTCTGCCTCCGAAGATAAGCCACATAATCGATATCGCCAATACGAGCAGCAATAAAATTCCCGACATTACCCAAGTACGAGGACGACGGTAAATTTTCATATTCTCATTTTGTATAAGCGGTAAAAAATTAACCAATTCGTTCCCCTCCTGTCACTTCTAAAAACTGATCTTCCAACGTTTTCACCTGTGCACGAATACCATACACTTTGATCCCTGCAGCTACTAGAGAAGCATTAATAGCAGCTATGCTCTCCTTGTCGGCGTCTACAGCGATCGAATTCTCACCCGCAAGCACTCCTGAAACGCCCGCAGCGAATAATATATCCAGCGCATTGTGCGTGCGATCAACCTCTATGAGTACACGATTATTTACTTTGTCTGCATGCTCGCCACGAATATTTCGGACATCAATCAGCTTGCCGTTTTGAATAATGGCAACACGGTCGCACATAAGCTCCATTTCAGATAAAAGGTGACTGGATACAAAGACCGCAATACCTTCCTCCTTGGATAGCAAACGCAAGTAATCACGAAGCTCACGTATGCCAGCTGGATCTAGACCATTTGTAGGCTCATCCAAAATCAACAACTGCGGCTTATGTAAGATCGCCTGTGCAACACCCAGGCGCTGACGCATGCCGAGAGAGTAGGTTTTGACCTTATCGTGAATACGGCCTTCAAGACCAACAAGCTTCACTACCTCATGCACACGGTGCTCTGTAATTCCTGAAATCATACGTGCATAATGAATTAAATTATCGTAGCCGCTCAAATATTTATACATTTCAGGGTTTTCTACAATAGCGCCTACTTGACGGATAGCCTTCTCGTACTGCTTTGTGATGCTGTATCCGCCTATCGTTATTTCTCCTGCTGTCAGCGACATTAAGCCCACCATCATCCGAATGGTAGTCGTTTTTCCCGAACCGTTCGGGCCAAGAAAACCAAATACTTCTCCAAGCGGCAAATCTAACGATAACTGATCGATAATCGTTCTTTTGCCGATTTTCTTCGTAACATTTTGCAATTTAACTATAGGTTGCTCCATGTCTATTTCCCTCCTCCAAAAATCCAAACCTTATTCATTATAAACGATTCAGGAAACAATTGGTAGTTGCAAGGTGAAACGGCTGTTGCCGCCCTATGGCGGCGCTGCGCGTTTCATTCCGGAGAAATATAGAGATAGTATGGCGAGAGGATATACTTTCCTATATTTCAAGGTGAAACGGCTGTTGCCGCCCTTTTCTAAGGAGAAGATGTTTCGCAAAAAAAGACACCTCTACTCTACAGCTAAACTGTAGGGTAGAGGCTCTCATTATCATTCGTTCGATATGGGCGCGCAGCATGTTCAGCAACTTTCGCATCTGCACGAAGGAACATTTTATAGTCATAGTTACTGGTCTTACCCGGTGAATCTACTATAGCATCCAGCCTGTCCTGCTCCTCGCTGCATGTTAAGCAATACCCCATTGGATGTACCACTCGGAAAAAGCCTGTTCTGAACACGATATCCGCCTCAGGATTAGAAACCAACTCTCCGCAACTAACACAATAAAAACGGTCCTTAGAACATATCATCCGATAGATCGCTTCCTCTCTCTTTCGTAATGATTGTATCCCTTTATTAGCAAACTATGCTGCTCTTACACCATATTGGATTGATTCGTTATTTCATCCCAAGTTACAGCTAATCGAATGATATCATCCTCGCTTATTATTTTTCCCGTCTGCACTTCAATAAGCTCTATATCTGTAATTGCACGTATACTATGCCGAGAGCGCTCAGGTATCATTATGGCGTCGCCTGCTCCTATGGCACGATATACCTCATCTAGTATGAGTACTCCTTCTCCGCTTAAAATAGTCCACGTCTCATTTCGTTTAAAATGCAGCTGATAGCTCAGATTTTGCCCCTCCGCTATAAAAACTCTTCTTGTGACACTATGCAAGCCTGATGCCAATACTACTGAATCAATGATCTTTGAGTGGCCCCAGCGCCGTTCCTCATATTTTGGCTGCTCATTCATCGATTGCAGCTTTGCATCGAGTGCAGCCCCTCCATTCTTACTAGTTACCAAAATACCATCTGGGCTTGCTGCTACGATAATGTTGCTTAGACCGATTATGGAAATCGGAATATCCAGCTCATTTATTAGCTTAGACTCCTCGCTATCCTCGGAAACTTCACCTTTTCCTAGCTGATCAAAAATAATATTCTCTGATAATGATTTCCAAGTACCAAGGTCCTTCCATGCCCCATTGTAACCTACGACTGATCGAGAGGCTGTTTTCTGTGTAACCTCAGCTTCAAAACTAGCTTTGGGCAGTTTCGAGTACTGCTTATATAACTCATCGTAATGGATAGGAAGACTGCGTTCCAAAAGCATTGTAATCATAAAATCAAGCTGAAAAGCATAAATGCCAAGGTTCCAAAGTCCACCCTGCTGAATTAGCTTATTAGCTTCTGCTTCATATGGCTTTTCCTTAAATGTATTCACCTTACGTTCGTACAGCCCTTCATCATCCTGCAGCAAGCTCGCTTTAGGAACAATATATCCATACTGCTCAGAGGGGCAGCTCGGTCTTGTCCCAACCATTAACAGCTCTGACCTGCTCTCTCTGGAGAGCTTCGGAAGTCCTCGTATGCAAGAGAAGAAATCGCTCTCAACATATGCATCTACCGGCATAACAATGACCGTTTCACTTAGAGAAGCTCCTGCGATAGAATACAAATAAGCAGCAGCTAGTGCTACTGCCGGAAAGGTGTCTTTTTGCTCAGGCTCAATAATGAGAGGAGCTTTATCACCTATTTGCCTCTGCAAGAGCTCTACCTGCTGACGGCAGGTTGCAATTCGCGTATGCTCCTGTAAATCGGCTTCATCCAGCTGGCGCCACATTCGCTGCAGCATCGATTCCTTCTCACCGCTCGGTCCTTGCAGTACCGATAAATATTGCTTAGCTCTATTTCGATTGGATAAGGGCCATAATCGCTTTCCTGATCCACCTGATAATAATATGATTTTCAAAGCTTATCTCCCTTCCATACTGCGCGCGCTTAGCTGCTGCAATACATCCGTTTTGTATTCAACAATCTGCTGTACAAATAATGGATTTTATGCTGCTGCGGCTGCTTCTCTAATATCTCTTGATTCATTACACCTATAATTAAAGAACGAAGCGTATCCGAACATTCAAACAACACACCATGTGAATATTGATTATCTTTTTTCGAATTCCAAACGATGCGTCCGCGTACTACAATTTGCACATTGGAAATGATCATTCGAAACTCAACCAAATAATTTTGCTGAACGGGTAAATGCAAGCCGGATAAAAAGCAGAGCCCATTCTGACTCAAATTAAGCAGAAGCACGTTAGTCATTGAGGGTGTTAACAGCTGCCCATCTTTACTAATTAGTCTAAGCTCTGCCTTAACCCCTTCTGTAAAACGAAGCCTGATATGTGATCGCAAGGCTTCATTTGAATGGTTGTTCATTATGAATTCCTCCATCATACCTAATAACGTCATGACTCATAAATACTTATGATTTTCAGTTAAAGGCTGTATTCTCACATACCCTGCTCATAGCTAAGTAGTATTCATTCTATTCATAAGGAATCAATGAAAGGTATATTAACATCATTATACCCGAGTCCATCGATGGAAAATGTCGGTTAGTAGACGCGGCTTTTTTCTAATTTAGAAGGTTTTTGTCGAAAAACAAAAGGGACTGTCGCTTGAAGCAGTGAATCTACTTCAAGGACAGTCCCTTAATTGCCTATATGCTTTTTTACTCTCGTATTCTGCTATTTGCCGCCTACGCGGGCAAGCTCTCTTTTGTTCGCTTCGAAGGCTGCAAGCAGCGCCTCATCGCCTGCTAAACCTGTATCCTGAACCTTGCGGATTTGCTCAAGCATACGCTTGTAATCCTTCGGAATCACTTTCACGAATTTAGCAAGCGATACTTCCCAATCACTTAATACACGCGCGCCTAATGCACTTTCTGTATGCTGTACATGTGATTCAATCAAGCCTTTCAGCTCAGCAATATCTTCCGAATTCTCCAGACGCTCCAGCAGCACCATTTCCAGATTACACTGGTTGTAGAAAACGCCTTCCTCATCGTAGATATACGCAACGCCTCCGGACATACCTGCTCCAAAGTTACGTCCTGTGCTCCCGAGAATGACCACTCGCCCACCTGTCATATATTCACAGCCATGGTCGCCTACACCTTCGACAACAACGTTAGCTCCACTGTTCCGAACTGCAAAGCGCTCACCAGCCGTACCACGTATATATGCTTGACCACTAGTTGCGCCATACAAAGCTGTGTTACCAATAATAACATTGTCCTCAGCGATAAAGGTTGCTTTCGGTGAAGGCGCTACGGAAATTTTACCGCCTGATAAGCCTTTGCCGAAATAGTCATTCGAATCGCCCTCAATCGATAGTGTGATGCCTTTAGGCAGGAATGCGCCAAAGCTCTGACCAGCTGTTCCAACGAAGTGATACGAAATGGTATCCTCAGGCAAGCCTGCCGCGCCATAACGACGAGTAACCTCGCTGCCTAGAATCGTTCCGACAACACGGTTCGTATTCAAGATAGGGAATGTACCGCGCACCCGTTCACCACTGCCGAGCGCAGGCTCCGCAATTGGCACAAGCTGCTGCATATCAAGCGATAGCTCTAGTCCGTGGTTTTGCTCTTGAATGTTATAGCGAACCGCATCCTGCGGAAGCTCTGCTTCATAAAGCAAGCTCGATAGATCGATGCCTTTTGCTTTGTAGTGCTCAAGCATCTGCTTTGTTTCCAAAATATCAACGCGGCCTACCATTTCTTGAATGGTGCGGAAGCCGAGCTCTGCCATAATCTCACGCAGCTCTTCAGCAATGAAGCGCAAATAGTTAACGACATGGCTCGGATCGCCCATAAACTTTTTGCGAAGCTCTGGATTTTGCGTGGCAACGCCTACTGGACAAGTATCCAATTGACACACACGCATCATGATGCAGCCAAGCACGATGAGCGGAGCCGTAGAGAAGCCGTATTCTTCAGCTCCCAGCAGCACTGCTATTGCAACATCGCGTCCGTTCATCATTTTACCGTCTGTCTCTAGAACTACGCGATCACGCAATTTGTTAAGCATAAGCGTCTGATGCGTTTCAGCTAGACCTAGCTCCCAAGGCAAGCCTGCATGGCGAATGGAGCCCATTGGAGATGCACCCGTACCGCCATCATAGCCGCTTACCATAATAACGTCAGCACGGCCTTTTGCTACGCCGGTCGCAATCGTTCCTACCCCAACTCCGGATACTAGCTTTACGTTAATCCGTGCGCGTGGATTTGCATTTTTCAAATCATGAACAAGCTCCGCCAAATCCTCAATCGAATAAATATCATGATGCGGCGGCGGTGAGATAAGTCCAACACCAGGCGTTGATCCGCGAACCTCAGCAACCCAAGGATATACTTTAAGACCAGGCAGCTGACCGCCTTCACCAGGCTTAGCGCCTTGGGCCATTTTAATTTGAATCTCATCTGCATTAACCAAGTAGTTGCTCGTTACCCCAAAACGTCCCGATGCGACCTGCTTGATCGCACTCCGTCTTGAATCACCGTTCGCGTCAGGAATAAAGCGCGCTGGATCTTCCCCGCCCTCGCCAGTATTCGACTTGCCGCCAAGGCGGTTCATCGCAATAGCCAGACTCTCATGGGCTTCCTTGCTTATGGAACCGAATGACATCGCACCGGTTTTGAACCGCTTCACGATGGATTCAAGAGATTCAACTTCCTCAAGCGGAACAGGCTGACGACCTTCCTTGAATTTAAGTAAGGAACGCAGCGTTAAATGCTTCTTGTCCTCACCCTGTACAAGCGCTGAGAATTTCTTGTATAGCTTGTAGTCGTTCGTACGGGAAGCCATTTGCAGCGTATGAATCGTCTGCGGTGTAAATAAATGGTCCTCGCCGTCTTTGCGCCACTGATAATCGCCACCGGAGTCAAGCTCTTTCTCTGCGCCTTCCTGCTCAGCGAATGCACGATGATGATGCTTCAACGTTTCTTCTGTAATCACATCGAGGCCAATACCGCCTATACGAGATGGAGTCCAAGTGAAGTACTGATTAATGACATCCTCTTTCAAGCCAACCGCTTCGAAAATTTGCGCGCCGCGATAGGACTGAATCGTCGAGATCCCCATTTTGGACAATATTTTGACAACGCCTTTAGTCGCTGCTTTGATCAGGTTTTTAACGGCCTTCTCATGCGAAATGCCGCGAAGCATGCCTTGGCGAATCATATCGTCCAGCGTCTCAAATGCTAGGTAAGGGTTAACCGCATTTACACCGTAACCAAGCAATAACGCAAAGTGATGAACTTCACGAGGCTCGCCCGACTCCAGCAAAATAGCAACCTTCGTACGCGTACCTTGGCGAATAAGATGGTGATGTAAAGCCGCTACTGCCAGCAAAGCTGGAATTGCAGCATTTTCCTTGTCGACGCCGCGATCGGATAAAATAAGCAAATTATGGCCTTTATCAATGACGCGATCAGCCGCTTCACACATCAGCGTAAGTGCATCACGCAAACCTGCTTCTCCTTCGCTTGCCACAAAGAAGATTGGAAGCGTAATGGAACGGAAGCCCGGACGGCGCACATGGCGCAGCTTAGCGAACTGCTCATTGGACAATATTGGCGTATCTAATTTAATATGACGGCAGCTCTCCGGCTCAGGATTAAGCAGGTTTCGCTCAGGGCCAATCGTCGTTCCCGTCGCCGTAATAATTTCCTCGCGAATCGCATCAATCGGCGGATTCGTTACTTGCGCAAACAATTGCTTAAAGTAATTGTACAAGCGCTGCGGTTTCTCCGATAATATCGCAAGTGGAGCGTCGTAGCCCATTGATGAAATCGGCTCAGCACCGCTGCCAGCCATCGGCTCAAGCACCTTGCGAATATCCTCATAAGTGTAGCCAAATGCTTGCTGTCTCATTTGTACAGTAGTATGGTTAGGCTCTGGCAGCTCGGGAGCTTCTGGAAGATCCTCTAGATCCACGAGATGCTCATTCAGCCAATCCCGGTAAGGATGCTCCGTTTCAATCTCCGCTTTTACTTCCTCATCAGAAATAATGCGGCCTTGCTCTGTGTCTACAAGCAGCATGCGTCCTGGACGCAAACGATCTTTGTATAAAATATCTTCAGCCGGAATATCAACTGTTCCTGCTTCAGAGCCGAGTATAATGTGATCATCCTTCGTTACATAATAACGGGCTGGCCGAAGACCATTACGATCAAGCACAGCACCAATTTTTATGCCGTCTGTAAAGCCAAGCGCAGCAGGTCCGTCCCATGGCTCCATTAACGTACTGTGGTATTCATAGAACGCCTTGCGCTCATCGCTCATGCTCTCATGGTTAGACCATGGCTCTGGAACCATCATCATAGCTGCATGAGCCATTGAGCGACCAGACAAGAACAGGAACTCCAGCGTATTATCGAACATCGCTGTATCGGAGCCGTCAGGATTAATGATCGGCTTGATCTTCTCCATATCATCACCGAACAGCTCAGTGGCAAACAACGTTTGACGTGCATGCATCCAGTTCACGTTGCCGCGAAGCGTGTTAATCTCTCCGTTATGGATCATATAGTGGAAAGGATGCGCGCGCTCCCAGCTCGGGAACGTGTTTGTACTGAAACGGGAGTGAACAAGAGCCATCGCCGATACGACAGACTCGTCATTAAGCTCAGAATAGAATGAGCGTACTTGCTCAGTCGTAAGCATCCCTTTGTAGACGATTTTTCTCGAGGATAAGCTCGAGAAATAGAACATATTGCCGCCTTCTTTGCCGGCATAACGAATCGCAAGCTCAGCACGCTTACGAATTACATATAATTTGCGTTCAAATGCCATATTGTCCTGCAGGCTCTCATCCATACCGATAAACAGCTGCCGCACAAAAGGCTTAACAGCTAATGCAGATTCCCCTAGCTTCCGATCATCCGTTGGAACTGTACGCCAAGCAATCACGGATTGCTTCTCTTCTTTAACAATGGATTCCACTTCACGCTCGATAGCCGCGCGCGCAGTCTCATCCTGCGGCATAAAAATCATACCAACAGCATACTTGCCTTCAATAGGAAGCTTTATTTCTTGTTTATTTAATTCTGCTGCAAAAAAAGCATGTGGAATTTGAAGCAAAATACCTGCTCCATCTCCTGTATTCGGTTCACTGCCTTGACCGCCGCGATGCTCCATATTCTCGAGCAGCGTTAGTGCCTGGCGAATAACCTTATGTGATTTTATTCCTTTAATGTTTGCCACAAAGCCCATGCCGCATGCGTCTTTCTCGAATTGCGGATCATAGAGCCCCTGCTTAGGCGGCAATCCCAAAATAGAGTTCTTCATTGTGAGCAACCTTTCTATGAGAAGATTTTTGGGTAAGCATGAACGTAATGAAATTATGCACCGCTGAATACGTTTAACGCTTCATTTTCGGCTTGTTTTATCATAGAATGGTAATCAGCAGGGCGCATCGGCCTACTTTTTATCACCCATAGTCTAAAATCCTGGTACCTCTATCCTGCGAGCACCTGCGTCTTATTGACCATACCGAGCCTTTATCGCGATATTGCGATTATTATCTTAATTTTATCATTAGGCTATAGTGGAATCAATTTAGTATTTTCATAATTGTTTGCACTATTTTACTACAAAGTTATACCTAATTTATCGTTTACAAACTCTCGAACATCCATTTTGACACAAAGAACAACCTAGCATGGATTGACGTTTTCTATTCATTCATATTTTATCAGCAGGATGTGTGCATGGTGTATAGTACGTTAACCTTTCCATTATACCCAGAAGCTGACCGTTTGTTTCTAATCGCTTGTTTAAAGGAGCTGAGCAACACTTCGGTTGCTAAAGGGGATAGTCATCCTAGCCGCGCTGGCTATGAGGCTATGGGGGAAAAACGGAGCATCTATATTCTATTTCGCAATATTGCGGAAGCGGCTCGCGCTGCAATTCATTGGAATGCTGCTGCGCAAACCGCTTCCGCAAAGCTTCTGGGCAGTACGATGAACATCGCTGCCTTTAAGACACATCTGCTACTTGTATTCCTTCTGCAGCTGCTGCATCTGCTCAAGTGCCATAGCCGACCAGCGATGCAGCCGATCAAGAGCATCAATAGCTGCTTCAGTTGCTGTTCTTAGCGAGTCGCTATAATCCGGTACAGCACCTGTATATGGCTTCAAATCACGAATAAGTACAGTTGTTTTCTCTGTATAGCTAAGCGCACGCCGCTCATGAAACATCGGTACGTCAGGATTATAAGGATTATGCAGATCACCTTGCTCTGGATGCTTTAGTACAGCAAGAACCTTAACGAGCGCACGGGGCTTGTTTAATTCTACGAGTTCTCCTACATATTGGCCTGATCTAATATCGACACGAACATAATTGCCAATGTTGCATTCTTGATCCTCTTGATTAAATGTTGTCATTTCTTTTGCCTCACTTTTCATTTATATTTATATGTAAAATATTTGTAAATATAGCTTGCTTCAGGAATGCATATGCTAATCGTATCCTTATCTTCTCTTAAGGATAGTTTATCTGCTGCAATATTCGCAACTCATAACCAATAAAACTTGTGTTAGTCGTACTTGCATCGTAATATGGAAATAGAAAAGTAGGTGGAATGAATGCGTAAGAAAAGAGTGCTTCTGCTCTCTGAAGGCTTTGGCTCAGGTCATACACAAGCTGCTTTTGCGCTTGCTGTCGGACTAAAGCAGTTGTGTCCGGGGATTCAGACCCGCGTCATCGAGCTTGGAAAATTTCTTAATCCGGTGCTTGGTCCTTGGATTGTATCAGCGTATCGCAAAACCGTAAGCAAACAACCTAAGATGGTCGGTCTTATGTACCGCAGCAACTATAAAAAATCGTTTAATCGTCTCACACAGCTTGCCATTCATCGTATGTTTTATACTCATACATCGCAGGTTATATCTCAATTGAAGCCTGATCTAATTATTTGTACGCATCCAGGACCGAATGCAGTTGTTTCCAGACTAAAGCGTCTCGGACTAATTGATACCCCGCTGTTCACCTTAATTACCGATTATGATGCTCATGGCTCTTGGGTAAATAAGGAGGTTAATCATTATCTCGTTTCCTCGGATATTGTAAAGGAACGTCTAATGGACAAGGGGATAACCAATAATCGAATTGAAGTAACAGGAATTCCTGTTCATCCGAATTTTTGGCATACATATAATAAAGAAGAAGTAAGAGAGCAGTTCCATTTGCAAAATATGCCTACCGTACTCATTATGGGCGGCGGTTGGGGAATTATGTACGAGGATAACGCACTCGAGTATATGACCAAATGGCGAGAAAGCACTCAGCTCATCTATTGTGTAGGCTCCAACGAGAAAATGAAGGAAAAAATGCTCTCTGATCCGCTTTTCCAGCATCCTAACGTTCATATTCTCGGATTCACCCGCGAAATAAATAAGCTCATGGATGTTTCAGATCTGCTCATTACGAAGCCGGGCGGGATGACTTGCACCGAAGGAATGAGCAAAGGAATTCCGATGCTCTTCTATGAACCGATACCAGGGCAAGAGGAAGAAAACTGCGAATACTTCATAAACAACGGCTTTGGCGAAATGCTTGACTCCAACGATGTCGTTGATCGTTGGTTCTCGCTCATTCATCAGCCTAATGCCGCGGGGCAATTCCGTGACAGTCTGCTAACGAAACGAAATTTACAATATGACCCGACAAATTGTCCGAAAGCCGTCCTGCGATTCATGCAGTGATGGTTTTCTTTTTTTCCCAACTGTGAGAATGAAGCATAAATTGTATGCCCTTATCCAAATAGTATAACTAATTGAAGGGAGCTGTTTATAATGAGTTCAAATATGACAGATGGCAAAACCATTATTTTGCGATTGGAGATTGATACGAATCTCGCCCAGTTCGGACGCGCGGCAACAGCAATTGAGCAAGCCAAAGGCGACATCATCGCCATAGACGTCATACATACAGATCGCAATAAGAGTCTGCGTGACTTAACCGTCAAAATTTCTGAGCACGGCGCCGCCGAACGGCTGACAACCGCACTGAAATCACTAGAGGGCATTCGATTGGTTCATATTTCCGATCGCACCTTCCTGCTTCATCTAGGCGGAAAAATAACCGTTCAGCCTAAAACCCCTATCCAAAACCGTGATGATTTATCACGTGTTTATACACCCGATGTCGCTAGAGTGTGTCAAGCCATCTTCGAGGAGCCGTCCAAAGCCTACACCCTCACTGTCAAAAGAAATATGGTCGCCGTCGTTTCCGATGGGAGCGCTGTTCTTGGGCTAGGCAATATCGGCCCCTATGCAGCTATGCCGGTTATGGAAGGCAAGGCAATGCTGTTCAAGCAATTCGCAGACGTCGATGCCTTCCCGATCTGTCTCGACACACAGGATACGGAAGCAATTATCGCTACGATCATTAATATTGCTCCTGCGTTTGGCGGCATTAATCTCGAGGATATTTCCGCGCCGCGCTGCTTTGAAATCGAGCAAAGATTGCGGGGCGTGCTTGACATCCCTGTTTTTCACGATGACCAGCATGGAACAGCCGTTGTTCTATATGCAGGCTTGCTCAATGCGCTAAAGCTCACTGGTCGCAAGCTGAGCGAGGCTCGTATTGTCGTCTGCGGGATCGGAGCTGCTGGTACCGCCTGCTCTAAAATGCTGCTTGCAGGAGGCGCAGAGCATATCGTTGGCGTAGATCGCGAGGGTATTCTGACCGCTAATCAAACTTACGACAATGCAATGTGGCAATGGTATGCAGAGCATACCAACTCACAACGCCAATCTGGAAGCTTAGCAGATGCGTTAAAGGATGCAGATGTATTCATTGGCGTCTCGGCAGGTGGAATACTTACCCGCGCTCTTATCGAGACGATGGCAAAGGACCCCGTTGTATTCGCAATGGCGAATCCTGAGCCTGAGATCCGGCCAGAGCTTGCGGAGGACATCGTTGCTGTCTTCGCAACAGGACGATCCGATTACCCCAATCAGATTAACAATGTGCTATGCTTTCCTGGAATTTTCCGCGGAGCTCTCGACAGCCGTGCCACAACGATAAATGAAGAAATGAAGCTTGCTGCGGCGGAGGCGATCGCATCTGTGATTAGTGATGACGAGCTTAGTCCTATGTATATAGTCCCTAGCGTATTCAACAATCGAGTTGTCGAGGAAGTGCGCCGCCGCGTCATCCAAGCGGCCCAGCAAAGCGGCGTCTCTCGTCGTCAGACAAGAGAATAGAGGTCTGCAGCCTAAATTGTCGCTTAGTAAAAAAAGTTTGAAACCTGTCAGCGGGGAATCACGTATTCCATAATAGGGCTTAGGCCTCAAACTAATGACAACTATCATCTTTTTCTGCTTATCAAATATGTTATAATTAAAATATTAAGCGCTAAAGCGTTTTTTGCAACAAGCTGCAGCATAGGTTAGCACATAATGAATTAATACTCACTCTATGTCGTTAAGCAGGCTTAATGTGTAGTTCGTTGACGGAAAGGGAGCCTGGTAATGTTTCAAGCTGTAGTTGATTTTTTAAAGGATTTCGGGCCACTAGGCTTGTTTATTCATGCGTTTCTGGATGCTGTTATTTTTCCCATTCCTGCTTTTTTTCTTCAAGTTTCATTAAGCATACTAAATCCATCTACCGCATTATGGCTGGCAACAGTGGGCTATATCGCCTGCCTCCTAGGTACACCTGTCGGGTATTATCTTGGGAAGGTAATGGGCAAATCAGTCCTATATAAGTTTCTGAAGAAAGAATGGATCGATGCTGCAACAGATCGATTTCAGAAGAACGGTGAAGCTGCCATTCTTATTGGCTCCTTTACCCCCATCCCCTTTAAGGTTTTCACCATTTTGTCAGGCTGCTTAAACTTTCCAATATGGAGATTAATAGGCTACGCAGCGATCGGACGTGGTTTGAAGTTTTATATTGTTGGTCTCTTGTTTTATTTCTACGGACGTGCGGCGGAGGGCATGGTTAAAAATGTATCCTTGTATATCTTCGTAGTCGCCGTGCCTATCATCATTATTTTCCTGTTGATTCGCAAGAGAAGAAACAAAAAGAAAGCGCTGGCAAATAAGCAGGCCGAGGCTGCAGCAGAGCAGAGCGGGCAGGTTATACAAAGCGAAAACACAAGCACAGTACAAATTGATTCCTAACATTTGAGTGATCACTCGGGGATAACGCTCGCTCCCATATACGTGCCTAGCACAAAAGAACACATAATTGCTTTGTTACTATAAGCAACTATGTGTTCTTTTTTCTGTACGTTTTCGACCGTCTCCAGCCACTAATCCAACCTCATAAGCACCTATGTGTGCTTATCGTGCAAGTATGTCTGCTGTTTTTACGCCATAAGCACCTATGTGTTCTTATCCACACGATTTGACCGTCTCCAGCCACTAATCCAACCTCATAAGCACCTATATGTGCTTATCGTGCAAGAATGTCTGCTGTTTTTACGCCATAAGCACCTATGTGTTCTTATCCACACGATTTGACCGTCTCCAGCCACTAATCCAACCTCATAAGCACCTATATGTGCTTATCCGCACGATTTGATCGTCTCCAGCCACTAATCCAACCTCATAAGCACCTATATGTGCTTATCGTGCAAGAATGTCTGCTGTTTTTACGCCATAAGCACCTATGTGTTCTTATCCACACGATTTGACCGTCTCCAACCACTAATCCAACCTCATAAGCAGCTATATGTGCTTATCGTGCAAGAATGTCTGCTGTTTTTACGCCATAAGCACCTATGTGTTCTTATCCACACGATTTGACCGTCTCCAGCCACTAATCCAACGCCATAAGCACCTATGTGTTCTTATCCACACGATTTGACCGTCTCCAGCCACTAATCCAACCTCATAAGCACCTATGTGTGCTTATCGTGCAAGTATGTCTGCTACTATATATCTCAAAATGTGGACTACCTAAAAGTCTCGGCCTGCAACCTTTACATGTAATGCAAACAAAAAATCAGCCCGTGACCCGCTGTCCATATAAGAACAGGTGGATACACAAGCTGATTTTTTTCATTTATGATAGTGGCTGTTATAGCTTGATGAGTTGCGATAGCCTTTTATTAATTTTATAGTGCGCTTCCGCCAAACACCATACGATACTCCCAGTGAGTTCCTTCAATGCTGCTAACCGTAACGCCGCCGCCCTCAACCGAATACGTATGCAGCACCTTGCCGTCTCCTAGATAAATGCCATCGTGCGAAATCGTTGCCTTAGATTTATCTATCCCGCTATATGAGGATGCTTTGGTGCCTTTGTAGGACATGAAAAAAACAAGATCCCCACGCTTCAACTGCTTCCAACTCGTCTTGGCTCCGCCCTTATCCTTCACATACTGACCTTGCTGACGTGAATCTGCTGGCAGCTTAATCCCAAGGGCATCCAGGAAGGCTTGTCTTACAAAATCAGAGCAATCAAATGTTGTTGTTGTGTTTCGATTTGAGCCGTACTCATAAGGCGTGCCCAAATACTTCATGCCTGCTGCAATTATTTTCTCCACTTTTGCGTCCGTTGACAACTCAGGAGCAGTTACCCCGCCGCCCCCACTATTTCCGTTATTTCCTGATCCATTAGAAGGGATAGAGCCTGTTATGGTTAGAAATGAATCTTGTGTGCTAACATAACCGCGAATACCGTTTCCATCCTGTACCTCATACCAATAGCTGTTGGTTTTCGCAAGAATGGTTATCTGCTCACCCTTCTTTAAATAGCGAATCCTCTCACCAGATGTGGATGCAGCCTTTCGAAACGAGACCGATGCTTTAGCTACTGCGTTGCCGGTTTGAACCGCAGTATCCTTTTTAAGCTCAATATATTGCGAAGAAGTTGATATGTATCCGGTTTTGCCTGAGGAATCCGTCACTTTGTACCAATACGAATTCACCTTATCAATTACCGTTACTTGCTCGCCTTTCTTTAAGTTGCGAATAATCGATGCTGATGTAGAGGGAGATGTGCGCATATTTACGCCGGATTGTACCTCTCCTGTTTGTGCTGCCAATGCTGCTGGTACTGAAATCGAGCTAAACAATAATGCAGCCGTTAACGTTGCTGTTGCTATCCTTTTTTTCATGGTGTAATGCAAACTTTACGCCTCCTTGGTTTAAAAACAGTTTAGGTGTAACGGTCTCTGCTCTCATTGTAAATTCGAATAGATTCGACAAGTATCGACCAATATTCCTATTTGCTTACTCATTTAACTAGGAATTAAGAATCATGAATTTTCACAAACAATACACAAAAAAGACATCTCCGCTTAAGAGATGCCTAATAGCCCATTGCATTTATAATTTACGCATATTATGACGTAGATCAATATATATATATTTTTAAATTCATGACCTTTGTCTACCGCTTGTTTCCATGACTTTAGAACTAATAAATTAGAATTTTCTCTTTATTTGGTAACAATTACCGATTATTTTCAGTGGTTATTTAGTCCATTCATCTCTATATGCTTAATGAGCTCCTGAGGCTCAACATGAACATGTACACTCATAATATTATGCTTCCGTCCCATACGCTGCTCGATTTCATCGCTAATCCGATGACTTTCGATAAGGGTAAGCTGGGGATCTACCTGTACAATAACATCAACAAGCACATGGCTGCCATGTACTCTTGCCTTAATATCCTTGATCGATTTTACACCTTTCGTTTTGGCAATTGTTGCTCTCAGAGAAGACAGCTCATTCTCGTCGAAACCGTCGGTAAGCGCGTGAGTTGAGCTATAGAAAATATCCCATGCTGTTTTGCAAATAATGAGACCTACCGCTATCGCTGCAACTGGATCAAGCCATGGCAAGCCAAACTGAGCTCCGATAATTCCGATTGCCGCTCCAATACTGACAAGCGCATCCGATAAATTATCTTTGGCGGCTGCTAGCAGAGCTTGATTGTTTATGCGCAGCGCCAGCTTTTTATTATAAAAATAAACACCTAGCATACAAACAGCCGCAAACAGAGCAACCCATGCTGTAATGAGGTTCGGGGTATGCTGAGTTGGAGAAAATAACGATTTGACCGCAGTAATCAACACCTGAATGCCGACAGTAGCCATAATAAAAGATGCAATAAGCGCTGCGATAGTTTCCGCGCGAAAATGTCCATAAGGATGATCTTTGTCCGGTGGCTTCTGAGATATTCGCAGGCCAATCAATACCGCTGCTGATGCAACGATATCCGTCAAGTTGTTAAATCCATCTGCTACAAGAGCTCCTGACACAAACCAGTAGCCGGCAGCGAGCTTGAGGGCAGACAACACCAAGTAGGCAGCTATACTAACCCAAGCACCCTTCTCCCCCTGCTTTATATCATCATACTGATTCAGCTTCATTACCTCCCAAGCGTTAAACTTATGTATTTTCAAGCCTTGAAATTAGCTTATCGGTATCATACTCGAACGAATGCGTGTGGGTCTAGAGAAACAGTGTTTACCAGGTGCGGACTTTTATGCATAAATGCAACATTTCGCTCGATTTTAGGATCAGCGATCGTAGCTGCCAGACTGCACAAAGTACAGCAGAAAGCTGACATGACCTGAAAAATAACGAGCTACACTGCAGAATTGCATTAGAAATAAGCATTACAGAGGTAATCGCGACGAACCTTCCACAGGATCCAATAGCCCCGGAAGGATTGTCCGTTCATCAGCTTGTCAAGCAAGGACGCTGGCCCAGAATACTTCGACCATATTGCTTGATGAGCCTACAACCTATTTAGATATGGCGCATCAAATCGAAATTCTTGATCTGCTGTTTGACTTAAATGAGCAAAAAAATCGCACCATCGTTATGGTGCTTCACGATATTAATCTTGCATGTCGTTACGCGCATCATATCGTTGCCGTGAAAGATGGGCATATCCATGCGCAAGGCAAGCCAGAGGACATCATTGACGAGGAGCTCATCCGGTCCGTATTTCAGATGGACTGTCAAATAAACATCGATCCGATCTTCGGGACGCCGATGTGCATCCCTTATGGCAAAGGCCGCAAGCTCAAGGCTGCCAATAAATAAACGAAAAAAATGGTGAAGCAGAGGCGGAATATTCTGCTTCACCATTTTTTTATTTTGATCAGCGCCAGCCAGCGTTTCAAAAAAAGAAGCGTCGACCCGCAAGGTTCCCCTCGCAGGTCGACGCTCTTCTATCATTGCGGCCTAAACCGCGTACATACGCTCACGAAGCGCTTTTACCTCAGCACTTTCAAGGTACTCGTCATAAGTCATCATCCGGTCGATTACACCATTTGGTGTAATTTCTACGATGCGGTTAGCAATCGTTTGAACGAACTGATGGTCATGAGAGGTAAATAGAATGGTGCAATCCGTATCCGTCAAGCCATTGTTCAGAGCCGTAATGGATTCTAGATCCAAGTGATTCGTTGGCTCATCCAAAATAAATACGTTCGCGCCTTCAAGCATCATCTTAGAGAGCATGCAGCGAACCTTTTCTCCTCCGGACAATACGCTTGCTTTCTTCATTGCATCGTCACCTGAGAAGAGCATACGGCCTAAGAAGCCGCGAATGAATGTCTCATCCGGGTCCTTCGAATATTGACGCAGCCACTCCACAAGATTCAAATCCACCCCATCGAAATAAGGAGAGTTGTCTTTCGGGAAATAAGCCTGCGAAGTTGTTACGCCCCATGAATAGCTGCCTGCATCTGCTTCAACCTCGCCGACTAGCAGCTGGAATAGCAATGTTTTTGGCATGCTGTTCGGACCGACGAAAGCAACCTTGTCGCCTTTATTAAGTGCAATAGTCAGGTTGTCGATTACTTTTTCTCCATCAATTGTCTTCGTCAAGCCGTCAACAAGCAAGAGCTGCTTGCCTGCCTCACGCTCGCCTTTGAAGAGAATAAACGGATATTTACGGTTCGATGGACGAATGTCATCAAGCGAAATTTTCTCAAGCAGCTTCTGTCTTGACGTTGCTTGCTTCGCCTTCGATTTGTTCGCGCTAAAGCGTTGAATAAACGCCTGAAGCTCTTTAACTTTGTCTTCTTTCTTCTTGTTCTCTCCGCGCATCAGCTGCAAAGCAAGCTGGCTGGATTCGTACCAGAAGTCGTAGTTGCCGACATACATTTGAATTTTACCGAAGTCAATGTCCGCAATATGCGTACAAACCGTGTTCAGGAAATGCCTGTCATGGCTGACAACGATTACAGTACCTTGATAATCTGCAAGGAAATCTTCCAGCCAACGAATAGACTCGATGTCCAAGTGGTTGGTAGGCTCATCGAGCAGCAGAATGTTCGGAGAGCCGAACAACGCTTGTGTCAGCAATACGCGAACCTTCTCATTGCCGCTCAGCTCTGCCATCTTCTTGTCATGCAGATCTGGTGTAATGCCAAGGCCGTTAAGCATCTCAGCAGCTTCCGATTCGGCTTCCCAGCCGTTCATGTCTGCAAATTCTGCTTCAAGCTCACCTGCACGCATGCCGTCTTCGTCAGTAAAGTCAGCCTTTGTATACAAAGCATCCTTCTCTTTCATTACCTCATAAAGACGCTTATGACCCATCATTACGGTCTCAAGTACCACAGACTCATCATATTCATAATGGTTCTGCTTCAGCACAGCTAGTCTCTCGCCCGGCGTAATATGCACTTCTCCGTGAGATTGCTCTACTTCTCCGGATAATATTTTCAAAAAGGTTGATTTACCTGCACCGTTTGCGCCGATCAAGCCGTAACAATTGCCTGGTGTAAACTTAATGCTTACATCTTCAAAAAGCGCCCGCTTCCCGAAACGGAGCGTAATGCCACTTGTGCTAATCATTCGTTTAATCCCGTCCTTCACTACATTATCAATATATATCGAACCATTATACCACAATATGCTCAGAAACCGAACCCTCTTTTGCCCTGCGGCCTGTCTTTCTGATCATTCGCCAAATCGTCCAAGCGCTTGCTCCATAAAGCAAGGCACTCAAATAAAATAAAATGTTGATCGTTAGCCAGTCTATCAAGTAGCCTCCCAATATGACAGCAAAGCCCGAAGCAATAGAAGTCCAAAAATGATAAGACCCTATTCCAGCCCCTCTCGCTCCAGGCTCGGTATAATCGGCCAGCAGCAAGCGCTCACTCATTCTTTGCATCGCATTGCAGGTTCCCATTATGAGCTGCAGCACAAGTACCCAACTATAGGACATGGTCCACGGAAAAGCAAGCATAGCCCCCATCATGCCAAGCGAGCTGACAACAAGCATCGCCGAGCCATGCTTATCCAGTCTAGGCGCAATCCACTGTGAGACAGCGGCAGAGCTTATCGTAAATACAGCAAAGGCGAGGCCGTATTTGGAGAAGCTGTTGCCAAGATTTTTGAGAAACAATAAATAATAGGGATAAATCATGCCAGCAGCTAATGTCATCATGCTTTGCGAGCGTATCAGCCATTTCAAGTTCATAAGCCGCCTCCTAAGCGCCATATTGCTCATAGAAATAATTCATAAAAAGCTCATCCGGGTCGTACTGCTTCTTCTTAGCAAAAAACTGCTCATGCCTCGGATAGACGTTCTTGAACTGCTCCAGCGTTGGATAAGCAATATAAGGCAAATAATAAGAACCACCATATGTGATGAGCTCATCTACGATCCGCTCCACCCCCTGCTTCATTTGAAGCTGTCCTTCCTTTGACAATGGTGCATGGAACAAGCAAACAAGAGCCAGCATATCCTGCTTCGCATACGATAAGACCGCTTCCTCATCTTTATTCACATAACGGATCGTTATATTAAGCAGGTTCAAATCCTCTTCCTTCACAATAGCGCCGAGCTGCTGTACAAATTCATCAAACTGAGGCAGCGGTATAAAATATTCCTGCAGCAGATCGTTTGCTCCCGGCCCGCTATACTCCATAAACTCAGACGCTGCGCGCATCGCATTGTTGCGGCTGACGATTTTTTCCGATTGCTCTACGAAAAAATACTTTTGCAAATTCCACTGTAGATTTCTGCCCCACTCCGTTGATCGATTGATATTAAACAGCAGCTTCCCGGGAGCAACCCAATTCTCATTGCTTCTCAGCTCATTATAATCGGTAAGCTTTAGCGAATCGTCTATAGTGTAATTTTTGGCAAAAGCCTCCTTGAAATAGCTGTCCTTCGCAACCGAAATCCGAGCGATATGCAATCGTATAGCCGCATTTGGCAGCACCTCATTTTGAAAATAATGACTATATTCATCCAGCTCCATCAATATTGTTGACTCACGGTACAGCTCATCTTCAGTCAAGCTTAGCGTCACGTCCAAAATAATACCGAACAGTCCATAGCCCCCCAGCGCCAGCGAAAATAAATCAGCATTTTCCGAGCGGCTTACATTTCGAATGCTGCCATCTGCAGTCAACAACCGGAAGGATTCCACGCTTTTGATCAGCGAGCCATTGCGTATGTCTCTGCCATGCGCATTAATGCTGATAGAGCCGCCTATCGTAAAAGAATTAAGCGATTGCATCGTTTTCACGGATAGTCCGTACGGATTGACAGCCTCCTGTACATCCTCCCAGGTTGCACCTGCTTGCACGATCATTCGCTTGCTGCTGGGATCTACAGAAATGATCCGATTGTAACTTGTCATATCGACGACGATAGCATCCTTATAATAGGTATGCCCTCCTTGGCTGTGGCGCTGTCCTGCTATAGACAGCTTAAGTCCCTTTTCCTTCGCTTCCGCTACGAGCTGTACAAGCTGCTCCTCGGCCTTGCCTAGAATGACCCGTTCCACCTTCACAGGGTGAAGACGGCTGTAATCGGTCACGAGGAACGGATTCTGATCAGCCGAGCTAGTTCTTACATATTGCAAAGCAGCCAGTGCAATCAGCAAGAGCAGCGCGATTCCTTTTTTCATACCGATGCCCCCCATTCTGCCCAGAACGCAAAACTACAAGGTGAAACGGCTGTCGCCGTCCTTATGGCGGTGGCGCGTTACATTCCGGAGAAATATAGAAAAAGTATGGCGAAATGATATAATTTCCTATATTTTAAAAAAAGGCCTCCCCAAAGCGATGAACATCGTTGTCATCATCTAAGAGGAGGCCTGCTTATTTTATAGTTAGATAGAGCTTAGGTTTGCTTACTTAATTCCAATTCAGCTTAACCTCATTGCCCGTGCGGGAGGATTCGTAAATGGCATCAAGAATACGGTTGTTTGTGTAGCCTGACAGTGCAGATGTGATCGGCTGCTTGCCTTCGCGGATACATTCGGCAAAATGACGGCTCATCAGAATACGGTCCTCTTCGCCATCTAGCGGAGTAATGTCGCTCTCCGCAATCCCTGTTTCCGTATGCGTTACATATTTACCGTCATTCCCCACAATTGCTACACCGCCCTGCGTACCCATCAAATGAATGAAGGGCTCCTCGGACATAAATGCAGCATGCGCCGCCCAGCTTACTTCAAGAGACAAGGTAGCACCGTTATCGAACTTGATCAGCGCTGAGGCGAGATCCTCAACATCATAATACCCATCCCAATTTGGCGTTCCCCAGCTTCCGATCCCTTCCCGTTTAGGGCCAAACTCAGCATAGGTAGAGCCATAAACGGATATTGGCTTCGGATTGCCCATCAGATAAAGGGATAGATCCAGCATATGAACGCCGATATCAATGAGCGGACCGCCGCCGGATTGATCCTTGCGCGTAAACCATGAGCCCCAGCCAGGTATGCCTTTCTTGCGAATCCAGCCAGCCTTAGCATTATAAATATGGCCTACATCACCATTATCAACGCGTTGTTTGAGCGCTCGGCTAAGTCCTGTCCAGCGCATCTGATGGGACATCATCAATATTTTACCAGATCTCTCGGCTTCCTCTACAATCTCGCGTGCCGCTTCGGAATGAATTGCCATTGGCTTCTCCAAGAGAACATGCTTGCCTTGCTTCAGCGCTTCAATGGCAAGAGCAGCATGGAAGCTGTTCGGTACGCCGATCACAACAGCATCAATAGAAGAGTCCTCAAGCATAGCTTGCGGGCTTGCATGAACCATCTCGATACCGTGCTCCGCTGCACGCTGTTCGGCAAGCGGAAGATACGCGTCCGTAACCGCGACGACGTCTATCCCGTCTACCTTTTGGAATGTCTGCATATGAATGTTGCCGATCGCGCCTGCACCAATAACACCTAGTCGTATAGTTGCATGAGTCATTTCTTGCTCCTCCTAAAGGTTTGCGAATGCAAACCTCGCTTCGTAAGATTTAGCTTAGGTTTGCGAATGCAAACCGTGCTTCGTAAGATTTGGATAACTCTAGTATAACCGTTTCGACTATTCTCGTCATTGTACGTATTTGGCGCGCTAATGTCCTCGTTTGTCATTTTCCGCAGAGGCGCCAGGTCTCACCATGGGGAAGCACGATAATTCGCTTGTCCTCAATACATCTTTTTCTGCGTGCTGCCTCCAAACGATCCAGCGCCTCCCGTGGCGTATCATCCGCAAGCTTGAAGGCGCCATAGTGCATGGGAACGAACCATTTCGCCTCTAGATCGTCAAAAGCTTGAAGTGCTTGCTCCGGCGTAATATGCTGCGGTCCCATAAACCATTCCGGCTCGTAAGCTCCTATCGGCAGAAGAGCAACCTCGATGGAGAAACGACGGCCAATCTCCTTGAAGCCTTGGAAATACCCGCTATCTCCCGCAAAATAAATCGTCGAGGAATCGGTTAAAATCGGTCGTTCAGTTCTGTTTAATTCGTTGAAGAATGGATGCGTTTCTGTTGAAATTGACTCAGCTGCACTAGCAATTTCCTTACGCACCGCAGCATTCTCTGAGCCTTTATCGGATGTCTTTGGTTTTCCGCCAAAGCGGCTGACTATCTTCGCACTCCGCGTAGAAGGACGTCCAATGACAAATCCTCCCCAATGTGAGCTATTCGTATCCCACGGATTACGGCGAGTTGAATGCTGAGATGGCACAAAAGTAAATTTGACGCCATTGATCAGTACAGACTCCCACCAGTGGAGCTCTTTAACATTAATAAAGCCCTTTTTGCGCAGCTTTGGACCGAGTCCAGCCGGTACAAGCAGCTGCCTGGTGCCAATAAGTTTGCGAAGCGAGTTTATATTTAAATGATCATAATGGGAATGGGAGATAAGCACGACATCAACCGGCGGAACATCCTCAACCTTGATGCCCGGCGGGGACAGTCTTTTTTGGAAAGCCATCTTCGTAGACCACACGGGATCTGTAATAATGTTCAAGCCGCCAAATTGAATGAAAAAAGTGGAATGCCCTACCCATGTTAAGGAAGGCTGTTGTCTATTTTTCTCCAAATATGCAATGTCAGGTTCAACATTCGGAACGGTGAATGAATAATCCTTCAATTTCAGCCTACGAATGCGTTCCTGACGCCATCTTTTGAACTGCTTCAAAGAAGTATGCTGCTCGATATGATCAATATTCGCAAATCGTCTTAACTTCAACTGTTCATCCCTCCCTCGCAAACATCTGTTATTTATAAAGATACCAAGCCTGCGGTAGTCATTGCAAATATGTTATTTATTCGTGAATTCAATGGCTATGCCATGACAGCCACGCTAGCTGCTCGGAAACTAAGCGAAAAATTGCTGCATTGTTCGCATCCTTCCATAAAATAAGTTACACTTATTTATAGAGTTTTACACATAAGACTACGCTTTCGACGCAGATTTTGTTACAGTGCGCCAACAAAAAAATGTTCGAAACATAAATTTCCCAGGAGGTTTCCTCATGAAACTAATTTCAATAGAGCCAACACCGAGCCCGAATTCCATGAAGCTGAACGTTGATGAAATGCTTCCACGTGGACGTCGACTCACTTATAAAGCAAGCGAAGCAAGTGAGGCGCCTGAGCTGTTTCAACAGCTTTTGCAAATTAATGGCGTGCGCGGTCTGTTCCGAACTGCCGACTTTATTGCCCTCGACCGCAAACCTGGCGCTGATTGGGCGGCGATTTTGGCGGCAGCAGGTCAATTGCTGCAAAAGGATGAAGCAAGCGAGGAACAAGACGACAGCAGCAAAGGCCCTGCGACAAGCTTCGGCGAAGCAACCGTGCTCGTGCAAATGTATCGCGGAATTCCAATGCAGGTTCGTGTGCGTATGGGAGACAGTGAGGTTCGCTCAGCGCTCCCTCCCCAGTTCGCCGAAGCTGTCAGCCTCGCCGCAGGCTCTGGCATGATTCGCGAGCGCAAGCTCGAAGAGTTTGGCGTTCGATACGGAGAACCCGAGGAGATTGCAGCAGAAATAGTGCGCGAGCTTGAAGCCTCCTATACGAGCGAACGGCTCGAAGCACTCATTCAAGCTGCTATTGAGCTTGGAAGCACTGCCGCGGAGGAGGGAACTGTACTCACAGTGGTGAGACCGACTCCACTGACGCTGGAAGAGGCGCAGGCGCAATTCGCTTCACCTGACTGGCAGGTTCGATACGCCGCCTTGGATCGCTATATCTCCACCGTTGAAGGCTTGCCTTTGCTCGCCGCGGCAATCAAGGATGAAAATACATCGATTCGCCGATTAGCGGTCATCTATTTGGGCGATCTCCGCTCACCCGAGGCACTTCCGCATTTGTTTACCGCACTGCGTGATACTTCGACGTCGGTGAGGCGGACAGCTGGCGACACTTTATCTGATCTCGGCGATCCCGCTGCGATCGGCCCAATGATCGAGTCGCTTCGAGACAAAAACAAGCTTGTCCGCTGGCGGGCAGCACGTTTTCTATATGAGGCTGGCGAAGAATCCGCGGTAGAGGCGCTGCGCGAAGCTGCCAAGGACAGTGAATTTGAAATCCAGCTGCAAGCCCAAATGGCGCTTGAGCGAATTGAGCGCGGCGAAGAAGCCGCTGGCTCTGTATGGCAGCAAATGACTGCCTCTCGCAAGAGTGAAGCATAACCGGCTGTGCAGCAAAGCTGCATTTGGGCTGTAGTCTTCACCTAATGCCTCTGCATGCCATGATGCAGAAGGTATGTAAACAAGAGGAACATATTTCTTTGCAAACTATAGTATACGATCCGGGGTGCAGAGATGCACCCCGTTTGTATGCACCACTCCAACTTAAATCCAGTATCACACGGCATCTCATCAACTAGAGCAAGTGATTTAGTTTTCTGCACTCATGCGCTTCTGCTATCCTGTTGCTACACTACTAATCCTCTACTCTACGGAAAGCTCTGCTGCTTTACCCAACATACTGTTCTTCCGACACACTAATGCTACCCCTACTCCTACTTTAGCCAACACGCTGTTCTTCCGGCACACTAATGCTACCCCTACTCCTACTTTAACCAACATACTGTTCTTCCGACACACTTACGCTACTCCTACTTTACCAACACTCTTTTCTACCGACGCACTAACGCTACACTGCACTTTTTACAATGTACGACCATCTCCTCCTCATGCCTCTAATGCTACACTGCACTTTTTGCAACGGAATGCCCTCTAACACGCTCATTTCCTGCTATTTCAGCTAATTCTGCTGCAATTCTGCAGTGTAGCTCACCATTTGAGCTGTATGTCAGGTTTCTATTGCACTTTCTACAATGTGGCTCATCGTCGTGCGCAACTATACGCCATATAGAATAACGCCGCCCAGGGCAGCATGTTACTTGTACAGTGAGCAAGCCTCAGCAAGCGCAATTCCTGCAAGGCGACTACACCTTTTGTAAAAAGATTACTCACTAAGGGAATTGCCCTTGCTTTGCTCTTGCATTGCTCTTACTTTTCCTTCAACTCAGCTTACTCACCATACCCGCATGCAGAACAACAATACTCATATGGCCAACAACAACAAAAAGAGGTACAGCGATGCACCTCTTCATCTATCTATTCCACCCAAGCAAACTAACGTCCATATTCGAGCTGGATGCGCACTATAAGCGACTTATCTCCAGCATAGGGCTCATAGCTTGCTCGGTAGCCGACTGGCACGCTGACATTCTCAAAGGCAGCCTTCAGCGCTGCAGGAAATTCCTCGCCCTGCTCATATCTGAATTCAAGGCTTGCTGTACGAGCTTCAAGCGCTGTTTGGATCACATTATCCAGCTGCTTCGAGCTTGTCACCGTATATTCCGGCTCCAGCCAGTGCAAGCCAAGCGAAAGCTTCAGCTTGCTGAAGCGGCTGCGCTCTGTCTGAATACCCTGCTGCTCAAGCTCGCGTATCGTATCCGCATAGGATACAGCTGCCGCTGGATATGTTTTAGTCCACTGATGGTCCACTCTAAGCTCCTGATCCGTCCGCAAATAATAATTGTAGCGAATGGTGCTCTCTCCTGATTTAACGGCTTCCTTGGACGACTCCTTGCCTGCCGCTTGAATACCGACGGGATCATCCCATGTCAAATCCAGATGATACCACGCACCATCCAGCTTCACCATATTCCAAGCGTGCTCTCCCGTATTTACGGTACCCTCTGCAATGATCGCCGTTATTCCAGCTTCATTCAGCATCTTATAGCCAAGCAGCGCATAGCCCTGACATACCGCCTCACCTATAGTCACAGCATCATACGCCGTATAGCGCTTCAAGGACTGATCGTATTCAACATGACTGACAACCCAATCATGAATCGCTTTTATTTTCTCGTGGTCATTCATCCCCGGTTCGAGAACAGCTTGAAGTGCTTTAGCTACTTCGCGATCCACGACTGCTGTTTGCTCTAATGTCTCGCGGTACCTAGCTTCAATACTAATGGTTGACTTGTCTCCCCAGCTTCGAATGGTATAGATATAGGATTCAAGAATATAGGCTGCATAATCATCATGTCCAAGTGCAGCGCGGATAACCTCCGTTAATTTGTCCGACAGCTCCTGCTTGTCCCCTATGTAAATAACAGAGAAGCGCTCGGCTCTCGCCTGAAACTGCTTCGCGATTTCCAGCTCCAGACGCTCCAGCTTATTCGTTTCCTCCACAGCAGACACCTCTTCCGATTCCGCTGAAGCAGGAAATATATCCAGCTTAAAATCTAGATAGAACGCAGCACCTATTATGATGAAGACCATCACTAGCTTGGATACTATTCTACGCATTCGAACCTCCTAGACGCTAAGCGAAAAGATGCTTCTTCTAGAAAAAAGTCTTTTCACCAGCCTAATATTAATTAAAAACTGCGAAAGTGCAGCTTGTAATGTAAATGTAATATTTCTCTCATCTTGATTTCATCTTATGCATATATAATAAATTCATGACCCCCCTTTATTATATATTCTCTCTTGAAGCCTGCAGCCCTGTGCTGCGGGCTTCCTTTTTTTCAATTGCTGCGATCCCGATCGTCTTCTGAAAAAAAGGAATAACCTGCTCCCAAAAGGCTGGCTCCTGCTCTGAAGCGCTGTGTCCGTTCGTCGATACGAACAGCGTTTGTATCATCCCTTCAGGCAATTGCTGTCTCAGCTCTCTTAAATCCTCCGCACTAATAAAATCATCGCCGCTCGAGTGGATCATCAGCACTGGGGTACGCCCCTCATCCCGGCTGCCAGCGTACTTCGCCAGTACTAAAGGTATTCTTGCTGCATTGAACTGTGCTCGTGATATTCCAGCCCGAATAAGCCATACCATTGGTATCAAATAGGCAAGCGGAAATAACGGAATTTTTTTGCGTTTCAGCTCAGACTTCATCATCGTCTCGAAATAAACAGGCATTGAATCAGTCACGACGGCGCGCACGCTTACCCCCTGATCAAGCGCGAGCAGAGCGCCAAAGCCTCCTAACGAATGCCCAAGCAGCGCTACTCTTTCTGAATCTATGCCAGGAAGCCGCCTTGCTACAGCAACAGCCGCCTGAACATCATCTCGAAACATTAATGCGGAAGGAGCGCTAATTGAATCGCTGTCGCCGTGGCTTCGCGCATCGTACATAAATACAGCAAAGCCCGCTTCATACAGTGAATGCGTATAACGAAGCACGCGCGTCCGATTGGAGCCCCAGCCATGTGCGAGAACGATAAGAGGCAGCTTGTCATTGTGCTGCTCCGCAAGCGTGGTTGGCTGGAGCAGCCAGCCCTCCATCTTAGAACCATGGCTGGTAAAGGATACGGATTGCCACTCCGTATTTACGATCGGCTCACTCTCATTTGACAGCTTGCGAGGCTTCTGGCTGCGAGCTCCCATTTGCCAGACAAATACAGCAAGCAAAGCAACGATTATGATGAAGCTGGCGATTAGCCATAAAGCAGCCACCACATTTAGCCCCTCCTACTCTATAAATCCCGCACAGCTTCTACAAACTGCCGCGCGCGCTCTGTTACGAGATCAAACTTCCCTTCACGAATCCATTGCAAATTAACGAGCTTGCTGCCCATTCCAACTGCATTTGCCCCCGCTTTAAAATAATCAGCAATATTGTGCAAATCTACACCGCCAGTCGCAATCATTGGGATGTCGTTCAAAGGGCCGCGAATTTCCTGCAAATAACCTATTCCTAATGTGCCCATTGGAAAAATTTTCACAGCATCGGCACCAGCCTTCCAAGCTTTGACGATTTCCGTCGGCGTCATTACGCCAGGCCACACGGAAATGCCGCGCTCACGGCCAAATGCTATGACATCCTCATCGAGGTTAGGCGATATAAGATATTGAGCTCCAGCAGCGACAGCCTGCTCTGCGAGCGCAACATCGATTACCGTACCCGCACCGACTGCGGCCTTTCCGTCAAATTTCGTGCGCCAGCGCTCGATCATTGCCGCCGCACCTTCTGTATTCATCGTTATTTCCATCATATGAATGCCGCCGTCGATTAAAGCCTGTGCCGCTGCATCCGCATCCCGATCTTCAATTCCTCGTAAAATAGCAACAATTTTGTGCTGCAGCAGCAGCTTAAGCATATCGTTCATTTGCTTCTCCTCCAGCTTCTACTCTCAGTTATTCCCAAAACTTCGTTAAAATCCGCAAAAATAAATTCGGAAACGGCAGCGTACTCATATCTTCCTTGCCAATCCAGCGATAATGGCTTGATTGCTCATCTAATATAGCTATACTCGAAGTAGCAACACCACTCAGCTTATATTCAGCCCCTGCCTCCGCAGCTATTCCTAATCTATCCTCATTCAAACCCACAGTCGACCGTGTATGCAAGCTTGTATCCTCGCCCAAATCAGCCAAGTAAAAGCGCATTTTCCAATGGATATGGCTGAAAATATGGTCGGCATCCGTAAACCAGCTGCGTGGACGAATAAGCAGTCTCGTATCCTCTTCTAGCATACGGCTGATCATCTCAGCGAGCTCTCCCTGCTCCTTCGGCGCTGACTCACTCAGCCACTGCGACTGATCAGGCGACAACAGCAAATGAGGCAGCTCCCACATCTGCGCAAGCAGCCCCGTTTCGGGACGCTGTCTTACGAGCACTTTGCCAGCATTCTCACCACTGCCGAGGACGATCGCTGCTGCTCTGAACTCTGCCCGCGCCTTCTTGGCCTTCGTCTTGATTGGCAATTCCAGCTCTCTTCCCTCAAGCCTTGCGCTGCAGTGCTCCATTACCGGGCATGGCAGACAGCTTGGCGACTTCGGCGTACATACAAGCGCTCCCAGTTCCATCAGCGCTTGATTAAAATCTCCAGCTGCTCCCTCAGGAATAAGAGAAGCTGCGAGCTTCTCAATACTCACTCTCGTAGATTGCTTCGCGATATCATCCTCCAAGCAGAAATACCTTGAAAGCACGCGCATAACGTTTCCGTCTACTGCGGGCTCTGGACGGTTGAACGCAATGCTCATAATCGCTCCGCTTGTATAGGGACCCACACCCTTTAGTCCAGCTACTGAAGCTTTATCATCAGGCACGATGCCATCATACCTAGCAACCACCTCTCGCGCCCCTGCTTGCAGGTTCCGAGCTCGCGAATAGTAGCCGAGACCTTCCCAGCTCTTAAGCACCTCCGTCTCCGGCGCTTCCGCAAGCGCCTTGACAGTTGGAAACTTGCTCATAAAATTGTTGTAAAAGGGGATGACCGTATCCACTCTCGTCTGCTGCAGCATAATTTCTGAAACCCATACCCGATAAGGATCTTGATTGATTCGCCAAGGCAAATCACGCTTGATCAGCCTGTACCAGCTCAGCAGCTCTGTGCTGAAAAATCGTTTAATCGATTCCTGCTCCACTAGTTGTTTTCCTCCTTGCTTGCTGTCACTGTAGAATCCAAGCTACAGATGTCATGATGCTTACCAATCCGGCGATATTGAACCGGCGTTATACCTGTATACCTTTTGAAGAGCCTCGATAAATAATGGTTCTGCATCCCTACCTGCTTCGCAACGCTCGCCACTGGCAGCTCCGTATCCATTAGAAGCTGTTTGGCGAGCTCAATACGACGGTTCGTCACATACTGAATGGGCGAGCAGCCCATAATATTTTTAAAGGAGGTAATGAAATAATTCGGATGGAGAAAAGCAAACCTCGCTAAAGCATCAATCTGAATATTTTCATGCAAATTCGCTTCAATATAAGCAAGCACATCGTTCCATTTTACCCCTAATCCGGAATCGTTGTGTATTTCTCTCTTGAAATGACTTTCATCCAAATAATAGGCAATCAGTTCCAGCAGAATCGCCTTCAGCCGCAGTACTCTAGTAATCGAGTCACAGCGCTGAGTTGTGTTCATTTTGGCGAAGAGCGCCTGGAGCATCTGCATGTCCTTCACATGAACAAAAGGCGGCAGCTGCAATGAATTCATAAAATGAATATCACCAAGCTCCAAACGAAAGTGGCACCAATAGCGGCAAAAAGGCTCATCGCCTTCTGTACCGAACGATTGCACCGTACCAGCAGGTAGAAAATAGAGCGTTCCCGGCTGCATGATATGTCTATTATTTTGAATATCGAGCCAAGCCTCACCTTTAACCGTATAGCAAAAACGAAAAAAATCCGGTTTCGCATTTTTCTCCATCCAGCCCGGAAAACTTTCCGTATACGCAGACATCGTTACCTCTGCTTGAATTGTATTCAAATGATTTTGTAAAATACTCTCTATTGTCGGTTTCATGAACTCTCCCGTAGTTAAAACTGCGTTATAATGTAGATGATGACTTCTGAAGATCGTAAACTGCCTTTCCTATTATACGGACTAAAGATTAAAATTCATATGGACGACATGTGAAGAGCTTGATTAAGTTTGATTTTACCACATCACCCAAATAAAGAGAGGTAACTTTTTTCTATGACGAATCGCCAAATTCTAATTTCCGCTGCTTCTTGCGTATTGCTGTTTGCTCTAGCCGGCTGCGGCGGCAGCAGTAAAGATGCTGCAAAAATTAAAAATGCGCTTGACGGGCCAACTGACGTTATGACCGTGTACAAAGCTAATTGCGTCAGCTGTCATGGTACAGGACTTCAAGGCCGAATCGGTCCCACAACCAATTTGCAAGAAATAGGCGCGCGTATGAGCGCTGCTGATATTATCCAGCAAATTGAACAAGGTGAACAGGGAGAAGCTTACATGCCTGCTTTCAAGGATAAGCTGACTGAGGCAGAAATTGTCGGTTTAGCCGATTGGCTGGCAAGCAAGAAATAATAAAAAAGGATGCCAAGCAGTTTAGACAAAGCTGCTGCTGGCATCCTTTTTATTTCAAATAATCTTAATAACTCAACTTTCGCAGCCTGAAATTGGCAAGTAAGCCTTGATGTAATTGGGCAAAGCGGAGATCCAGAGCTGTAGTTGACTTTTTATCATAGTGGATAGCTTTTTGCCGACTTGATTAGCGATTTCGTTCATCAATTCCACCAGTTGCTGTAAAGCCACTGCCCAGTCCAAAGAACCGACTTCATCGCATAGCAAATAAAACAGTCCACCGAGCGTCCGTTGATCGGTACTTTGCCGATGCTGCCAAGCCAGCAGAATATAACGGGAAAAGACAATCGTAGTATGGCTAATGAGCAGATCGTAGGAGCGACCTTGGAACTCTTTTTGCAGGCGCAGCAAGGATTTAGCGCATTTGAAAAAGACCTCGATGTCCCAGCGAAGAGCGTAGATTTGAATGATTTCCGGTGCCGTCAGTGTGAGATCCGTCGATAGAATCGCGAGCCACTCGTTTTTCTTGGAGCGATGGCGAACAAAGATCACGACGACTGGAATACCGGGAACCAGTTCCGTATGAATCTGACGCAAAATATTCCGTTGCTTCCCTTGGACTTGCGTTGCAGATCGGTAAAGACCTTTGAGATCGACCCGCTTGCCCTGAACGAGATATCGCTTGTTGTCGTTTTTCACCATGCCAATGACATGAAGACCTCGTTCCACCACTCGCTCGATTAAGGGCGCATGAGTGAACCAACTGTCCATGAGTACGTAAGACGCAGAAACACCCGAGGCGATGGCCCGATCCAGCAGTTCAGAAACCAGATGCGGGGCCGAAAGCAGAGCTTCTTTCCGGCGTTTGTAGCCAGTGGATCGCTTATCGATTCCCGGATGAATACCGGTCAGTCCAGCCTTCACAGAACTGAGCAGGGCGAAGTCCAGAGGGAGAAATGTATGGCCGTCCGACCAGCCTAAAGTCAGCATACGGAACCCCTTATAATAAGCACCGGTGGCGTGATCCTTGAACCGAGCGAGAAGTTCTACCGCTTTGCTGCGATTTCGTTCAAACATGGAATCGTCGACAATAAACACGGAAGTTCGTGTGACGGAGGTCAAGGTTTCGACTCGCTGAACGGTGTCACTGCTGAGAGAAGTCAAGAAACGCCGCCAAGCAAATCCGCTGTGATTAAGAAACCGGTAGACGGCATCTTTGCCAGGAAAGGCTTCACTTTTGGAACTTTCGAGCAGACGAAACCAGTTCTTCTGATGAAAGAGAAGGACAAAAACGAGCATAAATAGATGGGAACAGGTATAGCCAAAAGTCTTTTTGAATCCTGCATTTCTCAGGTGCTTCAGTACACCGAGTTCCTGAAAAGCAGGCCTCATTTCAGGTGGGAGTTGATCTAGGGACGACTTTTGCTTTATCATGGAAGGGACACCTCTTCTTTGGTTTAGTGGATCTCGACAATCTCACTTTACCAAATGAAGCGGTGTTTTTCTATATGGGCAAGATCGTTACTTAAACCAGCTTTACCTTAACACCGGATTGGAGTCAACTCGGTTTTGACTCTGCGAAAGTTGAGTTAATAACCAATATGGCTACCGTTTATTTTTGGAGATTTCATGAGATGATGTGCAAAATGGCCTGCGTACGTCCAATGTGTCTCACCCATTTGTGGATGTACCGGAAAGAGGTCGCCCTGCACCAGCACCAGATCACCGCCCCAGTCGTCTGAATACAGGCCATCATATTCGACCCACTGTCCCGTCTTAAAACGACGCTTCGTCTTCTGCTGCCGCTGCTCCTTCAATGCCGCCATCTCCTCTCAAATCCATGCTCGGTATATTACATTCCAAGTATAGGCAAAAGGTTACAGTGATATTCGTTCCACAACCGCAAAGGCAGAAGCAAGCTGTCGCTCATGGGTGATGGTGATATGAATTCGAACGCTGCCTTGGCTGAAGCCCAGACGCTTCCAAGCGTCTGCAGTCAGCTTGCATTCCGGCTTGCCGCAGCTGCCGCGCAATATTTCAATATCCGTAAAGCCGACAACATTGCCGATTCCACAGCCAAAGGCTTTCACAACCGCTTCCTTCGCAGCGAATCGCCCGGCGACAAATTGGTTGAGCCGCTCACCTTCATACTGTCCTGCCAGCTCGTGCTCGCCAGCCGATAGGATACGCTCAAGAAAACGCCTGCACGTGCGCCCCTCCAAAATCCTCGTTATACGTGTTATATCCGATAAGTCATTTCCGATGCCGATGATCATGCTAACACCCGCCTTTTCCCTGAAGGTGAGATTAGCAGACGGGGAGCTTGAAGTCAAGCCTAGCGCAAGATACAGCCAAAATACCGGCTTTGATTAATATAATAATAGAGCTTCTATTTCCTGCTCGTAATGGAAGCTATTGCCCACCCTATCCTCTATATCAACCGTGATTAATCCTTTCCGATTCTTATCATCAACATATTGTCCCGATGCAAGATAGGTGTACTTCGTAAAGCCAGGAAATTCAAACTGCTCAGCGGCTAGCGGCTGAAGCTCAAGCGGAAAAATTTCCTGACTGACGTTCCCATCCTCTGCAGGCACAGACTCTTCGTTCGACCGCAGCAAACCAGCAACTGCCGACAGAGGTGCACCCTGCCCTTCGGGCAGCCAAACATCAAGCCTTACGCTCTGCTGCTTCGTCTGCTTATTATCCGATATACGCAAGCTCATATGCGCCTTCTCACCCATAACATGCCAGTAGATAGGCTCAGACAGCTTAGGGACAGCCGGAGTGACTGGCGGGGACGTAGAAGAGAGCATGCCAGCCAGCACAAACAATGCAGCTGCTAGAAGCACCTCGACGCGGACACCAATAAGCAAGCCGGGCGCGCTGCTCGTCTTTTCCAGCCTCGGCATGAAAATGAGCTTATGCATCGCAGCAATAACAACAATAAGCAGCATAAGGATAGCTTTTGCGAGAATCAGTCTACCATACGCCGATGTGATTAATTGTTCCATACTTGTTAGTCGAGCAGCCGAAAGCCATATTCCGCTAACTAGGATGAGCACCATGCTCGGCAGCGCCCACAGTGAGAACCGTTTAGCTGTTCGATTCAGACGCTTCGTGGCGCCTCGATCGAAGGTTAGCGAGAACAAGCCCACTAGACCGCCGAACCATACCGCAGCAGCGCTCATATGGACCGCATGGGTCGCTATAGCTAGCGCAGCATCCTTTAATGCCGCATAGGCATGTCCTGTCATAGGAAAGGTCACGATTAACACGGCGGCAGCTGCAAATTTAATGCGATTCGCCCATGCCCTCTCCCGAATAGGGGCGAATGCAAGCAGCAGCAGGAGCAGGGCGAGTATCGGTCTGAGCGCTGCCACTTTTCCAATCATGGTTCCGCTAGCAATCACATAAAGCGATACGCCTCCCAGCTGACTTGAAAGCAGCGAGAGACGAATCAATCCCGTCAGGAGCCAAGTCAAGGCTGCAGCTCCAATAACGATTCGCTCTGCCCTCAGTGAAAAGCCAAACGGGGTGGCCTTCTCATCCTCCCGCCAAATGACATATCGAAAAAACAGCAAGCCTGCTGCCGCTGCACCTGCAAAAATATCAAACACGCGCAGAGCAACCATTCCACTATTGCCTTTAGCATGCTCATGCACGCTATCCGTCTCATCGCTGCCGCCGCTGTGCTCGTTATGGGTATGGCTGTTATGGCCAGCAACGGCTGCGGCCTCAACTGTTTCTACAGGACTAGGCGGCGAAACACTCTCTTCTGGAAGCTCAGGGCTAGGGATCGCAGCTTCCTGCGTGCTTGGTGTATGACTCGGACTTGGCTCATTTGCAAGAGCTGGAGCTGCTGCTGGCTCTGTTGCTCGCGCAGAGCTATTCACCGCACTTGGCGCATTCGTTCGCACAGGCTTCGCAGAAGCTGCTGGCAGATTTGCAGCAGAGCTTCCCGTTCCCGCTTCTTGTGCAACGTCTGCTTCTGCTGCTTCTCCACCTGCACCATCGACAGCTTCTGAGCCTCCAGCAGCATTTCCATCCAGAGCTATCGTTTCGTCCGGTTTAGTCTGCTCCAAACGAACGCCTACGGCAAATTGAAAAGTCCCGTCCGTCATATGCGAATCTTGCGACAACACCTGCCAGCTTACTTCATAAACACCCTTCTCTAGCAGAGGAATCGTGTAAATAAGCATTTGTTCGCCTTCATTGCTTAAAACTCCAGTAATCGCAGCAGCTTTATCGACTCTTTTCAGTGAAATGCTGCTTAGCTTTGTATCAATCTTCTCTGTAAAGGTAATTCGAATCGCTGGCGGCGCCACAGACAGCTCAGCATCCTGATAAGGTGTCGATTGCGCAATATAGGCATGCGCCGAGACTAAACTCGGCAGGCATGCCCACATCATGATTAGTAGCACTATGCTTTTGATTAGCTTCTTCATTTGCAAGCCTTATTTCGTGTAAATCGCAACTGCTGCTTGATTTCCGCCTACCGCAGGGAAATATTCAACAACAGCGCCCGCTGCTTCTGCTGCGGTACGAAGTGCAACAAGCCCCGTACCCTCGTAGCCAGCGTCAATATTTTGTTTGATGAAGGATGCATCTACTTTTGTTGTCCCTTGTGCAATCGACAGGCTATTAACGGTAAGTACGCTGCCATTAAGATAAATATGCGGCTTTGCTGTCGATACGGAGCCCGGAAGCTTCGCCGATTTATTTTGCACCGTGAATGTCATGGTTGCTTCATAGTTTGTCGTGCTGTATTCGCCTTCCATGGCTTCGGTTGTACTTGGCTTGGCTCGAACTAAATAATAATCAGCGGCGCCCGTAGTGAAGGAGATCATGCCATTCGCATCGGTCCTCAGCTCTATCGCTTCCGAATTGCTGCGGCGGATGATGTCCACCGAAGTGCTCCCAAGCGGCTCCCCCTTCAGAAGCAATTGAATAGCTACCTGCTCATCCGGTGTAACCGCAGCAGGATTGAATAAAGGTATCAGCTCTGCGCGGTCGGGACTTACTTGCTTGGAGAAGCCGGTAAGAGCCTTTACCCGCTCAAGAACAGGAATATCGCTTACTGCTACAAAAGATTTGGCACTGCGCAAAGTACGGGAGGCTGCATCAGCACCCTTGTAGACGCTATCCGCTTCCGTAGAAATGATATAAGCACCCGGCACATTCGATTTAAATGAGGCTACAAAATAGTTGTTCAATGCCGGTGTTGTCTCTGTAGCCGCCTCTCCTGTATAAAAGCGTGTACCTGTAATGTCGGATTTTACGCCCCCAGGCGTAGTTACGAATACCTTCGACGTGCTTCCCCATTGTCCATCGATTCGGTAGCTCTTGTGCTCATTGGAGTGATTTCCGTACAATAGCTCCACATAGGATACTTGACCCTGCGCTACAATAGGAGCGCTAGTCTGTGACCAGCCGTCGTGTGCGAATACAGGTACCGCTGCAGCTAATGTCAGTGCTGCAGCCAGCGCAGCACTCGCCACTTTTTTGAAAAATGTCATTTTAAACAACCTCCATTGATTTGCATTTACATTACAAATTGTAACAATGAAGGCTCTGCTGCACATGACTCATAAGAGCTACTGAGCTGTGAACGATATGTGAATTCAGCTTTGTCTTGCAAAAGTAAGGATTAAGCCTTCGAGCTGCTCCGCAGCGAGCGGCTTGCTTATGTAGTAGCCCTGAACGCAGTGGCAGCCAAGTTCCTTCAATAGCTCCTGCTGCTCCTGCTGCTCTACTCCTTCCGCTATAATCTTCAGCTTCAAGCTATTTGAAATGAAAATAATAGCTTTGACGATATCGATATCCTGATGCTCGCTAGTAATTTCGCTAATAAATGATTTATCTATTTTCAGCATATTTAACGGAAGCTTCTTAAGCATGGAGAGCGACGAGTAGCCTGTTCCAAAATCATCCATCGACATTTGAATCCCGATTGCTGCCAGCTGCTTAAACAAATCAATTGTTGCGTCCAAGTCGTCGATCACAGTACTTTCAGTAATTTCAAAACATAAGCAGCTAGCGTCCATCCTCGTCTTGGATATTATCTGCTTCACCATTTCCAAGAAGCCTGGCTGCTTGAGCTGCCGTCCAGAAATATTAACTGACACCATAATCGGCTTATGTCCGCTATCGCGCCATTCTACACTTTGCCTGCATGCCTCGGTAATGACCCACTCCCCAATGGATATAATGAGCCCTGTCTCCTCGGCCAGCGGAATGAACGTAAGCGGTGATACGACGCCGTGAGTCGGTGAATACCAGCGCAGCAAAGCTTCAACACCAAACAGCTCGCCCGTTTCCAGATCGATTTGCGGCTGATAATGAAGTGCAAATTGTTTTTTGACAATCGCCTGCTTCAGCTCATTTTCCGTATTGATTCGCCACATCGTTTGCTCTATCATTTGAGGAGAAAATATTTCAAATTGATTTTTTCCGTTTTGCTTTACTTTGTACATCGCAATATCCGCTTTCTTAATGAGGGTATCTGGATCTGCCCCATCCTGCGGAAAAATACTAATGCCAGCACTCATTGTGATCGTGAGATTAATACCTTCGTCAAATAGCAGCGTTAATAAATGCTCCGAAATGGAGCTTGCAAACGTCTCAACCTCAGAAATAACCTGGAAGTGATATAAAATAACGAATTCATCGCCGCCAAAGCGGGCGATATGACCATTCTTCCTTAGCAGCCCTTTAAGCCCATCAGCGACCAGCTGAAGAAGTCGGTCTCCCATTTGATGGCCGAAGCTATCGTTTATTTTTTTGAAATGATCAAGATCAATAACGATGACCGCAAACGATTGCTCATAGCAAGCTGCTGCTGCTGCGATTTCTTCATAAAAACGACGTCGATTCGTTAAGCCGGTAAGCGCGTCATGGTAAGCCAAATAACGCATTTTCTCCTCAGCTTCCTTGCGCTCCGAAATATCTCTAACGGAACCAACCATTCGAATGGGCTGACCGCTCTCATCGTGAACGGCTTCGCCGGATATCATCGTCCACACATATTGCCCTGATTGCATTCGAAGACGTGCTTCCATTATAAATGCAGCTTGTTTGTCTAAATGAGCCCTCAGTATAGAATGATAGGCTGCTAAATCATCCGTATGAATGAGACCCTCAAAGCGATCGGCAGCTGTTCTTTGCAGCAGATCATAGAAGCTCTGGTTCCACATGACATCACCGGATGCGAGATTCAGCTCCCAAATTCCGTCATTTGAAGTACGAGAGACAATTTCAAGCTGTTCGGCAATTTGCTGATACTGCATCCCTCGCTCTCTCAATTCTTCAACCAGAGCCTGACGATCAAGCGTATTGGCGATTAGGTCCAAATAATGAATAATAGACATATAATCATTTATGCGCGTCATTGTATTAGCCATCGATGTGCCAAATGCTAATACGCTCCAATTGTCCTGCACCGTTCGATATGGAATGAGATACGTCATTTCGCTATCTTCGTTAGGCTGCCCGTCTGCCATCTCGTAGGGGGGAAATCGCATCATATTGATATCATGCGATTCCTTCGCACCAGAAGGACGATTTAGATTTGCTTCTCTCTGGAAGTGATACCATTCACTTATTGTTACATTAGCCGATGGCATCATTTTATCATTCCAAAGCCCAAGGCTCGCCCAGTGAAAGTATGGAGCCAGCACCCACGAGAATTTGGAAATTTGTTCAATTTTATAATTAAGAATGAACTTATTAAATTCATAATGAACACTTAGCTGTGTCATATTATGCTTGTCAGACTTATAATCCTCCAGTATTTGCTCATTCAGCGAATGAGTCGTCTGATGGCTGGCGCAGCCGCAGGATTCACGTTTAACTAGCGTACAAGGAACGACATGCGAATAGGAGGAAACCTCAGAACCTTCGATTTGTTCGAGCAGCAGTTGAACAGCAAGTGTTCCTGCCATCGGAATATTTTGATCAATGCTGGAAATCGACGGATTGCTCATTCTTGCCGTATCCGTATTATCAAAGCCGATCAAAGCGATATCCTCCGGAATTCGATAACCAAGCTCCATCAAGCGCTCAGTCATGCCAAGCGCGGTCATATCTGTACATACAACTGCTGCCCGAAAAGGAAAATGTTGATCTACAAGCTGCTGCGCTGCATTTCTTCCTCCGAGCACACTATAATCCTGAGGGTCTATAACTAGCTCAGGGCGGTAAGGCAATCCAATTATATTAAGCGCTTTCAAATATCCCTGCAAACGCTGATTCATATCATCCAAGCCCAAATGTCCTACAAAACCAATCTCTTTATGGCCGTGCTCATGCAAATGCAAAACTGCGTCTATGATGCCGCTCTCATTATCGCAAATTACCATATGCCCATCGACCTCTAAATGAGCCAATTCCTTGGCTATCGTGACAATTGGCTTACTCCACTGTACTTTCAACTGCTTGATATACGTATTCTCAACAGCATTATTCAAAATAATCCATCCATCGACATGGTCCATTGCAATCGGACAATTAAATTGCTTTCCCGCCGTACGAATGGCGATAAGCCGTGCGCCCGAGCTCTGCACCGCCTTCTGAATCGCATTAATAATATCACCAAGATAATTGCCGCCTAAAAAAGGCGTAAGTAAACCGATGGTTGGTTTATGTTGCATAGGTCACAGCTCCCTTATGTCTCCAGAGGTTTGTAATCGCATCATATCATTTCGACAATAAAAACGATACTATGTACCCAAAATACCCATTCGGGAGCTGTCTTATTTCGACAAAAATTTTATTGATTATAGCGCATATTCCGAAAAATTCACAGCTTGCCCATTAATCGACTTGCCGCTGTTGCTGTTGCTATCCGCATTCAGTTGAAGAACACTGCCATTCAAGGTTTTATATCGAACGCTTAAATTACTTTCAGCTGCCCAATCTGGAGCATTCCGCCTAGCTTCCTCCTGGAATGCTGCATAGCTGCTTATGCCTCTCTTTTGTGCATCGTTGCGGCTGATTGCTTCGATAACGACCCCATTCTGCCGCCCTTCGCTAGTGACAAGGCAGCGATCCGAAAGCTGCTCGAGACGGTAAGGCTGCATTAAATAAACAGCCCAATAGACGCTGCCAGTTTGTCCAAGCAGCATGCCCGCATCCTGCTGCCACTCCGCATTCGGCAGTACGCCCAAAATGGTTGGAGAAGCATCGTTTGGAAGCGGATAAAGCGCGGCGATCGTATTTTTGTGAAATAGAACGTCTGTGTGCCCGGTTTGATGCCTTGCATCCTTTATCGCATTCGTCTCCGACGGATGGAAGAAGTAGGCTTGATTTACTCCGCCTTGTGTTCCGAGTGGCAAAGAAATATCCCAGCGCTGCTGCTCGTTGTCAAACTCTTCATAGCGCTCCCATACGCCGCCTGCGGCAAACTCGGCCGTAATATAAGCATAGCTGTGCAAGATAGCCTTACCCGACTCCGACACCTTCGTAATGATCTTCTTCACTTCAACAGGCTCGCTCCGATTAAGCGCCGTTTGAAGAGCGGACTCAGGAGCCTGGTAGTAAAGGAAACCGGCATATTCCGTCCGGGGCATCTCTGAAGGGAGCTCGAAATCACCAAATTGCACATAGTCATGCAGTACATTGCTATCGAGTGGAATATCATGCTTTTGGCCTCGGCAATGTGCGCCAACCCAAGCTCCTTTTAAATAGAAGGCCGCTCGCTCGCCCCAAAGATAATCCAGCAGCTCAGCCAATTCTTGTTGGATCGAAGAATCTTCAGTCATATGCCATGCGCATGTAAAAGCCTGCACCCAATGCCAGAACCACGGCAAGCTTCCGTATTCAGACATCCCTTGCTTGCGCACATGAGCCAGCGTCAGCTGAAGATTGCTGCGTCCGTCCCGGGTCAGCTCTTCGTCAGCAAATAGTTGACCAAAAATCAGCTTAGCAGCCGTATATTTGGCATCGTGATGACCAAAGGTATTTTTCTGACGATAGAAGTCGCTCCGGTAAACATGAAGAAGCGCGGAATCAAACGCTCCCGCCAGCACCTCGTCAAAATGCGCTCTATAGCGGCTTGCAAAAAAAGCCATCAAGCTGCCCATCAGCTCTACCGGCAATGAGTGCGGTTTCGCCTCACGCGGATTCTCGCCTAAGCCTAGCGGCCAATGACCATAGGTATCACTGCTTGCATTCTGATCCTGAAGTCTAAGAACCTCTAGCAATACAGCTGCTGCCGTTCGTTTCGCTGCATCCGCCTCAAATGACAGCTGCTCTGGACCATCGACTGCTGCTGCAAATAAATACGAGGCGTAATAAAAGTTGTCGCGTATGTCATGATGGAACCATAGTCCGCTGCTCAGAAGCGGCTGGCGCATCGCAGCTATCGCTATCTTACTAGTAATTTCATTTTGCCTATGTTTGAAGGTCATTGTGCTAGTCTCCTTGATTTACTTATTTTTATTCTTATTCTAGCTAACAAGGTGATACGGCTGACGCCGTTCTTTAAAGGCAAAGCTGCGTTTCGCAGTGATAGATAAGCCTATTTATAATTGAAAACTTATAAGTTCTTATATATTAACATATTTATGGGAAACCTCTTCATTGTTTAGAAAGATAATCATTTTACTATAGTCCGGCTTCTATCCTGCACTTGCGCAGGATAGAAGCCGCTTTAGTGAGCTCCCACGTGTCTATGTTGCACTCCTGCACTATAGACAGCCTTACAGGTGTGTCTTAAGCCGAAATCAGTCTATTCTAATGCATATGTGCAGGATAGGCAGCTCGGTGAAGCTGAAAAGCGCGAAGTTACTGCAAATGTGCAGGATAGCCTGCGTGCGGAGGAAGCGGCGTACGCAGGAAGCGGGGGGAGTGCTCGGAGTGAATGTACGACGATCCTAAACTAGCCCTCCAGCTAATCTTCCAACCCATCCTCTATCAGACTCTCCAACTAACCAACTATGGCGCTATCCTGCACTTTAGCAGGATAGCAGCTGGTTTTTCGAGCTCCCACATGTCTATGTTGCACTTCTGCACTATAGACAGCCTTACAGGTGCGTCATGAGCTGAAATTAGTCTATTCTAATGCATATGTGCAGGATAGGCAGCTCAGGGAGGCTGAAAAGCGCGAAGTTACTGCAAATGTGCAGGATAGCCTGCGTACGGAGGAAGCGGGGGGAGTGCTAGGTGTGAATGTACGACGATCCTAAACTAGCCCTCCAGCTAATCTTCCAACCCATCCTCTATCAGACTCTCCAACTAACCAACTATGGCGCTATCCCGCACTTTAGCAGGATAGCAGCTGGTTTTTCGAGCTCCCACGTGTCTATGTTGCACTCCTGCACTATAGACAGCCTTACAGGAGCGTCATGAGCTGAAATTAGTCTATTCTAATGCATATGTGCAGGATAGGCAGCTCAGGGAGGCTGAAAAGAGCGAAGTTACTGCAAATGTGCAGGATAACCTGCGTACGCAGGAAGCGGGGGTTCGTGACTACTTGCGTCCGAGTCTGCGTTTGCCAAACAGCATTACATCCAGCAGCAAGGCAAGCAACACTCCAACACTATACCTCACCAAATCTATCGCCAAAAAGCCTCTCCCTAGCACTAAGGCTCCGAGCCACGTGCTTCGAATAGCATTGATCCACTCTGCCTGATAAAGCTGGCTTGCCTCAATGCCAAAGCAAAACAACATACTAATCACCAAGGCTAGCTGCTGTCCCTTATGTACTAGAATCATTCGAATGCCAAAATAAATCATACTCGCCCATAACGCATCCCCTGCGTTATCCGCAACAAATGATGGCAGATCATCTGCAAACTTTCTAGAGCCGTAACCGAGAAGCATAACAATGATTACTGCAAACAAGTACGGGATTCTAGCTTTCAAGATTGATGCCCCTTCCTAACCGCTATCTGCTTCATATCGGCTTCATGCCTAATAAAAAAACTGCCCCTGCCGATCGCTCGGTTCAAGGGCAGTCCTCTTCCTGCTATACAACTAAGCCGCTGCTTAAATACCCGGAATCGGGGAGCGTTTGTGCTCGGTTTTCAAATATTGTTTCTCAAGCTTCTCACGGGACTCAGCGTTAATTTCTTTGCCCTCAAGATAATCACTATTGTCACCATAGGTGATGCCTAGCTCATCCTCATCGGTTTGTCCATCCCATAAACCAGCAGTTGGCGCCTTATCCAAGACACTTTGCGGAACTCCGATATGAGAGGCAAGCTGACGCACCTGACGTTTGTTTAGTGTGCTAAGCGGCGTAAGATCTACTGCACCGTCGCCCCACTTCGTATAAAAGCCAGTGATCGCCTCAGATGCATGATCCGTGCCAACAACTAGCAAATTAAGCTCAAAGGCTAGCGCGTATTGCATAACCATCCGCGTTCTTGCCTTTATATTGCCCTTGCCTCCACGGCTCAAATGGCGAGGAATGCCAAGCGACTTAAAACTGTGCTCCACCTCAATGGCAATCTCGTCTACCGCCTCAGCAATGTTCGTCTCGGCACGTTTCTTCAAATTGAACGCTTCTGCGACTGCATAGCTGTCAGCAATGTCCGATTGATCGCCATAAGGCTGAAACACACCCAGTGTTATGAACTCGCGGCCGGTCTCTGAGCTAAGCTCATCCGTTGCCTGCTTGCATAAACCCGCTGCTACTGCGCTGTCGATACCGCCGCTTATGGCGATAAGAAGCCCTGTCGTACCGGCCTGCTGGACAGATTGCTTCAAGAAGTCAACCCGCTTGCGAATCTCAAGCTCAGCATCAATCTCAGGTTTGACACCCAGTCTTTCAATGATTTCCTGTTGTAAGCTCATATTCACCGTCCTACTTAGCGACAGAACCGATCGAAGGCATCAGTCAGATCGGCTGCAATATCCGATGCCGAACGATTCTCGATCTGGTGGCGCTCTATAAAGTGAACTAGCTCTCCGTCCTTCATCAACGCGATGGAAGGGGAAGATGGCGGATATGGTGCAAAATATTCACGAGCCTTTGCAGTTGCTTCTTTATCTTGACCTGCAAATACAGTATATAAATGATCCGGAGTAATATCATGCTGCAAAGCATCTGCAACCCCTGGACGGCATTGGCCTGCGGCACAGCCGCATACAGAGTTAACAACTACAAGCGCAGTGCCTTTAGCACCAGGCAGTTTTTCTTCTACTTCTTCAGGTGTGCGAAGCTCCTGGATACCAATGCGAGTAAGATCTTCCCGCATAGGCTGCACCATATCTAACATATATCGTTCGAATGACATCGACATCGAAACACACTCCTTTAATTACTTTATTTTAGCTACTATTATACCGCTCGTAGCCAAAATAAAGCAACCGGAGCAGATTAACTCCGGCTGTTATTTTTCAGCATATTCAAGAAGCTCGTCCGATTCTTCTATTCCATAAGCCGCATTTTTTTTGTAAGGATGAGTGAATCTTCCTCTTTAAGGCCGCCGCCGCTCACTTGCTCGTCTCCACGCTAGATTGAAGGACGATTAGGACCATCCAGCTTTTTATCAAAACCAGCCGATTCTGGCTGCTTTTCATTGCTCTTTTGCGAGTTTTTCGCCGCTTGCTCGGCTTGTTCAGTTACACGGTCATTTTGCTTCGTCATAGCTCGTGCCTCCTCCCTAGCTGCACTCCAGCCGCTAAGGCTAGTTTACTTTCAAGTGTAGTATGCGCAGCTAGGACTTACCTTATAAGTCCCATCTCAGGTCTACTTAACCAACCTGCTCCACGGCGACAAAAAAAGTAACGATGAACGTCGTACCTTCACCCTCCACCGAAACCACGTCAATACGTCCGTTATGCCGCTCTGCAATGCTTAGGCAAAGTGGAAGGCCAAGTCCTGTACCCTGCGTCTTCGTTGAAAAAAAGGGCTCAAACAGATGCTTCATCTGCTCTTGTGGAATACCAACGCCTTGATCGGCTATTCGCAGCTCGATTTTTCCATAATGGTAAGTTGTACTGATGTGAAGAGTACCATCCTTCATCGCTTCCATCCCGTTGCGAGCAATATTAAGAATCAGCTGTTTGATTTCCCTGTCATTAAGCATAATCAACGGCAAGTCCTCGGACAGACTCACTTCCATCGCTTGACCCCGCAAATTCGCATCAGCCATTAACAGAGGGACAAGATCATTAATAATTGCATGCAAGGAGGAAGGCTCCATTTGAAGCACTCTATTTTGAGCGAGCGAAAGAAAATCAGTAATAATCATATTCGTGCGATCAAGCTCATCAATAATAATTTGAAAATATTCCTCTTGCTTGTTTTGGCTTCTCTCCTGAATCAGCTGAACAAACCCTCGGATAACCGCCATTGGGTTTCGAATCTCGTGCGTGATGCTTGCAGCCATTTGACCAACCAAGCTTAGTCGATCCATACGACCTATTTCATCCTTTAGATGACGCAGCTCCGTGACATCCTGCGCAATAAGCGCTGCCCCTAAATTAATATTATCTTCGGAGGTCCGAAGCGAGATCGTACTTAAAAGCAGCATATAGTCTCCATTTACAAAAGGTACTAATACGCAATCCTCACCGTTCAGCGCTTGATAAAGCAGCTTTACACAAGCATCATCTTGGCCATTCTGAAATATTTCAGGAAAGGCTATGCCTATTGTCTGTCTATCTTCAGTATAATTAAAATCCAGCATTAGAAGCTTCTTGGCCATCTCGTTAATTTGAGTCGTTTTTCCTTTCTCATCCACGACGATAACGCCAAATGAAGTCGCATCAATAAATTGCCGAAGCTTCACCGCTTCATTCTGGTAACTCACAGACACCCGCTTCACTTCACTATGCAGCAGCTGCTTTTCTTTCACGCTCTCGATCATAAAAATAGACAGTCCAGTTGCTGTCAATGCTGAGGTTACGGCGAGTAAAATTGACAGCACTGAAATAAAAGACCAAGGTAGTTCAAGGTACTGAACAGTGAAAATAATATTAATGGCGAAAAAAAGGAGAAATGCCAGCATCAGAAGTATGCCTTTTCGCTCCTTCTGTAGTGCAGTAGCATTTGCAAAGGGGCGAATCGAAAATAATAATAACAGAAAGCTGTAAACAACAAACAAGCAAAAGTTAATTAATTCCGTGCTGCCGTCTAGCATCGGAATTTTTACCGCTGCATATACGATGGTTAAAATAATAAGTGTGGGCACTCCCCCATAAAGCGAGCCTATTAAATAGGGAACGAGGTGAAAATCGACATCGTGTCCGAAAATAGTTGAAGTCGTTAACATACATAAAATAATCGACGCACCACAAAAAATCCCCATAAAAGCAGGATTCCCCTTCCACCCCTGCTCATTGTCATTCCAAAGCTGGAAGGCGAAAACAGGCAATAAGGATACGATAAATTGCAGAAGTAACTCTTTTAACACTTAAGATCGCTCCCTTACCGAGCTCCAGATGCAAATCACTCCTATAAGAATTAAAACTAAAATTTGTCGAAATCGAAATAAGTCTAATAATCCGATTAAAACATAAAATCCATGTGTTTACAATTGTCCCGTTACCCAATTTATTATTACTTTAATAGCCTTTTCTCCCTCCAAATCATTATGCAGCTCGTGATAGCCGCCTTCCCATTGCACAAATCGACAGCGTTCGGCAAAGCGATCTGACAATAGGTTGCTAGCCTCAAGGGAAGTGACTAGATCAGAGGTCCCATGCATAAGTAATACTGGAGTTTGAAGACTATCCGCATGAGCAAGCGCCCATTCTCCGCCTTCTCCGATTTCAATATAACTATGTAGTGTGATTTTTGTATGGCATAAAGGGTCATCAACGATTGGAGCCGCCTGATCATAGCCCGGTCGAAACAATTCAGCAGGCTTTAAGCCTGTCGATTGCTGCATGGTTGGTACTATGGTGGCGAGCCTGCGTCCAATCCATTCGACTACAGGGTTTGGCTTGAAAGCCAATCTTAGCCATGGACTGGTCAAAATAAGACCACGAATCGGCGGATGAAGACGCAGGGCGCAGTTTAAGGCTACATTTCCTCCCATGCTGTGACCGTACAAAAAAACGGGTACGTCTGGATGTCGCTCGCTTGCAGCGTCCAGCATCAAATGAGCATCACTCACTGCCGCCCCAAGTGAAGGAAAATGCCCGCGTTTACCGGTTGAACGGCCATGTCCTTGTTGATCGAGAGCTAGAAGTGCAATACCTGCCTCCGTAAAGTTAGCTGCAACATGCTTGTAGCGGTCGCCATGCTCTCCCATCCCGTGGACAAGACAGACGACAGCTTTAATTTTTTGTGCTTCCGGCTTCCACTCCCTCAGAAACAAGGTTGAGCCTTTTGCGCCTTTAATTTGCCATTCATCACGCAGCATCAGAACGCCGCCTTTCTTTTGTGGTATTATATATCTACTAATATATATAGCAGGTGGACAACGATGCAATATGATGTAATTATAATTGGCGGCGGCTCGGCAGGCCTAATGGCCAGCATTGCCGCGAGCAAGGATGGCGCAAAGGTGCTTCTTCTTGATAAAGGCGACAAATTAGGCAGAAAGCTTGGCATATCTGGCGGTGGCCGCTGCAACGTAACGAACAATAAAGATTTGGACGAGCTGATCAAGCATATTCCTGGTAATGGCCGTTTCCTTCACAGCACCTTTTCTAATTTCAACAACAAGGATATTATTTCCTTTTTTGAAAACCTCGGCATTGCCCTTAAGGAAGAGGACAATGGCCGTATGTTCCCTGTAACAGACAAAGCCAAAACCGTTGTAGACACACTTGTCAATCAAGTACGCAAGCAAGGTGTCAAAATTATGTTGAATGCTCCTGTCGATCATATCATGTACGGAGATGGAAGAGTGACGGGTGTCCGCGTTAAATCCGGTGAAACCTTCCGAGCTGGCAGCATAATTGTCGCCTCAGGCGGCAAATCCGTACCTCAGACGGGTTCGACTGGCGATGGCTATGCTTGGGCTGAAAAAGCAGGTCATTCGATTACAGAGCTTTTTCCGACGGAGGTTCCGCTCACCTCGAATGAGCCCTTCATTACGAGCAAAGAGCTGCAGGGTCTGTCCTTGCGCAGCGTTGCGCTGTCCGTATGGAACCCCAAAGGAAAGCAGCTCATCTCACATGAAGGAGATATGCTTTTCACCCATTTTGGCATATCCGGACCCATTGTGCTGCGCTGCAGTCAGTTTGTTGTCAAAGCGTTAAAGCAGTATAATACAGGCAACATCGAGGTTGCGATTGACCTTTTCCCTGGCAAGAGCAAGGACGAGGTCTTCCAAGAGACATTAAAGCTAGCTGAGCTCGATTCCAAAAAAACAATTAAAAATGTACTGAAAAGCTTTTTACCCGAAAAAATGATTCCAATTCTTCTTCAAAAGGCTGGCTTGCCGGATACGCTTACTTATGACAATATTCCGAAGCAGGATTGGACAGTACTCGCACAGCTTATCAAGCATTTTCCGATTAGAGTCTATGGTTCACTGTCGATAGAGGATGCATTCGTTACCGGCGGAGGCATTCATTTGAAGGAAATCGATCCGAAGACGATGCAGTCAAAGCTAATGAATGGGCTATTCTTTTGCGGAGAGATTTTGGATATTCACGGCTACACTGGAGGCTACAACATTACTGCTGCATTCTCTACCGGCTATACCGCAGGATTAAATGCCGTGCTCCAATAATCTTTTTTCTAAAAGACTGAGGTTGTCCCAAAAGCAGCATGCTTACTCACAACATAGCCGCTATTAGTGGAGAAAAGTACAATTTTAAAAAAATGGCGGTGCAGGAGAATGATATGCTCCCCATACGGTAGACAGGTGAAATAATTAAAGCCTGTTTACTGTAGGGGAGCATTTTTTATGCCTAGAAATAAACTGAACGCCTCGGAAAAATTGGCTATCCTTCAAGAGATCGAAGCTGGTCACATTGGAGTAAGGGCAGCTATTAAGAAGTATGGCTGTGCCATGTCTACGCTTGCAAATTGGCAACGTCGTTATCGGTTATACGGTTACGAGGGATTAGAGGTCCGCACACACAATCGTAGTTATTCCAAAGAAATTAAGCATCAAGCGGTTATGGATTATCTAAACGGGGGGTTGTCGCAGAACCAAGTCATAGATAAGTACAGGATCGCTAGTCGAGCAGCTCTCTTTCATTGGATTAATAAGTATAATGGTCATAGCAGCTTAAAAACCTATACAGGGGGAACAACAGCTATGACCACGGGACGCAAGACAACATGGCAGGAGAGGATCGACATTGTACTGTACTGCCTTGCGAATGGACAAGAGTACACGAAGACAGCAAAGTATTTCCAGGTATCTTACCAGCAAGTGTACGGATGGATGAGAAAGTATACAGAAGGCGGCCAGGATGCTTTGCAAGATGGTAGAGGGCGTACCAAGACGCCTGAAGAGTTAACCGAAGTTGATGAGCAAAAGCTCGCGATGAAGAAGCTGGAGTACGAAATCGAGCGACTCCGGGCTGAGAATGCTTTCTTAAAAAAGTTACAGGAGTTCGAAAGGGGGCGACCTTAAGCCAACACCGACAAGAGAACATCTACCTTGCCATTCAAGCCATCCAGCAAACGGAGTCAATAACCATACAGCTCTTATGCAGCGTTGCTGGGATTCCGAGGTCGAGCTATTACAAGTGGCTTAATCGAACACCTAGTACACGTGAGGTGGAGAACAGAGAGCTGACGGAGATAATGATGTCTTTGTACGAGAAGGTTGAGGGTACCTTTGGTTACCGACAATTAACGTTGCATATGCGTCGAGAATGGCCACATCCGATTAATCATAAGCGAGTGCAAAGACTGATGAGAATTAAGGGGATCCAGTCTGTCATCCGCAGAAAGAAAAAGAAGTATAATCGTTCTACGCCGCAGCAAGTAGCTGAAAACGTGCTTAACCGCAACTTTCAAGCGGAAGCGCCGAATGAAAAGTGGGTTACGGATGTCACGGAGTTTAAGTTTGGCCATAGCCAGAAGGCTTATTTAAGCGCCATCCTCGATCTTCATGATAAATCGATTGTTTCCTATGTACTCGGTCACTCGAATAATAATCCTCTCGTCTTTCAAACGTTGGAGTTGGCTTTGCAGGCAGCTCCTCATAGCAAACCTATGATTCATAGCGACCGTGGTTACCAGTACACGTCACTGCGGTTTAAAGAAATGCTGGACAAGGCTGAAATGACGCAGAGTATGTCCCGAGTGGGCCATTGCATTGATAACGGTCCGATGGAATCTTTCTGGGGGACCCTGAAATGTGAAAAGTATTATTTGCATACCTATCACACATATGAGGAACTAAAGAAGGATATCGATGACTACATTCACTTTTACAATAATGAACGGTTTCAGGCAAAACTAAACGGCCTCAGTCCCATGGAATTCAGGACAAAGGCCGCTTAACTAACTTTTATTTTTTGTACTGTCTACTTGACGGGGCGCAGTTCAGAATCTATTCCTGTACCGCCATTTTTATGCGCGCACATCTCCGGAGAAGTGGTCATACGTACCGGGGTCGGGAAGAAATTCTCCTTCGTAATCAGCATCATTGTCATAGTTGGAGACACCCTCAGGCAGCTCGCCGTCTCCATACAGCGATTCCAAATCCTCATTAACAAGATGCGCAGGAATGGTAATCGTATCAAGCGAATAAGCGGTATCCGTAACGGCATCCGCATTGATTAGAGCCTGCTGGGCCAATTGTCCTCCATGTGACTGCGCAATCTCCAGTGCGGAAGTCAAATCGCTTCCTTCAAGATGAACATGCATTCTGCTCCCTTCATGCAGCACCGTTTCATAGCCAAGCTCACGCAGCGTATCACAAGCAAGTGCAGCACTCTGATCATCGTTAAATTCAAATAATAAAGCTGAGTTTGCAGCCAATTGAAATCATCCTTTCTATTTTTCATATAGCATGCCCAAATGATTATTTTCCATGATTATAGAAAAAAAGAAGGGACTGCTGCTCTCGTTAGAGAACAGCAGTCCCTTCTATTAATAAATGTTAGCCTCGATAAGGCGCCAGCGCCTCGTTTAAACCGCGTGTTTGCTCATACACCTGTTGGTATACTTTGAAGATGCCAGCGTAAGCAGCAACCGCTTCAGGCTGCGGAGAATACGTATCTGCATGCTTCACAAACTTTTCCGAACAGGATTCCAAGCTTTCGAACCAGCCAGAGCCATAGGCCGCAAGCATTGCAGCACCTAGGCCAGGACCTTGCTCATTCTCAAGCGCGACAACATTGGCTCCGAAAATATCAGCTTGCATTTGCAGCCAAACCGGGTTTTGCGCGCCTCCGCCGATTGAAATGATCGTGTCCACGGTTTTGCCAGCGCGTCTGAACATATCCACTGACTCGTTAAGAGAGAATGTAATGCCCTCCATAACAGCACGTGCAAAATGAATACGCTCATGTGAGCCGTCCACACCGATAAAGCTCGCACGAATGATTGCGTCTGCATGCGGTGTACGTTCACCGACAAGGTAAGGCGTAAACAGCAGCCCGCCTGCACCCGGCTTTACAGCGCCAACACCTTCAAGCAATTGATCAAAGGATTCATTCGGAGCAAATGTTTTCTTAAACCAGCTGAGGCTGTAGCCCGCTGCTAATGTAACTCCCATTACATAGAAGGAATCCTCTTTGCCATGATTAAAGAAATGCACCTTGCCTGCAAAATCCTTCGTTTTGTCATTCTCATACGAGAGAATAACGCCAGAGGTACCAATGCTGCAAAGCGTCAAGCCCTCTGACAAAATACCAGAACCGATAGCTCCGCAGGCATTGTCAGCGCCGCCTGCAAATACTTTAGTCGCAGCAGGAAGACCTGTGCTTTCCACATACTCTGGCAACAAGCCTCCAACTAAGGCATGCGATTCTGCAAGAGGCGGACAGAAGCTGGTTGGAAGACCGAACGCTTCAAGCACCTCATTGCTCCATGCCTTACCAGCAACGTCAAGCAACAGCGTGCCTGCCGCATCGGAGTAGTCCATATGCAGCTCGCCAGTTAGACGATAGCGGAGATAGTCCTTCGGCAGCAGAAACAGCTTCGCTTTCGCGAAAGCCTCTGGCTCGTTCTCGCGAACCCAAAGGATTTTTGGAAGCGTGAAGCCCTCCAGCGCTGGGTTGCGAGTAATGCTAAGCAGCTTGTCTCCAAGCGTGCGTTCAATTTCACGGCATTGCTCAGTAGTGCGAGTATCGTTCCAAAGGATGGCATTGCGAACCGGATTTCCTTCGCCATCGAGCAGCACAAGACCGTGCATTTGACCAGAGAAGCTGATGCCTTCAATGGCGCTGGCATCTATGCCAGCGGTTGAAGTAAGCTCACGCAACGCATCAACTGTACCCTCTACCCAATCGTCGGCACGCTGCTCGCTCCAGCCGGAGAACTCATGAAACAACGGGTAGCTGCGGGATACTTCCCCAGCTACCGTACCATTCCGGTCAACGAGCAGAACCTTCACTGCGCTCGTTCCTAAATCTACACCAATAACGTAGCTCATTTGCCTGCAATCCTCCCGGGCTTAAACGCTATAAATAACTTCGCTCAAGATAAGGCGAATTCTTTCTTGACGACCTGATTCGTTAACGATTGGGTTGTTTTGAAGAGCATATTGCTCAAGCGATGCAAGCGTAGCTTTACCGGATACGATTTCAGCGCCAATGCCTTCTTTAAAGCTGCGGTAGCGGTTATCTACGATATTGTCGAGAATTTTCTCTTCCGTCAATTTCGCAGCAGCTTTAAGACCCCAAGCAAAGCTATCCATACCAGCAATGTGGGCTAGGAATAGATCGTCAGCTTCGAATGAGCCACGACGAACTTTTGCGTCAAAGTTAATTCCGCCGCGGCCGATACCGCCAGCTTTCAATACTTCGAACATCGTTAGTGTAGTCGAGTAAAGATCTGTCGGGAATTCATCTGTATCCCAGCCAAGAAGCAAATCGCCTTGGTTCGCATCAAGCGATCCAAGCACTCCATTGATTGCAGCCGTACGGATTTCGTGCTCAAACGTGTGGCCTGCAAGTGTAGCATGGTTAGCTTCAAGATTCAGCTTAAAGTGATCTTTCAAGCCGTATTTTTGCAAGAATGAAATCGTAGTAGCTGCATCGAAATCATATTGATGCTTCGTAGGCTCTTTTGGTTTAGGCTCGATCAAGAATTGAGCGTCAAAGCCGATTTCCTTCGCATAAGCAACAGCCATATGGTACAAGCGAGCAAGGTTATCCAGCTCAAAGCCCATATCAGTGTTAAGCAGCGTATCGTAGCCTTCACGGCCGCCCCAGAACACATAGTTTTCTGCGCCAAGCTCTTTACCGACTTCAAGGCCTTTTTTCAGTTGAGCGCCTGCATAGGCATATACATCAGCGTTAACGGATGTTCCTGCGCCGTGAACAAAACGCGGGTTTGAGAACATGTTAGCTGTGTTCCAAAGCAGTTTTTTGCCCGAAGATTTCATGTTGTCCTTCAATAGAGCAACGATTACGTCCAGGTTTTGGTTCGTTTCTTGCAAAGTAGCGCCTTCTGGAGCAATATCCACATCATGGAATGCAAAGAAAGGAATGTTCAATTTATTCATAAATTCAAAGTTGGCTTCTACACGCGCTTTCGCACGATCAAGGCCATTATATTGATCCCAGCCGCGAATCATTGTAGGCGCACCGAACGGGTCTGTACCATTAGCGTTAAATGTATGCCAGTAAGCAACCGCGAAGCGAAGGTGCTCTTCCATCGTTTTGCCTAGAATAACTTGATTTGGATCGTAGTGTTTGAATGCAAGCGGATTATCCGAGCCCTTACCTTCAAATTGGATCGTATTAATGTTTTTGAAATAGCTCATAGAAAACAAAATCCTCCTTCACAGAATTCAATATTTGTTAGTGCTTACATACAGAATAACACCCTTAACTTAGTTTGTCTATTAAACAAACTAAGTTTTTGTGTTAAACTAATCATACAGTATTCAAACTGCTAACTTCGCAATATTCAGTATGTCGTACTAGCTAGCTGTATATTCGACTTTTCATGATACAATAAAACATATTTGGATTTGGACGGAGGCTTTCTTTTTGAAAATAAAACCAACAGGAGACTTAGCGCTCATCAAAAAAATCAATACAGCCATCGTGCTTGAGTCTGTACTGAAGCATGCTCCGCTCTCACGGGCACAAATATCCGAACAGACCGGACTTAATAAAGCGACGGTGTCCAGCCTTGTTCAGGACTTGATCGACAGCCATCTTGTCATAGAGAATGGCCCGGGACAATCCAGCGGAGGTCGAAAACCAGTCATGCTGCTATTCAATGGAACTGCGGGTTATGCGGTTGGCATCGATCTCGGCGTCAACTATATTCGCGGAATACTCGTTGATTTGGAGGGCAATGTCATTGCCGAGCAGCAAAGCAGCTTGAAGCAGCAGCAGTCAGAGCAAGCCATCGCGCAGCTTATGGCCTGCATTGAGCAGCTAATAAATAAAGCTCCTGAGAGCAACTACGGCGTGGTTGGCATCGGTGTCGGCGTTCCAGGTATTGTAGATGATAAGGGAACAATACTGTTCGCTCCGAATTTAAAATGGCGACAGGTCGACCTGCAGCAGCAGCTTGAAGAGCGGTTCAGCATACCTGTTACGATAGATAATGAAGCCAACGCTGGCGCACAGGGTGAACAAAAATACGGTGCAGGGCGCGGCATTCCGAACCAGATTTATGTAAGCGTCGGAATCGGGATCGGGACAGGCATTATTTTGAATAAAGAGCTTTACAAAGGGGCCTCCGGCTTCTCTGGGGAGCTTGGCCATCTCTCTATCGAATATGATGGGAAAGCTTGCAGCTGTGGAAATCGAGGCTGTTGGGAGTTATATGCGTCGGAGAATGCCCTGCTCGAGCGAGCAGCTTTGCTCGGCTTTGAGAATCTCGAGGAGCTGCTGCTTGCGGCAGCGGCTGGCGATGAGCGTGTAATTGAGCTCATCCATTCGATTGGCAATTATTTAGGTGCAGGCATCGCTAATATCGTCAACGTATTTAATCCAAACGTAGTCATTATAGGCAATCGCATGAGCCGGGCAGCGGAGTGGCTGGAGCCTGCTATTCAAGCAGCTGTCGATCAACGCACGCTTTCCTATCATCGAGAGCGTATGCATATTCTGTTCGCAGAGCTGCAGGACCAATCTGCCGTTCGCGGCGCAGCTTATTACGCGATCAGCACCTTTTTCACTAAAATAAAGAGTGGTCAGTAGACTTGGGTGAAACGGCTGTCGCCATCCTTTGGCGGCGCCAGCGCGTTTCATTCCGGAGAAATATAGAGAAAGTAGGACGAAATGATATCCTTTCCTATATTTCAAGGTGAAACGGCTATCGCCGTCCTTTGGCGGCGCCAGCGCGTTTCATTCCGGAGAAATATAGAGAAAGTAGGACGAAATGATATCCTTTCCTATATTTCAAGGTGAAACGGCTATCGCCGTCCTTTGGCGGCGCCAGCGCGTTTCATTCCGGAGAAATATAGAGAAAGTAGAACGAAATGATATCCTTTCCTATATTTTAAACAAAAGGCAGTCCAGAACGATATTATTCGTTTCTTAGGCTGCCTTTTTTTGTAATGCCAACGTCCTTAAAAGTTTATAGTGAAGAAACAATAGGAATGAGTTCCGCTAAATCTTCAATGCTCGTAACTGCAACTGCATTATCAGCTAACGACTGATCATTTCTTTTCCATATCGCTTTCATACCGACGCTTTCGCTTGCTCGAATATCATTATCAAGATGATCTCCTACAAATAATGCATCTTTTGCCTCTACCCCAAGCTTGGATAAAGCACGATTGAAAATGGCAGGGTCGGGCTTTCTCAAGCCCTCCCACTCCGATATCAATACCTCGTCAAATAAATGATCAATTTTTAAAGCCTTGAAATTGTCGAATTGAAATTGACCGTAGCCGTTCGATACAAGCGCAAGCTTTATCCCACTCGCCTTCAGCTCAGTCAGCATTTCGTTCAAATGAGGATAACCGATGCAATGGTCCTGAAACTTGGCAACATAATCGCTAAGAAGCTCTTCCCATTCCAAGCTATCTATTGAAAACTCCAATATTAGCTGCTGATATACTTTATCCTTCCACACATAACCATGGTTATCCAGCTCAATGAAACGGTTCACATACAACTCTTTATCAATTCCTGATTGATTAAACAAGCGCTCATACTGCTCTCGGACAAACCTTGCCAGGGAAGCATCGCGATCAAGCAATGTACCGTCTAAATCAAATAAAACAGCTTTTATGCCCAAAGTGCTCACACCTTTTCCTTTTATTTAAAATACCAGTAGCTATTGAACCCGGTGTACACTCACAATATTTATCGTCTGGCCATCAATTGCTGCGTTAACTTGCGTGGTTACTATTGTGCCATTGTTGTAATAGGCTGTGAATGTGAATTCGATTGGACCCTTTGCCAGCTTGGTGAATGAAGAGTCCCAAAGCGTTCCCTTCCAATGAGAAGGCGCGCTGCTTGTAGATATTAGCGTCGTGCTATATTCACCGAACTGTACCGCTACACTATCCGCTTTCGTCTCGGTTCCAGTCAACGTTGTATCAGCCTCCAAAACAAACTTCTCTCCTGCCCAAAATAGTGAATAACCGCGAGGCAGATTCTCGTTTCCGGATGCTTTCAGATTAAACTTCTTGCGATGCTGATCCCACAGCTCCGTATGCAGCACAGCACCGCGAAGCTGAAGCGGCAGCACTTGAATCGTCTTGGTCACGATAATCGGTTCAGCTATTCCATCACTAACGAGCATTTTCATGCTCCATACACCAACCGTTGTCAATCGGAGTGAAGGTCCTCTTGACGGATAGCTCTGTGCACTCGAAGTATAAGCATAGCTGCTTTTTACCCCCAGCGGACTGGTCAGCTCGTAAACAATAGAGAGCGTATCCCCGTCTGGATCAGCTGCACTGGATACAAATGTCGTCATATCACCTTCATATACCGGCTTTGGTGACCAGTCAAAATCACCTGTCGGCGGGCGATTGGTAGAGAAGTGAATATAAGCATAGTGTCCTTCATTTCCAGCGATATCATAATCAAGTACCGTAACACGATATTCTTGTCCCGGTACTAAACCCGCTACCCGGTAGGACTGCTTACTCAGTGCCAGCGGTGTGCTGTACTCAGCTACGCCATCGCCATTCAAGTCGATGTTTGATACGCTGCCGTCTTTATTCACCCTCTGCAGATAGAATGTTCTAGTGGCATGTCCCGAGGATGGCGACGCATCACTAAAGGCATTAAACCTGACAGTAACCGCCGTGGGTTCTACCTCCAGCTGTTCGTTCACATCTGCCGGCTTCACCGTATCTACGAAGAAAAATCCATTCGCGGAAAACGGCCCCCATACGTAGCTGTCGTTTGCCCGAGCTTTCCAGTAATGCAGACCTTCGGCGAGAGATGCAGGTGTATAGCTTGCTGCTGCTGTTGCCGATTCGGTATCGACGACCTTTGCTCCGCTCGATGCGCGATACACTTCATAATCTATAGCAGTGGTCGGATGGTTTTCCGGATCTATGGTGAATACACGCAGTTGCGGCCGATTGGAGTTCGTATACATGGGATTCACGGCATCTGGACCATTAAAGGACAGCAAGTACGTTTGTGGTGGCTGATTAAGTACAAAATATCTGATATTACTTAGAGCAGACCAAACGCCTTTTGAGTATACCTGCCCCTGCACTTTAACCACTCGCCCTTGCTGAATGGTATCTTCTAGTACGGGATACGTTAGAGCGTTGCCCTCATGCTCAATAGACAAGATGGTTTCATTTGTATCGACATAAGCTAGAGTTAAACGATATTGCTCTTGTGGATCGTTCTGAGCATCATAATACGTCCATCGTATCGTTGGCTCTTTCACGTAGGTTGTTGGTGCTGCTGCCATCGTTCCTGCTGGTACAGTTATCGTCATGACCGGCTTCGTTTGATTTACAGCAGGTAAAGCATCCTTATACACGATCGTTTGCTCCCAATAGGACCATGCCCCGTGAATATCTCGTACTTGTTCCTGGATAATCAACTCTACACCCGGACGATTGTAGTACTCACGTTTTCCTGTCGTCCATGTGGTTTGATCGGCCCATCTTGTTCTAAACAGCTTGTCTGATAAAATGTGTGCAATATCGGGATCGTATGATGCGTCATACGTTTCATAATCGAGTGATTCGCCTTCCGCGAACACCAGCCCCGTAAATCGAACATCAGGCTGCGCTACTGGTCTGCGATGAACATAGAGCAGCTTGGTTATTGGCTCCGACCATTTGTGATATCCCGTTAGTCCTGGATTATCTTGAGCACGATAAGTGATCTCATAAACGCCTGCTTTTTCCAATGCATTGACCGTTGAACCATACGTATTGCCATTATGGACGCTCAAACCTTCCGGATTTTCAAAGAAATTCGGGTTGTGGCTATAGCTCCATTCTTCGGCACCTACAGGATCTTCCTCAATATCATTAAAAAGCTTCTCGTAGGAAATCGGATCATTAACGAGAACGGTGTCATACGTTTCTTGCGTGTATGTGTCGCCATAGTTCGTTTTCTTTACATTGGAGAATATAGCATTCGATTGGCCCAGTGAGATAATCCCAGCGAATCCGCTTGAATACGTGGCGTTTGTTACTTCAATCACCTTTGCATGGTTTACGTAAACACTATGCGTACCATTTATCGACTCTACTTTAATCGGATACGTGCTGTAAGCCGATCGAGTTAAAGGAGCCGATTTTAATAGTGTTTTCACACCGGAGACTACTTGATAAAACGATAGAGTATCTTTACTCCATTCCATTGCATACATGTTTCTTTCGTCTTGAATTTGAATTCCCGCACCGATAGATTTATCGTTAGTAATATCATTTACGCTAACATTAAATTCTAAAGCGTAGTTTTTCATTCGACTTCCTGCATCGTAAAACAATCCGCCCCAATTATCATCAAATATGCCTACTGTATCTGCATCTATCTCTTGGACGTTAGTTTTTCCTGAAGCGGATACGAAAGGTACAACAACAAACGGGAATCTCTTTTGCGCAATTAAGAAAACCGCACCATTAGGCAAGACAGGAGTAACATAGTTCCTTCCTGTACCCCAATAAGTAGAATCTACTCCAGTGTACAAAGGTTCAACTACCATATTAGTTAGTGTGTCAAAATTACGGAGCGCATATCTACTCATTTCTCCTGCCACATATGGATACCCAAAGGCTACAGAAAATAATTGACCATTAGAAAGAATTCCTGTTTGGTATGAATAACCTACAGAATCAACGGGTATACTTCGGAATAGAAAGGCACCTGTTTTAGAAAAAAGATAAAGATATTCACCTTCTCCTACCGCTACAGTACCGTCCTCTTTAACTAAAGGAACATATCCACCACTGCCATTTGAAGTGTTATACTCCCTGAAAGAAGTGTATAAAGCAATTTGACTCATATTGCTTGTATTATATACCGTGAAATAACTCTTTGAATCACTATTTACAACCGCTCCCAAGCCCATTCTATATAGATAATTTCCATCATCACTAAGAGACATTTCCGACTTGCCAGCGGTACCCATGACTAATGGAGAATCTATCCTTGAACCATTGGGAGTTATCTTGCTTATAGCTTTTCCCGAAATATAAATAGTTCCGTTTGGTGCAACAATCATTTTTGACTCAACTGTGAAGTTACCTAAAGAATACCTATTTATTTTAGGACCTGTTGTTACCCAATCTAAGCTACGACTTTTGACGTTATACTTATAATATCTAGTTTCAATTTCGTTGTAGTTATCTGCGATTTCAACCTTAAAAACAACAGACTTATGGTCTGGAATCAAACCTAGAAATGTTACGCTGGGATATAAATTTTCAACACTATCAATATGAATAGAATGAGACTCCTCTTTTTCCCCTCTGTTATTATGGATATCAAAGTAAATATCTTTTTGGGAGTTTGGCTCAACACCGTAAGAATAGAACCTCTCATCGGCTTGTAATGATACGAGAGTATTGGCACTTTGGTTCTGTATTGTAAAAGCAGGTCTCAATAATGCTCCTGTTACAGCGTCTCTTTCTTCATACACCCTCGCATTATACGGTCCTGTAAGTAGGTATAAACGGTTATTATTGAATATTGTTTCGGAAGCTATACTATAATTGTTATCAAAGACACCTCCTCCAAGATCCTTACTAATATACCATCTAGGTTTAGCTACAAGATCAGAAGCCAAACTATACTTGTTTCTGCCATTAGCCCCCATACCAGCATTGGGATATTTAAGATCGAAACTAATCAACTCAGCGTCCTTTGTTTGTAAAGACGCTCGGTTACTCTTCCACCCTATCTTTAGCTCGTCTCCACCGATGTAAGGTTTCTTTAGTACCCAAGAACGGAATATAGAATCTGGAGTATAGTTTGTTATCGGCGGTCCGCTATCCTCTCCTTGCCCGGGCTGCTGGGTAATACCAAATGCATTAAAATTAACCGTAGGTGTATAGTTGAGAACGTCTGTTACAACAAACGCCGATGTTCCTTTTTTTCCATAGTCCTCTGTAACCGTAGCCCTGTATTGCCTTTTGCCAACAGTAGCATAACTTAGACTATGAGTGGTTTTGTACACTCCATCATATAGAGTTGTCCACGATTCCTCATCGAAATCACCATTATTATTGTGATCATAACGTTCCTCTATCAATAAATGCTGTAACAAATCATAATCAGGGCTTTCAGCATCCATAAAGAGCATAAATGCGTTATTTCGGTATATTTCCGTAGGTGCAATAACCTCAATCGTTGGCGGTAGATCTGGAACCACCTCTATTAAAAGATCGGACCAATCGCTGACTCTATTTGTTGTGTCATATACTTTACCTTCGAGCATGTACTGCCCCACCGAAAGATTATTAACTGTAGGAAAATTAATTGTATATAATGGGTCACCAACTTTTTTATATCTTTGTTCATCTCTGCTGTGATCAATGCTAACACCACGCTTATCAAGCGGAGTATAAGAGTTGTTTAGATGGTAAGGGACAGGTATTTCTCTACCCTCGATTAATTTTGTTGGTCCGGATACAATAGCAACAGGTTTTGGATCGATTACAGTTAAGGTAGTTGTAACACTATCTGTTCCTCGATCATCACTCGCTCTAAATGTTGCATGGTATGTGCCCGGTTGCGTGAAAAGCTGATTATAGTATTCATATTTACTTTTGTCTGTTAGAAGCAAATCTAAGTTGTTAGAGAAACCCCATACAAAAGAATCGAATCCGGATGAGCTATTAAGTAGGGATGCTGTTTCTCCAGCAATAATCTCAGAAGGTGCAAAACGTATACCGACTTTCATCGCCGGCCTTGGTGTAGGTGTTGGTTCGGGTGTAGTGCTTGGGTTAGGTGTTGCTAAAGTAGCTACATTAATGATGAACTTCGTCCACTCTGATACCTTTTTCGCGCTATTGGTAACACGAAGCTCTACTACATACTTTCCTTCTACGACTAAGTCTTTAGCTACAGGTTTAGTTGCTATCGTCTTGCCAGCAGGGTTGGTATATTTCCATTCTCGAATCGTTATTGCTTCCTTGCCCGGCGAATACGATAGTAGATCATCGAGGGTTGGATTTACTGATGGTTTAATCGTTACTTCTGACTTGGTGCGATTATCGCCTTCCAAATGCGAGATAATGGCTATTGGTGTGGTGGGTTCGTTTTTCTTACTAAATACAATTTGAAATGGCATCGTATTATTATTTTCATTTGATTCGGTAACTGCTTTTCCAAAATCGGTCATGGCTGTGTATTTAATGATTCCTGAAATAGTAGAGGACACTGTTACAGATACGGTTTTAATTTGCCCAGGAGGAACATTGGAAATTACTTCTGACTTTATGCTTGTCCCTACGATTCCTACAGTGAAAGGACCCGAATTTGTATTACCTTCATTTTTTGAAGTAATTTGTACCGTAACACTATCTCCAATCCATGATGCTGCAGCTGCTTCTACAGGATCGGTTTTAATATCTGTAATAACGAGATCTGGTTGTTCTTTAACTTCCAAGGGGGCTAATGGAGGAATATAGAACATTTCATACCAGTAAGATCCGTCTGGTTGCCAAATATTCCACATTTGAATTACGCCTGGAGTAAACTTTGTGGGTATTTGTTGAATAACCACATAATCCTTTAGTGTATCACCTGTCCATCCTTTATTGGTTCGTTTATTATAGCTTTGAATGAATGTTGGTGACTCATTATAAGGATCATACATTGATTCTAACCATTTTTTCGCGTCTGGATGAGATGTTAATTCAAATGTTGATTGAACACCCTTATTCTTGATCGTCGGATCAGACCAAGGAGTTTTCACCCAGTTTTTAGCAACGTGTAATGTTGCTCTGGAATCGCTCCGGAAGAGCCAATTTCGAAAGACAGTACCATTAACGTCATAACCTAGATAGCGCCACTGGCTTTGATCATATTCGTTACCTGATACATTGTCTGGGGTACCATAAACAACTAATTTTTTCCCTATTCCGCAAGCGTCAGATAAATAATTTCCGTTTAACTTCATTACACCTTTGGCTGTACTTACAGAGGTCGGTATACTATTTTGTGTTATTAGGATTTTAGATTTTACATCATAGTCGGACGGGATAGGACAGGATTTGTTAGCTGCTAGAACAGTTTGATATTGAAAAGTATTTAAAACAATTATGATAAGCAAAGTTAAAAGTAGTAGTTTCCTTCCAAGTGAAACAATCACGATTTTACACCCCGATTTCTATAGTAACCTTTTTATTATTATTGGCCTTATATGCACCAAATGAGCGGCCATCATACTTAGTGACAATAGAATTTTTTCCTTCAACAAATTTCATATCATTTACTTTAATATAACTTGCATAGGCTTTTTCAAATGATGTAGGAAAGTAATTTTTAAGCAAATCTTTCACAATTGCTTTATTATCAGCAGTTGGATCAGCGATTATGATGTTGGTTTGTTTATACTCAATGTTATATTCGACAACAAGAGTATTATCAAAAAAATCTTCTGAGCCTTTTGTATTAATTAAGACGACACCATTATGTCCGTACGTGGTGGTCCCTTTGAAACTTGGAAGAGATTGAATAAGTGTGTTGATCTGTTCTTTCGTTTTTGGATATTCCACCACCACCGCAACAGGATTCTTCACAATCAGCGTATTAGTAATCATCACAACCGCCTCAGCTCGAGTCGCGTTCTTTTCTCCACCCATTGATCCATCGGGATACCCCTTCATAATCTCCAATTTCTTCGCAACTGCCAGATACCCCGATTTTACGCCCTCGGCATCTTTCCCGAGTGCACGAATCGTCATGCGGGCGATCTCTTCACGCGTAATCATCTTATTCGGCTCGAAATTACTCTCCTTGTAATCGCCAACTTTTATAATGGATTGTTTCAGACCAGTAGCAATATAAGCGCGAAACCACCCCTTGTCATCGACAAAAGGTGTATCGATATCTTCAGCTTTGAGTTTCACAGCAACAACGAGCGACTTCAAAAACTCAGCTCGCGTCATATTCGCATTCGGTTTAAACGTGCTTGCATCGTAGCCGTTAATCCAGCCCTGCGTCACAGCTGCATCAATCTCTGTTTTCGCCCAGTGCGTCTTAGTATCGGCAAATGCAGCTGCTGCGACGGCTGTCTGGCAGTTCGCCACCATCATAACTATTAGTACTATCGTTAGAATTCGTTGTCTTATTTTTTGCATATTCAACCACTCCTCATGTTTATAATTATGGATCGTCAAATTCAAACATATATTTACATAAACCTCATAATATTTCTTGTTCAGCACCCCGATTACCTTCTTTTCTCATCCTTTCTAATTTATCCATTCCATCATTTCAACAGCTCCATAACTCCCTTTCAGCAGCCCACTCATTCAAAAACACTGCTGATTGCACACAAAAAAAGCACGCCCCTCCCTCAGCCGAGGGTGTAAGCGTGCTTCGCTATACGTTGTATCAACTAAATTTATGTTACTTCACACTTCAAAATATGTCAATATACTCCAGCCTGTTATCCACTAAGGCAAGGCACTGTGCTCTGGTCGCTCATTTATAAGTTAATCGTTCCGACGTTGGCTGTTCGGTTAATTTGCTGTGCAACCTGCATAGCAGAGGATATGACAAACACATTCACGACTACAGCAGCCAGTTCTCCTACCTCGTTTTTATAATTAATAACTAGGAATCCACCCTTTTTGTCCTTCGTGCCGATCCCGCTCATACCACCGACGACAGCACCCATTGGTCCCACAAGCAATCCGCCGACGACAGCCCTGCCAATAACACTTTTTTCTTGCTTTGCAAAATCACTCTGCGTCATAGCTGAAGCAACTCTAATTTTATGTCGATCTATTTTCGCGCTAAAATTCGGGGCTTTGAACATGACAAAGCCGTTTTCCACAGTAAGCTCCACGAGGGTACCATTCTGAACAGGCAATCCATAGATATGGGTTCCCTTTACTCTTGCATGTATGCCCATTGATTTATCCAAACGTCTCCGATTCATTTTAATATTCATGAATATTGTAATACTAACTAAAGTAAGGAGAGTAAGCAAATAGAGAGGCGCCGCGTCCGTACTAGTAGTGCTAGTCGTTCTACTCATAATAAATCCTGTACCAAAACAGACAATGACTAACCATAACCACATTTGCATATAAAATGGCTTTTTCAAAACGCTTCCCCCTAAGCAGTATGTACCAATATTTTACTGAATCATGCTGGAAAAAACCATCTTTTTCTAGAAACTAGCCCCGCATCACTTTATTGCAAACAAAAAAAGACTCAGCCGCAAGGAGACAACATCTCCAAGCAACCGAGCCCCATAAAATGAATCGATACGATTTTCCTATGCCTCCAGCTGCACCTTAAGTGGCTTATGTTTAAAGAGCGGAACAAGCAGCAGCATCCCCATAAACATTATGGCTCCGGCGACACAATAAATGCCTACGAGTGGAAAATGTAGCTTTAGCGTTCCGGCAACAAGCGTCATAATAACCATCATCCCCACGAACATCGGTGAAAGCACGCCATTCACTCGCCCAATAAAGGACTCTGTTGTCCACTGCAAAATCATTGTACTAATCCCGATTTGAATCATAGGAAAGCCTAGTCCGCTAATAAATTGCAGAACGAGCGTTAAAGGAATCCTCGTGGATAAGCCAACGCCTACCATCGAAAGTGAGCTCATTAATAGTCCTAGCGCCAACAGCTTTTGCGGCTTAATCTTCTTCGCGATGACCATTACAGTCCCGCCTCCAATAAACATTGCAATTCCATTAACCATCAGTACATATTGCAAAAATTCCTTTGGCTGCCCTAAACGCTCCAGCACGATGAACAAACCGAGCGTCTGTGCTATGCCGACTGCCGTTCCGGCTAACGCGAACGTTCCGCCAAGCGCCTTAAGCACTGGGCTGCGCCATACATAAGCGAAGCCTTCTTTTAGCTCCTGCCAAAAATGATCTTTCACCGCAGCTTCCGTACGGTCCACTTCTTGATCTCGAGGTATACGGAACAAAACGACCGCCGACAATAGAAATGCTACACCCATGACACCAACTGAAATCTCAATACCGAATTTTTGATAGGAGATTACACCTAGAGACGGCCCGAGCACCATAAAAATGGCAATGAGTGATTGAAACAAGGCCATCGCGGATTGCAATTGTTCCTCTGGAATATGCTGTTTAACCAGCTTCATGACGGAGGGCTGCGAGAATTGCGATAAGATCGCAGACACAAACGTCGCCAAATAAATCATCTGCCATGATCCGTATAGCAGTGTAATCAGCACGATAAATACGGATGCGGCCGATAAAAAGTCACACCATATCATCGTCAGACGCGGCTTCCAGCGATCCGCAAACGTCCCGCCGATAAATGAAAATACGAAAATCGGTAAAAATTCCACGAATCCGATCATACTGATCGCGAAAGGATCCTCATTAGTCATATCTGTCACATACATTAAAATAGCAAAGTTGCGTACCCAAATCCCAATTTGCAGCAATACATTTGACAGCAAAATCGTTTGATAAAACTTGTTGCGGAACAAGCTGCCTCCCGCTCCCGCTACTGCTTTAGCAGACATCCGTCTAAACACTCTCCCTCACCACAAAAAATTGTTAGTCCTTACCATCAACAGCAGCACCATGATAGCCATTCTCTCCATAAGGCTTCAGCTTCTCCATCCACTTCTCAACTAAATCTCCGACCTCCCGCTTATATTGGCGAACCATATCAACAGGCAGACGGCCATTTGGATCCAAAACGTCTTTATAATCATAACGAATCTTTTGCTCCAATTTAACGGTCTCTAGAATGAGAAAAGAGAAACTTTCGCCACCGTATTGCTTCCATTCCTTCTGCAGCTCTCGGTTCGCATGTGTATCCATGTTCAGCATAAATTGCTCTTTTCCCCACAGCGCATCCAGATTAGTTGAGCCTCCAATATAAAGCTTTCCGTTCGTATTATTTTTAATTTGAAAAACACCCATCGAGCGCTCGCGCTCCTGATATTCCGCCGTCAGTTGCTTCCGCGTTGCTTTATCCATTTTTTGTACTCCCCCTTGGCTTGCGTCCTGCTCCTCGGCAGCATCAATTGCTTTTTGTTTGGCTTTTTCCTTTTTCTTCTCCTTCGAAGTTTCCTTCGGCATCCCCTGCAAAGCTTTCCCTTGACCCTCATGCTGCCCAGATCCATCTTGACTAAATATTATCCCTTTAACCCAATAGGCACGCCCATCATCCTCACGGTCCAAGTAGCCATATTCAATTAAATAGCGGCGGAGTGTCACATAATCTTCTTCCCAAAAACGGATGAGCCGCTCATTTATTTCCTTCTCGGTATAGTGAACCCCTTCTTGGAAGCTGGAAGCGATAAAACGCAGCACCGCAACCTTGCGCTTCTCCTTGCGCGGGAAAGAGGCAAGCGGGCCCTCCAATCCGTTTGGAAAATATTTCTTCAACAGCTCTGCGTACTCCTCCTCAGTAATCGCATACCGAGCATCCACCTGCGTCGCAGAGCGGTGCACTGGTACAAAGCGCGGAGCCGCGACTGCGCCTTGCTCCATCATTTCTATTATGGCGAGTAGAAGCTTCGCTTGCTTCGCTTTCTCCTTCAGCACGAATCGGTGGTTCCGAATCGTCGAAGCGCTTCCCGCGCCAGTAAGTGTCATCATCTCTTTGTCGGATAAATCATCGGCAAAGCCGCGAATGAGCTCTTTTTGCAAATCGGTCAAGCCTGTCTGCTTCTTATCAAGCGCTAGCAAGTAATCTAGAGTAGAGCCATGCTTATGCAGTACGTGGTATGCCGCATATTTACGGGCCTCATACCAGCGTCCAGACGATTCCTCATGAAAAATCTCTCCATCCTCAAATTGCTCCCCGCAAATGAGACAATAGAAATATCCTTCTGCTTCTTTGTAGATATAACCCTGCTTTAGCTCTTGTAAGGACGCTGTCCAAAAACGCTCATCCAAATCCATTTATTCAAACACTCCTTATATACGTTTGGTTAATATATAGACATTATATTATTTTGTCTATATAAATTCAACTGTCACACAAAATAAAAAACCGCATTTAGGCGCAATGCCTTTGCGGCTTCTTATTTTAATGTAATTCAAATTGAGCTGTAGTGTTGGGCTTTCCTGTCAATGAATTTTCGAACATGTCGATGATGAATAGGAATCTTTCAGCCTCACGGAAAACGTGATCTGCGAGCAGCGGATGTATGATACTTTTTATTCGGCAAGCTTCAATTAAGTCACGAGCCGTTTTCTTAAAGTCCCGCAATGATTTTACTGAGACTCTGTTCTGGTCTAGAAACTGGTCCAGCAATGGTGCAGTTTGAGACTGAGGACGCATGGAATCCAAGTCTCTAGCCTGAAATAATAATTGGTCAAAATCATCGCTGAATTGTTTGGCCTGATCGACTAATTTCCTCTCAGAAGGGTCAAGCAAATGACCAATGAATTTTGCATGATCCGCCATTATTCTTAAGAAGAAAACATTTTCATTGATAATAGCATCCGGCAAAGGATCGAGTTTTCCAGCGTTTAGTTGCTCCAGTCGATTTCTAAAATAAAATGCTTCTCTGCTTGTATGATCCACCAATAAAGGAAAGTTATTTGCTCCAGGTAGCTGACACTGCAAAATTAAACCAAGCACTTTCCTTTTAAATGCCCATATGTGGGAAGCAGCCGTATGAACCTCTACATTAAAGCGCTGAATGGTATGAGGGTCTGTTCCTGCATCAAATGTATTCGCTCTGTTCTCAATGGCTTCGAATATAGAATAAAACTGATTCGCCTCGTTAATCAATTGTGTATCCTCACATCTAAAACCAAGTTTCAGAAAAAGTGAATGCTCCCTCATTATACGAGACCAAAATCTTATTTCGTCTAATGAACGATCGACAAATACATTTGACAAATCATTACCTCCCCAAGGAAAATACCCGCTAGATCTATTTGTATGAAATATACCTCTAGGTTAGACGTGAGTACCCTAGTTCATGGGCTGATCAAATGTTCTCCTGTTTCAAAAACCGAATTAGCTCATTATTAATTATTTCAGGCTGTTCAAGATTGATTCCATGCCCCGCATTAGGCACCACTTTGTAGGAAAAGCCTCCCTTATCTAAAATCTCAATGAAGTGTTTTCCAATATCAATTCTATGATCTCCGATTAGAAAATAAAGTTTGTTTTTCACAGCACTACCTATTGATTCGTCATACTTAACCGTTTTATGAACAAACATCGCTTGTTGATTATGATTTTTCATTAAGTGAACTAGATGCTCCGCAAGCAATGGGTATTCATCAAATATTTTGGAAACGGGAGAACTTAGCTTCTTCAATATTTTAAGTAAGTTCCGATTCGTTGGAAGCAATATTTCCGGAAACATCATTAGCAGCGTTTGAATCATCGTCTTTAGCGGATTAGTGACCATTCCACCTTCCATACAAACGACTTTATTTACTCTACTGCTGTTAACGGTCGTATAATTATAGGCCATGTATGCACCATTTGATACTCCCGCAATATGAAAGTTATCAATATTAAAATGGTCGACAATTTGGTTTATCCATTCAACTTGGTTAAACGAGTTTTTTCTGAACTTTTCGTTTGGAACACTTTTGCCAGGTCCCCCCATTGTATCAACGGCTATGCAATAAAAATGTTTAGATATTTCATTTATGTTTAATGCCCACATGACTGCCGAGTTATCTCCAACACCATGCAGCAGTAGAAGTGGAGGTTTCTCCTTGCTTCCTGCAGTAATACAATGAGTTGTACCATATTCAGTTTCCACATCATGCTCTTGGAACTCTGTCGACCACATTTCAAGTAGCCGATTATATGAATTCAGCACCTGATCTTTGCCTTTTTCACTTTTAAATATTTTCACCCTATTCATCTTCCTCTCCCAAGTTTCAACAAAACATAAGCTTCCTCCATTATAAACGAACAATCATCCAGATATTTACATTTATGTTTTGTTAGACCATATTTAGAGAATGTGAAGCATTACGCGGCACTATGGTAGAAAGTAGCAGGTAGTGAATGATAAGCAGTGTGCTTTTTGCAGTAGAAGACATCCTAAGTATAGTTTTTTTGCGCTGCGCTCTATGCAAAGAAGCCACTCCATAGCGTGGAGTGGCTTCTTGTTTGTATAGGGATTAATATCACTAGCCTCAAGCTTCCTTGCGATCCCGCGGCAGCATTATAGCCAATAGTCCAATGAGCGGCAATACACTGCAGGCGAACATAACAAAGCTGAGCGAGCGCGAATCCGCCAAGTAACCGAGCACTACAGCACCGAGACCGCCCATACCGAACGCTAGTCCGGTAATAAGCCCTGATGCTGTTCCTACCTTGCCAGGCATAAGCTCCTGCGCATACACAACGCTAACTGAGAAGCCGGATTGCAAAATAAAACCGAGAACGACGATAAGCGGATATACCATCGGAAGAGGCAAATGCGGCAGCAGCAGCGCGAAGGGCGCCGCTCCTAAAATCGAAATGAGCATCATTTTTTTGCGGCCGATTCGATCCGCCATAATGCCTCCGAAGAAGGTACCCGCCACGCCCGCGGCTAAAAACAAAAACAATGGGATCTGCGCGTGCTTGATCGTTAAGCCATATGTTTCGACTACATAAAACTGATAAAAGTTGCCGATTGCGGCAGCATACCAAGACCTTGCGAATACGATCGCGAACAGGATTGCTAGTGCAAATGCAACGACCTTTGGCGCAAGGACTGGTCTTATATGGCCTGCGGCCTTTCGCTGCTGAATTTTCCCTGTTTGTATGGCTAGCTGTCCTTTATACCAAGGTACGACCTTTGTTAAAATGATAATCGCGGTAGCAGCAAGCGCTGTTCCCCATATGGCGCCCTTCTGCCCGAACGGCAGAAAGATCAGCATCGTCATAAGCGGTCCAAGCATACTCCCGAAATTGCCGCCAACCTGATAGATTGACTGAGCGAACGCTCTGCGATTTCCAGCTGCCAAATGTACGACGCGCGAGCCTTCTGGATGAAATACAGCAGAACCAAGCCCTACGAAAACTACGGCAAGCAGCACCATATAAAAATTCGGCGCAAAAGCTAAACCGACCATCCCAAGCATACTAGAGAACATTCCGACAAGAAGCATCCAAGGCGCTGGCCGTTTGTCTGAAATCAAGCCCACCACAGGCTGCATAACGGAGGAAGTCATGTTGAGCGTAAAAGCGATCCAGCCAATCTGCGCCAAGCTGAGCTTCAGCGATTGCTGCAACACCGGGAATAAAGCAGACACGACGGATTGCATCATGTCATTCATTAAATGAACAGAGCTAATACAAATTAAAATGGCATATACGGTTGCAGATTTCATGGCTGTTTTATTCAAGCCTGTCGTTACGGGTGATGCTGACATTGTGAGTAGGACCTGCCTTTCTTAACGAAAATACCTCATTTCCGTCTTCGGATCATGCAGGTAATTAGGATTTTGGGATTTTAATACATACCGGACTTGGTACTTCGAGCGACGAAGCGGTCTTCGTTAACCGCCCGCTTTCTGGATCTACAGCAAACACTACAACAGTGCCGCTCTTCTGATTGGCGACGAGCAAATAGCCTCCATCCTGCGTAATGACAAAATTACGAGGCTGTTCTCCTCCGCAATCGATATGCTGGACCAGTTCAAGCTCACCGCTCTGCTGATCCACAGCAAACACCGCAATACTGTTGTGTCCGCGGTTGGAGCTGTACAAATATCTGCCTGAAGGGCCTAAATGAATATCTGCCGCATCATTATAGCCATCGAACCCAGCCGGCAGCGCAGAAATGGTTTGCCCAGCTGTCAGCTCCCCAAGCTCTGCATCTACCTTAAACAGCGTAATCGTGGAATCCAGCTCATTCATCACATAACCGACGGATAAGCTGGAATGGAAGATCAGATGCCGCGGACCGGCTCCCCGGTGAACTTTACTGACTCCATGCGGAGTAATCGTATGACGCTCAGCATCATAACGATAGACAACGATGGCATCAACTCCCAAATCAGCCGCACAGACGAAGGACGTATGAGGTAGAGGTACGATACTATGCGCATGCGGCGCATCCTGCCTTGCTGCGTTTGGCCCCAGCTCGCCCACATGCTGCTGAACGGAAGAAGCAGCCTCCAGCTGTCCGCTAGCTGTAATCGGAAATGCCGCGACATTGCCCCCAGTATAATTAGCAGTGAACAGTGTCTTCCCAGCGGCATCCAAGCTTATATAGCAAGGATGGGCGCCATGCGTAAGCGAGCGGTTGCTCGTTAAGTTCAGAAGCCCTGTTGCTTCATTAATTTCATACGCCGCAACTGAGCCTCCCTCAGCCTCTCCTGTCACTCCGGTTTCACTTGCCGCATATAAATGCTCTCCGTTTGGATGCAGCGCCACATACGAAGCGTTCTCCAAGCCTGTAACACGCTGAATAATGGCAAGCTCGTTTGTTTTCTTATTAAATGTACATACGTGGACGGTCGGCTCCTCAGCCGTTCCATAGGACCCTATATAAAGGATCTCGCTGGATGTTTTCAGTTCATTTGAGTAGTTCATTCGCACCCAACCTCTCTGTCGTTTTGGCATTACAGTGACCATAGCACATGCCGTCTCAGCAGACAATGTCTTTTTTTTATAAAAGACTTCACAAATACTATTGTGACATGTTACAATGTAAGCGCTAACAATCAAGATTCACATTTCTAAAGGGGGAAACTGAGATGGTGAATGTTGTACTGAGTGAACGGAACGTATATGAGGATTTTGATCTTGAGTCGGATGTACTTTATTTCAAGCTTGGTATTCAAGGGCTCGTAAGCTTCCATGGCAGAAACTATAACATAAAGAAAAGAATGACTGCCGAGCAAATTGAACAGCTCACAAGCGAAAAGGGCTTCTATCAGATCAGCTCGAATTGCTACATTAATATCGGCAAAATCAAGACGATCGCCGATGGCACGATCTACTTCGGATCAGACATTTCTGATTCAAAGCAAGTCACGGTTAATCGCCGCAAGCAATACGTTATTCAGCAGCTATTCTCGCAGCGAGCGTCGAGCAAAGATTTGCGCATAACGCCATAAGCCGCAGACAACCGTCCTTATTCCACAGCATGTGGGATAAGGACGGTTGTTTGTTTCTCTCTGTCCTGCTATTCTTAGGTTGAATATGATATTTTAGGAGGATTTCTATGTCGACACAAGGACAAGCATTTCAGCAATTATTCTATGATGAGCAAGCAGTTTGGCTGCAATGGGGCGCTTATGAAGCAGCAGTGCTTCCAGGAATTGGAGCCAACCTTATCGCATTCCGTGATAAAGAAAACCAATATACATTTCTAAGAGAACCCTCTGCTGAAGAAATGAATGATTTTAGAGCAAATCCTGGTATTCACGGCATTCCTGTTCTATTCCCGCCTAACCGCTATGAGGACGGCACCTTTACTTGGAATGGCAGAACCTATAACTTCCCTGTAAACGAAGCCAAAACCGGCAATCACTTGCACGGCTTCTTCCATACGGCAGCATGGAGCGTTGAGGATTTCGGTACAACTAAGACAGAGAGCTATGTGTCCCTCAAAATCTCAATCAATGAGACTCACCCCATCTATACCTATCTGCCGCATCGCTTCACGATTAAGCTTCGTTATAGCTTAAATGATTCTGGATTGCTGCAGCAAGTATCCGTACATAATGAAGGTACAGATGCAATGCCTTGTATGCTCGCTTTCCACACAGCTATCAATGCTCCATTTGCACCAAACAGCACAGTCGAGGACTATCGCTTCACGCTAACCACTGGAAAGCGCTGGGAGCTTAATGAGCGTATGCTGCCAACAGGCAATTATCAGCCGCTAAGCGCGGATGAAGAGGCGATGAAGACGACAGGTATCTCGCCAATCTGGCAAGCGATGGATAACCACTATACATCTGAGCCGCAAAATGGCCGCAACGCTATGGTGCTGACTGACACTCGCAACAACGTATCATTAGTATACGACGTAGGCACGGCCTACAAGCAGTGGATGATTTGGAATAACAATGCAACGGCCGGCTTCTTCTGTCCTGAGCCTCAGCTAAATCTTGTCAACGCACCAAATGTTAAGCTGCCAGCTGATCAAATCGGACTTGTCTCCCTTGAGCCAGGCGGCATATGGGAAGAAACCAGCCGCTTGTATGTAAGATAATAATTAAAGAAGGAATAACGGCAGGATGCTGTTATTCCTTCTTTTATATCAGGTAAGCACCAATAAGGAGCTGGAGTGACAACAATGGAATTGTACATATCTCATGAGCCGAATAAAACTGACAAAGAGTATGTCATAAACAAGATGATTGAATTTAACTTGCAGCATTTCCCAGATGACTTAAAGGGCCGTTACCAAGTCGTAAATCTGTTTTTAAAAGATACTAATGGGGAAATCTATGGTGGGCTTGTTGGGGAGATATGTTGGAACTGGATGGAGGTGCACTATCTTTTTGTTGAATTAGATCAGCGGAAACTAGGTTATGGAAAAGCAATATTAGCAGAAGCTGAAAAATTAGCGAAAGAAAAAAAATGCGATTTCATAAAACTGGATACACTAAGCTTTCAAGCATTGGACTTTTATAAAAAACAAGGTTATGAGGTGTTTGGAACTCTTCAAAATGCGGGTGGACATTCACATTATTATCTGAAAAAGGACATATAGCAATTAAAGCCTTCTAATTTCACCGCAAAACAAGATTTTCCCGCGAAAATATAACTTTACCAATACAAGCATCAAAGACAAGAGTGACTATTGTCGAGAAAGGCTGTAAAATGTAAGCATCACCCCCCTCGTATGTCGAAAAACTGAAGGGAGACTATGATGCGACAGCCTATTTGGAAAACATTCGTTCTAGTATGCTTCTTAGCATTTGTTCTCATATCGATACCTCAACCTACCGCATATGCCGGCTTTTTTGACCGAATCAAGGACATTTACAATACACCAGAGAAAATAAGCGAGCTGGAAGAGCAATATATTAAAGCCAAGGAAGCTTTGGCAGATCAAATGGAAGCATCTCGTCAGCAATCAGAGGAGGCAGCCAAGGCAGCCGCCGAATATGCACGTCAGCAGCAAGAGCTGTTTGAGCAGAATGAGCAGTTCCGTCAGCAAAATGAGCAGCTTATTGCTCAGAATGCCAGCATGCAGGCGGAGATGGAGCAAATGAAGCAGGATCGTCAATCCTTCATCAGTAAGCTAATCAACACGGTCATTATTATCGTAGTCGTATTCCTTGCTTATATCCTATCGATACGCATTTGGCGGTATGCGGTATGGCGCAAGCAAAGAAGCTCAGGCGGAAGAGGGATTAGCGGATGAATATAGATATCCCCGCCAAGATCGGCCATGTGCATGTCCACCTTGAGATAGCGGACAAGCTTCATGTCCTGCATCCAAAATCAATCATTGCTTATCAAGGCGATCCCAAGCATCGCGAGGACCGCTTCATGGATTTTGCCGGCATGTACCGCAAGAAGCGCTGGATTCGTTCCGTGCTCTCCGGTCCATCTGAATTTATTCTAGGCTTGCCTGCTGGCTGCTCGCTTGAAACGGTTCGAATAGAGGAGAAAAGCGATTTGCTGTTCGACTTTCGGCATGTCATCTTTTTCTCGGACGGCATGAAGCTGAAATCCGTTATTCAGAAGCTTAAAAACGCGTGGATTACGAAGGAATTTGTGCGCATGCGCTTCTCAGGTCCAGGGATGCTCGGCATTATTACAGCAGGAGACGTTAAATCCATTCAGCTTCAGCCCGATCGTCCTCTATATGTGGAGACTGGGGCGCTCGTAGCTTACCCTGAGCATGCCTCGATTCAGCTGTCCGTCTACGGCAACAAGCTTGCCAGTCAGCATATGAATGTGCAGTGGGAAATTAGAGGGACAGGCCCTGTGCTCATTCAGACAGGCTCACGCGATGCGGAGCTGGAGGAGCAGCTGCAAAACGGCGGTTTTATCAAAAGAATTCTTCGCGAGGTGCTGCCATTCGGCGGCATTTACATTAAATAAAGAGAGACTGGAAGTCCGTCGACAGACGGAAACCAGCCTCTCTTTTTTAAATATAGAGAAAGTATATCATTTCGCCATACTATCTCTATATTTCTCCGGAATGAAACGCGCAGCGCCGCCAAGGACGGCGACAGCCGTTTCACCTTGATTAAACGCCTTGTATGGTGAAGCGATGTGTATACACTTGATTCGCATATAGAATATATTCCTTCTCTGGACGCTGTCCCCAGCTATCATGTCCGCCAACACCCATTTGCTTATGATTGACGCGAACGACTGTTTTGTCGCTCACAGGGAGCAGATGAATATGGTCATGCGCTTCCAGCTCAGACGGCGTATACGGCAGTACATTCAGCTCAAAATGCGGCGCGCCCTTCAGCACGAGTCCCTCACCCTGTTCATTTGTTATCGAAGCAAAACGAACGTCCATCTTGTTTCCGCATTCTTGAGGACGAATATAAGGAACAAGCTGATCCTGAACCTTGCCAGCATATAGCCCCAGCTTCCCGCCAGTTTGACGATCCCAGTACGTTTCATCCGGGCCTTGGCCATACCAGCTCACTTGATCATATTGTGCTGGCATTTGGAATAGTATGCCTACCTCCGGAATTTCCGGCAAGCCTTTGCCTGGCTGCAACTCTTCATAAACCTCAATCTCCCCGTCGCCGCTCACTTTATAGATCAGAGACAGCAAGGATTCGGCTGTTGTCGGCAAGCTGTACTGCACGCGTACCGTTACACTGGTTGCTTCAGCCTCCCAGCTCATAGCACGCAGTATACGTTCGGCTCCGGCAGCACGCCAGGTTGCAGAGCGCTCATGCTGCTTGTTTCCACGGTCATTGTCCGTATAGGCCCGCCAGAAGTTCGGCGCCAGTTCTTGCAGCAGCCGCTCTGTTCCATTCCATCTGTAGGAAGCAAGACTTCCGCTTGCCAAGTCAAACTGTGCAGCAAAGCTCTCGCCGCTAACAAGCAGCGCTGCTGCCGTTTCTTCTATTTTGACAGCCGGTTTAGCCGCTGCTGGACCAACAGTAACCGCAACTGGCGCTGGCAGTACAAATTGCTCGAAGGCTATTTCATGTCCTGCCTCTGCCCAAAGCGTCTGCTCCTTTAATAGGAGCTGAACCGTTAGAACTGCCTCCTGCGACGTGCTTGAAAGATTAGGCAGCGCGTAGGGGATCGTCAAAACTTCCTCTGTTTCTGGTGCTGCAGCCGCTTTTACTGTACCCGACTCCACGGTGATGCCATCGACAGCAACCTGCCAAGCAAGCTCAAAGTGATCTAATGCTTGGAATAGGTGACGGTTAGTTACCTTCAGCTCGCCGCGCTTCAAATCAACCGCCTCGAATTTTGCATTCTGATAAACCTTCTTCACCTCTTGAAGCTTAGGAGACGCGGTCCGGTCAGAGAAAATAATGCCATTTCCACAGAAGTTTCCATCATGCGGCGACTCGCCAAAATCTCCACCGTACATCATTTTCACGACACCGTCGGCATCTGTAATTCGAATCGATTGATCGATCCAATCCCAGATGAACCCGCCCTGCAGAATCGGATATTTTTCGAAAAGCTCCCAGTATACATGTAGACCACCACAGGAGTTGCCCATAGCATGACTGTATTCACACAAAATAAATGGCTTTTGCGGATTATTAAGGGCGTACTGCTCGACACCCTGTGGATTTGTATACATATGACTTTCGATATCCGATGACGCATCCGATTCCCGGAAGTGGAAAGCACCTTCGTAATGAACGACACGAGAAGGATCAGCGTCACGCAGGAAATCATGCATTTTAATAAAATTGTCTCCGCCGAATGATTCGTTGCCAAGCGACCAAATGACGATGGACGCATGGTTTTTGTCACGCTGGAACATCGAATTACAACGGTCCAGCACCGCGCCGGTCCATTCTGGACGGCTTCCCGGAACCGTTTCGCCCAGCTCCTGCTGTCCATAGGACCAAGCGCCATGCGTCTCTAGATTCGTCTCATCAATAACATACAGGCCGTATTCATCGCAAAGCTTGTACCAAAGCGAATTGTTCGGATAATGCGAGGTACGTACAGCGTTGATGTTATATTGCTTCATCAGCTCTACATCCTTAATCATATCCGCTTCATTAATGGCTCTGCCTGTATCGCAGGAGAATTCATGACGGTTAACCCCTTTGAACATGATGCGGCGCCCGTTAATTTGCATTAGGCCATCCTTTATCTCAAACTTCCGGAAGCCAACCTTGCAGCTAATTGCTTCAAACAGTTCGCCAGTCTCTGACTTCAAAGTCAGAATCAATGTATACAAATTCGGCTGCTCCGCGCTCCATTTGAGCGGATTATGTACAGCCCCGCGCAGTTGAACGACTGTCAGCTCCTCGCCGTCAATCGCTGTTTGAAGCGACAATGGTGCTTGGAACACCGCTTCTCGATTTGCATCATAAAGGGCTGCCTCCACTGTAATTCCGCCTAGCGGCTTACCAAAATAATTTAGCAGCTTAGCATCAATAATAAGTTCGGCATCACGGTACTGATCATCCAGCTCTGTTTTGACAAAATAATCGTAAATATGCGCCTCTGGCGTCGTATATAAATAAACGTCCCGAAAAATCCCGCTCATACGCCAAAAATCCTGATCCTCCAGCCAGCTTGCATCACTCCAGCGATAAACCTCAACGGCTAGCTTATTCTCGCCTGCTGTCAGATATGGAGTCAAATCGAATTCTGACGGCGTGAATGTATCCTGGCTAAAGCCAACAAGCTCTCCGTTCAGCCAAATATACAAAGCCGATTCCACGCCTTGAAAGCTAATAAATACAGGCTTTCCATCCCAGCCGGCAGGCACCGTAAACGTACGAGCATAGGAGCCAACTGGGTTATATGCGGTAGGGGCAAAGGGAGGCTTGATGTCCTCGTTGCCGTCCCAAGGATATCTTACATTCGTATACTGTGGGTAATCATATCCCTGAAGCTGCCAATGTGCAGGCACTGCAATGCTGTCCCAATCACTATGGTCAAAATCAGCCTCATAAAAGTTAGCGATACGTGATTCTGCATTTGTTGCAAACGCAAATTTCCACTTGCCATTTAGCGACAAATAGTTGGAGGACTTGTTATGTGTTCCCTCCCATGCTTCTTCAAGCGTATCGAAGGGCATTAACGAGGCGTGGGCATCCATTCGATTCAGACGATAAATTTCGGGATTGTTGTTCCACTCCGGATAGCCGTTAGCCGGCGGTGTATAATTCAGCTTATTACGCATAATATCAGCACCTCATTATGATTAAATTAAATGATATTCACATTATAAGCCATTACCATTCCTTATTTAATAATACAATTTTCATATCTTATATAAAAATATGAACATATTCATAACAAAAAGCTACGCCAGCCTTGTTTTGCAGCCTTTTTTCGCAGCAGCTGCTTGCAGCATACACAGATGACCTCTCGCTGATTGTTGCAGGCCGCGTCATTCAGGCTGTCCTCCAGATGTTCAGTAACATCATACTCTAGTTCTTTCAGAAGATGCTATCCTGCACTTTAGCAGGATGGAAGCTGGTTTTTCCGGCTCCCCCGTGTCTATGTTGCACCGCTGCACTATAGAGTGCCTTCCAGGTGCATCTTAAGCCGAAATCCGTCTATTCTAATGCAAATGTGCAGGATAGCAGCGAAGGTCAATAGGCTCTGCCATATCTTCTTGATTAAAATAGATGGTTACTTGGTTAAGTGAGTTCAGTTGGAGAAGGAGTTTTGAGGGGCCTGCTTGGAGGTTTTTGCGAGTTTAACTAATAACTATCCTGCAGAGCTGCAGGATAGCCGTAACCCGTGGTTCTTGTCATTCATTAAAGCTGAAGCTGCTTCAAATTATAAAATTCACCCTTGCTCGCCATCAGCTCATCGAATGTACCGACCTCAGTGATTCGTCCATGCTTCATCACTACGATGCGATCGGCATCACGAATCGTTGATAAGCGATGAGCGACGATAAACGTCGTTCGCTCCTTGATAAGCTCCTGCATCGCTTTTTGTACGTGGAACTCCGACTCATTATCAAGCGCTGAGGTCGCCTCGTCCAAAATAATAATTTTCGGCTCGCGGACAAGCGCCCTGGCGATCGCGATGCGTTGACGCTGCCCGCCGGACAGCTTGCCGCCATGCTCGCCCACCATCGTATTCAAGCCATCAGGCAGCTGCTCGATGAATTCGGACAGATTCGCCATCTCCACCACACGATTGATTTGCTCATCCGTAATCTCACGAAGACCGTAAGTAATATTGTCGCGTATCGTTCCCGAGAACAAAATATTCGTCTGCGGCACAACCGCCAAATGCTTGCGATAGCTGCGCAGATCAACCTCCGCCAAATCGATGCCATCCATTCGCACCTTCCCGCCTGTTGGCTGCAGGAAACCAATAACTAGATTAAGCACCGTAGATTTTCCCGCTCCGGATGCGCCGACAAAAGCAATGCATTCGCCAGCCTTCACAGTTAGCGTAACATCCTCAAGCACATGATGCTCGCTCCCAGGATAAGAAAGCTCAACACCCTCAAAAGTAAATTCGCCGCGAACCTCATCAACCTTTCTCTTCCCGCTATTATTTTCTATGTCGGTTGATACCAATATTTCTTTAATCGAATGAATCGATTCGATTCCCTTTGCTATTTGCGGATAAATGTTAATGAGACCGGTAACCGATGCTAGAATCATCGCGAAGAAGCCTTGGTACATAACGACATCGCCGACCTGAATTTCTCCGTTATAAGCAAGATACGCTGTAAAGATCAAGCAAAGCACCTGAAAGATTTGAAACGTCACCCAGTTCGTAGAGCCAAAATATGCTTCTACCAAATCAAGCCGATAGCCTTTGCCTTGAATATTGCGCAGCGTGGAGTCTATGCGGGCAATCTCCACCTTCTCCAACCCATGCGCTCTCGTTATCGGAATCATCTCGACCATTTCCGACACACGTGAGGACATCTGCTCAATCTCCTTGCGGAATTCCTTGTTTGACTTCCGTATTTTGCGGCGGAATATCGTCACAATCGTAATCGACATCGGAATGGTCAGTACAAAGAACAACGAAACGACTAGACTACTGTTCAGTGTAATAATAAACGAAACCAAAATGTTTACGACTGCCGGTGCAAGAGCGATCATGAACTGCTTCGACATCATCTCCACTGCTTCAACGTCGCGCAGCACCTTCGACTGAAGCTTGCCCGCAGGCAGCTCACGATGCTGGTTAATAGACAACTGCTGAAGCTTCCTTACAAGCGCGCTCCTTAGTCCCGCTTCAACGTATCTTACCGCACGGCTGAGAAAGGATATGTACGCGGCATGCGTCGGTATATTTTGCAGGATGACGATCAGAATAATGAAAAAATTAATCCATATGCCGTTGATCGAATGCTCAGCAGGATTCGTCGCGATATTAATAATATTCGCCGTGACGATAGGCAGCACATAGATCGGAGCACTCTTAATCAACAAAAATAATAATGAAATGAACAGGTTGGCAAAATTGCCTTTATACAGAGACAACAAAAACTTGAGCGGTCCTGCGTTTTCCTCTAATGCTGCATTTTCAAACGTGCTGGCGAGACCTTTTCCCACTCCGCTTCGTGCTCTCAGTGCTTTTTCTGTCATTGCCTTCTCCATCCCTCTGCCTGCTGTAACTAACGATGCTTCCCCTTGTAATCCTTGGGCGTTTCTCCGACTATTTTCTTGAACAGCTTATTAAAATAAACCGGATCGCTATACCCGACGAGCTGTGAAATTTCATAGTTTTTCAAATTTGGATGATCGGTTAAAAACTGCTTTGCCTTCTCGATACGAATATCGATCAAATAGTCGGTTAGCGTCATGCCTGTTTCCTGCTTAAAAAGTCGGCTCAAATAATTGGCGCTCATACCGACCGTTTCCGAGATTCGCTCCATTTCAAAATTTTTACCGTATTCCTCCTCCAAAATCACTTTCATTTGCTCGATAACATGATGCTCCTTTTCTTTCGACAACGGCTCCGCCGCCTTAACAGCAGTCTCACCCTTATAATCCGACGCCAGATCGCTTCGCTCCTGCTTAATTTTGATCAGTTGCTCATACAAATTGGCCTTGTCGACTGGCTTCAGCAAGTAATCTCGCACACCGTATCGCAAAGCCTTCCGCGCATATTCAAAATCACTAAAGCCGCTGAGCACAATCGTTGCGATCCGCTTGCCGCGCAAATGCTCAATGAGCTTCAATCCGTCCATCATGGGCATTTTTATATCGGTAATAAGCACATCCAGCTCGCCATCTCCCAGCTTCGAGATATGCGTCCAAGCGTCCATACCATTACTATACGAGCCAATCACCTTAAGATCCAGATCCATTTTAGTTAATATTTTCTCAAGACCTAGCCGTATAAACTCTTCATCATCAGCGATAATTATATTCATTCCTGCTCGCCCCTCTCGCATGTCCCACTCCTAGTTTGCGCTAAAATGGGTGCCTCTGCAACGGAAACAGAGCGGGCGGTTATTTAACCGCACCGCTCGTCACACCCGCGAATATATATTTTTGCAGGAATAAATAAAGAATAGCCGTTGGAATCATTATGATAAGAATCGCTGAGGATATCATTTGCCAATCGCCACTGTTAACTCCGAAGAAGCGCATAAGCGATGTAGAAACTACGACATGCTCTGCTCTAGGCAAATACAGCAGCGGGATAAACATATCATTATAAATGCTGATCGTCTTCAAAATAACGATTGTAGCTGTTGCTGGCCCAAGCAGCGGGAAAATGATGGAGCGGAAAATCCGGATGAGTGAGGCTCCCTCCATCATTGCACTTTCATCCAGCTCATAAGGAATGTTGCGAATAAATTGTAGGTAAATGTAGATTTGCAATATGTCCGCGCCTACATAGATGAGTACAGGACCCATCAAATTGTTTGTCAGACCAAGGGTTTGAATCGTTTTGTAGTTAACAACCTGAGTCGTTATAGCCGGAATGATCGTCGCGAAGAGAAATAAGCCGACAATCGGTCCTTTGAATTTAAAGCTAAAGCGGCCAACTGCATAACAAAACGCAGACCCGATCAAAATGTTCAAAATAAGCGTAACCGCAATAATAAACAAGGTGTTGCCAAAGGCGTTGGTCATGTCGGCTTGCTTGAACGCCTGCACGAAGTTTTTAAAGTAGAGAAAGCTATCGGGCATTGCAATCGTCGATTTTGTATGAAATTCATCCTTCGTTTTGAACGCGTTGACGACGATAATATACGGCGGGAACAATATTGCAAAACCAGCCAATACGAGACTTAAATATTTGATTGCATCCCAAAGTCTATTTGCTTTATTCACCCTTATTCCCCCTTCCTATTCAATAAGAAGCGTTGAATAGACAATACGATAACCACAAAGAGTAACAAGACTACGCTCATCGCCGATGCCAACCCATAATTGTTAAACTGGAACGCCGTCTCGACAATTTTCATTACGAAGGTTTCGCTTGATCCGGCAGGTCCGCCTTTGGTAAGAATATACGGCAGATCAAATACCTCCAAAGCGCCGGTAACCGTAAGAAATAAATTAAGCTCGATAATTTTGTAAATGTTCGGCAGTGTAATGCTGATAAACTTTTGCCAGCCGTTCGCCCCATCAATGGAGGCCGCTTCATAAATATCATTCGGGATTGATTGCAAAGCTGCCAAATAGATAACCATATTAAAGCCCATAAAACGCCAAAAGCCTATGGATGCGAGCGTGTAGTTAACGAACGAACCGCTGCCGAGCCAGCTTGTTTTGGATAGAGCATCAAAGCCGAGCTGTCCAAGCAAATAGTTCAAAGAACCATTAGTCGTATCGAACACGTACCCAAATAAGTATGCTACAGCAACACCATTAAGGATGTACGGTAAGAACAGCAGAAGTCTAAAAAAGTTTTTCCCTTTGAGCTTGCTGTTCAGCACAACCGCAAAATAAATCGCAGCTATATTTTGTACAATTCCGACGGCGAAATAGGCAAAGTTATGTTTGAATACACCGAATATAGCTGGGTTTTCAAAAACCTCTTTATAGTTAGACCAGCCGATCCAAGCCTTATTAGGGCTTAAACCGTCCCAGCTTGTAAAGCTTAGGCGAATCAGCTCTAGCGCCGGATAATAAGCGAACGTCAGCAGCAAGAGCAGCGGCAATGCGACGAAGCCCACGACTACGTAATTTTTTTGTGTTTTAAAAGGCAGCCTGCTGAACATGAGACAACCCCATCCTTCCTGCATCTTTCTAATCAAAGATACAAGATGGATGATCGTTTAACCGACCATCCATCCTGTACGAGCCACTACAGACCTAGATCTTTTTTAGCTTTCGCCCAAGCGGTATTCACTTTGTCAAACACCTTCTGAGGATCCTTCGACAATACAAATTCCTGAACGACTGCAGCTTGATCAAGCTGCGCTTTGTTTTGAATTTCTGTCGCTGCATCTACAGGTGAAGCAGGCTCGAAAAATTCAGGATTGAAGCTGTTGAATTCAGCAAGCTGTGACAGCTTGGATTCTTTATCCTTCAATGTTGGGATGAAGCCTGCAAAATCATCATAGCCTGATTCCTCAATCATCCATTGTACGAACGCTTTAGCAGCCTCTACATTGCCGTTTTTGTTGACGGCATAGAAGAAGTCTGGATTAAGCGGTGCTTTGGATTCTCCGGAGTTATCAACAGGGAATGGGAAGAAGCCGATATCCTCACTTGCAGCACCATTCTCAATAACTTGGTTGATAACCCAGTTGCCAAGAAGATACATACCGAACTTGCCGGTTGCTACGTCTTTTTTCGATTGCTCCCAGTTCGTCGAGTTTACATCGGTCTCAAGGAAGCCCTTTGTATACAATTCACGAATAATTCCATATGATTTGCCGTAAGCATTGTCAAGCGTGTAAGGTTCATTCGTTTCTGCGCGTTTATTTTGGTGATCAGATGCTCCGCCGATTAGCGTTGGAATATCGTATACCCAAGTATCAAGCGGCCATTTGTCTTTAAAATTCGAAGCAAGCGGCACGATGCCAGCATCCTTCAGCTTTTGCGATGCTGCAAGGAACTCGTCGTACGTTTTCGGAAGAACGGTAATGCCCGCTTTCTCAAATGCCTTTTTGTTATAGACGATGCCGACTGTGGAAGCGCCGGAGGAAATGCCGTACATTTTACCTCCAGTAGCCTTCAAATCCTTGAAGTGAATATCGCCGGAGAATGCAATGTCATCAAGCTCAGCGAAATAATTAGGAAGCTCCGAATTAGGCAGCGTTGGAGTGAATACAACATCAGGGAAATCGCCTGAAGCGATACGAATTTTCAACGTTTTATCATAATCGGTAATCGCTTCGAATTTTAGATCTACGCCAGGGTATTTCGCTTCGAACGTTTTTTCATATTCGGTATATTGCTTGTCGATCATGTCCGTACGGTTAGTAAGAAAAACAACCTCACCTTTTATTGCAGATACTTCTTCTTTTCCACCGTTGTCTGGTTTGTTTGTAGCAGCCTCATTCGTACTCGGCTTGTTAGTTGCTTCACTCGAGTTCGTATTATTCCCACCACAAGCCGCCAATGTTGTTAGCATAAATACAGAAACAATCGCTAACGAAAAGACCTTTTTCATTTTTGTTTTCCCCCTCAGTTCGTTTTGTCTCCGCTTACATTTCGATAATACCCCATTAAACGCAGCGCTAAAATGGTTTCAAATATTATTTCTAGTCTTCAACTGACATTTTATGAAAACGTTATCTTTTGCTTTAACACTTGTTTTTTAGCGTTATCGCATCTATTTTCAAGCTATTAAATGAAGTGCAACTGCAGCGTGACCGCATCTTGAAGAAAGGTATTGCAAACATTTCACTAATCATGTTTACTTGTTATATAACAAATAAGAATATTAGCAATAACAAAACTACCAATTCAAAGCGAGGCGACTCAAATGACAAGTACTGCAGACTATATCGGCGGAATGACTTGGGGTTGGACCGGCATCCGAGGAACATGGACGGGACCTAGGGCAGAGCGTTCCATGGAGCTTATGGCGGAGCGTTTGAATGTGAACTGGACCGCCGTTACACTCGCCGCACTTCAAGATCATGCGCAAGCGACTGAAATCAACTTTCGCGAGGCCCCTACCGTTACAGATGATGAGGTTCGACATGCCATTCGCAAGGCGAAGGAGCTAGAGCTCAAGGTTTGCTTGAAGCCTGTCGTCAATTGTGCGAACGGGACATGGCGTGCTCATATTAACTTTTTCGATCTCGACGTCCCGTGTGAGCCAAAATGGTCAGACTGGTTCGCCTCTTATACCGAATTCATTTTGCATTATGCGCAAATCGCTGAAGAAATGGGCTGTGAAATGCTGTGCATTGGCTGCGAAATGGTTCAAACCGACCGCCGCGAGCAGGAATGGCGCCAATTGATAGCTGCGGTTCGCAGCATATATTCAGGCATAGTGACCTACAATTGCGACAAATACCAGGAGGGTGAAGTCCAGTGGTGGGATGCGGTTGATGTAATCTCCTCCAGCGGCTATTATCCCATCGACGCTTGGGAAGAGCAGCTAGACCGTATCGAACAGGTTGTGGCGAAGTTTGACAAACCTTTTTTCTTCATGGAGGCAGGCTGCCCAAGTCGCGAAGGCTCGCAATATATTCCAAATGACTGGGGACTCTCCGGCGCTCCAAGCGAAGAAACTCAGCGCCGCTTCTACGAGAGTATGTTCGAACATTCCGATAAACGCATATGGGTTGGCGGCTTTATGCTTTGGGATTGGCCAGCTCACTTATACGAAGAGAGCGATGCTGCCGCGAATGACGATTATTGCATGTATGGCAAACAAGCAGAGCAAACGGTACGGGACTATTATATTTCCAAAATAGTCGAAGCCAACAAGGAGGGCGCTGCCAAGTGAACGACACAAATCATTCCTGGCTAGCCAGCATTAAGCAGGAGCTGGAATCGAATATTCTCGGCTTTTGGATGAAGCACACGATCGATGAGACAAATGGCGGCTTTTTCGGCCTCATCAGCTGTGATCTTACAGTGTACCCAGAAGCCGGTAAAAGCCTAGTACTCAATACGCGTATTTTGTGGACCTTCGCCTCCGCCTATCGGATGACAGGCAAGGATGAATACTTGAAAATCGCTGAGCGTGCTTATCGCTATATTAATAATCATTTTGCGGATCATGAATTTGGCGGATTATATTGGATGGTAGATGCGCTCGGCAGGGCAGCAGAAACGAAGAAGCAAGTGTATGGTCAAGCCTTCGCCATCTATGCTTTCTCCGAGTATTACCGCGCAACTGGCAATGAAGCTGCGCTTCAGCAAGCGATTGAGCTGTTCCGTACACTTGAGCGCTATAGCTACGACCAGCAATATAAGGGCTACTTCGAGGCACTGACTAGGGAATGGCAGGAAACGAGCGATAACAGTCTTAGCGAAAAAGATTTGAACGAGAAGAAATCGATGAATACTCACCTGCACGTCATGGAGGGCTATACGAATCTGTATCGTGTATGGAAGTCCGATGAGCTGCATGCCAAGCTGAAGGAATTGATTGAAATTACGATTCAGCACATCATTAATGCGAATAATGCGCACTTTATTCTGTTCTTCGATGAACAATGGAATGGCAAGTCCGAGCATATTTCTTACGGTCATGACATCGAGGGCAGCTGGCTGCTCGTAGAAGCCGCAGAGGTGCTCGGTGATGAGGCGCTGCTTGCCGAAGCCAAAGCCATCGCAATCCGTATGGCTGAAGCGACACTTAACGAAGGTTTAGACGAGGACGGCGGACTCTTTAATGAGGCTGGGCCCGAAGGCTTATTGGACTCCGACAAGGATTGGTGGCCGCAAGCCGAAGCTGTCGTTGGCTTCTACAACGCTTATCAAATGACTGGCGATGAGAAATACGAAGCGGCTGCGAAAAAATCGTGGCAATTCATCGAGCAATTCATCGTGGATAAAGAGCATGGCGAATGGTATTGGAGCGTAACACGCAACGGCTCGCCAAGCGACAATATAGAGAAGGTTAGTCCTTGGAAATGCCCTTATCATAACGGACGCGCCTGCTTTGAAATGATTGAGCGTCTAACTGGAGCATCACCAACACACTAATTGGGGGTTAGTTCATGAGCAAGTTTAATAATCGCAAACAATTGCTGACAGAACAATATGAGGAGCTTATTCAACGCAAAAATGAACCTGAAGCGCTTGGAAACGGCGTATTTGACCGCTATGTGCATCCCGTACTGACGGCAGCCCATGCGCCGCTAATTTGGAAGTATGATTTTAATCCGGAGACGAACCCGTTCTTCATGGAACGGCTTGGCATTCACTGTGTGTTCAACCCCGGTGCTATTTATTTAAATGGAAAGTTCCACCTCGTTGCGCGCGTTGAGGGCAATGACCGCAAATCCTTTTTTGCGATCGCTGAAAGCGACAGCGCTGTAGATGGCTTCCGCTTCTGGGATCATCCGATTCTGCTTCCAGAAACTAGCGAGCCAGATGTTAATGTGTATGATATGCGCCTTGTGCAGCATGAGGACGGCTGGATTTATGGACTGTTTTGTACGGAGAGAAAAGACCCTTCTGCGCCAAAAGGCGACCTTTCAAGCGCTATCGCACAATGCGGTATCGTAAGAACAAAGGATCTGAGGCAATGGGAACGCCTTCCTGATCTGAAGACTGCTTCCAACCAACAACGCAATGTCGTGCTCCACCCTGAATTTATTGATGGCAATTATGCTTTCTACACGCGTCCGCAGGATGGCTTCATCGACACAGGCTCAGGCGGCGGCATCGGATGGGGACTCTCCGACACGATTGAGAATGCTGAGGTTAAGCGTGAGATTATTATTGATGAGCGTCATTATCATACGATTAAGGAAGTCAAGAACGGCCAAGGTCCCGCTCCAATTAAAACAGATAAAGGCTGGATTCATATCGCCCACGGCGTTCGCAACACTGCAGCAGGCCTGCGTTATGTATTGTATGCTTTCTTATCCGATCTGCAGGAGCCGAATAAAGTAACGCATCGCCCAGGCGGTCACCTGCTTGCACCTGAAGGTATCGAGCGCGTCGGCGATGTCTCAAATGTCGCTTTCTGCAATGGTGTCATTGCGCAGGACAACGGAGATGTCTTCATCTATTACGCATCCTCCGACACTCGCTGCCATGTTGCTGCAACTACGGTCGACCAACTGCTCGACTATTGCCTGAACACACCAGAGGACCCGCTTCGCTCCCACGCTTGCGTGGAGCAGCGCATTGCTCTTATTGATCGCAACCTGCAGCTGCAAGCGTAATGGGCTAGCTAACGCCGAATTGGATGTTTCTTAACTAACCGCTCGCCTACACCGTGCTTTCTGCAGTAGATTAGCTGTTACTCCACTAACCGCTCGCCTACACTGTGCTTTCTGCAGTAGATTAGCTGTATTTCGGGTGCTATCCGTCCGTTAGGAGCTAATTCTGTTGCATAAGTGCAGTGTAGCAGTCCAAATCGGCTCTCATGTGAGGTTTCTATTGCAGTTAGTACAACGTAGCCTGCTCGTCATTAACTATGACGATATGTGGGAAGCAGAAGTCATGCGCATAGGATTAGCGCTCGAGCTGAGGCGGCATTTGTAAGCCATGAGCGTTTCCCAAACGTCTGCATAGACGATCGGAAACGCTCCTTTTTATATAAACTCACGAAATATCGTCGCCTTAAGCTCGGGCCATTCCGATTTTACAATACTATAATAAATATCATCTCGGCACTCACCATTCGCATTCATATAATTGCATCGAAATACGCCTTCCTGCTTGGCCCCCAATTTTTCTACTGCTCTCTGTGACCGGCTATTTTCAGCATCCACGCTGAACTGCACGCGGTTAAACCGCAGCTCCTCAAATGCATAACGCAGCAGCTCATATTTTGCTGCCTTATTAACATTAGTTCCTCTAAACGCTTCACCGTACCAAGTCCATCCTATTTCGAGTCTCTTGCTGTGCATACCTATATTTCCAAAACGTGTTGATCCCGCAACTTCGCCTGATATTTGATCAATGACAATAAACGGATAGGCCGCTTTTTCTTCCCTGCTGGCAAGAGCGCTAGAGATGTAGCTCTGTAAATCCGAATCGGTCTTCAAATGATTTCCCGTAAACTCGGTAATCTGCTCATCAAAGATGATTCTCCGAAGACCTTCCTCATACTCCCGGCTAAAGGGTACCAGCGAGACGAATTTATTTCCCAAAATAATATGTTCTTGAAAGATTTCACTCATCCTTATCATCCCCTTTTCCATAAAGGCTGCTGAATAAATTCAATTTACAGCAATATCCTAAATTTTTGAATGTATAATGTGAATGATGATTTGCAGCATTCGAAATACGAGCTGCTGTATACAATAGCAAACGAAACGCTACAGAACAAATACAAATTCCTTAGTAGTTATTGAACAAACTAAAAGCGGGGTAGAACAATCATAAGTCTGGGCGCGCCTCCCACACTTACAACCGTTCTCCCCGCCAGTTTATTCTCCCTTATACCATGGATTCAAATGAATAAGCACTTCCTCAACATTTGGCACCTGATCCATAACAACTTGCTTTATTTTTTTGGAAATATCATGCCCTTCCTGCACGCTTAGCTCAGCAGGTATCCCTACCCTTACATCTACGATAATATAATGTCCATGCTCCCTAGCCCGAACGCGATCAATCCTTTTCACTTCAGGTATGGATTGCACAAGCTGCAAAATCTCATCCATTCGTTCATCGTCTATATTTTTCTCCATCAATACATCAACAGAGGAACGTCCCATTTGAATCGCAAGCCTTAGTACAAAATACGCTACAATGATACCCGCAACTGGATCTCCATATTTTAGAAACTGAATATTGTAATGTTCTCCAAGCATCGCCAGAGCGATACCAATAACGGCTGCAAGAGATGCATAAACATCTGCAAGATGATCATAGGCAGTGGCGATCAAGCCGCTGCTGTTCGCTTTTTTCCCAATACGCATCGTGTAGATATAAAGCCACTGTTTCCATACTAATGAAATTGCTGCCGTGATAAGAACGAGCAGTGTTGCGGTATGAGGAGGACCCATCAGCGCCAGGACGGAGTGATACCCCATGTAGATGGCCGCTAGAACCAGTATGACAGCGATCATGCCAGCGCCAATAACCTCTGCTTTGCCATGTCCATAAGGGTGATCCTTATCCGGAGGCCGCTTCGATATCATCATGGCTATTAATGCTGCTGCGCTCGCAAATACATCCCCTGCATTATGCACACCATCAGCCAAAAGCACCTGACTTCCAAAGAGAAATCCAACTATTAGCTTCAAGGCGGTTAACAGGATATTACTAATTAGACTAATCCAAATTGCAAAAGTAGATTGTTTGCTTGTTGCTTCCATAACAGTCGTTCGTCTCCCAGCATTTCTTGAATATAATGTTGATCACCATCGACATCCTTATATCGATTTTTATCACTCACCAAGTGTAAACGGCTGTCGCCGTACTTTAGCGGCGCGCTGCACGTTTCATTCCGAGAAATATAGAGAAAGTATGGCGAAAAGATATACTTTCCTATATTTTCAAAAAAGGTACCGTGTCATTATACAAAACGAAATTCGTGTGGGTCTAGAGAAACAGTCTTGCCTTATGTAAGAAGTCTTACTGCACGCCAATAGAGTTTGGTCCAACTAACTATGTTGCACATGCGAAAAACTAGTGTAATCTCTACGATCGATAAACTTAACATTGTCCGCTCAATCACACAGCCTACTACAAAACCATCCCTTTAATCGCAGAAAAAAATCGTCCTTACGGGTGATTGAAAATCGCAGACGCATCAGCTCACACTTCTAACGGAAACACGCGCCTCTATTTGTACCCTACATGCCCGATCTCGCTTCATTTCTGTGTAATAGCGTCTCCCACTTCCGTTAAAATGTGACGCTAACCCAAAATGCAACTTTAGCGTCTCTGGCTTCCGTTAGCTTTCGTTATCCCCACATTCTTATTATTGGCTGTCACGGGCAGAGCTCGTGCTGCCGCCACCTTTGTTCTAGGCATGTTTGTATATCCCCCCTATACTTCACTAAACTAACACACCCATCGTCTTTTCCCTCAACTTTCCCCACGCTCGATGCCGCTCCTCAAATCCTCACTTCTCCTACTCCCAGCGCGGAAGCTATCCTGCACTTTTGCAGTAACTTCGTGCAATTGGGACGCTCTAGCTAACCTATCCTGTACTCACGCATTATAGCTCATCGTTTCAGCCCATCTCCAACCTTCTTATCTCCATTGTGGGCAGCTATCCTGCTTACGTACAGGATAGCTACCCTAAACCATTAAAAAGGATAGGCTACCCTGCAAATGTGCAGGATAGCCTATTACTGCTCATTCTTATGATTGACTATCACGGCAAAGCTCGTGATGCTGCCGCCTTTGTTCTAGGCATGTGTGTAGGCTCCCTACCCTTCACACAAACGAACACACGCATCGTCTTTTCCCTCAACTTTCCCAATGATCATTTTCATGCCATTCTTTATAGTAGTGTAACCAACCATACGCGGACTCCCACCGCTCGGTATTACACTACCCAAAACGGCTGGTTTAGAACTTTTCTTATTCCCCATTACAACTATCGCAAAGGTGCCCGCATAAAGTCTGAACAGACTTATACGGCACCCCCTTTTCCTTCGCCAAGCAGCTTCATCGTAACGATACCGGCAGCCAAGCACCATACCGGTGCGGAAATGCCTTGAAAAGCGACGTTGGCTACGGCGATTGCGAATGTAAAATCTGTTGAGTAACGGTAAGCAGCTTCCGAGAACGTCAATTGAACGCTTTGAATGAACACACCCAATAGCGAGAAGCCCGTAAGAAGCACGATAAACGAAAGCGGTAGAATGTTAATAAAGGCGATCATCTTCCAAGCAAATAACCCGAACATTGCTAACAATACGCCCGAGACGACTGCGGCGTTCTTCGGATTACGAGGCGCAGCATGGATATGATTGAGTACGGATGCATTATCGCTGCCTGCATTGCCTTCCCACAACATATCTCTCGGCGTTACTATCGGTTTGCCATTCGCCCATTTAAGCGCGCCGTTCAGCGCCTTATGATTGCTGTATTCCAAATAGATAACGCCGTCCACATTCGGCTGCGCCGTATATTTGTCCCAAATCTCGGCATTGTTGAAGGCGTTAAAATCAATGACCTCAACGAGTCCCAAATCCATTTTGCCCATATAACCGTTTAGGCTGTTCAAATGCTGGTCAAGCTCCGCCACCGGATACCTTGATCAGCCGCCTGACGGACCCACTACAAAAGCATCCCGCTCGGTTGCATTCTTGTAATACCGCTCTCCGACAGTCGAAGCCAGCTCGATCATGCTTGGCGATATCGCCCAGCCCATATCGAAGCTGCCGCGATTCGCGTTGCCGAACCAAGGCTTGTTCTTCTCAGCGAGATCGTTCAGCATCCACTGAATATTGTCGCCGTCGGACATAACGAATGATACGTAGTGGACATTTTCCTCCGCTGAGTCAGGATCGGCACCAGCCATTACCGATTGGCGAAAATCGCTATTCCCATCATAAAACGTAAAGCCCCCGTCATCGCCGCATAATCCCTAAGCTTCGGTCCCATCTCCTCCTTCTGCTCGATGAAGAGATCATGCTCCACAAGCACGAACTCCTTGAAGGGAGCAAGCGAGGAAGCCGCATTAATAGAGCTGTCGCCCTTCTTCCAAACCAAGTAACCTTCAAAATATTTTTTATAATTTTGGTTTCGAATATAGGAAATGCCGGCATCTTTCGGTGCCGGCATTTCTTGAAGCAATCGTATTACCACTCTACGTTAATCGTTATTCCTTCTGGAACCCCTGCATAGCGAATGAGCACCGTGCCCGATTCCGCATCATATTGAAAGGATGCTTCCTTCTCACCCGCCGTGATGCTGCTAGGCTCGCCCGGTACGCGAAGACGCGTACTGACGGTGATATCATGCGGAGACTCCGACACGAAGGAAATTTGGTTCTCCCCCTCCTGTTCATCGCGAATGCGCGACGAGCTGACGAGAATGCTCGTTTCCTCCAGCTCCTGATTGGAGTAGTTCAAATCAAACAATAAGCTGTCTTCGCCGGACTTTATTTCCACGGAGCGCCTGATCGGCAGGCTGGCCTCGAACAAATCGATGTACAAGCCTTCAAGAATAACCGACTGCTCCGTTTCCGTCTCGTCCAGCACATGCGTGATGACGTATGGCCCGCGCTTAATATGGAGCGTGCTGCTTTCCTTGTAATCAATCGTTTCTCCGCGGATTTCGAGCGATCGCTTCACGGCATTCCTTACAAGCTCAGCACCCTCATCGGTACGGGACAGCACAGCCGGATTTTCTCTATAGAAGAGAACAGCGCCGCTGCCAACCGCAAACTCACCTTCCTCAGGGCTGCGGCCAAGGCCAAGCGATTCGAATAAATGCTCTTCAGGACGAGTATAGGAACGGCGGCTGTTCGCGCGGTTCCACCATTCCGATACGGAATGGAACGGATCCGAGCCGTCTCCGACATAAATCAGAACGCCGCCTTCTCTAACCCATTGCCCAATCGCTTGATGGATACCCGGATGCTCTGGCTTCATAAATTCGTAGCTGAGCAGCAGTACCCGGTATCCATCTAAATAGCCTGGAAAGGTCAAAATGTTGTCGAGCTGCACCGGCCTAAGCGGAATGCCCACTTTAACGAGCGGAAGCGCCAAGCCATAGAATGATGACCAATCAAGAAGCTCCTTCAGCTCCGCATCCAGCTCATCCGTGGTGCTCGTGCCGTCATATTTGACCGATTCGCCTGTCTGTTCTCCATCTCCGATGACGTCGCCGCGTTGGTACATGGCGGAGTTGGATAAGCAAAGACCAATCCCAGCCGTGTAATCGGAGGCTTTAGCAGCCTCCTCATGCCTATGCATATCGCGCAGCACGTTCATGATGGTGAGAAGCACGGTAGCATAATCGCCGGGAATGGTTTCCTTCCCTGTCCCGTCCTCAGTCGGGTAGCTGCCCTCGAACACGCGGCGCGGCCACGGACATACCTCGTACTGCTTCACCTCAGGATGGAGCAGGGAGGCAACGACGGTAGAATAATAGTTTTTGCGATAATCGCTCCAGCTGTAGCGGGGATTATCTTCGATGGGATCATGAAGAAACCACATTTCACGCCCCGTGCCTCTCGTAAGCTCCTGCATAATGCCATATTCCAGATAAGCTGTCTCAAAGGTCCGCTCTCGGCGAAGTCCTTTATACACGTTGGGCGTACGGGCCGTTCCCGTCCAAATTTGGGCGATGAAGCCGTCGCAGCCCGGCATGGAAACAAGCAGCGCCTCAGGGCTAATAATTCGCCACTGCGTGTAGTTGATCAAGCTATGTGTAGGAATATAGAATCGTACCGTTCTGCCGTAAGTGACAAGCGAATATTCCTTCATTTGGCTGCAAAGGCGGTCAAGCGCCCGGTAATACATAGCCGCCTTCAGCTTGGAAGCCCGGTACTGAGCATCCGGCGAGGAATGGGGAGGAACCCAATCTTCCCCGTAATAATTCAGCCACTCCCGCTTAAAAGCATCCGAATACCCGGAAGCCGCCCAAAACTCCGGCTCCTCCAAATGAATCGCTTCTACGCCGTAATCAATCGCAAGCTTGATGTGCGAAGCCAAATATTCAGCGAACGCAATCGTCGGCACCATGTAAGGAACATCCTTGCCGTGCAGCAAATGGTTGCCGCTGCGGTCCTTCTGGGCTTCATCCCAGTGATCCCTTCCGTCAAAACGGCCGTACAGATAGTCCTGATACTCGCCCCAGGATATGCCAGTCATCAGATGGATCGTATAGCCGGCATTCTTCCAGCCTTCTATTCGCTGAGGGAAATCCTTCGAAATGCCGTATACCATCACAAAATCGGTTCGCAAATCATATTTCGGTCCATATGGCCTCGATTCTTGAAATCCAGTCCATTCCGAGCGTCCCTGCGCTTTACTCTCCAAAATAGTGAAACCTCCTTTAGTTCGGCATACCAAGCGTAACGATTTCTTTGCCCTTCAGGTTTTCGTTTGTAAACTTCATCGCATCTTCAAAACCCGTTTTGTTCATTTGGCCGCGCAGATCATTAATGATCTTAAGCGCCGCTTCATCGGATTTCGCAAAAATAGCTTCCTTCCACACGTCGCCAATTTTGTCCATCGACGGCTTCAGCATTTCCCATTGCGTCGACTTCATCATGACATCGCCCGGGTTGTAAGCCGAAATAACGCTAATGCCGTTAGGACGAAGAATTTTGCGCGCATTGTCCATTGCCGCCAGACGGTCTTGATCTGCCCAGATGTCTCCGCCGCCGACAGAATTGATGCGGTCTTGGCCGGAGAGAGATTCTAGACCAATGCCGATACCTTCGTTTTTCTTCATTTTGCCTGTAGTATCAGCAGTGAATTTATCAAACCATTCCTTCTTCGCGACTGGTTTGCCGTTCTCCATATCCCAATGTACGCCTTGCACGCCGTATCTCACGAGAAGGAAACCTTCATCGGAAGCGAGGTAATCAAGCAAGCGCAGTGCAGCGTCAACGTTTTTCGATTTTTTCGGAATGACCGTTACGTTGTTACCTTGGATGGATAGATCAGCTGGACGATCAGCTGCAGCGCCTGCGCGCTCCAATGGACCAACCGGTATATAATCGCTGCCTGGATGCGCTTTCACATAATCCTTAGAAGCATCGAGAATAGCTGGATAGTGAGCGGCCAACACAGCGATGCGGCCCTGCTTGATTTTCTCGTTCGCAATCGGATCTGTTTGTGTAAAAGCCTCTGCATCTAGAAGACCTTCTGCTAGAAGCTTGCGGTAATAAAGGCTGTATTCTTCATATTGTTTCGAGAAAAAGCTGTGCTCAAGCGTGCCGTCGCCTTTATCAATATAGTCGGAGCCATAGAACATTGTATTGGCGATACCGACAGCCCAGCCATTATGAAAGCCGCCAAGCGGGATAACTGGCATGCCGCTCTCCTTAAGATCTGCGTCCTTAATTTTTTTCAGGAAGCTGTAAAGTTCGTCCTTCGTGCGGACGGTTTGCGGATCAACGCCAATTTTCTCTGCTATATCCTTTCTTACATAGAAGCCATACAGCCAATCCATTGCATCCTCAGGCGTAGCTGGGTGATTCTGGTAAAGCAAAAACTGTTTGCCATCATAAGCATTGAACGCTTTCTCGTAAAGCGCTGGCGGAACGTTCTCCTCTGCTACCGCTTTAGCAAGGTTTGGATATTTATCAAGTTTATCCGATAGATCCACCAGTTGATCTTCTTTCGCTGCTTTAATAATGCCGTCTAATTCTCCGCCCCAAGCTGGGCCCGTATAAATATCCGGCAAATCCTGCGTTGCGAAGATCGTATTCACTTTCTCGACCTCACTGCCTTTCGTGTATTCCCATTCTACAGTAACCCCTGTTTTTTCTTTAATAACCTTTTCAATAGCTGTCGTATCTACATCGCCGCCGCTAGAGCCGTTCCAGTTGTGAAGAACTTTGAGCTTTACTTCTTTTATTTCTGTTGAGGTATCCTTGTTGTCAGTAGACGTGTTGTTGGTTCCACCGCCGTTGTCGGAAGGAGCATTGTTGTTTCCACCGCCATTGTTACTGCTACAGCCAAACAGCATTACTACTATCAGTGCGACCGCTAGCCATGACGAAGCTCTTTTTACTCTTTTGTTCTTCATAAGAACCCTCCCATTAACTTTTATAAAATATGATAAAGTCCCGCTTGCGGACGATTACCCTTTGACCGAGCCGATCATAACACCCTTAACGAAGTAACGCTGTAAAAACGGGTAGATGCAAAGAATCGGGAATACGGTAATGACGAGCAGCGCCATGCGCATGGATTCCGGCGTTGCACCCTCCATATTGACGCTAACCGTCTGTCCACCATTCTGGGCAGCCCTCTGCATCGATGAGGAAAGCGCTTCCGCTTCCGTCAGCATTTCCTGCAGCAGCGTCTGAACCGGAATCAGGTCTTTATTGGACACGTAATATGCACCCGTGAACCAATCATTCCAGTGGGAAACCCCGATGAACAGTGAGATAGTCGCAAGTACCGGCCCAGACAGCGGCAAAATAATTTTCAAGAAAATTTGAAAATCGCCGTATCCGTCTATGCGGGCCGATTCCTCCAGCTCCTCAGGTATGCCCTGCAGGAACGTGCGGAGAATGACGATATGCATGAAGTTAAACAGCATCGGTATGACGAATACCCAAAAGTTGTTAATGAGATTCAGTTTTTGCAGAGTGATGAAGTATGGGATGAAGCCTGCGCTGAAGATCGTCGGCAAAAAGATGTAATACGTAAAAAACGTTCGACCAGGCAGTGTTTTTTTGGAAAGGGCATAAGCCATCAGCGTGCAAAGCAATACGTGTAAAAACGTGCCGAGCACCGTGCGAAGCAGCGTGATTTTGTAGGCCTGCCAAATGCGGGCGTTATCGAAAACCTCCGCATAGTTATGCAGCGTAAATTTGCGCGGAAAGAAATATAGCGCACCCATCATGGAATCTTTGCCATCGTTGAGCGAGTAGACCAAGATATAAATAAAAGGATAAATCATCGACAGACCAAACAGGGTCAAAAAGATATAATTCAAGCAGTTAAAAACGGAAAATTGTCGCTTCACCATATCAAACCTCTCCTTAAAACAGGGATACGTCGCTCACTTTGCGGGCAATACGATTGACAGTGACGATAAGAATGAGCGCAATGACACTTTGGAACAAACCGACGGCGGCGGCATAACTAAGCCTTCCTTCACCGATACCTGCTCTGATGACATGCACGTCGAGAACGCTTCCAATTGCTGCGGTAGCCGGGCCGTTAAGTAAGAGCAGCTGCTCATAACCGGCGCTCATCAGACTGCCAGTCGAGAGAATGAACAAAATGACAGCAATATTCCGAATGCCAGGGAGCGTAACATGCCACATTTGGCGGGTGCGTCCTGCACCATCAATCTTAGCTGCTTCGTACAGCTGTTGGTCGATGCCTGCGATAGCTGCCATATAAATGATGGAGTTCCATCCGATATTTTTCCATATGTCCGAGCCTACAATTATTTGATAAAACCAAGATGTATTGTTAAGAAATTGGATCGGCTCCATGCCGAAGGAACCGATCAGATCATTGAAGGGGCCTCCGAATGGTGTCAATAGGCGCTGCATCAACGTGACAACAACGATCCAAGAAACAAAATAGGGCAGGTACGAAAGCGTTTGCACTGTTTTCTTGAATTTAACGTTGCGAACTTCATTGAGCAGAATAGACAATATAATCGGCATCGTAAAACCGATAAGAAGCTTCATGAGACTGATGACAATCGTGTTGCGGATCAATTCGAATGACTGATAGTAGGTAAAGAATTGCTGAAAGTATTTCCACCCTGCCCAGGGGCTTCCAGTGAAGCCCCCAGAGAACATGAAATCACGAAACGCAACCTGTACACCAAAGAGAGGAACATAGGAGAAAAGGAAAAACCAGATTATGCCGGGCAGCATGAACAAATAAAATAGTTTGTGACGCCAGATTCGCTTCCAAAGTATATTTTCGGTCATTAATTCTGCCTCCTAGCCAATCGAATCGTTGTAATTTCGAACGGAGTAAAGGAAAGCTGGAACGCTCCATCCTCCTCATGGAGTTTATCGGTTGGAGCTTCCATCAAATCGGCAAGCCAAGCTTCCGATAGGTTCATATCTATAGAGATTTTTGTATTCACGTGAGTTCCAGCCGTTTCGTACAAACGGACAATCAGGTCATCGCTGTCCTCTGCTTGCTTCACCGTTTCTACCATAACGTTCGGATGATCCACGCTTATAAATGATTTTGCTTCAGGCAAACTCGACACCGTACGGCTCGCGTTAACGCGAACCGACCGTAAAGGGACATTCAGCTCGTAACCGCGTTTATATACCTCCGCTTGTACATGATCGCCTGTATGAGGGTACAGTGAGTAAGTGAATTCATGCTCAGCTCGGTCTGCCTCTGGGTCTGGATAGGATGTGCTGCGCAAAAGGTTCAAATCGAGCACGTTTTGCCAAGCTCGGTGTCCATATTTGCAATCATTGAGCAGCGCTACACCGTAATTCGGCTCCGACAGGTCGATCCACTGATGCGCGCAAATTTCATCCTTCGCATAATCCCAGAGCGTATTGCGATGAGTGGGACGCTTCAAGTAGCCAAACTGAATTTCACAGCTAGCGCTGTCCGAGCGAACGGAAACCGGGAACGACGTTCGCAGCATTTTTGCAGACTCCTGCCAATCAGCCTTTGTAGAGAAATCGATGCGGCGGCTGCCTTCCGTCAAGATAACCTTTTGAATCAAAGTAGACTGGCCGAACCGATAAACGAGCACAAATCCTGCTGTTGGTCCATCTTGAAAAGCTGCCGACTCGACAGGCTGAAGAGGCACGCCTTCCGTTTGTCGATAATCCTGTTTAATATCCCAAGCATCGCCCTCGTCATGATATAGGCTCAGCTCATTAGCTTTCTGTCCTTGCGGAATAACTTCTCTGCCATTCTCTTTATCTATAATAGAAGAGATCGTAAAGCCCTCAGCGAACGTAATCGTAAACAAGTCATTTTCCAAAATACGATCAATTACCGATGCTTTCATATCTGGAAAAGCAGGATGAGTCTCCACCGCATCAGGCGTTACAACGGTTTCCGCTTCAGTTGCTGCCGTCTCGGCCATTGCCAACGTGTGCGCATCCGCATTCGCCAAGGCGTATCCCATTGCAGGAACCTTAACGCGAATCCAGCCTCCATCCTTTTGCACCCATTCCTCGCGATCCCATGACAAGGAGTTGAAAAACACGTCAGAATTTTTGTCAGCAGGAAGAGCTTCCACAGCCGTGCCGTATTCATCCTCAATCATTTGCTCAACTCGGCCGAGCAGCGCCTCGTAACGCTCAAGCGACTCGTCATATACACGTTTAATTGAAGAGCCCGGTAAAATATCATGGAACTGGTAGAGCAGTACTTCCTTCCAAATGAGCTCCAGCTCTTCCGAAGGATATTGCTTGCCATGCGTCACTCCGGCAATAATAGCCGCGAATTCCAGCTCGCGCAGCGATTTCTCCAGCTTCCGGTTGTAGCGTTTGTTCCTCGCTTGGCTCGTCAGCGTTCCTTGATGCTTCTCAAGATAGAGCTCGCCGGACCAAGATTGGTACCGCTCAGAGCCCTTAGCCAGCTTCTCGAAAAATTTCGAAGACGGTTCTTGAACAACCGGGCTGAGCCCTTGCAAATTTTTCTCCCTCTTAAGCCGTTCAAGATGCTCCTCGCCTGGACCGCCACCGCCGTCGCCGATTCCGAACAACATCAGACAATTTTCCGATAAGTTTTTGTCCATATATTCTTTTTCGGCCTTGATGATCGAGCGGGGCGCTGCTGGACTGTTATACGTATCCTCTGGCGGCATATGAGTAAGCACGCTCGAGCCGTCGATCCCTTCCCAGTGGAAGGTGTGATGCGGATGACGGTTGTAAACGCTCCATGACAGCTTCTGGGTCATCATGAAGTCAACGCCTGATTTTTTCAAAATTTGAGGCAAGCTCGCTGTGTAACCGAACACATCCGGCATCCAAAGCGACTTCATTTCCTGCCCGAATTCCGCTTGAAAATACCGTTTTCCGTACAGAATTTGCCGAATTAGCGATTCTCCGCTTGGCACATTGGTATCCGATTCGACCCACATTGCGCCTTGCAGCTCCCAGCGTCCCTCTTGAACACGTTCCTTGATGCGTGCATAAAGCTTTGGATAATGAATCTTCATCCAATCGTATAGCTGCGGCTGGCTTGCACCGAATATATAGTCGGGGTAGCGCTCCATCATTTGCAATACGGTTGAAAATGTTCGTGCTCCTTTGCGAATCGTTTCGCGAATCGGCCACAGCCAAGCCAAATCCATATGCGCATGGCCTACAGCGCTAATGGTAAGCGACGGATCGCCGCCTTGCTTTGCCAGCTGCTCTTGTAGCAACCTTGCTGCCGCAGCCACTCGTTCCTCGTTAAATGCGATAAGAAGGTTCGAAGCATCATACAATGCCTGCAAAATACGTTCTCTTCGCGCCGACCCTTCAGGCATTTGCTCCGCCGTCTCCAGCAGTACCTCCGCGTCATAATACAGCTCACGGATGTCCTCGCGGCAGATCGCGATTTGGGCCTCCTTCAACGTACCGCTGCGGTAGCGTCCGAACAGGTCATTACAGCCCGCGTCTCCCCATAAATCGATCGTTTCGTCGCCCGTCGAGCTTTCGCTGATATGCACCACTCGCTTGCCTGGCAGCCCTAAAGTAAAATCAAACTCCGAATTGATATTCGTAAGTCCCTGCTTAGGAGTTCCCTCTTCGTCTACTAGGCAAAGCTCTCCATTAACGTCAATGAGAAGAACAACCTTAGTCCCGATCGCTTCCTCAGTCACCTTGCCGCTAAAATGAAACCAAGCGCAATCCCAAAGGTTTCCCCAGTGGTCTCCAGCAGCAACTTCAATTTTTTCGCCAGACTCCCTTGCTTCGTAAGGAACCGGCTCCGGTGTTATCCAGGCTGTTGCCTTCAAGTCTGAAAGCGGCTTGTATATTTGCTCCCTCACTCTCTCAAGTGCTGATCTTAATTGTTCTGTTCTTATCTTCTCATAAGGCATTTGCAGGTCTCCTTTTTCATCCGGTTATATCCTTCATATCGATTCTCTTTTAAGCAGCTCTATCGCCTTAAATTTGAAAGCGGTTTCAATATTATTTTCCTATAACATTCACTATCTTCGTTCCCCGGTATTTTCAAGTAAGCTCTCTTCTAACAAACATCTTATTCATAATATAATATATAGATTGAATATATTCAATATATAAATAAAAAAATCTTTTCCAGATTCGGAAAAGATTTTTTTATCACTGCATGCTGTTGATTATTGGGACGGGACAGGACCCGTCGTTTGCCTAACGACCAGCTCTGGCTGGATTAAGGTTTTGGTATACTTGCTCTTGCGATCCGCGCCGCCTTCAATAATTTCAAGCAGCGTCCCGGCGGCCCGATAGCCCATCTCAAGTTCAAATTGCTTAATATGTGTAAAAATACCGAATTCTTCAACGATTGACGTCGGATCATCGAAGCTTATAATCGAAAGATCATTTGGTACATCTAGGCCAGCTTGTTGCGCCATTTGATAAATCTTAACGCCTAGCCTGCCATTAAGCGTAATGTATGCCGTAGCCATTCGATTGCGAATATAGCGATACAACGGGTGCTTCTCCGTATCCTTCATGTTCTCCACTTGGAAACCGGTAATCATATGGGCAGGATTGATGAGCGCTCCCTTGTTTTTCAATGCGTTCATGTAGCCATCAATACGCTCTTGCACCGTTATCGTTTGCAAAGGAGAATCGGAGCAAATAGCAATCTCACGGTGACCAAGCTCCCACAAATAATCGACAGCGAGGCTTGTTCCAAGCCTTCCATCCGCTGCGATATAATTGGTCTCGACACCTGGAAGGAACCGATCGATCAGCACAAACGGATAGCCGCTAAATTTCATGCTTAAAATTTCCTCGTTGTAATTCTCTTCGTCAACCGGAAAGACCAGCACGCCGTCTGCTCCCATTTCCTTGAGCGTTTTAAATGCCTCTTTCTCTTTATCGATATCTCCTTCGGACAGTAAAATCACGCTGCGATAGCCCTTCTCTCGAAGCGCTCTATTAACGCCATCGATCAAACGAATCGCAAAATAATCACATATAGATGGCATTACTAGACCAATGATGCGCGTCCTGTTCTCAATAACAGCCTGTTCTACGTTAATTACTGGTGCTGCAGGAGCCGTCTCTTCTGTTTCTGCTGGCTCCTCACCGCTGACGAAGCTGCCCTTGCCCGGCACACGAGTAATTATTCTATCGTTTGCTAAACCGACCATAGCATTAACAACCGTAATTTTACTGACGTTAAAGAGTTTCATTAGATCTTTCTCAGTCGGTACGCGGTCCCCCGCCTTCAAGCCCTCAGTTATAATCAGCTCGCGGATATAATCTTGAATTTTCTGATAAAGCGGTGTACGAACGATTGAATTCATGTGCAATCACCAAGCTTCATATTGATATTTGTAATATATAATATATCCTTAAACTCCGATACGCAATACTAATACATTTGTCGAAAAAAGTTTCGTTTCCTTTTGTCGAAAATGATTAAATGATAGGTTAATCTCTATATTCATTAGGTCTTTTCGCATAGTTCCACTAGCTTTGTCGATTCTTCTTATTATATATATAATATATATTGTCGATTCATCATACAACCAAAAAAAAAAAAAAAAAAAACAGACTACCATCTGCAATCTGTTTCCCTACTTACTCCAGCGGAACATTTCCGTGCCTAATCCTCAGTCGTTTCTTTAAGACTGCGCCCCAGCAGTCGACTCCCGGTACAGCAGCTCGCCTGCAACGAGCAGCTTCTCCATAGGCTCCTGCTTGCTTGCAATACGGCTGAGCAGCCTTTCTACTGCGCGCTTCCCTAGTGTTTCCTTCGGCACATGCACCGTCGTTAAGGCTGGTGTCATACGGTAAGAATCATCAATGTTGTCGAATCCCGTCACCGACACCTCCCCCGGCACCGATAGTCCCAGCTCCTGCATCGCATGAACCGCTCCAATTGCAATCATATCATTCGCGCATAGAAGTGCAGTTGGCATCGTTTTCGACTTCAAGCGTTTGACTGCCCATTGCCTAACGGGCTCCTGAAAATCCTCATGCTCAAACCCTTCAACGGGCAATAGGTTTTCCTCTCTGTGACCGAAAGCAAGCCCATAATCAGCCTGCTCCTCAAGCGCGCTTCGAAACCCTAGGAAACGATCCTTAAAGCTTCGCGAGTAATTAATATTGCCAACAAAGCAGAGCCGCTTATGCCCTTTTCCAATCAGATGCTTCGTAAGCCGGTACATAGATTCATAGTTGTTCGTAAATACAGTATCGGTTGGGATCAACATATCCTCATGATCAACCAGCACCATAGGCAAGCCAATTCGATGCACCTCCAGCAGCAGCGGTGTTGATATTTCACCAACGCCAATAAGTCCCAATATGCCGTTAGGGTTTAGAAAATGTAGAAAATGGTCTACGCTTTGCTCCGACACGATGACCATGCCGCAGCCTTCCTCCTCTAGTCTCGACGAAATGCCATCCAGAATCCGACCCCAATATAAGGACTCCTTCGTTTGAAAACGGATATTCGGCATCAATACGAGAACAGATTGTTTGTTCGCGGCAGGCACCTTCGGAAGCTGCTCCAGCTTCATCGATTTGACATAAGCGTTCTTTTGCGAAAAATAGCCTAGCTGCGCTGCCGCTTGAATAACCCGCTCCTGCGTTGCTTCACTTACGCCGCCTTTGCCAGAGAGCGCCTTCGAAACGACGAACTTTGAAACACCCAAATGATCGGCAATTTGCTGCATTGTGACTTTATTAGACATTGAAATATTCCACCTTAGCTTTTGGTAATCGTTCTTGCTTCTCGCCATCGCTCATTATAATTATCGAATACCGCCTGCAAGTCAGGCGCAGCAATCCATTCTTGAATGTAATCGCCTGACCAAAAAGCAATTTGTGCTGTATTAGCAATATCAAGCAGCAGATCACTTGGAACGCGGCGCTCGATAAACTCACTGTTGAAGGACAGAAATTGCTGGAACTGCGGCAAGGAGGGCTCCCTATTGTCGATAACGGGTAAAAAACCGGAATCATCCACATAACCAGACTCATTCACAAAAAACTCCACCCACGCCTCTGCCAGTTCTTTATTTTCACTAAATTTGCTTATTCCTACAAACCAATCTGGGCTGAGCGGCGAGAATCGATTCTCGCTGTTATCATATGGAAATGGGAAAAATCCGATATTTTCCGATTTTGCTCCTGCTGTAACGATTTGATTAATAACCCAATTTCCTTGCAAATACATGCCCGCTCGTCCTTCAGCAAGCTCTTTTTTTGACGTTTCCCACTGATTGGTTAGCAGCTGCTTCTCAACATATCCGCGATCAATCAACGTTTTGACAATTGTAATCGCCTGTCCCCATGCGTTGTCAATTTTCCACGGCTCATCTTGATCAACCATCTTATTCAAATACTCAGCATCGCCAGTCATGTAGCTGACCAAATCCTCACTCCAGGTCATAAGCGGCCACTGGGCACCGTAGTTCAAGTATACCGGTACAATTCCTGCTTGCTTCAGCAGCTCGCAAGCTTCGTAAAACTGCTCCAGCGTCGTTGGTATTTGCTTAATGCCGGCCTTCTCAAAGGCCTCCTTGTTATAGACAATGCCGGTTGTCGTTGCCCCCGTCGCAATGCCGTAGCGTTTCCCCGCATAAGCTTTAAAATCAGAAAAATGAATATGCTCAAAAAGCTTCTCCGGAAGCGGCTCGAAATAGTTGGGTAAATTTTCATTTTTAATATTGTTTGGCAGCAGCAGCACATCACCTAAATTGCGAATGGAGAGCCTGACCATAATATCGCTGGCGTAGTTCTGAATGCCTTCGAACGTCACGGTAACACCGGGGTGAAGCTGAGCGAATTGATCGGCATATTTTTGAAATACGCCATTCTCAATCAGATCGATACGATTAGTCAACACATTCAAGGCCGCGTTTTGATCAACCTGTTCAGTCTTGTTCGTTGGCTCGGTTTCCGCCCCGTTATCGCTTGGGCCCCGTTGACAGCCCGCGATACTCATGGCGCAAAACAGAACAACAAGCACTAGCGTATACGTGTATTTGTTCATTCTGCTTCTCTCCCTAATTCTAATGGAAGCTGTAACATGACCTCGGTGCCCTGTCCCTGCACACTGGTTACCTTTATTCCATATTGGCGGCCGTAGTGCAGCTTGATGCGCTCGTTTACATTTTTTAGGCCGATTCCACCGGTTTTTCGTTTCACAGCCTTTTCTTCTGCACCGGCAAGCGAACGGTTTAGCCGCTCCAAGGTATCTTCATCAATTCCAAGGCCATCATCCCATATTCTAAGCCACAGCGCTTGCGGGGTCCGCTCAACGCTCATGACGATCCGCATCGAAGGCTTATTGTCGTCCATCCCATGGTAAATCGCATTTTCAACGATTGGCTGCAGGACAAGCTTAATAATCGGGTAGGTTAGCAAATCGGCCGGAATCTTGGTTTCCAGCTGAAAGCGATTTGGATACCGGTAGTTTAGCATTTCAACGTAATTGCGCATATGCAGCGTCTCGTTCTCGAGTGTTACCTCCTCATGCAAATCACTTATACTGTAGCGCAGCAGCTTTCCGAGTATGGCAATCATATCTGCTGCGATATGATCATCATTCAGCTCGGCAGCCATCCGAATCGATTCAAGTGTATTATACATAAAATGCGGATTGATTTGACTCTGCAGCGCATGCAGCTCCGCTTCCTTCTTCTTCGTCTCCATAACATAAATATCCTGTATCAAATGGTCAATTCGGACGATCATGCGATTAAACTGATTGCCAAGCTGACCGACCTCATCGCGGTATTTCACTGGAAATTGTACGTTGAAGTCGCCTTCCTGCACATTTTTCATCATACGCATCATTTTGCGGAGCGGATTCGTTAGCGCATACGAGAATACGACCGATATGAAGAGCGCCACAATTAACGTAATCAGTGTAGCAATCCAGGTTACATTGCGAATAACGACAGCATCCCTCGTAAGCTCGCTGACAGGAATCGAGGTCATAACCTTCCAATTCGTCTTGGGTGAGGTCGTGTAAATATACAATCGCTTCAGCCCATCCTCCTCAAAATAAAAGCTTCCATTGCCGCCCTTCGCCTGAGCAACAGCGGGATCATCCAATATATTCGTCGCCATTCTCGCTTTATCGCTGTCATAAACAACATTTCCAAGCACGTCAATAATGACAGATTGTCCACTCGTTACTTTATCAAGCTCGCTCATTTGATCTTCGATTACACTAATATTCGCATCTACTGCAATCAGCCCAATTGGCTTGAGTGATTTATCAATAACCTTGCGGACGACTGTAAATGCATACCTGACGCTCTGCAAATTATTCGTATATTTCTGCGTGCTGAGCAGCACTGCTTCCCCGCCGGAGGTTTGCACGCGCTCACGCCAATTTTCATAGCTTTCCTTCACGTTAAGCCTTATTCCGCCGCTCGCCGAGGAGTAGTAGCCGTTTCCGAATTGATCAAATATATAGACCGAGTTGGCCCCGCGCTTTATCGTATTGATAAACGATATGTTTCCTTCAATGCCGCGTTGAATTAACAGCAGCTGGTCAAAATCCTCAGGCATTTGACTGCTGCTATCCCCTGTCGCCTGCTGTCTCTTCTCATAATAGCGGTTCGAGTTAATCAGGTTTTGTTTAATATCGTCCTGATACGCTGGAATAGAGGAGATGCGCTCCATATCTTCGATATAATCATCAACTCGAACGATCATATTTTCAAGCATTTTGGTCGAGTAGACGATCGTCTTCTCCTCTATCGAACGGGAATAGTTGCTGTAGGAGATGTAGCCAATAAACGATAACGGCAGAGTGATCAGCAAAAGAAATACGATAAACAGCTTTTGTTCCATCCGCATGCTGCCAAAAACTGCCCATATGCGCCACAATCGTTTGTTCATACCCAATCTCATACGCGAAACTCCCCTATGTTAGATGGCCGGCATAACGTTCCCGCCGTTTACAGGTATATAAGCTCCTGTAATAAAGCTTGCCAAGTCCGATGCCAAAAAAGCTACCGTATTAGCGATCTCTTGATCGGTTCCTCTGCGCTTAAGCGGAACGCTTTGTGCATATTCATTCGTTTCCTCTATGCCGCTTGCTCGGTCACGGTCGCTTATGGTCCATCCTGGAGCAACCTGATTCACCGTAATCTGATGCGCGCCAGCCTCCTTGGCCAGCACACGATAAACCCCGTCCATTCCACGCTTTCCAGCCGTATACGCAGATTGCCCAGCGAAATTTTGCATCGCGCACTCCGTATTAATACCGATCACTCTGCCGCCGCCCCGTTCAATCATCGCAGGTACGAAGGCTTTCGCCAAGAAAACGCTTTGCAGCACACAGGACTCAAATTGACTGATATAATCCGCAACTGGCTGCTCAAGTATGCTAGTCCATTGATATTGAATAACCGCATTCGCGACAACAATATCAACATGTCCAAGCTCCTCTTTCACCTTTGCATGCATCGCATAAATATGCTGCTCATTCGTAACGTCAGCTTGCACGATCATCGCCCATCTGCCCATAGCTTCGATCTCTTGCTTTAGCTCTCTTGCCTTCGCCTCGTTATTATTGTAATGCAGTACGATGTTAGCGCCGCAGCCTGCTAATGTTCGTGCCATCACACGTCCTAAGTCGCCGGTTGCTCCTGTAATTAAAGCCGTTTTATTCGAAAGATCAATTTGCACGATTAGAGTCTCCCTTTTCTACAATCCGTATTTGTTATATTATTTATTAATAGTTATGCTATCAAAAAAACAACATTTTATAAAGCGTATTCACAAAAAAACGTTTGCCCTCCACAAATGAGTGACTTGACGAAATAATTCATATTATGGTTATACTTAACATTTATACTAACTATCCTTCGGAGGTTACCCCTTGAAAATAGAACTGTCAGAGCAAAGCTTGCCTATATTTGAAGCCATATCAAGCAATGTACGTATCCAAATTATCCACCTGCTCTCCAAAAAATCGATGAACATTCGTGAGCTTGCCGAGGCGTTAGGCTTAAGCAGCGCCATTATGACAATGCACGTCAAGAAGCTGGAGAAGGCAGCTATTATAAGCTCCGAGATGACACCGGGAAAAGGCGGCGCCGCGCAGAAGGTATGCTCTCTTCGCATGGATGGACTCGAAATCGCTTTTCCAAGCAAGGAAGTCGTTCATCGCGAATCCCGACGCACCGAAGTATCCATCGGTCACTTTACTGATCTAAGCATCGTCCCTACCTGTGGGATTTGCACGACGGAGAAAGTCATCGGAATTTTTGACGACCCGCGCTACTTTCTAGATCCGGATCGCGTAAATGCCAAAATATTATGGTTTTCACAAGGCTACATTGAATACAAAATACCGAATTTCTTATTAGCCAGCGAAAATCCGGAAGAGCTTGAAATTTCAATGGAAATTTCATCAGAAGCTCCTCTGACCAATATGAACTGGCCTTCTGACCTTACGTTCTTCTTTAACGGCGTTAAGGTGGGCATGTGGACAAGCCCCGCTGATTTCGGCGGCAAAGGCAAGCTCAACCCCTCTTGGTGGTTTGACGATGTCAATCAATTTGGATTATTAAAGCGGCTGATCATCAAGAAGGATGGCACGTATATGGACGGTCTGAAGCTCTCAAGCGTCGGTCTTAATGACGTTGATATTAGCAGCAGCCACTGGACATTTCGAATCGCAATTCTTGAGGATGCTGAGCATATCGGCGGCTTTACTCTATTTGGATCAGGCTTTGGCAACTACAATCAAGATCTCATATTCAAGCTTTATTATACGAAGCAAGCACAAAAGGATCGGACGATGTCCTAACCCATGCCTATACGCTGACCTCCGTCCTCATGAGGGTCCATAGAAGGAATGGGGAACTGCCGAGGTTTTTAGCTTATAACAGTCAAAGAAAGGGTTGCGAGCCATTCGACAAGCATCCCTTTCTTTATTAGCATTTATATAGCCTCTCGGCATTCGCCGGGGCTGATGGGACAAGAGTTTCCTCGTACCACCAAACATGCCTTCCTCCTACTTCGGTAGGGGGATTTTTTAATTAATTCCATATTTCATTATGGGGAATATCCTGAAATTTTTTGGTTTATTTCTCAAAAAAAACCTTGACTTTTCCCCAATTTCTCCAAAATCGTGTGAAAAGGTGTCCCTTACCTATCCACGATTGGAGTGAATCTCTTTGAAACCCGTTTTCGTCCCACATGCCGACTACCAAGCTTTTGTTCTTCAACAACTTCGCTATTATTTCGGACCTGGCGTTGTTCTGATCCATAAGGATTGGCCGCTTGCGGTCAAACTTTGGCAAACAGTCCTTTCTGCCATCACAACGTTCCTTCAGGATGCTTATTCAGCCCGTGGGCCTCTTCCGCGAGATCCAGCTTCCTTGCTGCGTTCCTACTTGCTTTACCTGATGACCAACCCGGAAATAGGGTTGACTGAATGGATTAATGAAATGAAACGCAAGAAAACCAAACGAGGCAAGAAGGGCGAGAAAGCACCCACAACAACGCCCGGCAAGGTCAAACGCCTCGTCACTTGGATGATGCGTCATGCGGCTAAGAAAATGGATTTGCCTGCCGACCCACTGTTTTATTTCTTCCAGTCGCAGATTCTTTCCGTGTCGGCTCATTTGGATTGGCTAGGGGATTTGGATAGCTTAAGCGCCGCCAGTGATGGAACACCGATCGTCACAGCTGCCTATCCCCGAAGCAAACCAACTTGTGCTTGTCGTGCCCGTGGTATAGCTGAATGCAGTCACCTTCGCAATTACTCCCAGCCCGATTGCAACTCAGGTTGGGACAGCTCCAGAGAGAAGTACGATAACGGCTACCACCTCTACATGATCTCAGCAGCGGAAAGCAAACACGATTTGCCCTTGTATCCGAGACTTCAACCTGCCTCCCGGCATGATGCAGTCAGTCTGGTGATGAGCACGGTCGATTTCAAGCAACGATTCACCTTGGGCACGGTAGACAAAATGCTGCTCGATGCTGCGCATGATGCGGAAGCGATTTATTTGCTTCTTGACCAACAGAACATCGAGCCTTTCATTGATCTCAACATCCGAAGCAAGAAGAATACGGCTACGGATCACGACATCCAGATTTCTCCGACCGGCATTCCGATCTGTCCGAAGGGCCATGAAATGAAGCCAAACGGGTTTGATAAATCCCAAAACCGCCAGAAGTGGCGGTGCACCCCCTCCTGCGGTTGCTCCGATGCCAAGTATGGACGAACCTACCATACTCACAGTAGTGATAACCCGCGTTTGTTTACCAAGACCGTTCCAACAAAAGAGAGAAAGTGGATTACAAGCTCGAATCCGGTCGGCACCGCTCGACGATGATGTGGTACATGCGCATCTATGGCATTATGATTTGCCAACACATGGATGCGTGGTACGTGAGCCAGAAAGAGGATTGGGACAAGCTGAAATCTTCCATTTGTCCTTCAGCAGCCTAAATTTTAAAATACGCAACAAACCAATTGGCGGAGTCTGTCCTTTTTTGAAGCTGGTTTTCAATTTCCATTATTTCCAGCAGATCACCCACTGCTCTACGCTCATTCCTCAGTTTTCACTCATTTAGTTCCGAGAGGCTATAGAATAAAACTTGAATTTGCTGCTGTGTTTCATACTTCTTTATATTATCATTAAAAACCTTGTATTCCCAGCACTTTAATCGTGATTATATTGGTTGAACTAGAAATTTTCGTTTTGGGCGCTGCGCGTACGAAGTAAATAATGTCTTAGACCGGACATTCAAAAAACTCAAGGAATCGACTAAAGCCTGATCATAAACAACTAGACTAAGCATCAGGAATGCGGAGCAGATGCTGTAGTTGGCCGACTTCGACGACGAGGTGCCGATTAAGCACTTGGATGGAATTTCTCCTGCTAAAATAACGTTGTTCGCTTCGCAGTATGAAATAGAGGGAATTTGTCCCGTTAATTTTAATGTTTCTTATGAATTTCGGCTGATACCTTAGAATTAGAGGAAGAAATTCCATCTATCATAAGTTGAACTTGAAAAATGAAGTTTTAGCGAAGCGAGAAGATCGTTCTGGAGAAACGAAGTGTTCGCCTTTGCAGCCATATTCTTACCTTTAAATGTCTTAGGAAATCAAAGAATCTGGCTGCAACAGCGACCCTAAAGAATGATCTTCTCGCGCAGCGACCAAAACGTAATTTTTTTGTTCAACTTATAAATAAAAAAAGGGCTGCCCCAAAGTCATATATGACCAAGTGCAGCCCTGCCAAATTAATGTAAAAAAACTATCTGTGACGCTATGCGCAAGTTTACTCTGCTTTTTCCTCAGGAGGAAGAAGGATGATCTTGCCATCGCCTAGCTCAACACGCAGCTTATTGGAGTTTTTGACGCCTATCGATTCCAAATAGTTGGCCGGCACTTGAAGCCGGCCTGCTTTATCCAGTACGGCATACTCTACATGTGTACTCTCATCACTGTCTGATTCCTCCAGCTCTGCAAGCTCTTCTGCATAGGAACGCCTGCGCAGCATCTCCGATGATATTTTCCCATCGCGAATTGACGCTACGCGGTCGACCTTCTTCGCAAGCTCGGGATCATGTGTTACGATAACGACCGTAATGCCAATCGTCCGATTCAGCTCACGAAATAAATCCAATATTTGATTCGCCATACGTGAATCTACTGAACCCGTCGGCTCATCTGCAAGCAGGAGCTTCGGATGATTCGCGAGCGCAATAGCGATCGCTACCCGCTGCTGCTCACCGCCCGATAACTCATAGAGCTTATTCGAAGCACGGTGGCTGAGGCCTACCGCATCGAGAAGCTCCTTGGCACGCCAGCGCTTGCGGCTGCCCGTCAACAAAATCGGCAGCTCAACATTTTCAAGCGCGGTTAAATAAGGGATTAAGTTTCTCGCATTATTTTGCCAAACGAAGCCTACGCTCTCCCTTTTGTAACGAACAAAGTCACGCTCTTTAAATTTCAGCATGTCTCTGCCATCTACAGTCAGCTTGCCAGCCGTTGGCCGGTCCAAGCCGCCCAGCATGTTCAGGAGCGTAGATTTGCCGCTGCCGCTGTTGCCAATGATCGCCATAAGCTCGCCGCTTTCAATATGGAGATCAAGACCTTGCAGGGCAAATACCTCCAGATCGGCCGTTTTGTAAATTTTGACTAATCCTTCGCAATGAATCATCGGTCAATCCTCCCCTAGCTTGATCGCTTGATGAATACGCAGGCGCGACAGCATGTAGGCCAATATCCCAAGTCCGATGAGGAGCATGAAGCCAACTAGCACATAAATGCGCATTAAATCCGTAGAGTCGAACATAACCTTAAACGGTGGAACAAGGCTGCTCGGGTTGAAAGCAATTTGGAAGTTTGGAACATAGAGCAGGCTTGCTAAATTACCGACACCGATGCCGATGAATACAGCAACACCCGATGTAAGCAGCTGCTCAACTCCAAGCATCCCAATCAACTGCTTAAGTGATAAGCCGATGGCTCGTAAAATACCATTTTGCAGCGTACGACCTCGCAGAGATAATACCCAATACAACAAAAACCCAATAAAGCTGACGAGTATAGAGAGAACGAAGCCGAGCGTCAAAATCCCATTCAGCGCCATCAAAAAAGGATCGTTTTTGGCATCCACAAGCTCTACTCTCGTATTCACGATATTTGTAATTGGAAGCTTTGATTGCTTGATTTCCTCATAGAACTCCGCCGTACTGACCTCGGGGTCCAGCTTAACCCACACATCATACGGCTCAAGCGCAAGCTGAACCTGAATGCGCGGCAGATGTCCAACGATCAGCATAGGCGCATTTCCTGATCCCGACTTATTACTGACATCTACACTGCCTATCGCTGGATTCGGGTTAAAGGTCGGGAAATATTCAATGATGCCATACACCTTGAACGGCTGCTGCGGGACATCACTCCAGCCCACCCATATCGTATCGCCTGGCTTAACCTCCTTCTGGTTCGCCAGCGTTTTCGAAATGAGTACCGCCTGTGGATCGCCGGCCAACAGATTGAGATAGTCATTCAACGGATAATCGAGCAAGCTGTCTCGAAACCATGTCGTTTCTCCGAATTCATCCGTATCAATGCCGATTAGTGTGGCTGCACCGGTTCCATCATTAACACTAAATGCAGCCTCCTTCTTGAATACCTTAGCTGCATGCTGAACGCCTTCCAGTGTCTTAAAGGGCTCAAACGCTGGCTCTATATAATGAACCGGAGCCTGTATGATTGCCGTTTCCTGCTGTGGTGCCCCTGGAGCCGCAGGAGGCGGCGCATCATTCACCCACTGTGAGGTAAGCACGATTTCGGCACCATTGCCGTACCTGATCCGATCCTCTGTATTATTATTTATCGTTCTTGCTGCCGAGGCACTAAATACGCCCGTAGCGATGGTCATAATCAGAAAGATCATCAAAAATTGATATTGCGTGCTGGAGCGGCCAACTTGAATTAATGTTGCATAGACAGAAGGCGGCCACCATTTTTTGCCTAGCCAATATACGAGTCTAAGCACCCACGGATATAAGCGAAGCAGGAGCAAGCCCGCACCCATAATGAATAAAGCCGGAATAACGAACTGCAGCGGATCGATATTCAAATCACCCGCGTTCAGCCCTAAGGCTTGCAAATCAGCAAGCCTCTTTCTGAATGTGTACAGTCCGTAAATAGCTAATGCCAGCGCAAAAACATCAATAAACATTTTGTGCCAGAGCGGTGATTTGAGAAGTCTTGCTAATTGTTGCTTATGCCCAACTATCGTAACACGAGTCGCCATGATGATGGGGATAAGCATGATCACGAAGCAAGCTCCCGAGGCTATGGCACCGTAACGATACGCATCCTCCGTAAGTCTGACTGGCAAACGTACGCGCTGTACAAATTCAAGAAAGCCATTGGATGAGCCGAGCATTTCGGTCAACAATACACCGAGCAGCGGTCCTACACCAAAGGCGATGCCGCATAAAATAATGCCTTCCACTGAATAGGAGGTAATGACCTGCCAACGTGCAGCACCTCTGCTGCGCAGAACGGCGATTTCATTTTTTTGGCGATCGGCGATTAGATTCGAGACCATGAACATGTAGAAGCCGAGCATGATCAACACCGGAACGTTAAGCGACCACATCAGTGTTCGCAGCTGCTCGGCACGCTCTAAATATTTTGCTATCGTGTCAAGAGCTGGCGTTTCCGATACGACCTGATACATCGTGACATTGTTAAGCATAACGTTGCGAATTTTGTTCGTCGTTTGAACAAAATCGTCAACGAATCTCAGCTCAAGCTTAGAGTAATCGAGAACGAAGAACCAGCCCACAGATGCAACTGGAATACGGCTCTCCTGCATCAGCTGCTGCTTAGCTATCTTATCGCTCAGGATGAAGCTCCCGCTAAGCTCGCTTAGATCTGCATCTCTGAAATACGGATCATCATCCTCCAGCTTCTCAAACACGCCTACCGGCTTGAATTTTATTTCCCCGGCAATTTTTGAGTCGTCTGCATAAAACTCGGAATCGAGCACGGTTTTGAATTGAATGAGCCCTCGCTCCGTAATGAGCACCTCATACACACCATCAACAGGCTGCCGCTCAGCCGGCATTCTGCCGTCAGTTAATTTAATATGCTGCTCTAAATCAGAGAAGGAACGAAGCGTCATCGTCTTAACCGATTTTGTCGTATCGGGTGTAGGATCATTTGTTGGTCTAATCTTCATCGACTTGGATTGAATATCAACAACAAGCTCCTGCACCGGTATTTGAAAGCTGGGTCCTGCCTGCTCGCGAATATATCGATCTACTTTCGAATAGATCGTATTCATCTGCTCAGGCGTTTCTTTTGTATAAAATAATTTATTGTATTGGCTTCCCGGATAAATGCCCCTCTTGGCCTGCATGGTCTCAAGATCCTTGACCAGCATTCTCGACAAAACGGCTTCCGAATAAATAGGCATACTGCTAACCAATGCGACAGACATGACGAGGCCAATAAAAAGGCTCGCAACGAGCCACTTGTTTTGAATCATTTTACGAATAATCATGATAAATAAAGCCACTTGACAACCTCCCAAGCCTACGACAATAGTGCAATTATTATTGCAGCACGACTATAGCGCCTTCTTCCAGACCCTTCGTGATCTCCATTTCAGTTGAGCCCTTGATACCCGTTTCCACATCGATTTCACGAATTTTGTTGCCGTCCTCCAGCGTCCTGACGAATGTTCTGCCTAGGAAGCTGCGCACACCGCTGCGCGGAATTTTCAAAACCTCATCACGCTGCTGCAAAATAATTCTCACATCCACAAATGCTCCAATGGCAGCATCGCTTGGCACCTTAGGCACCTCTATGAACAATGTCTTCGAATAACGATCCCGCTGCTGCTCATTCAAGGTCGTCGGAGCGGACGATGGCGTTTGTACAACTTTACCTTCCAGCTCCTCAGAACCAAACTTCACTGCTGCTGGGAAGCCTACATCTACACTGCTAATTTCCGATCCAGTCTCTACACGAAGCGCAATTCGCAGCCTGTTTGGATCAGAAATAATGACAAGCGTCTGGTACGCATCGACAAAATCGCCCTCCTCCAAATCCTCGACAAAGGTGACCTGTCCATCCATTCCGGAAACGAGCTGCTTGCTATTGAAGGTCGCCATCAGCCGCTCCAGCTTCAAGCTCTCAATCTCCATCTGGAGCTTGGCAATTTCAATCGCATCGCTATCACCGCCGGCTTTGGCCTGCTTAAGTGTCAGCTTCGACCTCGCAACAGAAAGCTGCTGCTCCTTCAATTGAATGTCTAGACCATCTACATTCAGCTGTACGAGCACATCGCCCTTCTTCACCTGTTGTCCTGCAGTAACCATCATCTTGGCGATGCGTCCACCTTGGCCTGTAAACTGCGCAATTTCCGATTGCGTCGATTCCAAACTCCCGCTTCCTTTAATTTCCTGCGTAATCGTTCCTTTCTCAACAGTGACGGTCCGATAATTTTCTTGTGCCGGCTTCACAAGCGGCGGCTTTAACGCATTCTCCTCTGCAGGCAGCAAGGAGCATCCTGTAAGGGAAACGCCAATAAGGAGCGCGAATGACCAGCCGAGCAGCGGCTTAAGCTTTTGTGACAATTTGTCCATCCTCCAATTCATACACATGGTCAACGATTTCCATAATGGCAGGATCATGAGTAGTCATAATAATCGTCATGCCTGCCGTTTCAACCAAATCACGAAACACCTTCATAATTTGCAAGCCTGTCCGGCTATCCAGCTCTGCTGTAGGCTCATCGGCAAGCAGCAGCTTTGGCTTATGAGCAATCGCCCTTGCAATGGCCGTACGCTGCTGCTCCCCGCCCGACAGCTCGAACGGGCGATGATGCATCCTTGTTTTTAAACCAACCTGATCCAAAGCCTCTACTGCCGCTTCCTTGCGGCCATTAGCCCCTAATCCCGCGACTCTTAAAATAAACTCCACATTCTCATAAGCGGACATAAGAGGAATCAGGGCGAAGGATTGAAAAATAAGTCCCATTTCGTTCCGTCGCACAAGATCCCGCTCTTGATTGGACATCGCTGTCAGATCACGTCCATCGAACGTTATTTGTCCCTCAGTCGGTCGGTCCAGCGCGCTTAACAAATTAATTAGCGTCGTTTTTCCAGAGCCAGATCTCCCTTTAAACGCGATAAGCTTACCAGAAGGAATCGATAGATCGACACCTTTCAATACAGTAACTGCTCCGCTACCGCGTCCAAACGTTCTTTTTAAAGCGCTTGCATGAATAATATCATGCTTAGTCGGCAGCATGTAATGGTATACCTCCGTTTCCAAATAAAACGTTTTCTTTTTGTATCTTTTTCCATTTTAACCTCGTCTAGTATTCTGCACAAGTCTATCTACTCTTTCTTGTAATGAACGTACTCAGTACTCGCTGTTCTTGGCGAAAATACAAAATTTCCGTTGTAAATCTAGAGTGAATATTAGATTGCCCTATGAATTTTCCTATACTAAAAAAAAGCCTATCACCACCATAAAATTAGGTGTGACAGGCTTTTTGGAGGTTTTACATTTCCAGCTTCAAGAAAAAAATAACGGCTGTAACGGTTAAAATACTAATAATAGTAGAAACAAATACCGACTGTGAGGCAAATTCAGCCTCATTGTCAAACTCGACTGCCAGCAGCACGCTGCTAAGCGAGGTCGGAACCGCCGAGGACACGATAAGCGCGGCAGCGGTTAGCTTATCCAGTCCCATCGTCCATACGATTAGCCAAGCAAGCAGCGGTCCAGCAACGAGCCGCAGCATCCCTGACAAGCTGACATCGATGAGAAGTGAACGATTAATTTTCCACTCCATATTCCCAAGCTGAACACCGAGCGTAATAAGCGCTGTACCGATAAACGCATCCGATAAATAACCAAGCGGCGTAGCAAGCGGCTGAGGAATAGCGACCTCGAAGCCTCTTAATAGAAAGGCAATCGGTATGACATAAATAATAGGCATTGAAATGATCGTGCGCCAAATGGTGCGCATATCCGCTTTGTGTGCGTTCACGTTATAGATGCCATACGTATTCGGTATCAATGACTGTGTCATCATAATCAGCACCTGAATCGCGAGCGTCTTCTCATTGCCGGCAAATGCGAGCTGATTAAGCGGTATGCCATAATTAGCGCTATTATAGAAGAGAACGCTGTTTCGCATCGCACTCTTCATACTTGGCTTATAACCCCTAATCCGGATAACTACCTCAACCAACATATATTGCGCAACCATAAACAGCACGAAGAAAAACAAAATCTTTCCGATCACTGAGGCAGATATATCGGTTTTATATAACAAATTAAACATAATCGCTGGCGAAAATAAATAAAAGTTCAGCTTCGATAAGGTTTTAATATCCAGCTTGAATGCCCGCCCAAGAATAATACCGAGACCGATCATAATGACCATGGGAAGTACATTTGTCAACAAGATGTGAAGGAAAATATTCATGGCTGCAGCTACTTCTCTCTATTATATAGTTGGGAATTATAGGAGGATTAGATACTAAGCCTATAATCGCTTCACTCATTTTAATAGCTTATGGACGATTAGGCAAGCTTGATAGGAGCTAGATTGGAGAAAGTCGGAGCACGAGCACTCTATCAACCTAACAGCCAACTCTTCCTAAAACTCAATATTACTCCATCAGTTGTTCGCTTACACTGCACTTTCTGCAATAGAATCGATGTGCCATGAGCAGCCGCTAGCTTACACTGCACTTTCTGCAGTAGTTTACCTGTTTTTTGGTGGAAATCATCCGTTAGGAGCTAATCCTAATGCATAATTACAATGTAGCTGTCCAGATCGGCTCTCATGTGAGATTTCTACTGCAGAAAGTACAATGCAGCGATCTCATTAGTTCTATTCCTTGAGCTGCGCTCAAGGTGAAACGGCTGTCTCCGTCCTTTGGCGGCGTCAGCACGTTTCATTCCCAGAAATATAGAGATCGTATGGCGCAATGATATCATTTCCTATATTTGCACAAAAAACAATAGATTCGCTCCTATTTGGCCTATTAAGCCTCCATCGGTGCGAATCTATTGTAATAACTACACTCTACGCTCGTTCGACTTAGCTAAGCAGCAGATATCATTGTACAAAGTACAATGCAGACTCGGCAATCGCGTTACGACTCACTGATTATTGGCCCCTACAACTGCTGCTCCTGCTGATAAAGCACCGTGGATAGATAGCGCTCCCCATTGCTCGGAATGATGGCTATTACACGTTTGCCCGTTCCCAGCTTCTGGGCAAGCTGAATAGCTGCATAGATTGCCGCACCGGAAGAAATACCGCCGAGAATGCCTTCCTCCTTAGCCACTCTTCTGGCTGTCTCGAAGGCATCCTCATTGCTGACTTGAATAATTTCATTATAAACGTCCGTATCTAGTATCGAGGGAACGAAGCCTGCGCCTATCCCTTGAATTTTGTGGAGTCCGGAAGGCCCCCCCGAAAGAACAGGCGAGCCGGCTGGCTCAACCGCCGCAATATGAATATGTGGATACCGATCGCGCAGCACCTCGCCGGCGCCCGTAATGGTGCCGCCTGTGCCGACGCCTGCTACAAAGCCGTCCAAGCTGCCGCCCAGCGATTCAACTGCCCTAATGATCTCAGGTCCAGTCGTTTCGCGGTGGATTTTCACATTGGCCGGATTATCGAATTGCAGCGCTGGAAAATAATCAGGATGCTTCGCCTGCAGCTCCTGCGCAGTTCGGATAGCGCCCTTCATCCCTTCGGACCCTGGTGTCAGCACTAATTCCGCGCCATAAGCCCGGAGCAGATTGCGACGCTCCAAGCTCATCGTTTCCGGCATAACGAGAATAGCCTTATAGCCTCTGGCTGCCGCTACCAAAGCGATGCCAATGCCTGTGTTGCCGCTTGTCGCTTCAATGATCGTATCGCCCGGCTTCAATCTTCCTTCCCGTTCCGCCTCCTCGATGATACTAATCGCGATGCGATCCTTCACGCTGCTGCCTGGATTAAAAAACTCCAGCTTCAATAATATTTCTGCGCTGCCCTCCGGCACTACCTTGTTAAGACGGACCAAAGGTGTATTCCCAATTAAATCTGTAATATTATCAGCCACGAGACTCATCCTGCCTACCTCCTATATACTCCTCTATAATAAATAGCCTTGCGGCACGTGCCGAAATGGGTTAAAACAAGCTTGTTACACAGCAACATTGCCCTGCGAATGCTCATACAGCTCTTTATAATGTCCGTCATGCTCCAGCAGCTGCTGATGATTGCCTTGCTCCACGATTTCACCATGGCTCATGACAATGATGCGATCCGCCTGCATAATGGTAGACAAACGATGGGCAATGACAATGGTAGTACGATCCTGTGATACGACCGATAGCGCATTCTGAATCAGCTGCTCGGTATGTGAATCAAGATTTGCGCTAGCTTCATCCAGGATAAGCACCTTAGGCTTAAATACGATAATTCGCGCAAAGGAGATCAGCTGGCGTTCGCCTGCAGATAAACCGCTGCCGCGCTCCGATAGCTTCGTCTCGTATCCGTTTTTCAACCGCTTAATGATCGTATCCGCTCCAACAAATTCGCAGGCACGAATAACCTCCTCGCGGGAAATCGTCTCATCGAACATTCTAACGTTTTCGATGATGCTGCCTGAATAAAGGTAAGGCTCCTGCTGTACGAGCCCTACAAGCCTATGAAGAGTTGCCTGCGGAATATCCCTCACATCCGTCTCATCAATTCGGATGCTGCCTTTCTTCACATCATAGAAACGGCACAGCAGGCTGATCAGCGAGCTCTTGCCCGCCCCTGTCGTTCCTACAACGCCAATGAGCTCGCCCGAATTAATATGCAAATCCAAATCGCGAATGATCGGTATCCCTTCCTCATAGGAGAACGAAATGCGGTCAAAGTCGATTCTGCCCTTCACCTGCTCCAAGCTTAAGCTCGACAGCGCAGCCTGGCGCTCATCCGCGTCATCGTCTGCCGCCGTTTTGGACAAATCCACCGGCTCCTGCTCGCGATCCATAATGTCTGGCTTATTTGCGAATACGCTCCAAATTCTTGTTATGGCAACCGTAGCGGACTGCAGCGTGTTCCATTGCTGAGTGATCGTATTAATCGGTTGGAAAAACCTGCGAATATACGTAATAAAAGCATACAATACGCCAAATTCAAGTTGCTGGCCAAGTACCGCATTTCCGCCAATCCAAGTGACGAATGCAATCGATAAATTGCTCAAAATATCAAAGGTCCGTCCGAACACAACATTCGTCCGAATTTCTCTGAGATTAGCTTTGAAATACAGTTCGTTACGTTCGTCGAACTGCTTCTCCTGCTCCTTCTGCTGATGGAACACCTGCACTAAGTTCATGCCCGATAGATTTTCCGCTACAAAGGCAACAAGGCGAGAGAGCCTCGTTCTGGCAAGCTGATAGGTCTTGCGCATAAAGGAACGAAAGCCAATAGCAATCCCCCAAATAATAGGCAGCAAAATCAAGCAATACAGCGCAAGCTGTGTATCCAGCTGAAACATCATCACGATAATAAAGATTAGTGTGAGGCCATCCCTAAAGAGGCTGAGGAGCACCTGATTAAAAAATTGGTTCAGAGCCTCCGTATCACTGGATACATGAGTGATGAGACTGCCGCTGGACATCCGGTCAAAATATCGCATCGACTGCTTCAAAATATGGCCAAACAGCTGCTTACGAATGCGGGATACGATGCTCTGCCCTATATTTTGAAGCAAATTGCTTTGAAAATAAGTGAATATTAAGCTCGATACAGATAAACCCAAATATACAAAACAAATCGTAAGAAGCCCTTTATAATCGTTCTTTCCCGACAATAAATTATCATCAATGGCAATCTTCATCAAAAAAGGCTGCAGCAAATCCGATAGGATCGCAATGATCGTGCAGCAAAATACGCCGATAAAGGACCAAATATGTGGTCTCGCATAGCTAAAAAGCGTACGAAACGCCGGTACATATTCCGGTTTCTGCTCAGGCAAATTAGGATCACCCTTCTGATCCGCCTGCCAATTATGAATGGCTTGTGCCGGTCGCATATTGACTCCCCTCCTCCTGTATGGCATGAAGTGTCGCATAGAGTCCTTGCTGCTCCAATAGCTCCAAGTGCGTGCCGCGCTGCACGATCACACCTTCATCAAGAACGATGATTTCATCCGCATGCTTAATTGCACTAATGCGATGAGCAATAATAATCGTCGTTTTGTTATTTCGTTCCTTTTGAATGGAATTCATAATATCCTTCTCCGTCACTGCATCGACCGCGCTTACGCTATCGTCAAGAATCATAATCGGGGCATCCTTAATGATGCCTCGCGCCAAGCTCGTTCTCTGACGCTGGCCGCCGGACAACGTTAATCCGCGTTCGCCGAGCCGAGTTTCGAACTTGTTCGGCAATTCATCAATACTGCTGTAGATTTGCGCATGCTTTGCGGCGGCTTCAACCTCCTCCAGCCCCCGATCGCGATCGGAGAAGGCGATATTCTCCCTAATGGTCGTGCTGAACAAAAATCCATCCTGCGGAACGTAAGCAATTTGCTCCCGCAGGCTTTTTAGCGTCAGCTTGCGTACATCTGTATTTCCATACAAAATTGTTCCTGGCGGCGGGTCATAGGTACGCAGCAGCAGCTTCATCAATGTTGTTTTCCCGCTGCCCGTTCGGCCTATAATGCCAAGCGTTTTGCCTGCCTTGACGTTCAAGCTAATGTCTTTGAGCACAGGGCTTGAAGCTTCATCATAAGCAAAGGACAAATTCCGAACCGAGATCGCTTCAGAAATCAAATTTACAACCTTCGCATCCTCCAGCTCCACAATATCTGAACGCTGTGACAGCAAGCCATTTAGACGCTCTAAAGAAGCGCGTGAGCGTTGAATGGTGTTAATGACGTTTCCGATTTGCTGAAGCGGATTCATCAGCATCGTGATATATAACGTGAGCGCAACAAAGTTGCCTAACGTGATCTGTTTCGTTATCGTCATATAACCGCCAAAGGCAAGCGCAACAACTAAAGCTAGCGTACCGAGAAATGGAATGAGTGCTTGGAAAAAAGATGAGACACGCACCAAACGCAGCTGTTTATGCCGAATCTCGTCGACTGTGCTGCCAAAGCGCTCATTCATAATGTCTTCTACCGCAAATTTCTTCGTCACCCGAATACCGCCGAATTGCTCCTCTGCTGTTTCCGTCATCGTGCCGAGCGCTTCCTGCACCTCAAGCGAACGTTTTCTAATCATGGGTCCCAAATAGACCACGATAACCGGAATAAGCAGGAGCGGAAATATGGATGCCAAAATTAAATAATAGGGTATGCTGCTCAGCAGCATCATTGTAATCGCCGCTATGAGAAGCATTGTCGCATTAGTTGTAGCGTTGAAGCCCATCGATATCGACTCGCGTACCGCCGTTACGTCATTCATAAAGTAGCTTAGCAGCTTGCCGACACCATTTTTCGAATAAAAACGTTCGCTCATTTCCGTAAAATGCTTAAACAGCACCTTCCGAACATGAAATTCGAATTTTCTGCCTACATACATAATTAGATACATTGCAATGCCATTGAACAGCACATGCCCCACACCTATAATTAGAAGCTTTAAGCTGTAATCAACAATCAAGCTGCTTGTTAAGCCGCTGCTTTGCAGCTTATCCGTAAATTCTCCCAGCACCTTGGGAAAAAAAACGTTAATCACATTAGAAAGCAAATGAAAGAAAACAGAAAACAGATACACATACCACGTTCTCCGAAAAAAATCAGCTAATATTCGTTTGGGTTTCAATAAAACGATCACTTCCTAGTGTAAAAGTATGTTATTACGCTTCAATTGTTTGCGGAAATTGTAATTCATACAGTTGGCTGTAGCGCCCTTGCTGCGTCAGCAGCTCATCATGCGTTCCATTCTCTACGATTCCTCCATGCTCCAGCACATAAATTTGATCCGCCTGTGAGATGGTAGATAGACGATGCGCGATGACCAGACAGGTGCGGCCCTTCAGCAATTGCGCCAGTGCGTCTTGAATATGCTGCTCCGACTCAGAGTCAAGCGAAGCAGTTGCCTCATCCAAAATAATAACGCGAGGATTTTTCAATATCGCTCTGGCAATGGAAAGCCGCTGCTTCTGCCCTCCAGAGAGCTTAACTCCCCGTTCACCAATTTGAGTCTCGTACCCTAGCGGAAACGAATCGATGAACCCCGCTGCATTGGCTGCATGAGCTGCCGCGATCACATCCGCATTCGACGCGTGAGGATTTCCGTAGCGAATATTCTCACCAATCGTGCCATTAAACAGCACAACATCCTGCGACACAATGCCGATTTGCTCTCTGAGCGAGGAAAGCGTAATATCCTTCAGCGAATAGCCGTCAATCGTTATTTCACCAGATTGTGGATCATAGAATCTAGCGATAAGATTAGCAATCGTTGTTTTCCCCGAGCCCGATGATCCGACGAGCGCAGTTACTTTGCCAGCCTCAAGCTCCAGGTGAAATGCTTTCAGCACCGTTGCATTTCCTGAATAAGCAAAATCAATATGATCAAAAACGATATGACCGCTCACTTTCGGCAGCTGTATCGCTTCCTTCTTCTCAACAATTTCAGCTTCTGTATCCATAACCTCCATAATTCGTTCATAGGCGGCTGCAGATTGCTGAATCGTATTAATAATCCGGCTAAAATGGCGTATCGGATTTTGCAGAAGCCGCAAGTAGGCGATGAACGCAACGATGGTTCCCACTGTCATCTGATCATGCATGGCCAGCCATGCTCCAAATACAAGTACAATGGCAAGACCAAGAAAATTAAGAAAATCAATAATAGGCTCATAAGCAGCTCGCAAGCGGGTCACCTGTACATTCGCATCCATATTTCTCTGCGTGTGCTCTGAGAAACGATCCGACTCGTAATCCTCGGCGGTAAACGCCTTGATCAGCCTTATGCCCGTAAGCGTGTTTTGCAAATGATCACTCACATCCGCTACGGATTCCTGTACCTTTCGGAACGAGGACCTCATTCTTTTGCCGAATACTTTCGTTGTCAGGATCATAAAGGGGAAGGTTGCAAGCAGCAGCACCGTCAGCCTCCAATCAATCCAGAGCATATACACCGCAATCGCTGTAAAGGTGAAAAAGTCGGTAAACAATTGCATCATGCTGGAGGAAATCATTTGTTGAAGAATACTTACATCATTCGTGACCCGGGACATTAAATCACCAGTACGATTACGATCGAAGAACGACACATCCAAGCTTTGCATATGGCGATACAAATCGTTGCGGAGATTGTACAGCACCCTTTGACCGATAGAAGCCATAAGCGACGTACTAATATAACGCAAAGCGCCAAGTGCCAGCGCTGCACCCAACACACCGCCGCCAATTAGAAACAGCTTATGAAAAAGCTTATTCGGAATAATGCTGTCGATCGTCATACGTGTCAATTGCGGAACAATAAACTCAAGCAATGAAATTCCGATGACACAGGCGACGGCAACGATCAGCAAAGGCATTTGCAGCCTTGCATGCGTATAGATTCTCACGAACATGCTCAGTATGCTCGCGGGCTTCACCTTCTCGCCAGTTCCGAATTTCCGCATACCACCCGTTCCCCCGCCTTGTCTAGGCGTAGATACGGAATTGAAGTTGCTGTTCATATTCCTTCGCCCTCTTCGCTGACGCGGGTCGTGCCTGCAGCAATTTGGCGAAGAGAAAAACGCAGCTGCTCAAGTATGATACGCAGCTCTGCGGCCTTTTCACTATCGCTTACAACTGCGCGTTCTGCAGCCTTTAGCAAATGCAGCAGCTCTTTACCCGCTGGTGTTAAGCGCCGATTCGGCCTGCTTCGATCACAAGGAACGCCTTCCTCCTCAGCCTCTCCCTGCTCTCGGCGTTCTGGACTGATAACGGTATTCTCCTTCTCCTCGAACAAGTAAACTCTGCCATTGTCGGTAATTTCGAACACCTTCTTGCCATCTTGCTTCGAGGATTCCACAAATCCCTGATCCCGAAGCATCTGCAAGGTAGGATAAATCGACCCGGCACTTGGCTTATAGGTACCTCCCGACTGCTCCTCTAGCGCCTTCATCATTTGATAGCCATGCATGCTCTCCTTCTCCAGCAGCTCCAGCAGTGCATACTTCACTCCGCCGCGGCTAAAATATCGTCTTCCTGTTCCGCTAATATCCCTTTCATGTTCATGATGCAAAAACAATCTTTCGTCTGGCTGCCATTCCTTCGTCATGATGCGATCTCCTCCGTTAACGATATATCGTATTGATTTAAATATTAAACGATATATCGTTAATTGGCAATAATTATCTAAGTTGAACTAGACATTTACGTTTGGGACGCTGCGCGAGAAGATCATTCTTACGATCGCTGTTGCAGCCAGATTCTTTGATTTCCTAAGACATTTAAAGGTATGAATCCGGCCGCAAAGGCGAACACTTCGTTTCTCCAGAACGATCTTCTCGCTTCGCTTACACTTCATTTTTAAGTTCAACTTATATAGTTATAAAAAAATAACCGCAGTTCAAAATTGCCCATGACAAAATCCAGTAAATTAACGTACTTTACTGGATTTTGTTGCAGCTGTTTAAAGAAGAAGAAGAAGAATTAGAATTTCCCTTTGGCGGCGACAGGATCATTATCTATAACAGCCGCAATTCTCTCTAGTGCAGCATCGTCGAGCACGATCCCCGACGCCTTCACATTCTCTTCCACCTGCTCGGGACGGCTTGCTCCGACCAAAGCACTCGAAACGTTAGGCTGCCGTAAAATCCACGCCAGCGCTAACTGACCAACCGTAATATCAAGCTCGGAAGCGATGACTTTGAGCCCTTCAACCTTCGCCAGCTTCTCCTCGGTAATTCTGTTTTTAAAGTTCTCATGCTTGGCTGCGCGAGACTCAGCCGGCACTTGATCATTGGCTGAATATTTGCCTGTAAGCAGGCCTTGGGCAAGCGGAGAGAAGACAACCTGTCCAAATCCTTTTTTGCTGCCAAGCGGTATAATTTCCTTCTCAATGTAACGATCAAACAAATTGTAGATCGGCTGGTTAACAACAATCCGATCAAGCAAATATTTATCAGCAATCGCAAACGCCTCTGTTATTTGTGCTGCCGTCCATTCGCTGACGCCTACATAATGAATCTTTCCTTGGCGAACCAAATCCTCAAAAGCGCGAAGCGTTTCTTCAATAGGTGTTTCAGGATCAAAGCGATGGCTATAAAAAACGTCTACATAATCAAGTCCAAGGCGCTTCAAGCTGGCATTTGCTGATTCAATAACATGCTTGCGAGATAGTCCACGATCATTGGGGCCATCGCCAATTTTGCCGTATACCTTCGTTGCCAAAACATAGGATTCGCGTGGATAAGCGCGAAGCGTTTCTCCAACAACCTTCTCCGCCTCACCCTTCGCATAGACGTTAGCCGTATCAAAAAAATTAACACCTAAATCATAGGCTGTTTGAATCGATTTCACTGCATTTTCACGCTCTACGTACCCGCCGTAGGTTAACCAGCTTCCTAGACTAATTTCGCTGACCTTAAGACCACTTGCACCCAAATTCCGATATTTTACTGACATTTAAATATCCTCCCTCAATTGAATGTATTTTTGAGCCTTGACCAATCTGTCCGTTTAACCGTTTTGCGTTTTCAGCTTTTCTGCAGCGCTGCCTAACGCCCATATCGCTTTATGATTATTTTCCGGCTTGGCGAGTCCTAAGTTTTCCCGCAGCGTCGTGCCTTCATATGAAGTACGGAACAGTCCGCGGTTTTGCAGCTCAGGGACAACCTTATCGACAAACGTTTCAAAGCCGCTGTAATAAATATGCGGTAAAATATTAAAGCCATCCGCACCATTTCCTCTAATCCAGCTTTCAATAAAATCAGCCGTTTGAATAACCGAGCCTGTGAAGGATACATGTCCATGACCTGCAGCACTGCGCGCAAGGAACTGGCGAATCGTCATCTTATCCCGAATGGCAGCATCGACTACAACCTCCTGGCGGCTTGTAATTCCTGTCGTAATCGCTCCATAAGGCTTTGCTTTATCAATAGGCACTAGACTATCAAGCGGATATTCCGTCAGATCGACTGTGAAGTAATTAGATAACCGCTTAAGCGACTGTTTCGTATTCAATAATGCGTTAAACTCATCCTCAATATCACGGGCCTCCGCTTCCGTATCCGCAACGATTGGACTAAGCCCAGGCATGATCAGCAGCTGCTCAGGCGTCCGCCCATAGGTCTGCAGCCTGCCTTTGACATCCTTATAAAACGATTGCGCGGCGCCCAGCGTTTGCTGTGCTGTAAAGATGACATCAGCCGTTTTAGCTGCCAGCTCCTTGCCGCTCTCTGAGGAACCTGCCTGCACCAATACAGGATAGCCCTGCGGTGGACGAGGAATGTTGAGCGGCCCTTTTACCGAATGATAATTGCCTTTAAAGTTGATCTCGTGCACCTTGCTCTTATCCAGCGTTACATCCGTCTCTCTATCATAGATGAGCGCGTCCTCTTCCCAGCTGTTCCACAGCTGCTTCGTGATTTCGACAAACTCATCGCCGATCTCATAACGCTTGGTCACCTCGGGATGCTCGGTCCTATTGAAATTTTCAGCATCTGCCTGCGAGTGTCCTGTGACAATATTCCATGCCGCCCTGCCCTTGCTGATATGATCCAGCGAAGCGAACTTCCTTGCCACATGATAAGGATCATTGTACGTTGTACTCACCGTCGCAATTAAGCCAACATGCTTAGTCAATGCAGCTAGTCCTGCTAGAAGAGTGAAAGGCTCGAGCCGTCTGCCAAGACCTGAGTAATTATCTGCGGTAAACAAGGAATCGAACAGTCCTCTTTCGGCAATTTGGGCAATCTTGGCGTAATAGCCCAAATCCAAATCCTCTTTTGGACTTGAAGCCGGATGCTTCCATGCAGCCGCATGATGCCCCGCTCCCCGCAGAAACACGTTAAAATGTGCTTTCTTGTCCTGTTCTGTTCCACTCATATGGCAGCCCCCCATTTCATTTTGACCATAAAAAAAGGAGACTCAGCTTTAAAAAAAGCCAAATCTCCGGTTGTCCGGTCGTTTAATTCCGATTATATTGAGTTGCATACTATGAATTAATAATAGTACGATACCTTTTCTTTGTCAATGGATTCGCTTGGGATCGCTCTCCATTTATTTCAAATCAAAGCCTTGCCCTGTTAGGAAATCATGCAAATGACCGCGCAGCCGATTCGAACTGAATCTTCTCAGCATTTCAAGAGACCATTTTGTCTCCTTCTCACCACTTTTGGCTTCGCCCTTGCGGGAAGCATAATATACACGAGTGACATCGTCATACGCATGTATTTCTTTTTCTAGACTCCTCGCATCTTTATAAACCTCTTTGTGGTAAACAGCTTCAAGCGGCAATCGCGGCCGGATATCGGGCTCTTGATCAGGCACGCCAACGCACATGCCGAAGACTGGATAAACAAGCGGCGGCAGATTCAGCAAATCTGTAACTCCCTGCGGATTATTGCGAATACCGCCGATATAGACCATTCCGTAGCCAAGCGACTCCGCTGCAATGGCCGCGTTTTGAGCAGCTAGTGTCGCATCGATCGTGCCTAGAAGAAACAACTCAACGTTTTGATGCAGCTGGATATTCTCGTGTAAATTTGTCGCAATATGAATTTTATTCAAATCTGCGCACCACACGAGAAATACTGGACTTTCAACGATTTGCTGCTGGTTTCCTGCAAGCTCCGCTAATTGTCGTTTCCGCTCCGGATCAGTAACGGCGATTACGCTGTATGCTTGAATATTCGAGGAGGTGGAGGCCGCTTGGCCCGCCAGCAGTATTTGCTCCAATTCCTGATCAGGAATTGGAGTCGGCTTGTATTTACGAATTGAGCGATGCTTTTTTAATAATTCAATTACCTCGTTCATGTGTTCATCCCCTTAGTTTGTTTCAATTTTTAAAACAAAAAACCGGAGACACAGCTAACTGTTATCTCCGGTCGTCCGGTAGAAACTAAATTCCTATTATTCTAAGAGATTTAGTGAGAAATATCATGAAAAATTTATCATGAACTAATTTATTTGTCAATATTTCTTCAGCCTCTATTTGCTCATCGAGCCTTTAGTCGATTAAAAGTAAAAATTAAAAAGCGTTGCTTTCCACACTTTTCCCAGTATAATACTCGGTATAAAACGATTCTCAAAATGTTTGGAGGAAAAAACAATGGTCGATCTTATCATCATTGGCGCTGGTCCCTATGGCATTTCCCTCGCAGCACATGCAGCCGCCAGCCAATTATCCTACGTGCTGCTGGGCAAACCGATGCACTTTTGGAGTGAACAAATGCCCCAAAATATGTTTATTCGTACTAACCCTCGTTACATCAGCCTCTCCGACAAAAACGATGCATTCACAATTGAACGTTATTGCAGCGAAAAGGGCGTAGAGCTGCGCTCTCCGTTTCCCCGCCCCGACTTTGTCAATTATGCTTTTTGGTTTGCAGCAATGACAGGAGTCGATTTCACCCCCGAGCTCACCGTACAGCTTGATTCATCACCTACCGGATACCGCGCAACCACCAATGAAGGCAACCATTTCGAAGCTAAAAACGTCATTGTCGCGACTGGCTTACAGCACTATAGCTACATCCCCGAGATATTAAGTGAACTGCCCTCCGAGCTTTGCACTCATACGTTTGGACATACTGATTTCAATCATTTTGCCGGTAAAAGAGTAGCCGTAATCGGAAGTGGACAGAGCGCATGGGAAGCTGCGGCACTGCTTCATATGGCGGGCAGCGAGGCGGAGATTCTCTTTCGGCGCGAGGCTGTCAACTTTGCCGGCGAAGACAATACGGCATCTGGCCAGCGCTTGCTTGAAACTGCCGAGCTTTTTTTCGGGCTGCCTCAGGAGCTGAAGGCGGAGAAATGGAACACGCCAAGGCAAGGCAGCGTCGCCCACTTCCTGCGGCCCTTCGTAGAAGGCAAGCTTCCCGTTACCGGTGGAGCTACTATTCTGCGAGTTGATCCCACGAAGGACGGCAAAGTGTTGCTAAGCCTGGCTAACGAGCAAACTAGACTCGTCGATCATGTCATAGCCGCTACCGGTTACCGGATTAATCTTGATCAGGTCCCCTTTCTGCCTGACTATTTACGGCAAGCTATTCAACGAGAATCCGGAAAATCCGCCTCCTTTCCAATGCTTAGCTCCCAATTTGAGAGCAGTATGCCTGGACTTTATTTTACCGGCCCACTTGCCTCGCACACTCACGGTCCCGCCTTTGGCTTTATTGCAGGGGTGCGCAAAGCCTGCCGAACGATCATTCCTTATCTATCTCAATCTAAAACACAAGAACAAGAGCAAGCGACTTCCTAGTCGGCTTGCTCTTGTTCTTGCTTTAGCCAAGGCAGCGTTCCAACGCCATAAAACAACACAGCACAAAGCAAAGGGGCCGCATCATTCGCTGCACCTTTGCTTGAATCCGCTTATGCTTATAGATCGCCTAACGTCGTTCTTAACGTTTCGACATCTTTATTAATGGCATCTGTCGCCTTCCGAATTGCCGAGTTGACATCCAGCCCGTTAATTGCCAAGTCCTCGGCAGCCTCCGTAAGCCTTACCCCAATTTCAAGCTCATACGGATGAATATAGTGCTCCTGCAGCGGCTCTCCGATAAATACATTTTGCACGGATTTACCCTGCAGCACCGGGATGTCCAAGCCGTACTCCTTTTCAATTTCCGGGTTGATAACGGCCGGTACACGTCCATTCCTAGCTAGAATCGTCTGTCCCTCATCGGATAAGATTTCAGCAATGACCTGGAATGCCTCGTCTTTATGCTTGCTTTGACTATTTACGGACAAGGAGTGAATTTGGGCCTCTCTCGTTTTCCCCAGTTGATCGCTGAAGTTTGGAGCCGGCGCAATGTCCCAGTTAAACTCAACGCCCTGCTGACGCAGCTCCTCAAGCGGTCCGACCATATTCGCCAGCCACGTCACGCGCATACCGATAACCTGATCCTTCATAAACTGGTCGCGTCCCCAGTTCCAAGTATGCTCTGGCGTAACATAGCCGGGAATTTCAAAGATACGCTTGTTAAGCTCGAAGACACGCAGCCATTCCGGTGTATCCAGCGCCGCATTGCCCGTCTCACGATCCACGTAGGGCAGTCCCAGCCCTTTGGATAGTCCCGTCAAATTATCGACTGATAATCCAATATAGTTTACGCCGTTCTCGGTACGGGTCAGCTTGGCTGCAATATCCAGCACCTCATCCCAGTTCAACTGCTTTTCTGTCGGGTACGGGACTCCAAACTTATCGAAAATATCCTTATTGTAATAGAGAACATGTTGATTGGCATTGAATGGGATCGCATAAATCTCGTTGCCCTTGTCACTCGTAATTTCTTTAATGTAATCATAGAGAATTGGCTTAATTCGGCTCTCATCAAAATTATGGCGTTTAATGTACTCTCGCAAATCCTCATAAGCTCCGGTACGAATAATACGCTGATGCGAAGAGGATGAGGAATAAATAATATCCGGTACATGCGTGGACAGGACCTCTTCGTTAGTCGTATTTGCAGCAGGCGTAATTCTCTCAATCGTCACATTCGGGTATTTTTTCTTGATAGGGTCGGCGATTAAGGTGTTGAACTCTACATCTGGAAAGGTCCCGCTTGTGCTATAAAAGGTCAGCTTAAGCGGCTCGTCTCCAAGCTTTTTGAAATCCGCTTTTTCCGTTTCAGCTGTTTGAGGGGCTGATGCTGGCTCCTTATTATTTGCTGCGGTGCTTGAAGGGGCATTGCCTGTGCTGGCGCAAGCAGTCATAATTGCCAATAAAATCAAAATGGATGTACTTAAAGCAAGCCTCTTCATGTCCGTTTCTCTCCCTTTAATTACGCCTTCTATTCGAAGCTTATTTTGTTTTAAACGATGGAATTGCTCTCATAACGAATATTAGCCGGTCGCGTCAAGCCAAGGTTTTCACGCAGCGTTGCACCCTCATATTCGGTCCGGAACAGCCCTCGGTTTTGCAGCTCTGGAATGACCTTATCCACAAAAATGTTTAAACCGCTCGGATAAATTTGCGGCATGACGTTAAAGCCGTCAGCTGCCCCATTCAGAAACCATTTTTCAATTTCATCAGCCAGCTGGAGCGGTGTGCCTGTAAAGGTAAAATGTCCTCTTGCGCCAGCCAATCGATTGACAAGCTGCTTTAACGTAGGCTGCTCGTCGCGAATCAGATCCAGTATTAGCTGATGGCGGCTCTTGTTGCCGTTTACCTCTTCGATCTCCCGCACGTTGACTAGCGACAGCGGTTCATCAAGCGGATGGTTGGATAAATCAATGCCTAGTCGTTCAGATAAACGTGAAATGGCAGCTTGTTTATTGACATATTCAAACAACTCATTTTCTATCTCCCTAGCCTGCTCTACTGTATCTGCAAGAATCGGGCTAATTCCCGGCAGTATTTTGAGCTGATCAGCCGTTCTGCCATATTTCAACAGTCTTGCTTTCACATCTGTATAAAACGCCTGCGCATTTTCAAACGTCTGATGAGCTGTGAAAATAACCTCAGCCACCTTAGCTGCAAATTCCTTGCCGCTTTCAGATGAGCCAGCCTGCACAAGCACCGGATAGCCTTGCGGCGGACGTGAAATGTTCAACGGTCCTTGTACCGAATAATATTTGCCTTTGAAGTCGATCGTATGAACCTTGTCCTTAATAACGCGGGTGCCTGCTTCCTTGTCATTAATGACGGCATCATCCTCCCAGCTGTCCCAAAGCCGCTTCGCTACCTCTACAAACTCCTCGGCTTCTTCGTACCGCAGCGAGTGCTCGGGATGCTCTTCTCTGCCAAAATTATGAGCAGCCGAGCCGCTGCCTGTAACAATATTCCAGCCCGCTCTGCCTTTGCTGATATGATCCAGGGAAGCGAACTTCCGGGCAACGTGAAACGGTTCATTATAGGTCGTACCTACAGTCGCTATTAGACCAATGTGCTTCGTTCTGCTCGCAAGAGCGGCAAGCTGCGTGAAGGGCTCCAGCTTATTCGAGCGTCCCGAATAGCCGTCCGCTAGAAAAACAGAGTCCAGCAGCCCCCGTTCAGCCGTCTGAACAATTTCCAGCACATGCTGAAAATCCAAATTGCTGCTCGGCTCGGACTCAGGAAGCCGCCACGATGCTTCGTGGTGGCCGGTTCCAAACAAAAAGGCATTGAGATTCAATTGACGACGCGGTTGACTCATATTCATTCCCCTTCCAACTGTTTACTTATTCGCCGATGGTCGTTTTTAACGTCTCAACATCCTTATTAATCGCATCCGTCGCCTTGCGAATGGCTGAGTTGACATCCAGCCCATTTATGGCCAAATCCTCAGCGGCCTCTGTCAACCTAATCGTAATGCTCGACTCATACGGATGAATATAATGCTCTTGAATCGGCTCTCCGATAAACACATTTTGAACCGTTTTCCCTTGCAATACAGGAATTTCCGCGCCATAATCCTTCTCTAGCTCCGAATTAATAATGGCTGGGACACGACCATTTCTGGCAATAATTCGTTGTCCTTCATCCGACAAAATTTCTGCGATAACCTGAAACGCCTCATCTTGATGCGGGCTTTGACTATTAATCGCAATCGAGTGAATTTGTGCTTCTCTTGTGTTGCCGAGCTGATCGCTAAAGTTAGGAGCAGGAGCAAAATCCCAATTAAACTCCACACCCTGCTGACGAAGTTCTTCAAGCGGACCGACCATATTAGCCAGCCATGAAACGCGAATGGCAACGTTCTGATCCTTCATGAAGTTGTCGCGTGTCCAGTTCCAGGTGCCATCTGGCGTGACATAACCTGGTATTTCATAAATTTTCTTCAGCAGCTCGAACACGCGCAGCCATTCCGGTGTATCCAGCGCAGCTTGGCCTGTCTCACGGTTCAGATACGGAATACCGAGCGATTTGGACAAGCCTGTTAAATTATCTACAACAAGACCGATATAATTTACACCATTTTCCGTACGCGTCAGCTTCGTTCCAATCTCTACCGCCTCGTCCCATGTCAGCTGTTTTTCAGTTGGATACGGAACACCGAATTTATCAAAAATATCTTTATTATAGTAGAGCACATGCTGATTAATATTAAATGGCAGAGCGAGAACCGCATCTCCCTTGCCTTTCGTTATGTCCTTGATATATTCATATCCAATTGGCTTAAGGCGGCTTTCATCAAAATTATGTTTTTTGATCAGCTCTCTTAAATCCTGATAAACACCCGTACGGATGACGCGCTGCTGCACGCTGCCAAAAATTATATCCGGTACATGCGTGGACAATACTTCCTCTGGCGTCGTTGTTGCGGCAGGTGTGATGCGTTCAATCGTTACATTCGGATATTTGGCATGAATCGGCCCAGCAATCATCGTTTCGAACTCCACATCTGTGAAGGTTGCTCCCGTAGTATAAAGCGTTAGCTTGAGCGGCTCATCGCCCAGCTTCTTGAAATCCGCCTTCTCTGTCGAGCCGCTGTCTGATGTTGGCTTATTGGAAGCCTTGCTTGCTGGTGCCGTATTGCCTTCTCCGCAGGCCGTTGCCAGCACAGTTATAGCCAATATAATCATCAAAGATTTAATTTTTTTCATTAGATACCCTCTCATTTCTATTCGTTAGTGTTGTCATATGACTAGATCTGCTAGATCTGCTAGATTTGCTGCAAATGGCGCGTATTCGCTGGACGCTTCAGCCCAAGGCTCTCACGCAGGGTCGTACCTTCGTACTCTGTACGGAACAGTCCGCGGTTTTGCAGCTCAGGAATAACCTTATCTACAAAGATTTCAAGTCCCGTCGGGAACAGCTGAGGCAAAACATTAAAGCCATCTGCCGCATGGTTTTTAAACCATTTCTCGATAAGATCTGCGGTTTGCAGAACAGAGCCTGTAAAGGTGATATGTCCATGTCCGCCGTTGCTGCGGTATAGCAGTTGACGAATCGTAAAGTTTTCTCTGCGAGCCGCGTCGAGAATAACCTCCTGCCGGCTGCGAATGCCGTTAAATTGTTCAGCAGGCTTTGCTTTATCGAGCGGCACCTGAGCATCTAGCGAATAGTCGTTCAAATTAACCGTAAATCTTTCGGACAAGCTATCCAGCGCCCGCTTCGTATTGACGAAGGAATGCAGCTCCTCCTCAAGCTCGCGTGCCTCAGCCTCTGTATCCGCAACAATAGGAGCGAGGCCAGGCAATATAACGAGCTCATCAGCCGCTCTCCCATACTTCGCCAAGCGAGACTTTACATCGCTATAAAATTCTCTGCCTGCATCAAACGTTTGCTGTGCGGTGAAAATAACCTCCGCTGTCTTAGCTGCCAGCTCTTTGCCCTGCTCAGAGGACCCCGCCTGCACGAGTACCGGATAGCCCTGCGGTGGCCGAGGAATGTTAAGCGGCCCCTTAACCGAATAGCTATGGCCTTTGAAGTTGATCTCATGCACCTTGCTCGCATCAATCAGCTTACCTGCTTTTTTATCAAAAATGAGAGCATCATCCTCCCAGCTGTCCCATAGCTGCTTTACGACCTCAACGAACTCCTCACCCGTCTCATAGCGCTCCGCATGCTCAGGATGTTCATCTCTACTGAAATTATGAGCAGCAGAGCCTGCACCCGTAACGATATTCCAGCCTGCTCGGCCTCCGCTAATATGATCCAGCGAAGCAAAGGCTCTAGCAACATGAAATGGATCATTGTACACCGTTCCTACCGTTGCAATCAGGCCAATATGCTTCGTTACCGATGCTAATGCAGCGAGCAGCGTAAATGGCTCCAGCTTGCTGCCGCCTCCGGCGTAGCCATCCGCGAGAAATACGGAATCGAGCTTGCCGCGTTCAGCAATTTTTGCCAGCTGTCCTAAATAATCGATGTCTAATTCAAGCTCAGGGTGGGAATCATCATGTCGCCATGCTCCTGCATGATGGCCAGTTGCTCTTAAAAACACATTCAAATGAACCTTGCGGCTTGCTTCGCTCATTATAGATGCACCTCTTTTTTATTTTTATTGGTATATAAGTTGAACTAGAAATTTACGTTTTGGGCGCTGCGCAAGAAGATCATTCTGAATGGCTGCAAAGGCGAACACCTCGTTTCTAGAGAAACGATCTTCTCGCTTCGCTATAACTTCATTCTCCAAGTCCAGCTTATACAGTTATTGCGTTCAATGGACGAGCAAGCCCCAAGTTTCCTCGCAGTGTCGATTCCTCGTAAGCGGTACGGAACAAGCCGCGATTTTGCAGCTCTGGAATAACCTTCTCTACGAAGCGTTCCAAGCCGCTTGGGTATATTTGCGGCATGATATTAAATCCGTCGGCTGCACCGTTGCGAAACCATTTCTCAATCACATCGGCTAGCTGCAGCGGTGTTCCCGTAAAGGTGAAATGTCCGCGCGCACCTGCCAGACGGTTAATTAATTGCCGCAGCGTCGGTTTTTCCCGCTCCACTAAATCCAAAATAAGCTGATGGCGGCTCTTCATCCCGCTTACTTGCTCCGTAGTCTGCGCCCCATCCAAATTCACTAGATCGTCCAAGGCATGATTGGATAAATCAATACCAAGGCGGGAGGAAAGCCGCTTAGCTGCTCCCTCATGATCGATAAGCGCGAACAGCTCCGCTTCTATGTCCTGAGCTTCTGCTTCTGTATCCGCCAATATTGGGCTTAAGCCGGGCAATATTTTCAATTGCTCCGGTGTCCGTCCAAACTTAGCCAATCGGCCTTTCACATCGGTGTAAAAGGAGCGTGCTTCTTCAAACGTCAGCTGCGCAGTGAAGATAACCTCGGCTAGCTTTGCAGCAAAATCCTTCCCTGTCTCTGAGGAGCCTGCCTGAACAAGCACGGGATAGCCCTGTGGCGGACGAGCAATATTCAGCGGTCCTTGAACGGTGTAATGCTTTCCTGCAAAGCCGATTTTATGGACCTTGGCTGGGTCGATAAGAAGATCATTTATTTTGTCATTTCGTACCGCGTCATCCTCCCAGCTATCCCACAGCCGCTTAACCACCTCAACGAATTCCTCAGCCGATTCATAGCGCTCATGATGCTCGGGATGCTTGCTCCTGCTGAACTGCTCTGCAGCTGGCCCGGCACCCGTAACGATATTCCAGCCGGCCCTGCCTTTACTGATATGATCCAGAGACGCAAACTTTCGAGCAATATGAAAAGGCTCATTGTATGTCGTCTCAACCGTTGCGATCAACCCGATATGCTTCGTGGCTGCCGCCAGTGCCGACAGCAGCGTGAAAGGCTCTAGCGAGCCTGAATGCGCCCAATACCCATCAGCTAAAAATACCGAATCCAGCAATCCTCTTTCAGCAATTTGCGTTATCTTTACATAATGATTGATATCCACGCCTAGCTCTGGCTTAGTATCCGCATGCCTCCACGATGCTTCGTGATGGCCTGATGCTGCCAGAAAAGCATTCAAGTTAAGCTTTCGTTCCGATCCACTCATCGTTGAATCCCCCCCAACTTATATTTCAAAAAAAATAACCAGAGATGCCCTTAGGCAATCTCCGGTTATCCGGTCGATCATTACATACTATTCATATCAAATTAGATGGAATTAGTTCTGTGAAAATAATTTACCACTCGACTTCCTATATGTCAATCATTTTAAACAATGCGGGAATTACTCTACCAAGCCGGTTCGTTCCACTCCTTCAATAAACCAGCGCTGAGCAAACAAATAAACGACGAGCAGCGGCATAATAATTAAGAACGAAGCAGCCATTTTGATCGCCTCCGCATACACCGTTATTTCCCCGGCTCCCTCAGCAAGCTTCATCTCGCCGGCCATTCTAGCCAGCGTAATCGATAAGGGAACATTCTCAGCCGTAAACATGAACAGCGATGGAAAATAGAAATCGTTCCAGTTCCATACGAACGAGAACAGCACAACGACAACGGTAGCCGAGCGGGAGATCGGAAACATGACTCGAAAAAACATCCGGAAGGGCCCCGCGCCATCCATTCTTGCCGCCTCGTCAAGCTCCTTCGGCAGTGTGGAATAAAAGGAGCGATAAATAATAACAAACATTGCGCCCTTCAAGCCATGGCCGAATATCGCAGGCACGACCATCGGCAAAAAGGTGTTCAACCAGCCAAACTCCTTAAACAGCATAATTGACGGCAAAATCGTAATTTGCGGAGGCATAATAAACGTAAATAACAGCAGCGCTCCCCATACCTTTTTGAATGGAAAATCAAGCCTCGCAAATGCATAACCAGCGATTGCACAAGAAAACACTTGCAGCACAGCCACTGAGGATGCGAGTGATATGCTAATAAGAAAGCTCTTGCCGTAGTTCAGCATTTCGCTCGCCTGCTGCAGATGTCCGAGAAAGATCGTTCTCGGCACCCAAATAACGGTGGGGTCAAGAATATTTTGGGCATCCTTCACCATTGTCGTCACCATATAAAGAATGGGCTTAATATAAATAAAAGCGACATTGATCAGGATCACATAAACAAACAGCTTAAAGAGCAGACCCTTATCAATCTCGGCGCCTAGGAGCCGATACCGCAATACTTCAAGCCCATTCCTCAGCCTATGGTCAGCATAAAGCCTCGCCGCTGTTTCACTGCCTCTTTTGACTATTTTCACCTTAGCTCACCTCTCTTTCCTATTTATCGTTTACCTGAAAGCGATTTGTCGACCCTGCTGTAAAGAAATAGAGTCAGGAGCACCACGGTTAGAATAATCAAAAAATAAATCCATGCCAGTGCGCTGGAGCTGCCATAATTGCTTGTATTCACACGACTGACAATCGGATTGGAAGGGAAAGTGAACAGATCGACAACCGTGTACATTAAATTCAAGAAAATATAAGGAACAAGCCCCGGAAGCGTGATTTTCCAGAACGTGTTCCACGGCCCAGAACCATCAATGCGCGACGCTTCATAGACCGCAGCCGGCAGCGTTTGTCTTCCGGCGAGGAAGATTAAAATTTGCACGCCCGAATACCAGAGAACGAGAACAAACGAGCTCATAACCTTCTGAATGGGAGCTGCCCACCCTCCAGGGACGTATTCCCGTAAATAATAGTCAATGCGCAGCGTCTCCATAATGCTGAGCGAGCCCTCACCCTGCGCAATAAACTCCTGTACGATTTGGCCTGAGGAGAAAATGACCGGAAGGAAAAAGATAACCCGAAACAACGTGCGGCCAGGAAAACGCAAATTAAGCAAGATAGCGACGAGCAGGGAAAAGACAAGAATGATCGGAATCATCATCGCCGACTCCCTTAGAAACGGAAACAGCTCCTCATAGAGCAGACTTCCGTTCGCAATTAAAATTTCTCTATAGTGGCTCAGTCCTATAAACGTATAATTGACGCTGCTTACAGTAATTTTGACCTGATGAAAGCTCATGTAGAGCGAATAGCCTAGCGGAAAAGCGACAAACACCATGAAGCCAAACACCCATGGCGCAATAAATAACGAGCCCTCTAGTTTCCGCAGCGTTGCGCTCTCCAGCTTGCGATTAAATCTCATGGCGTCGTTCCTCCTTTAATGACCACAAAGTCTTTTGCCGGAACAAATACGCCATCCTTGTTATAATCCGTCTCATTATAATTGACGACAATCCGATAGCTGCTGCCAAATACCGTTTCCTTTACCTGAGGCGCAAGCGTGCGATGAGCGGTTATGAATTGATCCTGAACAGCGGCTAGCGCAGCATTGGCCTTGGTATATTCTTCAGTTAGATCGTCGATCCAATCCTTGTAATTTAGACTGTAGTGCCATAACGAATACGACTTTTTCAAATCATCCGCATGATTACCGCTAAGCACGTATGCCGGGTATGCGCCATACTCAATGCTCCGCAAAAACTCATCCTCATATTCATCGCGCAAATTCGACCATTCCAGCGTATACGTGCGTAAGCCATGAAGCACGATTTGGACAAAAGGTATCTCCTCGCTAATAAATACATCATACGAATAGTCATCCGTTAATCGATGAATATGATCAAGCTCATTTAGCGCGTAGAAATTTACGTTGTTCGCTACAAGCGAGCCCAGCGATTTTTTGCTATTCTCAAGTATACTGCGCTGCACCTCTACAACATCCGCTCTGCTGGCTTGATAGCGGCTGTTGAAATCGGTATTGACCTGCTGCCCGATGCCATCCTCAAAATAGATGCCGTCTGCACCTAAGCTCTTATAGTCATTTAAGTCTCTAGCAACAACCTTCTCATAAAATTTAGGGCTCACAAATACAGCAGCATCCTGATCCTGATTTTCCTGCTCCTCCAGCACTGTGCCAGCCAAATTGCGCAAGCCGTCGCGCCGCCACCAGAACCGATCATCGCCATTCGTATTCAGTGTATAGTTGGCGGTCAAATAAACGGGAATTTGAAGCGCATGGGCAAATGAAATGAAGCTTTTCATCCCGCTATCCCCTCCTATACGCTTATCTACAGGAAAATAGCCGCCATGTGTGCTGTAGCCATCCTGCTGCCAGCCCGAGAAATGAATTTGCAAATGATGAATCCCTTTGCTGTAAATTTCCCCAACCAGCTCTGCTGCCTCATCAGTCGTGGTTGCTTTCAAGTAAGAATCGGAAAACAATCCCTTCTCAATATCAGCACCTACCAAATCAAGGAACAAGGGAATATCTTTCTCAGTCGCTTCCAGCGGCTTCACGCCCTGCTCGTTTATTAAATAATTACGGTATACCTCAGCCATTCCTACATAATTGCTCTTCTCCGGCAGCAGCGGATAATAGCGTGTGGCGCGCGCATCAGCCAAAAACTTATCCCCGCTGTACGTATAGAAGCCCTCGCCCGTACTTTTACTGACGCTCTGGAAGAACCGTTTGCGATACTGCCATTCGGTCGTCGTCCAGTTCGACTGTCCTACCGCGCCTGAAGGCGCCGCATAAACGTTCGCGAACGCTTCCCCTTGCGAGATAATCGCAACAAACGCTTGATCGCCTGACTTTATTCCGTATACTGGCATAGCAATTCTCTGCCTGCCCGTATTTTCGTTATAGTAGGATAGATCCTGCCCGTATACGCTCTCGTTATAGGTCAACTGCTGCATCAAACGATCACTCTTGAAATGAATGAGCGAGCCTGAGCCATCCGGCAATAAAATATACCCTTCCTGCCCGACAGACGGCTGGGCGCCAAACAATGGATACAGCTTAACATTAAGCAGGCTTAAAGCGCCCTCCACGATTTCAGCGTCGATGATTCTCGTCTCCACATAATCCTTATGCAGACTTACCTCGATTGGAATCTTAATCTCTACCTTCGGCAGTACAAAGGTGACCTTAAATCCCGCATTCGTATTCTGAAAGTTTTCCAGATAGCCTTGGCTCTCAATTAGGCTTGTCGTAGCCGAGGAGGATTTATAGTTTTTGGCATTGACGTATTCCACCATAACCGGAGAAGACAAATTATTTTTCCAAGTTGCCGGCACTGTCTCTTCCTGCCAATATTTTGGGTCTGGATAGGAGCGCCAAATGCTGCCCGTTTCCTTGTTCATGACCTGAAAATGAGCACTTGTCTTGTCAGCGAACAGCCTCAAGGTATCCGTCTCTGCCACTAGCTCAAAGCGCTCCTCGGCTGGCAGTCCTTCCTTATACAGGCTAGCTCCATTTGCTTCGAACTTGCCTGTGTCATTTGCCGGCTTTACCACTTGTTTGTTCCAAAGACCTCCTACCACAAGAGAGACCCAGCCTATCAAGGCTAGCAAAATAACGATGAGCACCAGCTTCGTGATGCGCTTATAGTTAAGTTTGACGGTAGTCATCGGATAATCACCTCCTGGTACAAGGAATTAATAAAGTTGACGAATTCAATGCTTAGACTAATGAGGATGAAAATTAAAATGACAATGATCGTAAGCGCAAGCAGCGATAACAGAATAATAAAGATCGCTTCAATAAACGTATAATTGTGTATCCCCTGAACCATCCATATCAGCAGCAGCACCGTCCACAAGACGATAAACAGCTTCAAGAACTGAAAGATGGCTGCCTCATTCAACGTTAATACATTGGAAATTAGAGTAACAGGTATTCCTATGAGAATAATCGGAAATAAGGCGTAGGCACTGCTGTAAAATACATCTTTGAAGCGTCCTTCGCCTCTGAGCAGCGAGCTGATCAAATAGTTGGAAACGACCCACCCAAGCCAGATCCCTACGAATTGTACCGAAATCGGCAGCAAATCAATACCGACATGTACCGCTGGATTAAAAATAAAGCTAGTGCCCGCTTGCATATACAAATACGATGCCACCGCTAGCACGAATATAATCAAGCTGCTTAGGAAGCCCGCTTTGTTCTCATAGCGAATCGCATAAAAGCCGTCCACCGGATGCTTGATCAAATAAAACACATGCTTAAGCTGCTGAAGCAGCAAGGGAAGCTTTCGAGTTTTGGCGCTTGGCTTTTTCTTCAGACGATGCTTTTTGGACAGCGTATTCCATAGCAGATATAAAGCACTGAACGCAATCGCAATGTTCATCAACAAACCAAAATGGCTTTGAAACCATTTTAATCGATTTTGCCAGAAGGAGTCTGAATAGCCGTTCACGACACCCGCCTGATAAAACAGCTTCTCCGCTTTAGCATAATCCTCTTTCTTATAGGCCGCCTTTGCCAGTCCAATCAAGGCCGGTGTGTACTGAGTATTCAAACGATGGACCTCGTTCCACAAGGGCTCACTTTGCTCGTATCTGCCCTCCTGCGTCAATTGATTTGCCTCATGCACCAGCTTGCCGAATTGCGATAAGCGCAGCACCTGAACGAGGTTGTTGACGCTGTCGAGCACCAGCAGCTCGCCCTTCGAATTGCTTGCAATGGCCGCTGGCGTCTTAACGACGCCCGTTTTCGAGGTGGCGGTAATGACATCGCCTCCCCAGAAAAACAGCAGATTTCCATTCAAATCATATTGGCTAATAATATTCCACACGGAATCAATGATCGTGATATTGCCAGCGAGGTCGACCGTGATGTCATTCAGCTGGGGACTAATGTCCCGCTGCGTATAATAAAAAAACTCGCCATAGGATTTGACTGGCTGCAGCGCTGCAAACTCCCCCTTGCCCGGCAGCTGATCGAGGCCTGCAATATTAAGCTTCTTAACCTGGTCCGTCTGCACTTCCTTGGTCACTGTATAAATAAAGCCATTCTGGTCTATCGTCGAATTCGCGATAGCTCCAGGCAGCTTCCTCAGCTCTCTTTGATACATTTCCCGGGTATACACAAACCGTTTAAACGCATCGAATAAAGAGAACGACACTTTATTCGGTCCAAAGAAGCTGACGAAGCTGCCTTCGGGATCAAGCTGCACTAAGCCCTGATAAGCGCCCAGCGTTGTGACATAAATAAATCCACGTTTATCAACAATCAGATTAACCGGATCGTATTTGAAGTCTGCGGGCAAATAGCTGGACTCAGGACGGCCAAATGACTTCAACAGCTTACCGGATGAATCGAGCCTAACCACCCTATTGTTGCCCGTATCCGCAACATAAACCTCTCCTGCTTTGTCGACGTATACGCCGCTTGGCTTCTTAAGCGGGCTCTCGCTTACTATGATTTCACGTACATATTGTCCTTTTTCATCTAAGTGAACGATCCGATTATTCCCTGTATCTGCAATATAAATGTGATCCTTCTCATCCACAAAAATATCCTTGGGCAGATTTAGCTGCAGCTTAGATGCTCCCTCAGCGCTAGTTAGCTCACTTGCTTCAGCAGTGAGCACATTCGTGCCGATAATGCCAGCAGGAATGTAAGCTGCTTGCGTCTTCACCAGCTGTCCGAATCCATCCTTATAGTAGGTTTCATACGGTAACTGTGAGGCTGCAGCCTGTAAACTGGGCCACGCTATGTAAATCGCCGTAATCAGGACAATGATGACCGGACGAATCCGCAGCCTCCTGTTCTTCACTCGATTCCCCCCTTATTTATTTAATGCCTGAATGTGCCATAGTAGAGATGACCTTTCCTTGTAAAATAATAAAGAAAACTAAATTCGGCACGAGCATAATTAATGCCGCCACTGCCGCGGCGCCCTGCCGCGCCACATTATTCGCCAAATTATTCGTCAGTGTTGATAAGAAAAACGGAAAGTTTTTCATTTCATCATCCTGCATGAACAGCATCGACGTCTCTACGTTGCCCCATGAATTTTGAAAGGACAAAATAGCGACTGTCGCAATTGCCGGCATACACATTGGAATAATAATGCGAAAAAAAACGATAAACTCATTTGCCCCGTCAATTCTGGAAGCCTCCAGCAGCGAGTCTGGAATTTGGTCTACGAATTGCTTGAGCAGGAAGACACCTACCGGCAAAGCGAGCACCGGCAGCAAATGACCCAAATACGTATTCATAATGCCTAACTGGCTGACGACCAAATAACGCGGAATTTGGATGACCTCCGGCGTGAACATCAGCATAAGCAGAATCACAGCAAAAATAAACTTTCGCCCTGGAAAAGGATGCTTGGAGAGCGGATAAGCGCACAGTGCACTCACAGCGGTTACGCCAATAACGCTCGCTGCCGAAATGAACAGGCTGTTGAACAAATAACGAGATACCGGAACGATCGAATTTGAGGTTACCCAAAATAACTCGACGAAGTTCTGAATATTCGGCTCCTGCACAAAAAACTTTGGCGGATAAATAAACAATTCGTGATAAGGCTTAAACGCATGATTGAAAATGTAAATGATCGGAAGGATCATAACGACGGACAACACAAGCATGATGATATTGAAGCTAATTTTTGCAGCAAGGCTAGATGGTTTCAGGTGTTATTCCTCCTTCGTACCGAACAATCCCCAGCTAAGCTTGTTCGCAAAATACATTAATATAAGAAGAAACACGGAAATCGTCGCCGCATAGCCCATTTCAAAACGGATAAACCCATAATCGTTAATATGATTAACGATTAGGTGGCCTGCATATTCCGGCGTTGGGTTTTGACCGGAAAGCTCGACTCCGATTGCTCCTGTCTTAAAGGTCGTGACGATTGCCATGACAGCACCGAACAGCATTTGCGGCTTCATAGACGGTATCGTGATGAACCACAGCTCTTGCAAATTATTTTTGATGCCGTCAATTTTCCCCGCTTCGTAAAGCGTCGTATCCACGTTCAGAATACCCGCAAGCATAGCCAGAAAACCTACGCCCATACTGGACCATAACGTTACAACGATCATCGAGTTCATTAGCAAATCCGGACTGGTTACCCACAGCTTTGGAATGTCAATGAAGCCGATTTTTAATAGGAAGCTGTTCAAATAACCGATTCTATCGCCCGAAAGCAATGGCAGCCATATGATCGTCATCGCGATTCCAACAGTGAGAGACGGTGTATACATCGCGAGCGCCACCCATTTGCGAAAGCTGCCGCGCAGCTTGGAAATGAGCCAAGCGAGCAGAAAGGCGGCTGCATAACCGCCCGGTCCCACAATAATCGCAAATTTGAACGTATTCGGCAGCGCGTATTTTAAAAACAACAAATCCTGCGCAATCAAATATTGAAAGTTGCTCCAGCCTATAAACCGCGGCGGCTCAATTCCGTTATAGTACGTGAAGCTTAAGCCAACCGCAGCCACTATCGGAATAACAATAAATAAAGCAAAACAAATTAAGAAAGGAGCAATAAACAAATAGGAGATCCGAAACGACCACAGCCTACTCCACATAACGATCAATCCCTTCCCAAGGCTGATCGACAATTGGAATATTGAGCGTTTTGAGCGGCTTGCCCTGTGCATCAACAAAGCCGAATTCCTGTTGTTTTCTCAGCAGTTCCCGGTTAATATCTCTTACCGCTTCCTCTAACGAGGACATATAGTTTGTCGTCCTGACAACGGATCTGATCCACGCATTATTCGTCTCGCGCTCGAGGAAATAGCCACCCGGCACATTCGGAATATCCTTATACCATTTCCACTGGTTCAAAATAATTTGAGCATCCTCCTTCTTCCAAGGAAGATTATTAAATGCCTCTACATTCGATGTATTCCAGCGAAATGCTACGCCATTAACTGCCTCAAGATCGGAGCCGTACTGCTCCTGAACTTCAGCAGAGAGCCACCATTTCAGAAACTCCCAAGCCTCTGTCTTTTTATCCGATTTGTCAAAAATAACACCTGTACGCTGTCCCCCTCCAGCCCAGCGGCTGATCGTTCCGTCCGCTTGCTCCGTACCGGGTATAAGCGCAATGCCCCATCGGCCATTCAGCTCAGGCGCCGCTGCCGACAGTTGAACGTACATATTGTAATCCGATATGCCTATCGGCATCGTACCGGTACGGAAATGCTGATAGAAGCTTGGCACCTCGCGCTCCACGGCGTAGGTGTTGAACAAATCGGTCCACTGCTTAAAGGCACGGTATGCTTCCGGTGTATCAAGCCCTGACTTCAAACCGCCCTGCTCATAAAAGTCCACTCCGTTCTGATAGAAGAAGTGGGTGAACTCCTTCGGGTTCACGTAGAAGTTCATAAAGTTTTGCTGCAGCGTAGGCAGCAAATTGTATACATCATCCCATGTCTGCGGAACGTCAGCCCCTAAGCGCTGCAAAATATCCTTTCTATAATAGAGCACTTGAAATGACTGCGTCTCCGGCACGCCGTAGTAGCCTCCATCATAATGAAGCGGCAGCCAAGAGCCTGGGCTAAACCTCGGATAAAGCTGATCAAAATCTTCAAATTCGGCTAGATTTTGCAGCGTGCCGCGGATGGCGTAATCAACCGGCAAATCCTGCGTCAAGCCAAGCGCAATATCAGGCTGTACGCCTGCCGCATTAGACATGAGCAGCAGCTCGGGGTTAGGCAGCAGATTAACCTTCACTTCAATGCCCGTTTCCGGCGTAAACGACTCATCTGCGATTTGCTGCAGCTGATCGACATAATCCCGGCCACGCTGCACCCATATATTCAGCTTCGTATTATCCATATCATTCAGACTATCCCTTGCGTCAAACGAGTAGATAAAGTTTTCAGCGCCGCCCCACAAACGGCTGAAGAAAGCTGCTTCCATCTTAGGGGCATCTGCCTTCTCCGGAATAATATAAATCTCATCGAGCTGCAGTGATTGCTTGATCAGCGTATCGATAAAGGTTCCAAACTTCTCTCTCATCGATGATATTTCTTCCACCTGATAAGGAATCTCCTCTGGCTTCCTAAGCAAGGAGCGCAAATCCTTCGCTGAGGTATCCAGTCCTTGACTAATGGAATCCTTATTGCCATTCGCTTTGACGAGCCGCTCAGATAAATCATCCATCACATCAGCTGCCAGTGCCATTTGCTCAGTCAAGCCAGGAAAATCCTGTTCCATATTCCAAGAACGGTTGCGGTCGATCATCTTCTTCGTGCTTGCGCCCGTAATTGTGCGCAAATCCCAATCAATCGCATCCAGATGGGCAATCAGCTTCTCCAGATCGACGTTAATCGATTTGATAGGCGACTGTGTAACGGCAAGCGATAATGTATGCTGTCCTTTCTCCAGCTTTAGGAGATAAGGCTCTTTGCTTGCATCCTGCAAAATCGTCCCTTTCCAGCCCGTTGAATAAGGAAAGCCATAGGCAAGAAATTCCTTAAAGGGCACTTCACCGTCGATTTTGATCGCTCGATAGGATGTTTTTTGCGCGATCGTATTTTGCAGAGCACGAAAGCCAATTTTGTAAAGCCCCGTCTCCGGTACATCAAACGACCATGTGATTTCCTGGTTTTGCTCCAGCCAACGCGGGCCGCCAACCGTATTGTACTTGATCCTTCCGGTATAACGCGGCAGGGTACGGGAATTTTTGTCCGAGAACAGCTTAATTGCCGTATCATTCTTAGATGCAAACTCCTCAGCCTGCAGCGTCAATATCTCCCCATCGATCGCAGACACATCGGAATTCTGCTTTGCAGCCTCCGAGTAAGCTGGAATCGTTTTGCTTGGAGCAAGCACAATTTTCTCCAGCGCCACAGGATCAAACCCTTGCAAGCGAATGGTATGCGTTCCTTGTGTGAAATGCCATTGCAAAGGCTGCGCATATGCCCCCCCTGAATCAATCAGAGGTTCTGTACTCCAGCCCGAAGCATCAATGGACCGAGGCCGAATCTCATCACCGTCTGAGTTTTTCAGAATAGGACGGACATCCTCCCATTTGCGGTATAACGAAATAGAGGAAGCTTCTCGGAATGGTCTCTTGCCGTCTATAGTAACCTCCCATCCAATCGGTCCCTTTCTACCCACATCCTTCAGCGGGTGATAAGAAACCTCAATTTCATACAGCGCACTCTCTGCAACGTCAACTTTATATTCCACCCACTCTGTGCTGCTCGTATTCCACAGCAGCACATTCAATTTCCCTTCATACTCCCCTACTTTAATTTCCTCCGTGTTCGAAACTAGAGCAGGCTCTGCCGCTTCAATGGGTATCGATTGCGTTGCATTCTGAATCCCCTGCTCCCGCCACGACGCCAGCACTTCACTAAAGTAGGGATCTGTCTCGTAATTAAACGTCGTAATAAGCTCATCATAATTAACCGTTACGCTATTCTTCGCGGATTCAGCGCTCCCTGCAGCTCCAGCTGAGAATAGCAGAGCCGCGATTGCAATACTTCCCCCAAGCAAAAACCAATTCCGTTTCTTATTCATAACGAGAAGCTGCCTCCCTCCTTCGCATCTATCCAATCATTTCCGTAAATCTTACTCCGGTATCCTTATGAAAAAAATGAGCCTTGGACATATCCAGCTCAACCTTCACCTTCTCCTGCTCAGAGAAACGATTATCAGGGTCCACGCGTGCAATTAACGGCTTTTCCTGCCCGATATCCAAATAAAGAAAACGATCCGCACCCATTAGCTCATTCGCTAGATAGATTCCAGTTATAATCGTCTCGGAAAATAGTCCTTCGAGCTTAACGTTCTCCGGCCTTATACCCAATATAACCGATTTACTTACTTGGTTATTATGACGCAAAATTTCCTCCATGGCTTCATTGATCTTCAAGCTAAAGCGATTCGTATGAAACTCCAATTTCCCTTGAGCTGTCTCCTGAATACGACCATTAATAAAATTGATCTGTGGAGAGCCGATAAAGCTGGCTACAAAAGTATTCGCCGGTTTGGAATAAATAATTTCCGGTGTATCGCACTGCTGTATGACGCCGCCCTTCATAACGACGATACGGTCAGCCATCGTCATCGCTTCAACCTGATCATGCGTAACGAAAATAAAGGTCGTGCCGAGCTTTTTGTGAAGCTTCGTAATTTCCATTCGCATCGTTACTCTAAGCTTGGCATCCAGATTAGAAAGCGGCTCATCCATCAAGAACAGCTTTGGATCACGTACGATAGCCCGGCCAAGCGCCACACGCTGACGCTGTCCGCCCGACAGCTCCCTTGGCTTACGATTGAGGTAAGGCTCGATTTCCAAAACTCTGCTTGCATTTTTAACTGCCAAATCAATCTCATGCTTAGGCAGCTTCCGCATCCGCAGACCAAATGCAATATTTTCGTACACGCTCAGATTAGGATAAAGCGCATAGTTTTGGAACACCATGGAAATATCTCGATCCTTGGGAGGCAGCTTATTAACCAGCTGATCTCCAATATAGATCTCTCCCTCCGAAATATCCTCAAGTCCTGCAATCATTCTAAGTGTCGTTGATTTGCCGCAGCCGGAAGGCCCTACAAAAACGATAAACTCCTTATCCTTGATTTCCAGCTGAAAGTCCTGCACGACCGCGTGCTTATCTTTTCCATAGCGCTTATATAAATGATTGATCGTAACACCCGCCACAATACGCCCCCCTATTCAAAAAGAATCTCAAAAAAATGGGGATATCCGATGACGCTCTGATATCCCCCATTGATACCGTCAAATGTATGAGGCTGATCGATTAGCTGAATACGGACTCTTTCGCTGGCTGCAGCTGCGCGAGAGCTTCATCTACTTTCGCCAGCTCTTCCGCACTTAACCTCTCATGCCAGCTCTTTGCTGCTTCCGTTATATGCTCCGGCTTCGATGCTCCCAGAATAGCGGATGTAATCCCGGGACGACTTAGCACCCAAGCTAACGCATATTGTGCCTGAGTGAGCCCACGCTCCTCCGCCAGCGGCCGGATAGCTTCCGCCAATGCAATCGCATTTTTCTTTAACAGCGCCTCCAGCCGTTGTTCGCCTGCCGCAAGCCGCGAGCCCTCTGGAGGCGCTTCTCCAGCGCGGTACTTGCCTGAAAGAATGCCTCTGCCTAGCGGACTGTACACGATAACGCCAACATTCTCCGACTGTACAAAAGGTATAATTTCCTTCTCAATCTCACGGGAGATCAAGCTGTATTCCGGCTGCAGACTTTCAAATCGATGCAGGTTATGCAATGCGCTGACGCCATGAGCTTTTGCCAGCTGCCATGCAGCAAAGTTTGATGCGCCTATGTACCTTACTTTGCCTTGACGAACCAGATCGTCTAATGCTCGGAGCGTTTCTTCGAGCGGAGTATTCGAATCAAAGCGATGAACCTGATATAGATCCAAATAGTCTGTCTGGAGCCGCTTCAAACTATCTTCAACCGCTTTGAAAATATGATAGCGGCTTTGCCCTGAATCATTGACGCCTTCTCCCACTCGGCCGTGTACTTTAGTTGCAAGAACAATTTGCTGACGTCTCTCCTTCAGCAAATTGCCAAGAATTCGCTCAGATGCTCCCTCTCCGTAGACGTTGGCTGTATCCACAAGATTAATGCCGTTATCGAGCGCTAAATCCAAAATGGTTGACGAAGCCTTCTCATCAATCCACCGTCCAAATGCCATTGTGCCTAGACTCACCTCAGAAACCTTCAATCCTGTTCTTCCCAATTTTCTATATTCCATTTTCGTCGCCCCCTAAATTTAGTTTCATTAAAGACAAAAAACCGAAGACACTGTATTCCAAAGTGTCTCCGGTTTTCCGGTAGATATAATAGTATTCGCATTAAAATAGTATGTTTATTATCATAAGACTGCTGCAGTACTCTGTCAACTACTAACTTTAGATTAAAATCTAATAAGCAGCCAATGAGCTCCTCTCATGAATGCTGTTCTGATAAGTAAACTGGCTTAGCTCTACAACAAGATTTCCTTTTCCGAAGGACAAAAACTTCCTTCTCTCCTCCGACCTCGATTGCTGCATCGTATCAAGGAACTGAATGATCATTCTCCGCCTACGCTTAATCTCTGGATATCCGTTATCGTACAGCCATTGATCAATCGTATTATAGATGCCCTTATTCAACTGATACATTTGCAAGCAATAATGGTGAAAGGCCAGGTCCGGCCATTCATACAGGCTGCTGTTCTGATCGCTCTTCATCCGATTTCGCTACCTTTGCTTCTTAATAGCAGAAGACGACTTCTCCGTATCGTAGCGACTGCGTTCTGTTCGATCTATTTGCACGATTTGACCATTATAAATCGTAATTTGAACAATGCCATACTGAACGCCTACCAATTGCTCCTTGATCCGCTGCAGCCATTCATCAGCAACCTCAACCGTTCGGGACATAATCAACACCCTCTCAAAAGTAATGTGTACAACAACTACAAAGCGGCTTCTAAATTTTTCGATTTCTAGATAAGTTGAGCTTGAAAAATGAAGTGTAAGCGAAGCGAGAAGATCGTTCTGTAGAAACGAAGTGTTCGCCTTTGCAGCCTTATTCTTACCTTTAAATGTCTTAGGAAATCAAAGAATCTGGCTGCAACAGCGATCGTAAGAATGATCTACTCGCGTAGTGCCCAACACGTAAATTTCTAGTTCAACTTATATAGGTAGAAAAACAAGTAGACGCACGACAACCGATTCGGTATTCGGTTGGCCTGCGCCTCAGGTTGTCTAGTGAGCGCGAATTGCAGTGTCATACAATGAAGTAATACCAATGCCATTCTTATTAAATTCCAAATTCTTATTTCCGACTAATTCAATAGGATAAATTTAATTTAACATGTTGTTTTCTATTCGTCAACACTTTTTGCTGCTCATTTTATTGTTCAAATCGATAATCAAAGAAGAAATCCGCTTGATGCTCACTAGAGTCCTTGCCGTTTATCGCTTCGCTGTTCTCCAAGCCTCTTGCTGCTAGCCAGAAGCCCGTTACGGGCAATTGATCATTCGTGATCGGGATGACTTGGTTACCCTTAACCCCATACTTTTCGGTTTCTTTAATGGCATACGTAGAGAATTCCCCGTCATGTGCCGTTAGCGTATAGAAAGAAAGCTCCGTCTCTGACTCTGGCTTTATTTGAGCTCGATCAAGACTATCCAGCTTCGCAAAAAAATAATGAGCTTCAATCGACCTCTCGTATTGATGCCAAGGACCATCGATTTTGTGCTGCTTTACGAGTAATTGGCTCTTCTGCTTATTCAACTGAATATCCGAATAAATAAATCCGTCTTTCTGCTGTACGACTATAAAATGCAGCTGCTCTATGTAGCCATCGGCTTGATATGCGACCTGAAAGCTCTCTAAATGGGCATTTTGCATGCCAATCTCCTCTTCAAGGGAGATCCACATCTGATTCAGATTTTGCGAATACCAATTATCAACTGAAGCGGCAATGCTCTTCGGCCGTTCAAACCACGCATTTTCTACTGCCGGTATAAAAAATTGAAAAATAAAGAACAGCAGCCCGAGGAAACAAGCTAAATGCTTCACAGCTTTGTTTGGCCTGACACGAGCTAATAGGAGCAGGCAAACCGCATAACCTACGGGCAGCCGCAATTCGTCTATCGAGAAATAAAAAGCGCCAAGAAAGGAGTACAGCAGCAGCTTAACAAATAAGCCGCGCTCCTCTTCTTGACGCTTTCTATACAGCAAATACAGCAATACAAGGGAACAAAAAACGGAAATCATCCAGATCCAGTCCATCCATTTACACCTCCCAAGATCATGTTCATACCTTGTAGGTTACCATATAAAGGGATTTACTGGAAGAGTCTATCCCCAGTACTGCAATCTTAGCTTAATGCTTCGCAATCATTTCCTTAAGCTCCGACAAGAGCTGGTCCAGCTGTTCATATTCTTCAACCATTGTATGAATTTTCATATCCTGCGTTTCCATACTTGCATGTACCTCTTCTACAGAAGCCATATTCTCCTCCGTAATCGCTGCAATGTTAACCATCTCATGAGCCATATCTCCAAAGCGATTATTCAGCTCGTGTGCAGAGCTGCCTACCGTATCGGAGTGTCGTTTCACAAGCTCTGTGTTTTCGTCGATACGTTCAATAAGCTGCTGTACCTGAAGGGATACATCTCTACTAGTCGTCACCGCTAATTGTCCATTTTCCACCTGCTCATGAACGGCGATAATTTGCGAGCGAATACCGGTTAATATTTCTGAAATCTCGTTTGTCGCTGCCCTTGAATTGTCTGCCAGCTTGCGAACCTCACCGGATACAACCGCAAAGCCGCGGCCATGCTCACCTGCACGTGCCGCTTCAATTGCAGCATTAAGCGCGAGCAAGTTCGTTTGTTCAGCAATGTCGCTGATTGTGCTTACAATGGAGCCAACACGTTCATTTTGCTCGTTTAGCTGCGACATCATCTCAACTGTATGAGTAATGATCATTCGTACGCTTTCCACTTCAGCAGATAGCGTGGCCATTTGCTCACGGTTTTTCACCGTCAAGGAAGCATTGTCTGCTGAATACTGCTGCAATTGCTCTGTGCCTTCAAGCAGACGCTTAACAAAGGTGTCTATCACTTGTGTTGATTCGCTAATGTTCAATACAGTACTTGTCTGCTTCTCGATCGCAGCAGACATTTCCGAAAACGTAATCGTCACTTCCTTGGAAATATTTCCGGTGGAAACTACTGTTGTTTGCTGGCTATTGCTAAACTCTGTCAACACAATAATAGACGATTTCAGCTTGGTGAGCAGTGCCTCTGCCATATCCTTCGACGCGATCGCCTCTTGCTGCTTTTCTGTAACCTGACGTTGAAGCTTCCCGCTAAAGCTCGCTGTTAATGCAAGCGCAACAGTCGCGAAGATCAAATATAGAAACAAATAGGCAAGCGACTCATTTGGAAACAGCTTTGGCTGCAATACAGGATCAAAAAACAAATAAGTGCTGAGCACCGCCCCCAAAATACCTGTCAAAATAATAGCTTTATAATCCGCATACAAAGTAATGATTGCAAGATTTACATAAACTAAAAAATAAGTGCTAACAATCGGATTAGGGTCCGATATGATTAATAGAGATACGATAACCGTCAATATAAACGGTACAACAAACCTAATGTAGTTCGTTAAAATTCCTCGGTATGTCATGAAAGTAGCTGCGCCACACATAAATACCCCTACACCTGCCAGCAAAAGCACAAGTTCCATTCCGAGGCCGATCGCAAGGTCTGTGAGAATACCTAGAGCCAGCAAGCTCCAGAGAATTTTTATTAACAACCGATTACGCTTGTCTAGTTCTGTTAATTCTTTTTTCATGACATTTCCGCCTTTTCTAAATAAACTATTAAATTCTAACGCTTAACGGTTTCGCTTAGCTCACCTCTTTCGGTGTTTGACAATATCGTTTCTTCTGGATAAACAAGCCACTCATAGAGTTGCTTATTAAGATACATTTGCTCCATATCGAACAATACGGGCACTACATCATCGCCTTTGTAGAACACCTTTTCCCCAATCTTTTCTAACGGAACCTGATACGAAATTCGAAGCGCCCGCATAAACACCGGCTCAAGCAGCGAGACAAAATACTTCATTTTTAGCTTCTCTGCACTATAAACTGCCGAAGATAGAAGCTCAGAAATAAAACGACCCCGGTACGTTTTAAGCAATGCAATCTTATCAATCTCCGCGACTGCATGGCCTGCTTCAATAATTTTACGATTCGTTTGAAACGGTCCTGCGGCGTTTATCGCGCTTGTAGTCAAGCTGTAAGGTTTAATCTCCGACGTTCCTACACAATATCCTTCTGTTGTCACAACGATGAAGCGATCAAGCGTATGCTCGGAAAATTCAAGTTCAAATCCTTTCTCCATCCAGACAGTTGTCCAAATACCATTAAACATAGCTAATTCCAGCTCGTTCTCCACTCGTTTAAACATGAATTCTCTCCCTAGTCTCTCTAGTTTCTATTAGATTTCATCGCAAGTATAATATGTAGGCACTCTTATTATCGGAATAATTAGCTTAAAACTTCATACTTATAAACGATTTACAACCTAGTATCAATAAATTTAATATAGTAACACAATAATAATACCCTCTTTATGTATAATAGCCTCCCTCCATTTACAAAACTAAAATAATTAATCGCTTAATATAAAAATAGGTAAATTGTAACATATCGTAGCACTCCTCATATTTTATGTCAATAGTTTCCTTTTCTACTTGTTTCAAAAGTTCAGTTACTGTTTATATATAAGCAAGGTGAAACGGCTGTCGCCGCCCTTATGGCGGTAGCGCGTTTCATTCCGGGGAAATATAGAGATCGTATGGAGAAATGATATACTTTCCTATATTTTAAGAAGTTCAATTATACGTTGATCAATCTGATCAACAATACAATGACGAGGAGAGATGACAAATGTCACGAGAAAATTCAAGTTCTAGCGTATTGGTAGGCGCAATTGTAGGAGGAGCCATCGGTGCCATTTCAGCTCTGCTATTTGCTCCAAAAGCAGGTGCAGACCTTCGAGAGGATCTCTCAAGCAAATTCAAATCCATCAGTGAGAAAACAAAGGAAATCGCCACAGCTGTGGGAGAAAATACAAAGGATTTGGCAACAAGCATCAAGGAAGAAACCGGTGACCTCATAGACCATGCTAAGCAATCGAATCAGAGTGTTATGAATTCTATATCCTCTGCTAAGGAAGACGTGAAGGAAGATCTTGCTGCCGCAAATCGATAAAACCATAAAAAAAAGATCCTCTCCATATTCATTCTGGAGAGGATCTTTTTTTTATTAACTATTTTATAATACTTATGTACTATAATCTGGATGATGATCAACAAGGAGCAGCTTCAGCTTCTCCATCGCCCGCTTTTGGATACGGGAAACACTCATTTGGGAGACGCCGAGCTCCTCGGCAATATCACGCTGCGATTTGCCGTTGTGATAAGCGAGCACCAGCACCGTTTTCTCCTCCGTCTTCAATTGATCAAGCGCCTCCTCCAGATCAAGACGATGATCGACATTCTCATAGTCATCCCTATCCGAGCTGATGAGATCGCCAATAGTAGCAGCACTTTCACCTTCACTCGATAGAGGAGTGTCAAGCGATACATAATGATAGGATTCTCTACAGGAAAGCACTTCAATCGTTTCTTCCACTGTGAGACCCAAATAAGCTGCTATTTCTTCCATCTTAGGCGAACGGCTAAGCTCAACCGTTAAATAACCAATCGCCTGTTGAATAAGCAAACCTTTTTCTTTGATCCGTCTTGGTACCTGGATATACCAAGACTTATCACGCAAATAGTTTTTCAAATGGCCAATGATGCTTTTCATCGCATAGCCTTCAAACGGAATTCCCCGTGATCCGTCAAACTGCTTAAACAAGCGCAGCATAGAGAACTGACCGACCTGATACAAATCCTCATAAAGGTCAGGCCGGCTCCGCGACATTTTTGTTGCTGCTATTTTAACGATAGGCTCAAAGTGCTGCAGCAATTCCGTTGCTGCATCGTTGCAGCCGGTTTCTCGATACCGTTCCATTTTTTCAATAATTTCTTGCGGACCCAGGCAGGATGAGTTTGTATTCATGCCATCTCCTCTTTCCTACCAAATAGCTTGGTGAGAATCACCTCTGTACCTCTTCCCGATAATACTTCAACCTTATCCATTAAAGCATGCATCATAAAAATACCAAGTCCACCTGCCGTTATCTCGTTTAGCTCCTTATCATGAAGAGAAGAAGACTTGCTTGCCGGCTCGTATTTAAAGCTGCTGCCTTCATCCTTAATTCGAATGGAGATGCCTTCTTCTTCAATCTCATAAGTAATGTCCACTTCTCCGTTTTGCACATTGCTATACGCGTGAAGCACCACATTCGTGCATGCCTCGGTTACCGCTACCTTCATATCTTCTATTTCCTCATAGGAGAAACCTGCTTTAGTCGCAATACCAAACAATGTAAGTCTAACCAAATCGATATATTCCGTCCGCGCAGGGATCGTCAGCCGAATGAAAGAGTTCATAGTTTCTTCTGTCCTCTCTTGTTTGTTCTCATGATAGCTTATATTTTTTTTAGCTTGTTCCAAACTCTAATACCGGAGATAACGCCCTTATAAATCGTACTAACGATTCTCGGCTCCTCCGAAGGCTTCTTGCTCTCTTTTTTTATGGAAGCAACTACACTTGCCGCTGATTCTCTCGCCGCTCCAGTAAACGAGTGCAAGGCATGACCAATATCGTTGACGGAAGCAAACAAACCATCCAGCGAGCTTAACTTTTCTCTTACATCAAGTGTCATCGCATTGGTGTTGTGAACAGCTTCCTTCACCTCAACGCTAATTTGTGTAACCTCAATTCTTAAAGTGCCAATGGTTTGCCGCATCTCTTCAAGCCCAGCTCGCAAAGCCTTCAACGTTTGAATAAGAGAATACATCAGAATGAGAAAAGCTACCGCTATAACAGCAATACTAATTTGCATAAGAATATCCATTGTGTTCATCACTTCCTTTTTTTCATTAGTTACCCGATAAACTCCCTTTTGAAACAATAGGGGAAAAAGCTATATTCTAAATTTAGGAGAGAGCTCACTTATGGCATTCATGCTATAATAGTAAACGTCCATTAAATTAAATTTTTTCATACTAAAGGAGCTTATTCCATTGCGTAATTTACGATTACATATACGTGCCAAAATTTTAATCGGCTATTTTCTTATTATTTGTTGTTTGGGTGCTTCCATTGTTATCGTGAGTGATCGAATTTCATCCTTGCAAATTGATATCGAAACGATCACCAGCCGTGACATCGAGATCCATAATTTAATTACAACAATTCGCTATAATGCGATCAACATGGAATCCAGTCAGCGCGGTTATGTTATTACAGGCAATGAGGATTATTTGGAGCCTTATGCCAAAGGGAAAGCGGAGTGGGAAGCCAATTACAATGCACTTTACCAGTACCTCTCTGACGATCCTACTACGCGAAAGAGCTTGGAGGAAATCAAGCTTACAATTCAAAATTGGATACGGGTAGCCGGCGAGCCCATCGTCGAAATGCGAAAGTCGAACAATACTCAGGGCATTATCGAGTTTTTTAATAATGACAGCGGCAAGACAGACATCGATGCCCTTCGAGTACAATTGGAAGCACTTCGTCAAAAAGAGATTACAGCAACCCAAAACTATATTTTGAAGCTGGAAAGCCGTAATGATTTGCTCATTATTAGTCTATATCTCATGCTGCTAATCGTTTCCATTGTTGCCTTCTTTATTGTAGCTTATGTTTCCGGAATCATTGTCAAAACGATTAAGGATGTTGTAACAACGATATCGGATATTGCCTCCTCCGGCGGTGATCTGTCCACACGCATTAAAGTCAATACACGAGATGAAATTCGTGATCTGGCAAATGCAACCAATCTATTGCTCGATAATTTAAGCGATCAAAACTGGATTCAAACGAAAGTAGCAGAAGTCGCTACTATGAATCAGGGGATTAACAATATGAACGAGCTGGCGGATTCCTTCTTATCCAAGCTCGCACCTATACTAAATGCAGCCTATGGATTATTTTATATTAAACAAGGGACGGGAGATAAGCAGAGGCTGATCAAGATCGCCTCCTATGCCGAAGCAAATGATAATATGGGCCTTGAGAGCTTTCGGCTAGGCGAGGGTTTAATCGGTCAAGCAGCGCTCGATAATCGTACGTTCTTACTGAACACAACACCCGATCATACCATCGCCATTACATCCGGGCTTGGCGTGCATCAGCCTAAAAGTGTCTTAATCGTCCCCATTGAATTTGAGGGAACGGTTGCTGCCGTCGTCGAATTCGCTTCCACAGAATCGTTCACCTCACAGCATCTGAAGCTCTTGGAGCAAATTGAGCATTCCTTAGGCGTAGCCATCCACAGTGTCGCCAGTCGCATGGAGGTCGAGCGGCTGCTAAGCGAATCACAAGTATTGACAGAGGAACTTCAGACACAGACGGAGGAGCTTCAGACGCAATCCGAGGAGCTGCAAATGCAGCAAGAGGAAATGCGCATGACGACCGAGCATCTGGAGGAGCAAAATCTATTTGCTCAGCAAAAAACAGAGGAATTGCAAAAAGCAAAACAGGAACTTGAGACATATTCCGAGCAGCTTCGAAAAAGCTCGCAATACAAAACAAATTTTTTGGCCAATATGTCGCATGAGCTTCGTACACCGCTTAACAGCATTTTGATTCTCTCTCAGCTCCTGTCTGAGAACGAGAATGAAACCTTGAATCAAGAGGAAGAAGGTTATGCCCAAGTAATTAACACCTCAGGCAATGACCTCCTTATGCTCATAGATGATATTTTGGATTTATCAAAGATTGAGGCTGGAAAGATCATCCTGATGATGGATGAAGTGAATGTTAGTGAAATTCCTGAGCATATGAAGCTGCTCTTTAATCCTGTAGCTGAGCAAAAAGACCTTGCCTTTCAGATCAGCATGGCTGTCGATCTCCCTGCCGTGCTCCATACAGACGGTCAAAGATTACAGCAAATTTTAAAAAATCTGCTATCTAACGCTTTTAAGTTTACTGAGCGTGGTACTGTCAGCCTCAGCATTCAAAATGCCGATAGAAAAATCATTGAGAAGTATATCCCTGCTCATATGGATAAAGCAGTGATCGCCATTACGGTATCCGATACGGGCATCGGCATCCCTTTAAATAAGCAGCAGCTCATTTTCGAGGCATTCCAGCAGGTAGATGGTGAAACGAATCGTCAATTCGGAGGAACCGGGCTTGGTTTATCGATCTGCAATGAGTTTACAAGGCTGCTTGGCGGACGCATCGTGCTGGACAGCCATCCCGGCCAAGGCAGTACCTTCACACTGCTTTTGCCTAGTCTGCCCGGGATGGACAGGGAACAGCTTGTATCACTGCATCAGGAGGTTGCTGCTGCTGCACAAGATACAATGGGAGCTGTAGTGACCGAAATATGCGAAGAGGATGAGGAATTATTTCGCGGTAAAAAAGTACTGCTAGTTGAAGATGATTCACGTAATGTGTTCGCCCTCGTTAAGGCACTGGAAAGCAAATCATTTGACGTAACTATCGCAAGCAACGGAAAACAATGCATCGAAATTATTAAACAGCGAACCGACTTTGATTTAGTCCTCATGGATATTATGATGCCGATTATGGATGGATTTGAAACGATGAAAGCCATTCGTCTGGATCCAGCTATGCAAGAAACGCCAATCATTGCGTTAACAGCTAAAGCAATGAAAAGCGACCGCGATAAATGTCTTGAGGCGGGTGCTTCTGACTATATTAGCAAGCCGCTTAATATGGATCAGCTCTTCTCACTTATGCGGGTATGGCTTACAAAGCAGGTGGTAAATTGATTAATGATTGGACAGACGGAGACGTCGATGGCAATATCGTAGCGCAAGATGAACTCGAGCGTATAGAAATAGGCTTGCTGCTGGAGGGTATTTACAGCATCTCCGGCTTTGATTTTCGAAACTACTTGCGCTCCTCTTTGCAAAGACGCATAAAGTATCGGTTAAGCCTTGAAGGCCTGCGTACGATTACCGCACTGCTTGAGAAGGTGCTGCATGAACCGGGATTTATTAATAAGCTGCTAAATGATTTCTCCATTAAAGTAACCGAGATGTTTCGTGATCCGAGCTTCTTCGCCGCCTTGCGTACAGAAGTCATCCCTTCTCTTCGGGCACTTCCCGAAATTCGGATCTGGCATGCAGGCTGTGCGACCGGAGAAGAGGTTTACTCCATGGCTATATTGCTCCAGGAGGAAGGCTTGCTTGAGAAAACAAAATTATATGCAACCGATATGAACGAATACGCCATTGAAATTGCGAAGCAAGGACGATTCCCATTAAAACGAATGCAGACGTTTACGAAAAACTATTTGAAGGCAGGCGGTACGAAGGAGTTTTCTGCTTACTATACGACAGATCATGATTACGCATTATTCCATCCTGATATTAAGAAAAATATGACGTTTGCACAGCATAATCTCGCAACGGATCGGTCCTTTAATGAATTTCATCTTATTTTATGCCGCAATGTGTTAATTTACTTTGACTCTGACCTTCAAAGCCGGGTGCATCGTTTGTTTTTCGAAAGCCTTTCTCAAAACGGTTTTTTGGCGTTGGGAAATATGGAATCGATCATCTCCAATCAAAAGACTCACTACAATGATATTAATTGTAGTGAGCGTATTTTCCGCAAATCAATGAGTTAAGCTCTATTCCATCGATCGCTTGCTCTATATTTTCACAAAAAAAGCTGCTCTGAAAGGTAGATACACCTTTCAGGCAGCTTCTTCTGTTGTACCTATGGGTTATAATTCAAATATTTCTTTAAGATGACCTCGGTGCCGCGCTCCAGCGCATTCACTTCAACCTCATCCATTAATGCCTGCATTAAATAGATGCCTAAACCGCCGACGCGAAGCCCGCTCACGTCAACAGCAGGCAGCAGCTCAGCTGCTTCCAACGTTTTCGCAGCCAAAGCCGTTGTCCCATTATCCTTCACTTTAATCGTAAGCACGTCTTTATCAGACTCAAAGGATATATCGATTACCTCTTCATTCTCATCTTGCTTACTATGGATGACAGCATTATTACATGCCTCGGAGACCGCTACCTTCATATCTTCAATCTCTTCGTAGGAATAGTTCATTTTCGATGCAATTCCATAGAGACAGATTCTGACTGTATCAATAAAGTCTGCATGGGCCGGTATTTGTAAACGAATGGCATTCATGCCTCAGCCTCGGTCCCTTCTGTTAAATATCTGGAAATACCGGTCAAGTCAAATAGCCGTTTAATAGGCGAAGGAACCTCCTTCACGAAAAAGGGTGCCTTCAGCTCATCACGCAGCTTTAGCACAGAGACGATAATCCCGATTCCGGTGCTATCGATATATTTTAATTGCTTAAGATTAAGTACTAACGCTTTATCTGCTTTGTTCATGACCGGCTCCAAGGCAGCCCGCAGCTGCGGCACTACAGATAAATCAAGCTCCCCGATAACATGAAGAATATATTGCTCTCTCGTTTCTTCTTGCATAACTTGAAATTGTTCAACTTTCATTACGTTCACTCCGCTCGCATTTGTTTAGTCAATCGTACCAAAAACTATTGTCCTAGTACAAGGCGTGTACGATAAATAATCAAAATTGTATTTTACATGGACATCATATGGAAATAATGGATAGACGTCAGCTGTTGTGTATCGGTATCGATAAACAGCTTCAACAAGGCTTCATAACGCTCGAAAACGATGCCATCCTCCGTCATATAATCAGGCTCTCCTAAAGCCTCCTGTACTCCAGCTATGGTAGCTTCGACTTCAATGCCGTCAATCCACAGCGTTTTTGCACCCTCGGCTAATTCGACGAAATTAACCATTTCATCACTGAAAACGATGTTCATATTCGGATATTCATAAATGACCACCCCCGCCAAATGCGGGTCCTGTGTTATACGGTCAGGCTCGCCCAGCTTCTTAATTACAGCCGCAGGATCATCATAAAGTGTAATGTCGTTGACGCTTTGCAGTGTAAAGCTTGGTTTCGCGGCCTTGACCTCAGTTGATACGTTTTGCGCATAGACAGCTTCCGCCGCGCTTGAAGGAGGCATAGAAGGCTGCGCTGTTTCATTCGTTGCATCGTCAACCGCTTCAGCTATCGACAAGCTTGAATGGTCAGTCCAGGAATACGTAGTGGCGACTGGTTCAAGATCGTTAGATAAAGCGAGTATGCCTCCAATTAAACAACCGATTAGAATAAAGCTCTTCATATGATCTCCCTCCTATGCGGGATTGTCATGATTCTGATTTGTTATATTAAGTTATACACCGTTTCCTTTGCTTTGAAACAGCTTCACGATATTTATTTATTAAATATATTCCTCAGGAAATCATGATCTTAGTTTGCAGCAATTACCACTAAGCAGATATCATCCTTTTGTTGCTCGCTGTTTTGCAGTGATATAAAATCATGAACAAAATTAGCATGTTGAGTACGATCTAATTCATTTAACTGATTCACCAGCAGTTCAAGCTTAGCTTCCTCATTCTCTCCCAAGGCTTCGCTTAAACCATCCGTATACAAAATGATTCTCATATTGTCCGAGTAGGTGAGGCTCCCCTTAGCAATGTCGATGCTTTCAAATAAGCCAATCGCACAGCAACCCTCTGTTAGCAGCATTAGCTCGTCGCCGACCAGCAGCCTGCCTGCAGGATGTCCGGCATTCACATAATCGATCGTCCGCTTATTGGTATCCAATACTAAATAAATAGCAGTAAAATAATAATTCAGCAGTTCTTCCTTCTTATACAGCTGATTCATATAACGATTGAGTTCATGCATAACAAGGTCTGGCTCAGTAATACGTGTAATCGTATCCTTAAGCACCGAGGAAATATACATACAAACCAATGAAGAAGCAATACCGTGCCCCATCATATCGAGTAAAATAACCCCGTACCGACCTTCGTCGATTCGATACCACGCGTAAAAATCACCTGCCAGCTCCGTAGATGGCTGATAAATTGCGTTTATATTAACAAACTCATCATTAATCGGCTGGCTTAATACATTTCTTTGCACTTTTTTGGCAAGCTCCAGCTTAAAATTCACCTGCTTGTCTCTTTCCTTATGCCAATCAATTTCATGTTTCAGCCGCAGTGCTGATCGAATGCGCGCCAGCAGCTCCATCTTGTTGATCGGCTTCATGACATAATCAGATGCTCCCGCGTCAAGAGCTTCAGCCATCTTATTGGAATCTCCAAGCGCGGTTACAAATATGATCGGCACATCCTTATAGCGCTCTTTCCTTAAAACTTTCTTGCATGCTTCTAGGCCATCAATTTCAGGCATCATCATATCCATTAAAATTAAATCCACATTGGGCTCGGCCGTCGTATCCGATTCAATGTCCAGCAGCTTATAGAGCTCCATTGCCGAGGAAGCTGTTTTCAATTCCTTATAACCTGCTTTATTTAAAATAGCCTTTATAATAATCTGATTCGTAGCATTGTCATCCACGATTATAATACGCATTTGCAGGCTCCCTTTTATTCCAGTATCTACATCTCATATTGTGAGCATAACGAATCGCTTCGTCAACTTAATAGGCTAAATTAAATGAAGAGACCTATCCTCTGCGGATAGGCCTTGGTTTCTTCTGTTAGCGTAATCGTTATATTTGTTTAAACAACGTACTGAGGATAGTAGTAGACGGCTGGATCAAATTCCTCACCGGAATACTCCTTGCCACCCCAAGCGATAACGAGAATTTTATCTTGGTCCATCTCGCGCTCTAGACGCTGAGCGTCTTGCTCGGAGACGCCAAGTGATCTCAGCTTAGCTCGGAGCTCGTCCCCGTGTGACCTAAAAATATTTGCGATCGTGCTGCCAATGCCTTCCTCTGCAACACCGATTTTCTCAGCGTCGGTATGGTCAACAATCCGCTTCGTCCGGTCCTTGTCATGCGTTAGCACATAAATTCGTTCCTTCGCATAACCTTCTCTTTGAAATTTAAATACCTGCTCCTGAACCTCGACTGCATTATCCACCGTGTGCACCTGCGTATTGTTTAAATGATTCATTTTAATTCCTCCATTTCATATTTTGTATTTATGTCCCTCTTCATAAAGTCGAATGTGATGCTAACTGGCTCTTCTTCGACCCATGATAAGAGATATAATAAAAAGTACGATAAAGATAACGAACAACACTTTCGCTATCCCTGCTAATGCAGAAGCAATTCCTAAGAAGCCGAATATGCCTGCGACGATTGCAAAAATAAAAAACAATAATGCCCAGCCTAGCATTGGAATCACCCTTTCTTCGAAAATTAATTTTGCTAACTTGTCATGTAAATAACCAGCCCTTCTCTCTTTGAAACAGCCGATTATACGATCTCTCAGCTGAATATGGTGCTATTAATGAAGGAATAAAAAAGCTGATTTTTGAATGTTTCAGAATCCGGCAATGAGGTTAAGAGACTACACGAAACAAATCGATCTGAGAAAAGGCTGGTGATGGACGATGGACAAAAAACGTGTTCACGTCAATGGCATCGATATAGTCTATGAAGAATGCGGAAGTGATAACGAAAACGCCATCGTATTGCTCCATGGTTTTTGCGGTTCATCACAATACTGGCAAAAAATATGTCCGATGCTGGGCGAGCAATATCGGGTCATTATCCCGGACCTTCGTGGTCATGGCGAGTCCACGGCCCCCGAGGGTGAGGGCACTTATACAATGGAAATTATGGCTGAGGACATCGCAACGCTGCTTGAAGAGCTCCAAATTGAGCAGGTCGTCATGTTTGGCCATTCTCTAGGCGGCTATGTTACAGCTGCTTTCGCAGAAAAATATCCGGACAAGCTCACAGGCTTTGCACTCATCCATTCCACTGCATTAGCAGATACGGAGACGTTAAAGGAGAAGCGGGCAGCAGATATTGAACAAATTCGTGAAAAAGGCATTTCAAAATATCTTTACAGCATTATTCCGAATCTATTTACCGATGAAAAGGTTGGAGACATGCGTGATGAGGTAAATGAGATGATTGGTGTAGGCCAGCAGATGGACGCCGAAGCAGCCATCGCTACTCTCAAAGGGATGATGCGACGTCCCGACCGCAGCCATGTGCTGGCTGAGGCGAATTTTCCAGTGCTGCTTATTGCAGGGGCGGAGGATACCCTCATTAAGCCCGCTGATACCTTTACAGTAACAAGCGACAATCAGCCGGAAACAACGTACAATTATCCTCATATTCTAGAAACTACGTTCGAGGACGTCGGCCATATGAGTCTTGTCGAGGTATCGGATCAGCTTGCAAGAGTTATGTCTTCCTATTTAAAAACATTGCTCGAGCGTGAAAATACGAGAATAACTAAAGAAGAGTAGGCAGCTCCCCCTATCTGGCTGTCCTATCCTAACAGAAATGATCCAACACGAAAGGCTGACCCACAAAGTAGATTCTCTGCTTTTGGGTCAGCCTTTTTGGCGTTGATCTATTTTTAATTTACGGGCTTCAACTTGTATGGTAGTATGGTAGTGTGTTCTTTAGAGTGAAATGGAAAGGAACTACACTATGAATTTTGGGATACGACCTCAGCCTCTTTCTACTAGAGATGCCGTATATACGCAGCTGCGGGAACAAATATTGAAGCTAGAACTTCCGCCTGGAACACCGCTATCTGAAAATGAAACCTCGCTCTTATTCAATGTTAGCCGTACCCCTGTACGTGAAAGCTTCCTGCGGCTTGCCCAAGAAGGACTCGTTCAGGTTCTTCCACAGCGCGGTACGTTCGTGTCCCTAATCGACACGATGCTCGTTGAAGAAGCTAGATTTATGCGTGAGCAGCTGGAGAAAGCTGTTATTCGACTTGCTTGTGCTAACTTTTCAGAGCCTTTTCTTTTACAGTTGGAAAGTAACCTTGAAGCTCAGCAGGCATGTGTGCAGAAAAAAGATGATAAGAGCATGTTTGAGCTGGATGAGCTTTTTCATCGTATTTTGTTTGACGGCTGCAACAAAAGCAATACATGGGGCATCATGCAGCAAATGAATGCCCATTTGAACCGCAGCCGGATGCTGAGGATTGTAACAGATCATAACTGGGAGCCTCTGTATGAGCAGCATCGCTTAATGGTCGACGCCATTATAAATAAAGACGCTGCAGTTGCTGAGCGGCTCATGACTGAACATCTCAACCTTAACATTGCCGATCAAGCACTGCTGAAAGTGAAGTACCCGAACTATTATAAATAACAACGGGAGGTTACCGCATATGAAAATGACGTTCAGATGGTTCGGCGAGGGCAACGACACGGTCCCTCTCCATTATATTAAGCAAATACCCGGTACGGATGGGATCGCTTGGTCGCTGCATGATATTGCGGCAGGAGTGGAATGGCCAATGGACCGGATATTGGAGGTTAAACGGCAGGCGGAGCAGGCGGGATTGCATATTGAGGTGGTTGAAAGCGTCAACATTCATGAGGATATTAAGCTCGGCTTGCCCTCTCGCGATTTGTACATCGAGAACTATAAGAAAACAATCGAAAAGCTGGGCAGTGCCGGCGTCAAAGTGATCTGTTATAATTTTATGCCCATATTCGATTGGCTGCGAACCGATTTGCACAAGCAGATGGACGATGGCGCAACCGCACTATTTTATGAGAAGAGCCGTATTGAAGATGCCGATCCCTTCCAATTAGTCGATAAGATTAATGCCAACTCCGAGTTTACGATGCCTGGCTGGGAGCCGGAGCGGCTTCAGCATTTGACGAGACTATTTGAGGCTTATCAAGACGTAACAGAAGAACAGCTATGGGAAAATCTTCGTTATTTTCTGAATGAAATTATTCCGGTCGCTGCACGCAGCGGCATTCGCATGGCGATTCATCCGGATGATCCGCCATGGCCAGTGTTCGGATTGCCGCGTATTATGACTTGCCAAGAGAACTTCAGAACTTTTCTAAAGCTGTATGACAGCCCCTACAACGGCATTACGCTGTGCAGCGGCTCGCTTGGCGCGAATCCTGACAACGATATTATTGCGATGATTCATGAATTTGCTGATCGTATTCCGTTTGCACATATTCGAAACGTTCGCGTGTATGACAATGGCGATTTTATCGAAACCTCGCATCGTACACAGGACGGCACAGTCGATATTGCGGGAATCGTACGCGCTTATCAAGAGGTTGGCTTTACAGGCTATGCAAGACCCGATCACGGCCGACATATTTGGGATGAGCAATGCAGACCCGGATATGGACTCTATGACCGTGCACTCGGCATCATGTATTTATGGGGGCTATGGGATGGCTATCAATATCAATCTGCATCCGCTGGAGAGAAGGTGGTCTGCTTATGACACAGCTGCCTAAGCATGAGTCACTAATTGGAAAGGTTGCTGTCGTAACAGGCGGTGCTGGTGTACTGTGCAGGGTGATGGCGCTTGAGCTTGCACGTCAGGGAGCTAAAGTTGCGATTCTCAACCGTACTTTAGAGAAGGGGGCTGCTGTTGCCGCTGAAATACGTCTTGCTGGCGGGGAAGCTATTGCTGTTTCCTGTGATGTGACGAGCATCGACAGCACTCGTGCTGCTGGTGCTGAAGTGCTTGCGCAGCTAGGCCCATGCGATATTCTGATCAATGGCGCAGGCGGCAATCATCCCAGCGCCAATACGACGAACGAAACGTTTAAGCCAGAGCATCTGAACGCGGAGAGCATGACCACGCTGTTTAACTTAAGCGTTGATGGTTTCCGCAGCGTGATGGATCTTAACTTTGTAGGCACACTAATTCCTACTCAAATCTTTGCAGAGCAAATGCTCGGACGGCAAGGCGCCACGATCATCAATATTTCATCTATGAGCGCCCCTTCTCCAATGACCAAGGTGCCTGCATACAGCGCAGCCAAAGCTGCTATCGTCAATTTTACACAGTGGCTGTCTGTTTATTTAGCAGAATCAGGAATTCGAGTAAATGCGATCGCACCTGGTTTTTTCCTCACAGAGCAGAATCGCAAGCTGCTCCTAAATGAGGATGGCTCATTAACGGAGCGCTCGGGAAAAATCATTTCCCACACGCCTATGCGCCGCTTCGGTAAGCCTGAGGATCTGCTCGGCGCTTTGTTATGGCTTGCTGATGAGACGACAGCAGGCTTCGTTACAGGCACAACGATACCTGTTGACGGCGGCTTCTTAGCCTATTCAGGCGTTTAGCCTTTGAGAGCATCGCTGGTTCTCGATGCTCTCAAAGGAGAGGCGGGGCTCAGCGATTTCAAAGCTCAATCCCGCGAACATGTGACCATGTGCGGGAGTAGCATTTTCAAACTTCGGACCCGCACATATGATCATGCGGGGAGTAGCATTTTCAAACCTCGAACCCGCACATATGATCATGTGCGAGTTCGAGGTTTTTCTTATTTTATTATAGTTTTAAGCGAGCTCAGGATAACTACTCGGCGGGTAGTTGACCTCGTGCGAATGCCTGATCAAATGCCGCCGCTGCCTTAAAATCAAGCTCTGTAAGGCCCCCAATATGCCAATTTGTTATGCGGAGTGTAACTATTTTATAATCAATCGAAATAAAAGGATGGTGATTGAGCTGCTCAGCAGCTTCAGCTACCTCGTTGACGAATGTGATACCTTTTAAAAAGGTGGGAAGCTGGTATTTTTTGATGATCCATCTGTCATCCTCCCGCTCCCAGCCCTCACAAGCCGCCAGACGACTCTCAATTTCCGTCTCGTTAAGCTTCATTCCACCCTTCCCTTTCTCCCTCATTCTAAACTAATTATACATGAGAGCTGCAGTTTCGTTCACCGATAAATCGCATATGCATCGCATGATGCACATAAGTAGCATAGCGTTAATTCACTTCGTATCACGCCGTGTAATAACTGACATTGCAGCTCTATCGCCTTGCACCTCAATTTACTCTACTCTCGATGCTGCTCTCTTGCCTACTACCTCAAGTTGCTCCAAGCTCAATGCTGCTCTCTTGCCTACTACCTCAAGTTGCTCCAAGCTCAATGCTGCTCTCTTGCCTACTACCTCAAGTTGCCCCACACTAGATACTTCTCCCCAATTTCCCCATCTACTAACCCTAACGCTAGAGCTATCCTGCACTTTTGCAGTAACTTCGTGCTATTAAGGCGCTTCTAGCAAGCTATCCTGTACGCACGCATTATAGCTCGCCGTTTCAGTCCATTTTCAGCCATCTTGTATCTATTCTTAGCAGCTATCCTGCAAATGTGCAGGATAGCTGCCAAGAAACAGTAAAAAGAGCACTCTACCCTGCAAATATGCAGGATAGCCTACTCTCCTCTCTCTAGGTCATATGCAACGCCTATGCTTCTTCATACCGCTATAGCTGCTAGAATGATTAAATCATGCTACTCAATCACCTTATCTCGACTTACTCCACGCTCGATACTTTTCCCCAAATTCCACGCCCCCTACTCCTAACGCTGGAGCTATCCTGCACTTTTGCAGTAACTTCGTGCTATTGAGGCGCTTCTAGCAAGCTATCCTGTACGCACGCATTATAGCTCGCCGTTTCAGTCCATTTTCAGCCATCTTGTATCTATTCTTGGCAGCTATCCTGCAAATGTGCAGGATAGCTGCCAAGAAACAGTAAAAAGAGCACTCTACCCTGCAAATATGCAGGATAGCCTACTCTCCTCTCTCTAGGTCATATACAACGCCTATGCTTCTTCATACCGCTATAACTGTTAGAATGATTAAATCAATTATGTTTTCATACCTAACAGCCTGCAGCTCCTTAAATAATAGCCCTCATCCTCATCAGCTTTAAACTAGCAAACTAGCAAACTAGCAGCTATTATTCCAATCCGCCCGCTAACGTATCCAACACAAGCTGGACATGCAGCTTGGCACCAAGCACAAGCACGTGCTCATCCAAATCAAACTGCGGATGATGCAGTGGATGAATGATGCCTCTCTCCTCATTGCCAACTCCAATTAAAACCATTGCTCCCGGCGAATGGTCTAAATAATAGCTAAAGTCTTCGCCAGCTAGGCTCGGTTGATCAAGCACACTAGCACGAGCGCTGCCAAACACCTTCTCAGCTGCAGCCACCACCAGCGTTACCGCCGCCTCATCATTTATCAGCGCCTTGCCCATGCGGAAACGGATCTCTGCTTCTCCACCAAAACGCTCAGCGCAAGCGTTCGCACATTGCTCGATAATATGGCGAATACGCTCAACCGTGCTTGGCTCAAAAGCACGATAGGTTCCCTCAATCTGACCCGTTTCTGCAATTGCATTAATAACCGTGCCCGCTTCCATTTTGCCAAAGGCAAAGGCTGTCGGCTCAAACGGGTTAACAGCGCTTGCCACTGCCGCTCGCGTTTCCGTTACAAAATGTGCGGTCATCAGCAGCGCGTCAGCAGCTAAATGCTGGGCACCATGATGACCCGATCGTCCTCGAAACGATACCTGAAAATGCGACGAGGCTGCCATCGCATATTTACGGTGAACAGCAGCGTGTCCCACCGGAAGCCCCGGCCATACATGGAACGCAAAAGAAGCGGACACCCCGTCCGCTGCTCCGCTTTCTACCATATCTCGCCCACCGCTCAGCAATCTTCCGTCCAGCGGACTCTCGGCCGCACCTTCCTCCGCTGGCTGGAATACAAACCTTACTTCTCCCGCCAGCGCCTCGCGGTGCTGACTTAATCCGTAGGCTGCAGCAAGCAGCATGGTCACATGAGCATCATGCCCGCAGGCATGCATAGCACCATCGATACTTGAACGATAGTCTACATCATTTCGCTCCTGTATAGGCAGTGCGTCCATATCTGCTCTCAGCAAAATCGTCTTCCCCGGCTTGCTCCCGCGCAGCAAGCCAATGACGCCTTTGCCAAAATGATTGCCGACATTTCGCTGAACCTCCAGACCATAGCTGTCTAAAAGCTCAGCAATTCGTTCCGAGGTCCGATCTACGTCATACATCAGCTCCGGTAAACGATGGAATTCTCGCCTTAGCGTAGTCCACTCCTGCTCCCGCTCCTCCAGCAGCGTAAAAATCGGATTCGTATTCATAGCTTAGCTGCTCACTTTCTCTTTTTTCTCTGCATAACGATTAGTAGGGATTGGCAGCCCTAAATTTCCACGCAGCGTATCGGATTCATACTCCTTACGGTAAATGCCGCGCTCCTGAAGAATAGGCACCACCAGCTCAACAAAATCATGCAGCCCGCTCGGAATGGAGGAATGGATAATGAAACCATCCGCAGCTTCTTCCTCATGCCAATGCTGAATGAGATCAGCCACCTTCTCAGGTGTTCCAATAAACAATCCTCTCGGCGTAGCCGATTGCAGCGCTACCTGGCGCAGCGTTAGATTATTCTCCTTCGCTGATTTCTTAATTTTGTCCGTACCGCTTCGGAAGCTGTTATGTCCGAGATCACCCAATTCCGGAAAAGCCTCATCAAGCGGATATTGCGAGAAGTCATGGTGCTCGAAGAAGCGTCCCAAGTAGTTCAAGGCATTTTCAATCGTAACGAGCTCAGCCAGCTCTTGATATTTACTCTCAGCCTCCTCCTCCGTACGTCCAACAATTGGACTAATACCAGGCAGAATAACGATATCGTCAACCGATCTGCCTTCAGCAACGGCGCGGTCCTTAACATCCTTATAGAAGGTCTTCGCCTCTTCAATCGTTTCGTGACCGGTGAACACTGCATCCGCGGCTTTCCCCGCTAGCTTCTTGCCGCTCTCTGACGATCCCGCCTGAAAAATAACAGGATGCCCCTGTTTCGAGCGTGCAATGTTAAGCGGGCCTTGAACAGAAAAATATTCACCCTTATGATCCAAACGATGAAGCTTAGACGGATCAAAGAACACACCAGACTCTTTATCTCTCACGAAAGCATCATCTTCCCAAGAATCCCATAGTCCGCGTGTTACTTCCAAATATTCTTCAGCAATTTTGTAGCGCTCGTCATGCGTCGGGTGATCGGTTTTGCTGAAATTGCTCGCAGACCCCTCAAGCGGTGAGGTTACCACATTCCAGCCTGCACGGCCGCCGCTAATATGATCCAGTGATCCAAACTGTCTTGCAACGGTGAACGGCTCGCTATAGGAGCTTGAAAGTGTACCGACTAGACCAATCCTCGAGGTTGCTGCCGCCAAAGCAGACAAAATCGTAATCGGCTCAAAACGGTTTAAAAAATGCGGAATAGATTTCTCATTAATATACAAACCGTCAGCGATAAACACGAGATCAAATTTCCCTGCTTCTGCTGATTGCGCCTGCTGCTTATAAAATGAAAAGCTCACGCTTGCGTCAACCGGCACCTCAGGATGCCGCCATGCAGACACATTTCCACCCACACCATGTATCAAAGCACCAAATTTGATTTGTTTGCGTTTAGCCATAATAAACAACCTCCCAAGATCCTATGATCACTATTTAACTCAACCAGAGCTATTGTCTTCCACTAACTAACTGACTAACTGACTAACTAGCTAACTAACTAACTAACTAACTAACTAACTGACTGACTAACTTCATCACCTAAGCAACATTTATATTGCCACTATAAAGACCATAGCTCAGATTGCACTTTGTGCAATGGAATCGACAAAATTATTGCGGTTCATCGTGTACGCTCTACTTTCTACAACAGAATTGCCCTCTGAACGCATAATTGTGCCCATAACCCGTATTTCTGCTGCAAAAGTACACTGTAGGCAGCATATCCACCCGTCATGTAAGGTTTCTGTTGTAAAAAGTGCAGTCTAGACTATATTTAGCTGGACGAGCTTTGACCTCTGAGCTCTAGGCTCTGCCTTTGGGCTTTGGCCTCTGCCTTTGGGCTCCTCCGGGCTCTGCCTTTGGGCCGTTACGCCTTCAGCAAAGCGGCTTCCTTCAATGGAAGCCGATAGCTCTTCACGAGTGTCTCGCCGTTCATAATATCCTTCTCGAACGCTCGCTCGAAGCCAAGCCGCTCATATAGCTTTACAGCTGAGTCCATCATATCGGATGTGTGGAGATGCAGCGTCTCAGCGCCCCATTCCTGTGCCAGCTTGGCGCTGACTCTGATTAGCTCCGTTGCAACGCCATAGCCGCGAGCTTGCTGCGATACACCGAGCAGGCGGATAATTGGTGAATGAATGTTTAAGTCGGTGCGGCCATAAGCAGCTTCAGAGGAGTCGAACAGAAATACACTGCCAACAACCTCGCCGTTCAATGTTGCGACCAGCCGCTCCTTTGCTGGCGCGCTATCAACAGCCTCCAAAATACTATCCCGATATTGATTCCAATACGGCTCCGAAAGCACCTTTGCATATTGACCATATGCATCAAGCAGCACTTCACGAACCGCCTCGCGATCCGCAATCTCTGCCTGACGAATAATTACAGCCTTATCTGGCATCCTTCTGCGCCTCCTCTCCACAATAACTAATCAATCATCAAACTGCGCCGCTAGAGTTAACCGAATCAGCCTGTGCCTGCTTAATCCGGTGAATTTGTGCTAAATGATGCTTTACGTGAGCAACAAAAGCGGGTACGATTGCTGCTATCGTCACAGCCTCGCCCTTAAAGTTAATACCGCTTTTGCTCCAATCCTCTTCAGTCAGCCGATTAAACAACAAGCTGTTATAGCTAACAATCGCCCGTGCGGCAAGCAATATATCCTTCGTGCTGCCTTCATTTGCCCTCTGCCCAGACACCCATGCATCCTGATTGAAGACAGGCAATCTTACTTCTGAGCCCGCCAATATTTCACGAATGCGGAACGATACAATAATGCTGTGATCGACCAGATGAGTCAGCACCTCTGTCACGCTCCAAGACTCCGGAGCAGCCTTCCATTTGAGCAGATCATCCGACCATTCCTCTATTTCTTGCTCTATTTGATCATATGCCTGCAAATATGCTTGAACATCGACAGTTGACTGGCTCATGTAAGCTCCTCCTTATGAATAGCAAAAGTAATGGTCACAACGATTTAGCAAAGCGGCTAAGCTCGAATAAACCAAGCTCATAGCCTGCAGCCTTCTTTTCCAATTTATCAGCTAAAATCTCTCCAACAGCACTTGCGAATTTAAAGCCGTGACCGGAAAAGCCACCAGCGAGCAGCACATGGTCATGCTCCGGATGGGTATCAATAATGAAGTCTTCATCAGGTGTAAACTCATATTTGCAAACGGCGCTTTGCAGCAGCTTGCCCGCTGCCCCCGGAACGAAAGCATCCAACGCTCGGCGAATATCTTCCTCGTCCTCAGGATAAGCGCCAAACGGCGCAAGCTTATCGCCCGGCGACCACTCTACACCTGTATCGTGACGGCCAATTTTGATTCCTGCACCGTTAATACTCGGAAAGCCATAATAGCCGCCGGCTGCTCCTCCCCAAGTAAAGCCGGGAAACCTGCCTGCATCAAACGCGGGCGAGTTCGTTTCAAACCACCCGACCACCTTGCGAACCGCCCGTATCGGAAGCGATACGTGATCCGAAAGCATTTTGAACCAAGCACCTACCGTAATGATGATTTGTGGTGCTGTGTAGGAAGCATCCTTCGTATGTACCGTTACACTCGAAGGTGCTGCTTGAATATGAGTGACAGCGCTGTTCACCAGCAGCTCTGCTCCAGCGGCAATAGCCTGCTGCTTGTAGGCAGCAACACAACGCTCGCTATATAAGTAGCCGGCATTCGGCTCATACATGCCTTGAAAGGTATCGGGAAGTGTTATACCTGGAAAACGGCGATTAATTTCTGATGCTCGCAGCAATTCGACTTGAACGCCATTTGCCACCGCATCATCCAGCCGGCCTTCATAATTGTAAAAGCTTGTTTCTGCCATATTCAGTACGCCGGAGCGCTCCAACAGCTTCTGGCCTGTTGCCTGCTCCAGCGCTAGCCATCGTTCATCCGCACGCAGCGCCATCTTTACATAGGTGTCGCCGCCATGATAAGCATGCCTAATCAACCGGGGCTCACCATGATGGCTGCCATTTGCATGCGGAGGATCGAAGGCATCAATGAGCAAGGTGCGAGCACCTCGCGCAGCCAGCTCATAGCCAGCGCTCATCCCCATGGAGCCTGCTCCAACAACAATGACATCATACGATTTCGGAATGCTGTCGTCCTCCCCGCAGGCGATCATCCGCAAGCTTCCGCAAAGCATCTGTTGCTAATGAAGCGAAGAAGGAAGCTGCGATCGGCAGCGCCTTCTCATCCAAATCAAAGGCCGGATGATGCCATTCCTCAGGTCCCGCCGTTCCCAGAAATACGAACAGTCCCTCAGCTTCCTTCAAGTAGAAAGAGAAATCCTCTCCTGCCGGTGAAGGCAATGGCTGCACTACCGTCAGGCCTAGCGCTTCAGCTGTCACGGTCGCTTGGTCAGCCCACTTTTGATCATTGACAACCGGTGGTGGACCTTCAATCCATTTCACCTGTGCAGTAGTACCAAAAGCTGCGGCAACACCATTCACTACCTGCTCCAAGCGCGTCCTTACCGTAGTTCGAACATGCTCGTCAAAAGTACGAAGCGTTCCGTCGAATACCGCTTTATCGGAAATAATGTTCCAAGCCGTTCCCGCATGCAATCTCGTCACGCTAACGACCGCACTGTCGAGTGCGCTTACGTTGCGGCTGACTATCGACTGCAGCGCCGTAATCATATGCGCCGCTGTAACGATCGGATCAAGCCCCGCCTCGGGTACCGCCGCATGACTGCCGCGACCGGCAACCTCCACGACAAAGCCGTCAGCTGCAGCCATAATCGGTCCTTCCTTAATGCCAATGGTTCCAACCGGAAGATCAGGCTTGTTATGCATGCCGAACACCGCAGACACGCCTTCCAATGCTCCGCTTGCGATGAGCTGCTTCGCCCCCTTCGCTTTCTCTTCTGCGGGCTGGAACAAGAAACGTACTGTGCCTTGCAGCGCTTGCTCCTGCTCCTTCAGCAGAAAGGCTGTTCCGAGTATGGCGGCCGTATGAAAATCATGACCGCAAGCATGCATTTTCCCTGGAATTTTGGAAGCAAACGACAGCCCCGTCTCCTCCTGAATAGGAAGCGCGTCAATATCTGCACGTATAGCAATGATCGGTCCTTCATTCCGGCCCCCAACTTCTGCGATGACGCCGGTTTTGAGACCGTAATCCTTAATTCGAATGCCTGCTTCTGTCAGCCAGCCGCGAATCGCTTCTGTTGTCTCGTATTCCTCATGAGACAGCTCCGGATGCTCATGCAGCTGCCGCCTAATCGCGACTAATTGCTGTTCAATGGATGCTGCTGAAAACTCACTCATACCAATTCCCCTTCAAAGGCTTCCTTCAACAGCTCAAAGGAACGAATACGCTTCGCGAAATCTGGAATAATCGTCGTAAACACAAATTCGTCCACGCCGTATTGCTCTTGTATTTCCAGCAGTCGTCTCCGAACCGTTTCCTTGGTGCCTCTCGTAATATCTGCATCTCTCTCTTCAGCTGTAAAGGCCTCGCCTGCTTGCCTAGCGAATTCCTTCGCTTGCTCAAGCGTTCCTACGTTAACCGTCTTGCCGCTTGCCAGCGTTACTCTTACGCTCTTGAAATTCCCAGCCAAAGCATTCGCTTCTTCCTCTGAATCCGAGGCGATAACCGACAAAGCAAGTATCGTCTTCGGCTTTCCGCCAAGCGACCGATTAAAGTTGCTCCGGTACGTATCCAGCGCTTTAAGCGCGGTGTCCGGATCATTGTTAATAAACAAGGCAAAGGCATACGGGTAACCCTTCTCCGCAGCCAGCTCCGCGCTTGAAACACTTGTGCCGAGCAAATAAATATCCGCAGGAGTAACTGGCAGAGGACTTGCTTCAAGTCCAGCAAGCGGATGCTCCTCGCCTGCTTGGGTATGAAGCAGCTGCTCTAGCTCCGTCAGCTTCTCCGCCAAGGAGGCAGCCTCCGCTGCACCCTTCTGCAATGCTTTCGTGGAACGAGGCAGTCCGCCTGGCGCACGACCGATGCCGAGCTCGACCCGTCCAGGTGCCAAGGAAGCAAGCACGTTAAAATTTTCCGCTACTTTATATGGGCTGTAGTGCTGCAGCATAACACCGCCTGAGCCGATGCGAATGGATTTGGTTTGCGCTAGCAAATAAGCAATAAGCACCTCTGGAGAGGAGCCTGCCATGCCGGGAGAATCATGATGCTCTGAAACCCAGAAGCGCTCGAAGCCCAGCGTTTCCGCCAGCTGCGCCAGCTTGACGGTATTCCCTAAAGCTTCAGCAGCCGTTTGACCGGGAAATACAATACTTTGATCTAGAATGCCGAATTTCAGTGACATATGATTTCGCTCCTCTATGAGTTAGATGGAATAAACACCTTCTGGTGTGATCCGCTTCAAAAATTGCTTCGTTCTTTCTTCCTTTGGATGGTTGAATATATCATTGGGCCTGCCTTCCTCCACAATAACGCCTCCGTCCATAAAAACCACATGGCTGGCAACGTCCTGCGCAAAGCCCATTTCATGTGTAACGATAATCATTGTGATGCCTTCCTTCGCAATTTTGCGAATGACGCTAAGCACCTCGCCAACAAGCTCCGGATCAAGCGCAGAGGTTGGCTCATCGAACAAAATAACTTCAGGATTCAGGGCAAGCGCACGGGCAATGCCTACTCGCTGCTGCTGTCCGCCGGAGAGCTCACTTGGATAGGCATCCAGCTTATTGCCAAGTCCGACCTTCTCAAGCAGCTCCACGCTTCGAATACGCGCCTTCTCCTTCGGCAGCTTCTTGACAATAACGAGCCCTTCCATTACGTTCTCAAGAGCCGTCTTATGCTTAAATAAATTATATTGCTGAAAGACCATCGCACTCTTCTGGCGCAGCGTATGAATATCCTTCTTATCGGGACGCTTATAGTTGACAGAGAAACCATCAATCGTGATTTGACCATCGCTTGGCTTCTCCAAATAGTTGATGCAGCGCAGCAGCGTCGTTTTCCCCGAGCCGCTTGGACCGAGTATCGCAACGACCTCGCCCTTCTCAACGGTAAGATCGATCCCCTTCAGTACTTCATTGCGTCCAAAGCTCTTCTTCACCTGTGTTAGCTTAATCATGAAACACCGCCTCGGTTATATAGATTAAAACGTTTCTCAGCGAGTGCAGTCAGCCGCTCGATGATAAAGGTTAATCCCCAGAAAATAATGGCTGCTGCAAGATAAGCCTCAAAAAACTTCCAGTTTGTTGACGCAACGATTTGGGCTTTGGCATTAATATCAACGACGGATACGGTAAAAGCTAGCGTCGACCCGTGCAGCATTCCAATTATTGAATTGGATAGATTCGGCAGGCTTGCAGCAAACGCTTGCGGCAAAATAATTCTGCGCATCGCCTGCGACGTTGTCATTCCTACCGAGTAAGCTGCTTCTATTTGTCCACGGTTGACAGCAAGCAGGCCCGATCGTACTACCTCCGACATATATGCTCCAGCCGTAATTGAAAATGAAATATAAGCAAATCCGATCATCGGAATCGATACAGAACGAAAGGATAATCCTAATGCCTCGGATAGACCGTCTATAATCAGCGGCAGTCCGAAATAGATAAGCAGCAAATGCGTCAGCATCGGTGTTCCGCGGATAAAGGTGACATAGGAGGTCGCTAAAGGGTATAGAATAGGGATCTTATAGAGCCTTATCACTGCAACCGAGGTGCCAATGATGAGGCCGCAGCCAACAGAGACGACCGTAATCGCTAGCGCCGTCGGCACCGCTGAGAGCAGTTGAATAAATGCCGTCCATATGAAAGCAAAATCAAGCTTCATTTTCCCTGCCTCCTCTGCTAAAGCCCAGTCCTGCTGCGAGCCTTCTTGATTTGCTAACCTTCACCTTAGGCTCCTTATCTTCTACTGCTAAGCGCCGCTCATGCTTTAATAATTTCCGTTCTATGAGATGGAACAGCTTTTCAAGTCCAAAGCTTATAACAAAGTAAATAATAGCGAGCGAAATATACGTTTCCACAAAATGCCGAGACATGACCGCAAGCGTCTGCGACTTGCCCGTCAGCTCCATAATCCCTAAAGAAAAGGCGAGTGACGTATCCTTCAAATTCGCGATCACTAGGTTCGAAAGCACCGGTATCGATATCGCAAGCGCTTGTGGAAGCACGATTCGTGTGAACGCTTGAAAGCCGGTCATGCCTACCGAATAGGCAGCCTCTACCTGTCCGCGATCTACGGCCCCTACAGCAGCACGGATCATTTCCGCCATATAGGCGCCGCTGTGCAGCGCGTAGGTAAGAATAACAAAATACAAAGCTGGTACTTTTGCCACATCCAAATGAACGAGCTTCAATATTTCTGGAAGACCATAATAAAACAAAAAGAGCTGAATGAGAATGGGAGTACCTCTGAAGAAAGAGAGGTACACCTGTGAAAACCGTCTTAAAATCGGAATTTTGTACAGCTGGGGCAAGGCGACGATAAATCCGACGCCAAGCCCGATAATGATGGAGCTCGCCACAATGAGAAGTGTGATTTTCAAGGTAGGGAGCAGCTTTATTAAATACTCGAACACATAGCTAATATCAAACGGTTCTCCCACCTTGTCAACTCACCTTTCATTTGCATTTATTTTTCCTCGGAAGTAAAGTCGTTTCCAAGCCATTCGGAGCTTAGCTTAGCTAGCGTTCCATCTGCTTTAAGCTCTTTGATCGCTTCGTCAACCGCGTCAGACAGCTTTTGCTGCTCTGGATCATCCTTGCGGAACATGAATAGAATATCTGCTTCACTAAGTGCAGAACCAACGGTTTTCAGCTCTTTCTTCGGATCAATAAGTGAAAGTGTAAAGTCTGCTGCAAGGGTCGCGTCTACACGTCCCGAGGATATTTGCGATATCGTATCGTTAGCTCCACCATTTTGGTACACGATCTCGATTGCGTTGTTATTTGCCTTGTTGTAGTTCTCCAAAATAGTCGATTGCGCGCTTGTCGCTGTTGTTAACACTTTTTTACCTTTAAGATCATCAAGTGATTGTACGGAATCATTATTCTTCGCTACAACGATTTTGTTTCTCCAGTGTGCATACGGCTCTTTGTTAAACAAATATTTTTCCTCGCGCTCTGGGTTTTTCTCCATTTCATGAGCGATGAGATCAATTTTTTTCGTTTCCAGGCTGAGAAGCAGGTTTGTGAACTCTAGCGTTTGAATATCAAATTCATAATCAGCAAGACGTTTGTCAATTTCTCTCACCAGCTCAACATCAAAGCCAGTCAGCTTGCCGTTCTCGTCAATGAAGCATACATTAGGAAATTGTGTACCTGTGCCGACAACGATTTTGGTTACGGAGCCCGAAGCGGCTCCCGTGTTGTCTTCCTTATTTTTTGTATCGCTGCCGCAACCTGCAAGTGTGAGTGTCAGAACTAGTGCAATCGTTGAAATGAATAGTTTTTTCATTTTTTATTTCCCCCAAATATGAAGTTTTTAAATCCTTATAATTCCTACCTGTTAAGTAAGAATTAGCGTTGAAATTACTTTACCACCTGACAAGCTGCTGCGTCAATCCTATTCCTTATAGAGATCTTCTATAAGCATATTAATTACTTCAATGGGTAGAATGGATACAAAAAATCCGCTGCTTCAGAGAAAGCAGCGGACGGATTTGATTTATCACTCTATTCCGATCGTCTTTACTGACAATATAAATGTATCATAGCAGCACAGCTTGAGATAATAGAGTTTCTTTATTAAAGCTTTCAATTTGCCGATAAGCTAATGGCTGCAGCTGCCAATTGCTTTCCGATTTCTGTAATCGCCTCATGCAGCAGCAGATGCTCCCCATGATAGGAGATCAAATTCGTTTGCAAGGAAATGCCTTCTGTCTCAGGAACTCGAATCGGATGAAGTTTCCCCTCCAATATTTCCTGCTTGGCGCACAGATTTGGAAGAAAACCGATACCCGCTTTCTGAATGACAAGCTTTTTGGCCATTTCTGAATTATCCGTTTGAATCTGAATATTAGGCGGTAAATCCAGCTGCTCAAATATGCGATGAACACGAAGCCAATCCAAGGAGCCGCATTCAAAAAACACGAGCGGCTGCTCTGCTATCGCCCCGATCGTCAAGTTTTCCGTCGTTAAGAATGGATGGCCCTCGTATACATAGAGGCGAATAGGGTCCTCGTAAAATTTATTGGATTGCAGGCTGGGATGATTAACATTGCGAACAAAGCCAATATCTACTTCCTTGTTAAGTACTTTATTCATGATCTCATCTGTTGTGCCCGTGACAAGCTTATAATGCGTATTAGGAAACTTATCCTTCAGACGCAGCAATAAATCCGGAATAATATAATTAGAGACGGAAACGGTACAACCGATACGATACTCGTTCGGAAGCGACTTCTTCTGATTGATATGCTGCTTGCCCTTCTGATAAATAAGCAGCAGCTGCTGTGCATACGGAAGAAACCTTTTGCCATCGTCCGTAATTTGAATCTGCTTGCCTTGTCGATCGAACAGCTTGCAATCAAGCTCATGCTCAAGCGACTTTATACGTGCTGTAACTGAAGGCTGGGACAGATACAGTGCATCTGCCGCTTTATTAAAGCTGCCGCAATGGATAACATAGACGAATGCCTCGATATTTTCAATGTTGATAGGAAACACTCCTCGCTCACCTAATACCAACTAAACCAATAAGAATATATTATTTTAAAAATAACAAACAAATGATCCGCTGTCAAATCAGCTTAACCTGATCACCGATTACTGTGTATATGGCTTTATTCTCAAACAAAGAGCCGTGGAATGAACTAATGTTCATCCCACGGCTTAAACAAACTATGATTGCTTTTCCTATGCTAAATGCTTTTATAGAGGTATCGTACCGTTGCCAGCATTGCCCTTGCGGTTTTTGAATTTCAGGAACAGATTGCGCAGATAAGGAAGAACGAAATAATCGCCACCAAATTTCCCAGCATTCGCTCCTGCCATGACGACGATCACTCCAAGCAATACGAGCCAAGGGTTAGTCGATATCGTACCAGCGAACATGAACATGAAGTTCATTAGTAGTCCGAAGAAAGCAGCTGTTGTCGTAAGAACACCCACGATTAGTCCAAGCCCTACCAATACTTCTCCGATGGGGATGAGAAAGTTAATCAATTTGATATTCGGCAATGCAAAATGCTCAACAAAAGCAGTGAACGTTGGGTATATTAATTCATTTGTGGCCTTATCTGCAACTGGATTTTTTATGGCTGCATTTAAGAACCCGCTGGCATCAAAGCTGCCTAATTTATGCCATCCTGCGCTCAGCCATTGCCATCCGAGATATACTCTTAGAAAAAGCATTAATCCTGCTGCATATTTATTTTCACTTAGCCATTTGATCACCATGATGATCAGCTCCTCTGATTTATGATAGTAAGCAGTATCGATATAAATTGAACTAGAAATTTACGTTATGAGCGCTGCGCGAGAAGATCATTCTTACGATCGCTGTTGCAGCCAGATTCTTTGATTTCCTAAGACATTTAAAGGTAAGAATCCGGCTGCAAAGGCGAACACTTCGTTTCTCCAGAACGATCTTCCCGCTTCGCTTACACTTCATTTTTTAGTTCAACTTATCTAGTCAAATTCATTAAACAGTAATGGTTTCAATAAGCTCCTTAAGTTTGTTCGCCGAACGATGTAGCAATGCTTTTTCTTCCTCTGTTACAGGGATATCAAGCACCTCTCTTACTCCTGTACGATCGACGACGCAAGGGACACCCATATACACATCGGATAAGCCATGATAGTTTTCCACCAGTGTCGATACGTTCAGTACAGCCGACTCATTTCGTAAAATTGCTGTTACTATACGATCCAGCGCCAAAGCAATCGCATAATAAGTGGCGCCCTTCGCTTCAATAATTTGATAAGCTGCATCTCTCGTATTCGTGAAAATTTCTGTTTTTTCTTCCTCGTTCAGCGTCAAGGACGAGCCTGCAACGTTCGCTAAGCTCCATAATGGAAGCTCGGAATCGCCATGCTCCCCAATAATATGAGCATGCACACTGCGCGGATCAAGCTGTAATTTCTCGCCAATCAGATAACGAAAGCGTGCACTGTCAAGCAGCGTACCGGAGCCGATAACACGATGAGTTGGCCAGCCTGACTTTTTCCAGCAGAAGTAGCTCATAATATCTACCGGGTTTGTTGCAACCAGCAGTATACCATCGTCATTGTATTTCAATACTTCAGAAACGATGCTCTCATAGATTTCAATGTTGCGCTTCAATAAATTAAGTCTTGGCTCGCCAGGCTTCTGCGCTGCTCCAGCTGTGATAATGACGATGTCCGCGCCTTTGCAATCCTCATAGGTGCCTGCCCATACCTTCGTCTGTCCCAGAAACGGCATGCCGTGATTCATATCCAGTGCATCTCCGACTGCTTTCCCTGCATTAGCATCAATGAGTACAAGCTCATCCATCCGGCTGCGAAGCAGCAGCGTATAAGCTGTTGTGGAACCGACTGCGCCTACTCCAATAACGACTACTCTAGTTTTTTTCATTGTTATTCCACCTCTTCAAATGGTTTATTTACGAAATAATACATAACACCCATAAGGACCGAGCCGCCAACTATATTACCGAGTGTCACAGGCACTAAATTGTGAATCATGCCGCCTAATGAAATCGTCCCCGGGTGATGAAGAACTAACGCAATAGCAAAGGTACAAAGATTTGCGATACTGTGCTCGTAGCCAGATATAAAGAAGCAAAATACGAACAGCATCATGGCGAACAGCTTAGGTCCATCTCCTCGCAGCGACATAGGGACAAAAAATGCTAAGCAGACGAGCCAGTTACACAACACCCCTCGGAAAAATAATTCCAATACCGGAGCATGAAGCTTTTTCTCTACGACACTTAGTAAAAAACCATTGACCGAAGCATCCTTGAACAGCCCTGTTGACCAGATTAACAGTGCGAATGCGACTGCTCCTAAAAAATTCCCCACATAGCTCATCGTCCATAGCTTGAAGACGTTAGGCCAGCGCATCTTTCCGCGTAGTGCAGCGAAGGTGTAATAGAAGGTGTTGCCCGTAAACAAATCCCCGCCGCCGTATGAGATAAGAATAATAGCTGCTCCGAACGTGATCGCCGCCATCGGATAGGTAAAGGGGCTATGAACCTCGTAAAAGAAGCTGCCCGTCTTAAACGCTACGATTACACCAAATCCGATGAACATACTCGCCAGCATCGCTCGCAATATATACCTCAGCTTGCTCGTCAGAAATACCTTCTCCTTCTTCAAAGCAAGCTGCTCAACCCTTCTTAAGGGAGCATGCTCCATTTAAAGTCCTCCTAAAAATTTTATACATGGCGCTCTAGGTTCTGTTTGTTTGCTTGTTTATTTGCTTGCCCTTGCCACACCTTTATCTTAAGGTATTCCTTGACCTTTGTATGTCGGGGAAATCCCTGAAATTTGACTCAGGGTTTCTGCGCGAAAAGAGCAGCATAAATAGGGAGGTTCCCCGATAGTTTAGCGATGCTGCTTCATTTATAATAGAAGCAAGAGATCATTCGACAGGAGCTGGCGCTAATGGCAGTAAGTATATATTCTCTTTTAAATGAAGGAGTAAACAAGCCGGACACAGGGGTCGCCGCATTTTTCTCCGAGGAAAACTTTAAGAAGCTCAAAAGCATTATGTATACCAAAAAAGTCGACGCTCATGGCTATTTATTTCAAGAGGGCGAATCCGCTGAATATATGTATTATGTAAGAAAAGGCAGGGTCAAGCTTACCAAAACGACGGATACGGGCAACAAAATAACCCTTTATCTTCATCACGCGGCTGATATGTTTGGACATATTACACCCTTTCAGCCTTCTGTTCAGGCCTTTAACGCAGAAGTTATCGAGGATGCAGAATTCGGAGTGATCGAGCAAGGGGAACTGGAAACTCTGCTGCTTGCAAACGGAGATCTTGCCATTGAATTTATGCGCTGGATGGGAGCCATGTATCGTATGACCCAAGCTAAGTTTCGGGATTTGCTGCTCTATGGCAAGCCTGGCGCGCTTTGCTCGCTGCTTATCCGCATGAGTAATTCCTATGGCATCAAGCATGGCAGCAATGTAACGATCAACTATAAAGCAACGAATATGGACCTTGCAGAAATGATTGGCGCTACTCGGGAAAGCGTCAACCGTATGCTGAACGATATGCGAAAAGCAGATGTAATCGAAATTACTAACGGCACCATCGTCATCAAAAATATGGATTATCTTCGCAACACCTGCAGATGCGAGCAATGTCCGATCGAAATATGCCGAGTGTAACAAGGTGAAACGGCTGCCGCCGTCCTTTGGCGATGCTGCGCGTTTCATTCCGAAGAAATATAGAGAAAGTATGACGAAATGACCTACTTTCCTATATTTTAAAAAAAAGGATGACTTGGGGCTAAATATAGCCCCAAGTCATCCTTTTTTTTATTATTCTACAGCCATTTCGATTTCTTCATATTTCTCGTCAAAGGAGATCCGAAGCGACTTATTGTCCAAATACCAGAGATTGTCTTCCTCTATATAATAAGTTATGCCTTCCACGTCATGACTTAACCCGATACTCCTAGGCTCATCCTTCGTGATGCCAAGAGAAAGACCTGGATGAACACTGCCGCAGCCGCCCAATCGAATAAAAATACGTATGAAATCTCCCTCGACCAGTCCCATTTCCGTCTTGTACCAGCGTGCCGCTGGCTGCTCTACCCTTAATCCCATCCTAGTCAACTCCTTCCACTACCTATTCTATTCCATCATTACGAATATGGATGGCGGTGTCAACTATAAATGGCATACATTTTTTTATTTTATTTTCTGTTCAAGCCCGCCTGCATCCATCTCCAGTCTGACTTCCTCAGGAAGCTTCTTCGATGCGCTTGGCACTTGTCTTGTCTTCACATTAATATCATCTGCGGAGCAAATGACGATATTAACCTGCCCGCCGCCTGCATAAGCACGAATTAGAATGGGCTGCTCATATTTATTTTGAAATACAAAATCAGGACCATACCAGCTTACGGTTGCATCTCGTCCAGGAGGCACATATTTGACATTTCTGCTGTGCGTATAGCGCTGAACGATTTTCAGACCAGCACGATCGACCGCATTGAAGAGCGTTGAGGAGATTTGACAAATGCCTCCGCCCACATCCTCAGACATTTCTCCCCTAACAATGACGGGAGCGCGCAAATATCCCTTCTCTGTGCTCCGTTTCCCTACAACCTCATTAAACGAAAAGTTTTCGCCGGGGAACACGACATAATTATTAATTGCGTTCGCTGCCAAAACGACATTATGAGAGCGGTTTTTGTTATTCTGATTATAATATGTAGCATATTGTCCAATTCTCTTTGCCTTTATCATCGACAGCAGCTCACTGTCTACCTTAGCATACGTCTTGAGCAAGGGGAGCTCCAATCGCGAGAAGCCACCTTCAAAAATAAAACGGTAAAACTGTACTGTAAATGTACTATGGTCTAGCTTGCTTCCTGCACGCTCAGGCATGATTCGGCCAGCACTATCCAGCGCCGCATTTATCGCCTGCTTCTCCACTTTTCTGTCCAGCTCATCCATGAAAGCATGCAGTCTATCCTCATGAATAAGCGGAATGCCTGACAGCGATTGGCTATATTTTGCACGGCTCATTTCCCCGATTTGCTGCCCTTCATGGACAATAACTAAAGGATCCGGGTAATTCCCTTGCTGAAATAAAATCAATATAGCTAATATCCATTGCAGGCCCATGATCGTTACTCTCCTCCAAACGGTAGTATCAAGCGTAGTATGAATCAGTTTAGAGAAAAGCATACATATGAAGCCTGTCACATAATTAAAGCGAAACCTGCTGAAAATATAACTACACGAATTGGGATGGAGGATAACAAATGAGCTTGATAGGGAAGCGTACGGTCGTCATCCGTTTACTCATTCTAATGGTGCTGCTTATCATACAGCCAAATATTACGAATGCTCATGCGGGTAATCAAAAACCACGAAAGCATGCGGAGCAGCTTAACCAAAATAAACTCATCATGACCGTACGTTCTTCACGCGATGCCGTCTTCGTCAGTGATTTGCAAATGGTAAGCCGCGAATTAAATTCCGCTTTGCGCACTGCAAAGCAGGTAACCGCTATAGAGGTTGACTTCTATCCCGATATTGAATTAACGCTTCCGCTCGAGAAAGAAACGACTGTTTTTAGATTAGAGCGGGCAGGAAACCTTTGGGATGAGAAACATGCGTTAACGATTATTTTTCCTAAAAATATGGCGGATAAGCTCATTAGATTAGCAGACTCCTTGCGCATGCAGCATTATGGGAAGCTTATTTCATGGCAGCAATCACAACAATTATTGCCTAATAAAGCTTTTTTTACAGTAACTGAGCTGGAAACTGGTTTGACCTTTCAGGTGCAGCGCCGCGCAGGCAGCGATCATGCAGATGTTCAGCCGGTTACGAAGGAAGACAGCCGCATCATGAAGCAAATCTATAACGGCAAATGGAGCTGGAAGAGAAAGGCTATTCTGATCCACTCCCAGGATTCTTGGATTGCAGCTTCTATGAATGGGATGCCGCATGGCGGTGATGGTATACCTGAGAATGGTTTCTCTGGTCATTTCTGCATACACTTTCAAGGCAGCTCTACACATAAGTCCGATAGCCCCGATCCAGCGCATCAAATTATGGTTCATAAAGCGGCTGGGCAAGTGCAGCCTTATCTAGACACGGTCGCTCCGCTAGTACTCGCGAAAACGTTCATTGAAGTGATGTATCATCAAGACAAGGAGCTGCTGCAGCAGCTTGGTGAAGATATGTCCAAGGATAAGCTCGCCTCCTTCATAAGCCAAATGGATTCGCTCGTTTCTATCCGAGAGAACACACCTCCGAAGGCAAAGGAGCTGGCCGATGACCAATCGCTTGGGGATCTGCTTATGACAGAGATCAAGCTTCCTGTTTCGATCCATGAGCTCAATAAGCCGCGCCGCAACGGCTATTACGTATTTCTGATCAAGCGGGAGTCTTTGGACTCACCGTGGAGGATTCAGGATGTAGCAAGCTAATTGAAGCAGCCCCATAGCTGGGGCGCTCCATTCATCGGAGAGCTTTAGCTATGGGGCTGCTTCACGTACAGTATTAGGACTGCTTCATAAATATAGAATAAATTACTTTCGCTGCTTGCGCTCTAGTTGAGTCGCCGTTCGGTTCAAAATTATTATTAGCCATACCGTTCAGTATTCCTGCTGCCTGCATCTCTTGAACTGCTTGAGCTGCATAAGCTGCGATATAAGACTGATCCGCAAACGCTGTACCGCCTCCGGCTGTCAGCTTCAGCTCTATAAGCTCCGCTGCACGATGAGCCATAACAGCCATATCCTGCCGCGAGATCAGCTCGTTTACGCCAAAGCTGCCGTCTGATTTACCTTTTACAATACCCAGCTTCTCGGCCGCAGCAATTGAGCTTGCATACCAGACTCCCGGCTGTACATCGCTAAAGCTGCTTGATGCTTCATTGTCCTCCAGCTCTAGCGCCAGCATGAGCATCTTAACGAAAGCTGCTCGTGTCACTTTCGCATTCGGTTTGAAGCTTCCGTTCTCGTAGCCATCAATGACACCTCGTGCTGCCAGCGCCTCGATGGGATCTACCGCCCATGCGGCTTGCTGCAAATCTGTAAATTGCGATGATACATATTGGCTTGCATAATAGCTGAAATGATTTGTTTTGAAGGTAACCAAACCTGTCATTTCATCGTATTTCGCATTGCGAATCACCTCAAGCTTGCCATCCTCCGAGATATAATAAACGACTACGTTGCCAGGCTTCTCGCCTGATTTCAGCGTATATGGAAGAGTAACCTCTACCGCATGCTTCCCGCCCGAAAACTCGCTTATTTTTTGATCTCCAACAAATAAATTGAAATCATATACAACAGCTTCGCCGACTTGCTTACGAATTTCTTCAGTAAGCTCATTGCTTTGCAGTTGGCTGATACTCAGTCGTACCGCTTCCTTAGAAGCGCCAACCGCAGCCCGCAACGCTTCGCTAGAGAACGTTGCCTTAACAGCTCCCGTATCAATCGTTAGACTCATTTGATCCTTCGCAAGAAGGCCTGTCAAGGTTCCGCCAGGTAGGCTAACTTCTACCTCTTTAGCTGCTTCTGAAGCATTTACCTTGATGATCACTTTTGAATCGCTTGATGCTTCAACGGCCTTTTGGAGCTTCGCAGCGTCTATAGCTGCGATTGCTTTGCCACCCACAGTAACCGCATCAATCGTCAGTTGATTGCTTGCAGGGACTGGCGTTGGCGTTGCGGGCGTTGAAGTGCCAGGTGTCGGCGTCGGTGTAACTACTGGCGGTATTGACGGTGATGGTGAGACAACCGTATCCGCAATAATAGTAATCAGCTTCTCCCCTTTGACACCAGAGCCATCAACAGCAGATGCTGCAACTTTAACCGTACCTGCCGCAGCCGCATGAAGCAGGCCGTCTAATCCAATCGTTGCCAGATTAGTTTGGCTGCCATCCGTATTCACAACCGACCATTGAACCGATTTGCTTGCAGTTGCATCGCCATAAACCTCTGCATGCATTTGCAGTGTGCTGCCAACCGCAACAGAGTCAGCATTTTCTGCTGCTTTTACTGCAATTGAGGTAACGAGCGCTTGAACATATTTGATGCTTGGCGCAGCAGGCAAAGTCATGCCATCTCCCAAATAGAAGCTCGGATGCGGTGGCTGATTATAGCTTACATTTTGCCATGCTATCCCAAGGCGATAGATCGGGTCATGCATCAAAGTACGAATACGATAATCCGTTTCATCCACAGTCGAATAAATTCTAAGCTCGCTGCTGTCCTCTGAACGCCACATTATTTCTTCCCGCCAGTCGCCGAACAGATCGGCCTGCAGGCTAGGGTTGGCTTTTGTCGAGTTGTTGGAAGCTGATCCTACCGCGGTCAGCAGGTTAACCGTTTTGTTTTGCTCATAATCCCACTTGTCTATGCGATTGTAATCCTGCAGCTCACGCAGCAGATCACCATCCCACCAGACGCCAAAGTTTGTCGAGCTTGGGATGCTAGTCGTAATTTTTTCACCCTTAGCGCTGTACAAGCCTGTAACCGGTATATGCTCGGCGTTTACGATATTGGCCGTCCACATTTCCTCACCCGGATATCTTGGATCAAGATCTGCCGACATCCCGCGTCCTGTATCCACGCCTGTATGAACGCCCCAGATGATCTCGCCTGTACGCGCATCCTTCAGATCCATCCCGTAGATGGAATCGCTATGCTCCTGTACTGCGAATATTTCAAGTCCCGGACGTGTTGGATCCAAATCACCAAAATGCATTGCATCGCCATGGCCGAGCCCCGTATTGTAAAGCGGCTTGCCGTTATCATCGATGCCCATGGCACCAAAGTGAATCTCATCCTTGCCGTCGCCATCCGAATCTCCTACCGATAAATTGTGATTTCCTTGTCCTGCATAGGAGCCATAACCCTCGGTATTCGAGTCGAATACCCAGCGCTTCGTCAATTGCCCATCTCGATAATCATAAGCCGCAAGCACCGTGCGTGTGTAGTAGCCTCTGCTGAACACTAAGCTTGGACGCTCGCCATCAAGATACGCAACCGCAGCAAGAAAACGGTCTACACGGTTGCCGTAAGCATCTCCCCATGCTGCAACATCGCCGCGCGGCGGATCATAGTCCGTCGTTGCCAAAGCTTTCCCTGTCGCACCTTCAAATACAGTTAAATATTCATTGCCTAGCAAAATATATCCAGTACTATTCCGATGATCCTTGCTCGGATTTCCAATAGCTTTGCCCGTTCCATCAATTGTACCGTCTGCCGTCTTAAAGGAAACCTCGGCACGACCGTCACCATCTAAGTCATAAACCATAAATTGTGTATAATGTGCTCCAGCCCGAATATTCGGTCCAAGATTAATGCGCCATAAACGGGTGCCGTCCAGCTTGTAGGCATCCATATAGACAATTCCTGTATAACCAGCTTGTGAATTATCCTTGCTGTTCGATGGCGACCACAGCATAACGATCTCGTATTGTCCATCGCCATCCAAATCCCCTACACTCGCATCGCCCGCTGAATACGAATACGGCTGTCCGTCCTTCGTATAATCGTCGGCCGGCTTCTGCAGCGGAACCGATTTATATTGCTTCTGCCAAACGCCGAAGCTGCTTGTCGCTGCTTGCTCCGTACCATTTAATACGGATGTAATATGATACGAGGAAGAGACCATACCTGCCGCATCCACAAAGTTCGTGCTCGTTGTAATTACTGCATCGTTTAGCTTAACTCCATCGCGATACACATTAAAGCCGATTGCCTCTGGATCAAGTCCGAGCATGCGCCATCCGATGTAATTGCCTGCCTCTGTATGGATAGCCACTGGTGAGCGATCCAAATATTCCATCGCACGTACCAGCGTTGTGATCGCTTGTGTCTCCATAAGGGCTGATAGCTCGGAAATTCCTCCCTCATTCACGGAGGCTACTTTATAGTAATACGGAATCGTCGTCAAAACCGTATTATCGGTATACGAAGCAGTTGTAGATTTTCCAATTAGAGTATACGTTCCATCTGCTTTCTCAGAGCGATAAATATTGTACATTCTGACTTGCGGTACTGCATCCCAAGTAAAGCTAATATCATTCTTGTGGATGGATGCCAGCGCAAGGCCTGTTGGGACTGCCGCTTTCGCAACATCTGGATCAGTTATCGATACGTTAAGCTCATTGGAGATGACCGATTCGAAGTCGGTATTATCTACTGCCGTTACGGTGTAGATATACTCAAGTGCTATATCAGCAGTTGTATCGAGATATGTTGCAGCACTCGTCTGCCCAAGCAACACCACCTCGCTTGTACCGATCGCCTTTCGATAAATGTTATATTTTACTGCATCCTCTACTCCTGTCCAAGAAAGCTCAACCTTGATTCGATCACCAGTCAAATCAAGCTCGTTCAGTGTAAGCTGCGTAGGCGCCAGCAGCAAAGGTGTAATTTCAACGCCATTCAGATGAGCTGTCTGTCCGCTCAAAATCATGTTCAGCTGACCATCCTTAACCGCGATCATATTGAATACGCGCTCAGCAATACTTTCCTTGCCGGATGATACCGTGCCCAAATTTTTGCCTTCGATATTAATATCCGTTTTGGTAGTACCAATCCAGTCCCCTGTGTAGGTTTTGACCGAATAATAACCGTTTGGCAAATCGACCTTAAACTCATAGCTCATTGCGAAGTACGCAACAAAATCACGTCTTAACGCATCCGTAGCCGTACCGCGGTCGCGGTCAATCATACCTGAACTGTCCGTGATGCCATAACCACGCTCAGTTGTATAGATTGTATTGCGCGTTACCTCGTTATAGCCTTCTTCTACTACGCCGCCAATCGTTCCAAAATCATATTTATAAGCAGCAGATTTTGTCTTAATAAATATCGGATCAGAAGGCGCGGATTCTCCCTTGCCATTCACTGCTGTTACTTGAACGAAATAGCTGTTCCCTTCTACTAGTCCGCCTAGTTCAAGCGTTGGAATTGTAGAGGTGCCGACCATCGTATAAGCACTGTCCGGCTCTGTGGAAAGCTTGCGATACACTTTGTAAATATCAGCTGTAGCTACGTTGTCCCATTTGAGCATTGCTCCTGCATTACTAATGCTGCCAGCTACTAATCCCGTTGGTTTAACCGGAATCTCTGCCGGCAATTCGATTTCCTTAACCGATTGTGCCAGCGGCAAATCTAGCTGCTTGATCCCGCCTGAGAGCAGCCGAGCAATTTGAATTGCACCATATTCCTGAAAATGTGTATCGTCTGCGGAGCCGTTAGGGAACGCTCCGTATACACCGGCCGGCACATGCAAGAACACCGATAATGATGCTGCCGGTCCGATGGAATCATAATAAGCAATACTTAATGTACTTAAGTCTACCAAATCAACATCCAGCTCCTGTGCAACCTCCTTCATCGCTTGCACATACTCTGGGAAGCTGACGTTGAATTTGCCAGTCTCTGCATTGAAGCTGCGTCTGCCCATCGGCGTAACGAGAATTGGCGTCGCTCCGCGCTGCTTTGCGCCGTTGATATACGTTTTTAAGTAATTTTTGTAATCGGCTGGTGCCGCGTAACGGTCCGGCACGCTAATCGTTGCATCATTATGACCAAATTGTATGAGGAAATAATCGCCAGGCTTAATGGCTCTCAGCACTTCATCTAAACGACCCTCGGATATAAAGTTTTTTGTGCTTCGTCCGCCGATGGCATGGTTTTTAAAAATAACATCGTAGGAGAAGAAGCTTGAAATCATCTGTCCCCAGCCCGCTTGAGGGAGCCAGTAAGGATCATAGGTTTGAACGGTAGAATCGCCTGCGAGATAAATCGTAGGAAGCTCTCCTGCTGTGCGCTCTGCCTTCTTCGTAATGACAAGCGCATTAATCTTAGGCGCGGTTCCAGCGAACTGCAGGTTCAATTGACCGTCTACCAAAGCGATGTCAAAGTTCATTTCAAGGAACTGGCCAGCGGGCCTAACCGCATTGCCATCCAGCCGCTTCACCTTCTCGATACTCTCGGCTGTAATGGAAATATCAGTGCCGTCATTCAAATCGCCTGCAATAAGCGATACGGTGTAATCTCCATTCGGAAGATCCACGTTAAAGGCTGTATCCTGTACAATGCCAAAATCCGAGCGCAATGCATCCGCCGTGCCGCGGTCTACGAAGCTGACCTTTGACGGATCGGCAAAGCCATACTTTCGATCTGATGAATAAGCGACTCCCGAGGAAATAGCTACATACCCTTCAGCAACAGCACCTTTGCCGAAATCGAAGCGCAATACATCTCCCTCAGGCAAATTTACTGGCGGCACATAAACAGAGCTCACTGCATAATCCGAAAACTCAGATGCGCCCTGTGCGTTTACTGCTTTTATTTTGTAATACTGCGGAATTGTCGTATTAGCCGTTTGATCGGTATAAGACAGCCCCGTAACTTCGGCAAGCTCCGCAAATTCTCCAGCTGCTGCGTCCGAACGATATATTTTATATCCTGCTGCGCCAGCTGCTGCTTGCCAGCTAAGATCAGCGGAAGCTGCATTCACATCAACAACAGCTAGGCCCGCTGGAACAGCTGGCGGTTGTGGTGCTGGAATGACAGCGACTTCGCTAGCGGCGCTTAAGCCCGACTGCTGGCCGAACGCATTCGATGAAGCAACGTAGTACGTGTAGCTCTCCCCGACGCTAACACTAGTATCCGTATAGCTGCTGCCGACTACTTGTTCAGCAATGGGAGCGTCAGGCTCGTTGCTGTCGGTGGCACGATATACTTGGTAGTAAGCTGCGCCTTCAACCGGCGTCCATGCAAGCGAAACCCCGCTTGCGTTAATTGCTGTCAGCACAAGTCCTTCAGGTGCTGAAGGCAGAACCTGTTCAATGATTACCGCGTTCAAAATACTGGCCGTTCCATCACCTGTTATTTGAATGTTCATTTGTCCATCTGCAACAGCTACATTGTAGCTTGCAGTCGTAATGGCTTGTCTAGATTGCACTGTTCCCAGAGCAATATCCTCGATTGAAATCTTCGTTTTGTAGGTAGAGGTGCCTGCGAGAAGATCGCCCGAATATATCGTTACCTTGTAATTGCCATTAGGAATGTCTGCTTTAAAAACAACGGGTATACCCGTTCCACCCAAAATAAAATCATTCACAGCATGATCTGTATCTTCTCCACCGCGATAGCGAGAAGCTTGAGCTGCATCTAAGCCGTAGCCAAGCTCACTCGTATAGAGTGTCGTACCAGCAATGCCTATATACCCTTCTGCAACAGGTCCTCCTGAGTTGTTTCCACCTAGTGTAGGCAAAGCTCCAAAATCAAACTTCCATACCTGCGGCTCTGGCAATGGTGAAGCCTTCGCAACTTGAACAGGCAAGCCTGCCAATATGGTGTAGACAACCATGAATACAGCTAATGCTAAAGACATGCTTCTTTTCATTCGGATACTCATAAAGCGTTTGTTCCCCTCTCATGTTTGGAGTAATCAAAATGTGAAATATTCCGTGCCGTTTTTGCTAATCTAGCATTTCAAATATTTACCTCTTAATAGTACCTTTGTTAAGAATGCGCTTACATTATAAAAAACCAAGATTTTTGTTTAATTTTCCGTGTATATTATAAATATTTGCTTTTTTATTGTTCTATTAATATAAATGTTAATCACTATTTTGTGTTTATAGCGTAAATTGGGTACATGCTCGAAACGCTGCTTCCCCCTGCAAGTAGGATAGTCGTACATTCACTCCGAGCTCGATATGCCGCTTCTTCCGCACGCAAGCTATCCTGCACATTTGCACTAACTTCGCGTTTTCCAGCCTCACCGAGCTGCCTATCCTGCACATTTACAGTAACTTCTCGCTTTTCAGCCTCATCGAGCTGCCTATCCTGCACATTTGCATTAGAATGGACTGATTTCGGCTTGAGATGCACCTGGAAGGTACTCTATAGTGCAGCGGTGCAACATAGACACGGGGGAGCTCGAAAAACCAGCTTCCATCCTGCTAAAGTGCAGGATAGCACCATAGTTGGTTAGTGGAAGAGCACGTTGGAGGACTTGTTGGAGAAAGTGTTGCAGAATAGGTTGGAGGGTTAGTTCTAGGATAGTCGTACATTCACTCCGAGCTCGATATGCCGCTTCCTCCGCACGCAGGCTATCCTGCATATTTGCAGTAACTTCGCGCTTTTCAGCCTCACCGAGCTGCCTATCCTGCACATTTGCATTAGAATAGACTGATTTCGGCTTAAGTCGCACCTGGAAGGCTCTCTATAGTGCAGCGGTGCAACATAGACACGTGGGAGCTCGAAAAACCAGCTTCCATCCTGCTAAAGTGCAGGATAGCACCATAGTTGGTTAGTGGAAGAGCACGTTGGAGGACTTGTTGGAGGGGTTCTTCTAGAGTTGGTTCTAGGGTTGGTTCTAGGGTACTATGGGGCAGCACTCGTTGGGGACAGCACTCGTTGGGAGCATCTCCCCTTCAAAAACGCGCATAGGATCTCCGGCTTTATTCAACTCCACCAATACACCAACCACTCCCAAACCCATGCTGAGACAATAAAGATCGGACAGTTCACATCCAGCTCACATTCTAACTAGTACATGCAATTGTCAAACATGGTATAATTATGTGTACATTTACCTAGCCGACTTAGAAACTCATTATGAAATTGGACACTTGTGATATTTGAGAGGGGGGAGATAAGGATGTTCGCAAAGCGTCTTAAGCTGCTGCGCAAAAAGAGAAAACTAACGATGCAGGAAGTAGCAGATTACTTAGGAGTTGCAAAAAGTACATATGCGGGGTATGAATCTGGTTACAGACAGCCGACAATCGAGTCCATTCAGACGATTTCGCGGAAGCTGCGTACATCTGCTGATTATCTTCTGGGTCTTACCGACTATCCGGAGCCGCCAATCGAACTTAATCATAATGCAAAAGAATATTTGAACTACGAACAGCTTCATTGGGACGGTGTTCCTCTGGAGAGGGACGATCTAGAGCTGATTCGCAGCTTGCTTGAGCGTGTGCTCCGTGATCGTACCCTGCCAAAGGATGAATAATCTAACCACCCATTAATTGAAGCAGCTTCGTTTCAAACTCACCTTGAAGCTGCAGCATTAAAGCGCTGAACGTTTGCTCCCAGCTCTCTATTATTTCTGGATCTACATCATCATTTGCTGCTTTTTCAATAACTCCGTTAAACTTCGTCGTACAGGCAGACTCCGCATTAGCTAGTCCATCCATCCATTTCTCCGTCAGTTGCTGGAATGCGTACGGATCGGTCATATCCAGCTGCTTCATACTCGCATCCGCTCCTGCGAGCACACCGTTCATATCAGTTGTACATTTCGCTTGAATTTGTACAATCTCTTGCTCGTATTTTTCTGAAACAGGGATAGGCGGCTTTGTTTCTGCAACCACTGGTGCCTCAGGTACTTCCGTTGTCTCCGGTGTTGGCTTTACTGCTGTAGATCCACCCGGCTTTGAGCCCGAGCTTTGATTCGGTTTAGCTGTGCTTGTGGGCTTCGTTGTCTGTGCCGAAGGCGACGTCTTATCCTCTACAGCAGACTTATCAGCCTCAGCCCCTTGATCTTCAGCATTTTGCCCACTGCTCTTCGATTGATCCGTCGTTTCAACCCCGGGTTGCTCCGCTGGTTTATCTGCTTGATCTGTCGCTATAGGTTCCGTCACTCCCGGCGGGCTGGTACTGGCAGCATTGTCCCCAACGAGCCCTACCTCCAGCAGTTCAGCATGACTATTCATCGCTGCGCTGCCTGCATTAACGACGAGTGATTGCTGCGTGGATTCTTTCCAATGCAGTCCCCCCCATGCGAATAACAAAAGAACCGTGAACGATCCTAAAATAATATTAATCCTATCTGGCTTCCGAAACCTTGGACGCCGTTTCTTCCGTGCATGCCGCTCACTCATATGCAGCGAACACCACCTTTCATTTGAATAGAAAGAACGCCAGTCTTTCCCCTACGAGAAGAAAGACTGGCTAACCCTTATGAGCGCATAATTTCAGAGATGATCGTAGTAAGAAGCTTGTTGACTTTACTTTTTGTTTCGTTAATTGCTTTATTTTTCAGCGCACTGGTTGCATTCACTTTGTTGATCAGATTAACAGCTTCGCTTCTAGCCTGAACAACCTCCACAATCAATTGTGCTTTTTGCTCATCATCCTTGGCTGCCTTCAGCTTCTTCTTAATATCGGCAAGCTTAGCATCCAAAGAATCAGCGATTTTTTTCAGCGCTTCCTTCGGATCAACCTCAAAATCACCGTTCGTCAGAGTTATCTCTTGCTGGAAAACGACTTTGGCTGAGCCGCCGTAAGGGTTGATAATCGTAGCTTGGATGACGGCTGTTCCTGATTCAACCTTTTTCGGAATCGTTACTTTACCATTGTAAGCAACCGTAACATCCTTGCTTCCAGAAACCTTTTTCCATCTTAAATATGACGAAGGAAGCTCTGTGCCAAACAGCTTCAACGTATATTCATGCTGCCTGCCGCTTGAAGTAACCTTAGTCGTGGATATGACCTCCGAACGGACATATGCGACAGTTAAAGCATTTGTTGCCTTCTCATCATATTTCAGCTTATTTTGAAAATTAACAACGACTGCACGTACATCTGTCGATTTGACGCCAAGATTAGAAAACGCCTCGCTTAATGCGTAATCCTGCTTACTGGATAATACCTTAGCCATCGCTTCTGTAAGAACCGCATTGATTTTGTCTTTGTTTCCGAGAAGCTGAGCGATATCCTTCGACTTCATATCCGAAATGATATTGCGAATCGAACCCTCAATACCAGGACGGTCTTCACCATCGCCAAACATAAGCACAAGGAAGTCATCCATCGTCAGGCTTGCAACGCCGCCAGCTGCTGCTATCGTCTTCAGAGTTGCACGGTACTCTGCATTCGTTCGTATAGCTTCAAGCTCCTTGCCCTGCGGATCATATTGAATTGTGCTTACTGCTTTAATCAATTGGAATAGGCTTTTCTTCAGCTCCACCTTGTTTACGGAAGACGGAAGCTTGGCTTCTATTTTGTTCCAGATCGGATTGATAAGGGCTTGATCCTTAGCAAAATCAAGCTTAGCAAGCTCGTCGCGCAAACTGCGGACATCCTTCACGTCTTGAGGATCACCGGCAAGCAAGGAAGCATGGAGCTTGTTCATTCGTTCAAGAAATTGCTCTGCTGGGAATTGGTCACCCTCGCCATTGACAGCGGTGAGCGTAACCTCTTGTGCAAAAATCACTTTAGCCGCTCCACCATACGGATTGATGAATGCTGCCTGAATAACAGCCGAACCGGTTGCGACGCCGCGAGCAAGTGTAACCGAGCCATTTTCCGCTACTTTCACAGCCTCACTGCCAGAAACCTTGCTCCAACGAAGCGCCAGCGCGGGAACATCCACACCAAACACTTTTAAAGTATAGGATTGCTCCCGGCCATTCTCGCTAACTTTCACGGTCTCGCTAGCCTCCGCTCGCATTATCGCAGTCGTCAGCGCCTGAATTGCCGGCTCATCCTTTTTCAGCTTCATTTGGAAGTTAACGACCGTTGCGCTCACTTCCTTCGAGCTCACACCCAAAACGCCAAGCAGCGAGCTGACTTTATAGGTACCCGTTTCGGCAAGCAGCTGCTCAATCGTCTGAAGCAGCATCGCTGCAGTCGCTTGTTTATCTCCTAACAAGCGGAGCAGCTCTGTGGATGACATACCCGCAAGCTGCTGTCTGATCGTACCTTCAACACCTGGTCGCGTGCTGCCATCACCAAACATAAAGAGCAGAAGATCATCAACAACGAAGCCCGCCTCGCCTCCAGCAGCGCCAAGCGCCTTCATTGCTGCGCGGTATTCAGCGTTCGCTCGGATAGCCTCTAAGCTTGAAGCCCCAGATTCATATGGAATGCCACTGACCTCTTTGATCAAATTGAATAGGCTCGCCTTCAGCTTGTCCTTGTCCGCAGAAGCTGGCAGCCCCGCTGAGAGCTTAGTCCAAATCGGGTCGATTAGCGCCTGATCCCTCGTAAAATTAAGCTCGCCTATTTCGTCTCGCAAGTTGCGAACTGCGGCTAGATCCGCCGGATCTCCAGCAGCAAGCGCCCCATGAAGCTTATTCAACCGCTCAAGAAATGGCGCTGCGGGAAACTCGGTTTCCTGTGTGCCAGCCGCTTTTAGGGTTACCTCTTGCTCAAAAATAACTTTAGCCGCTCCTCCGTATGGATTCACCAGCTTCGCTTGGATAATGGCAGTGCCGCTGGATGCCTCATCCGGAATGGTAACGACGCCAGTCTTCAATACCGTCACATTGTCATCACCGGAAAGCTTTGACCACTGCAATACGGCTGGCAAAATATAAGCTCCATAAACATTCAAGCTGTAGGTATGTACACGTCCGTCATCATTTATTTTTACACTGGACTTCGCTGCTGAGCGTATGTACGCTACGGTCATCGCACTCATAGCGGGCTCATCATGCTTCAGCTTCGCTTGAAAGCTTAGCACGGTTGATTGTACATCCTGTGAGGTCACGCCTAAGTTTTTCAAAATAGAGCTGAACTTGTAGCTGCCCGTTTCTCCCAGCAGTTGCTCCGTCGCCTGCAGCATGACCGTCATTAGGCCCTGCTTATTGCTGAGCAGCAAAACTAGCTCTGTCGGGGATTTTGCGGCAAGCAAGCTGCCGATTGTACCTTCGACCCCCTTGCGGCTGCCGCCGTCGCCAAACATAAATACGAGAAAATCATCAAGCTTAATATTTTCATCACCGCCTGCGGCTGCGATGGTCTTTAACGTTGCGCGGTATTCAGGGTTCGTGCGAATAGCCTCCAAATCGGAGGCCGTAGGATCATAACGGAAGGAGCCAACATCTTTTAATAATTGGAATAGGCTTGCCTTCAGCTCCGCTTGATCAGCAGTCTCTGGCAGCTTGGCGCTGATCTTCTTCCAGATGGGATCAATGAGCTGCTGATTTGTCGCTGCATCCAGACCCGCGATTTCATCGCGTAAATTTCTAACCTCTTGTCGATCTGTGGGATCACCTGCTGCAAGCGCTGCGTGCAGACCATTCATACGCTCCAAAAATATGCTGGACGGCAGCTCCGTCTCTGCAGCATATACCGATTCGCTGAATCCGAGCTTCTCCGCCAGCCCCTTCTGGCTAAGCGGAAATCCACCTAATGATGCGGTTAACATGGAAAATGCCAATGCAGACAATGTTACTTTTTTTCTAAATGTCATCTCGATCACCTCTAGTTTTAAGTTGGTCTAAAATTGTAGAATAGGCATTTGCTGCTTCACGCCTTGATTCAGGCTAGGGCGGCCGACAGAATAATAAACAAACTCCGTACCAAGCAGATCCTTCTCATCGAACACGTTGCGACCGTCAATGAGAATCGGGCTTTTTAACACCTTCTGCAAAAGGTTCAAATCGATTTTCGAAAATTCCTCCCACTCCGTTAGCAAGCAAACTGCATCCGCATCGCTAGCTGCTGCCATCGCTTCTGTACACCACTCGACACCGCTAATTCCATGGATTATACGAAAATTCTCCATAGCAATCGGGTCATATGCTTTTACCTTTACACCGTTATCGAGCAAATGCTGAATGATTTCCACCGCGGGCGAGTCACGTACATCATCGGTATTCGGCTTGAAGGCAAGCCCCCAAATCGCAATTGTCCTGCCATGCAGCTCGCCGCCAAAGATCGTCTCCAGCTTGCGGATGACGTTGAATCGCTGATCCTGATTGACCTCAACAACGGAACGCAGAAGCTTAAATTCATAATCAACATGTCCAGCAATTTGGATCAACGCGCTCGTATCCTTAGGGAAGCAGGAGCCGCCATAGCCGATACCGGCTTTGAGGAATGAGGAGCCGATTCGCTTGTCATAGCCCATTCCTTCCGCAACCTTCGTCACATCTGCGCCAACCTTCTCGCAAATGTTGGCAATCTCGTTAATGAATGATATTTTTGTTGCTAGAAATGCATTGGACGCATATTTAATCATTTCCGCGCTGCGAATATCTGTCACGATAATTTGCTCGGTCAAGGGGATATGAAGCAGAACCATAATATCCGCCGCGCTTTGCGAGCTGGCTCCAATAATAATGCGATCGGGATTCATCGTATCTTGTATCGCCGAGCCCTCGCGCAAAAACTCCGGCAGCGAAATACTGTCAAAGCGCTCGCTTGTGTGCGAGCTGATCAGCTCTGCCAGCCGCTCATTCGTCCCGACGGGAACGGTGCTTTTTACCGCTATTATTTTATATCCGTTCATTACTTCTGCAATCTCGATCGCAGCTTGATTAATATAAGAAAGATTCGCTTCTCCATTTGGCAGCGGCGGCGTGCCAACCGCCAAGATAATAATGTCCGATTGACGTACCGCGCTTGGCAAGTCGGTCGTGAAGGTCAACATTCCCGCCGCTCGATTCGCGTTCGCAAGATCCTTCAGGCCCGGCTCGTAGATCGGAATACCGCCGGCATTTAAAGTCTCGATCTTGCGAGCGTCCTTGTCTACACAGATCACCCGGTTGCCTAGCTCCGCATAGCAGATGCCCGATACGAGACCGACATAGCCGGTTCCAATCACCGTAATATTCATGCTAATCTCTCCTTCATCGAATGTTTAATTTATACGGTGCATAATTGCAAAATCTCATTCCAATCGAAGGCAAGACGGACAATATCCTCTTCAATTAGCTCCGTTCCTGTCTGGATTTCGATAATGTCCATTTCCGTCTCCGCACGCAGGCTATGCAAACTTTCTTTCTTAATCGTCAGCACATCACCTGCTTGCACCTTGAAGCTTTGGCCATTCAGCACCATAACTCCCTCGCCGGATACAATCGTCCAAACCTCATCTCTAAGCAGGTGATACTGATAGCTTAAATTCAAGCCAGCCGCGACGCAGATCCGCTTGGTCAGCACTTCATTGCCATTTGGATATTTCAAGTAATCAAGCACACGGTAACGGCCCCAACGCCTCTCCTCATACATGGGACGCTGATCCGAATGCTTCATAATCTCCTTGATCATTGGACTTGATGCTTTGTCAGACACCAAGATTCCATCGGGACTCGCTGCAACAACAACATTGGATACATTGAGCAAAGTAATCGGAATATCCAGCTCATTAATAACATGCGTATTGATGGAGCCGCTAGTAATGATCCCTTTGCCAATGAGCGGCGTTTCAATCTCCTCCGTCAGCGTGTTCCATGTACCAAGATCCTTCCACTCTCCCTCGTATGGGAGCGCCACGATATGATTGGATTTTTCTACGATTTCATAGTCAAAGCTGTTCTTTGGCAGCTTGTCGTATTGCTTCAGCATTTCGTCATATTGGATCGGAAGCTCATTCGCAATTAGAATATTGATGAGAAAATCCAGCTTGAATGCAAAAACCCCGCAGTTCCAAAGCGCAGCCTGCTCGATCATGGCTACCGCTTCTTCCTCACGGGGCTTTTCTCTAAAGCTGTGTACATTGACGTAGGACTCACCTGCCTCAGAGGCAAGCTCCGGCACGATATAGCCGTATTTTTCAGAAGGGTAGGTCGGCTTAACGCCCATCAGCGCCAAATCCGCGCCGGATTCATTTAGCACCAGCTCAAGCTCTTTCATTTTATGAAAGAAGGATTCGTGAACGTAAGGGTCAACCGGCATGACAACGACTGTCTCGTTCAGGCTCACACCCTGCACCGAATATAAGTAGGTAGCCGCGAGTGCAATCGCTGGGAAGGTGTCTCTGCGTTCCGGCTCTACAATGACCTCTATCTCGCTTCCAAGCTGGCTATAAATCATATCAACCTGCGGCTTGCTCGTTGCGATGTAAGCATGTTCGCGCAGGCCCGAATTCGTAATTTGTCCCCATACGCGCTGAACCATCGATTCGTGCTCGCCTTCGGCATTTTTGAGCACCTTCAAAAACTGCTTAGAGCGAGACTCGTTCGACAACGGCCACAGGCGCTTGCCCGAGCCCCCTGATAAAAGAACAATCTTCATTCTGATTCCTCCTAAAAAGTTTTTGTGAAGCAGTACTTCAACGAGATTCTTCGCGACAAAAACTTACTTCGAAAGCATATGCTTAAGTTTTTGTGAAGCAGTACTTCAACGAGATTCTTCGCAACAAAAACTTACTTCGAAAGCATATGCTTAAGTTTTTGTGAAGCAGTACTTCATCGAGATTCTTCGCAACAAAAACTTACTTCGAAAGCATATGCTTAAGTTTTTGTGAAGCAGTACTTCATCGAGATTCTTCGCAGCACAAACTTGCTTCGTTAGCATAATATGCTAAGTTTTTGTGAAGCGGTACTTCATCGGGATTCTGCGCAGCACAAACTTACTTCGGATGCATATGTTAAGTCCTGCTGCGCGGTGTACGATAGACATTCGACTACTTCTTCACCACTAGCTGAGCCGACTTGATGCTGCTGGTCCATGTATTATAGTAATTTGAATTTTTACCGTATGAGTTATCGAGCAGCGTATTGGGCTTGTCCATCAAGCAGGATAAAATATGGCCATGCAGCCGCGAGGTTTGCACGACGCGGTATCCACTAAAGCGCTTGACCGCCTTATCCACGAGATAATCGGAATATTTGCCCCAGATTGCCTGCATCGGCAGCGGAACGCCGCTTTTCGCCATCATTTGCCCGATCATCTTGATCGACTTTTTCTCGACGCGATTGTAGAGCGAGGCCCAGTCCAAATAATCGCCCTGTCCCGCCGCTTCAAAGCTCTCTTGCTCACTCGTCTTCTCAATGTCCGTTCGGAAGAAGCAAAGCAGCTCCTTGCCAGGCTGGCTCTTAGCCATAATCGGCCACAGCTGATGTGCCATATCAGGCGACAAATACACGCAGCAATTACGAAACTTTTGAGCAGCCAAACCATAGGATAGCGTGTCCCTTACGAAGAGATGGACATCCTTATGAGCGTTAAAGATTTTCGCCGTTCGGTCGTATTCCTCATCCTTCTCGAAGAAGATCGTCTGCGGCAGCAATACGATACGATGATGCGGATAGTCTGCAACGATTTTCTCCCTCAGCCTCTGATGGACCGGGTACAAATCTCCGAAGTTCCCTCCACCCTGCAAGGCGATGATATGATCCTTAGGAATGCTCAGCTTATCTGGAAAATCAAGGACGCTGTAGCGCGCAGCTACGCGGATATGATTGTCTTTGAAGAACGCCTCCGCCCCTTTCATAATGAGCAAATCACCGCCATTGTTATAGACAGGATAATCAATGTAATAAATGCTTGAGCCTGGCGGGATCACCTTCAAAATTTGGAGAAGCTGATTTTTCAGTCCCTCCATCGGGTGTACGTTCGATTCCACTTGCATATCAGCGCGCTCCTTTACGTTGTTTTTTGGCTTTCAAACGTTCCAGTAGAAAGCGAAAATCATTTTTATCAAACAGCATGCCTCTCAGCCCTACATGAAAAACAATCCGCATCGCCGCAATCGTCACCACCAAGCGAATAACGGCACCGATCAATAAAGCGAGCGCGATACCGTTCAGTCCGTATAGCGGTGTGAATACGAAAAACAATCCAATCGTTGCCGCCAAAGCGATAAGCTGGCGAACGAGCACAAGCCCTGGCCGCCCCATGGCATTGAACGAGGAGGCAAGAATCCACGAGCCGCCACCGAGAATACATTCAATGGACAGTAGATAGAAGGCTCCGCTTGCTTCGAGAAACGGTGCTCCGAACAAAATCCCCATCAGAAAACGACCGATGAACATGCTCGGAATAACGACAATCGTCATCAGCAGCATCGATAGCCGAAATGCGCGGCCAACCGTTGCGATAATCGCTGACTTTTCCATACCTGTTACTTTCGGAAACACGACATTCGTAATCGCCATCTGAACAACATTGAACACACGCGAGAGCGCATAGACAACTGTGTAGAGCCCTAGCTCGCGGGCGGTCAGCATGGATAAAATAATGATTTTATCGAATTGTGAATACAGCGTGCCAAGCAGCTCCACTCCGAACACTTTGCCGCCATAGCCGAATAGCGCTTTAGCCGCCAGCTTGTTGCCGAGTCCCTTGAACCAATTCATTCGCAGTTCGTCCCTTATGCTGTATAGGGACCACGATATAACGAGTACGCTAGTAATAAGAAAGACAAGGGAGGCAGTATGCAAGCTTAAATCGCCCAAAGCCCAAAGTGCCATCAGCCCGACTAGATTACAGAGCGGCACATACAAACGCACACCATTGTAAATATTGAATTTGCCCGTACTTTGCGCAAGCGCAGATATTAAATTAACTGCTAGCAAAATTGGCAGCATAAGCACCGTATACCATCTCGCAATTTGAACGATGCCGGCTGGATAGTTGCCAAGCCATATAGGCAGCCCTATCCATGCAATGACACCTACAATGATGCTGACCGGTATTTGGAAAAGAAAGCCCGCTCTAACAAAATCGCTGCCGCTGCCTTTGTTTTGCTTCATATTATAGATAAGCGAGGTGGGCAGTCCAAACGAAACAAGACCCGCGAGCAGCGTCGGCCAAAACAAGATAGCGGAAAACTCTCCCTTGCCAACGACGCCGAACATGCGTGCCGTTACGATCGAGGTCAGTGTACTGATGACCATGACAAGAAGATTCGTTGCGCTTGTGCGCATAATTGTTTGAACGAGGCCGTTTCCCCTCCACGCTTTAGAAATCGCGAGCTGTGCCATAACTTGATGTCAACCCCTACCGTTGTAACGCAGGATGCCGACAAGCGATCCGTTGCGGTAACATATTTTCACAACCTGGCGGATAAATTTTTTGAAAAAAAAGATCGTCAGCAAGGATGATCCAATCGCCTGCACCATACGAATGACATGCTTCACGATAGCAAACAAGCTTCGATCCTGCCGCTTGACCGCGTCGCTGACGCCCTGCCAAAAAATCCGCTTCAAAAACCACTTTTTAGTCGTTCGTTCCTTTGCAATTTTGTGCTGAACGGAGGCAAGCGGTGTGTAGAATACCTTATATCGCTCACGTATCCTCGCAATCAGCTCGCTCTCCTCGCTCGAAAGCAGATTCGTGCCAACACGCCCGAGATCCTCGCGGAACGGCTTGTAATGCTGAAATACGCTTGCCCGGAAAGCAACGTTCGCTCCATATGGGATCGCTGGCGCCGGCATCTCCGTTATTCCACTAGCATAATCAAGTATAGTAAACACCGACCGATGCTCCTCCGGAATCCAATCCGGCTCAGCCGCCTCCCAGATCGGATCGATTTTTCCGCCAACGCAGCCAATCGCCGCATCGCTTTCAAAGACGTCCACAATATGCTGCACCCAGTGACGAGACGCCAGCGCATCATCATCTAGAAAAAGGATGAATTCGCCCTTTGCCTCTCGAATCGCTCGATTGCGGGCAACCGATAAGCCAAGCTTGCTCTCGTGAATATAACGCACCCTTGAGCCATGAAGCTCTGCCAGCTTGCCGACTACTTCAGCGGTATTATCGGTGGAACGATTGTCGATCACAACCGTTTCAATTTGCTCCGGCGCGAAGCTTTGAGCCAGCACGCTCTCAATCGCCTCTCCCGTATCCTTGGCCCTATTATGGGTGCAGATGGCTACCGTTACCTTCATCCTTCATCCCCATCCTTGGTAAACGTTTTTGATCTTCCGCGCGATTGCGCTCCATTCGAGCTCCTTCAGCACCTCTTCATACGGAGGTGTTCTTTGCTCCCGCTTCACATTCAAGGCTGCTTTCATCGCATTCGATAGGCCGTTATCCTCGCTTGGATTGTAGCGGACGACCATATCCTCCTTGAAATATTCATCGATAAAATCATTGTCCGGCATCACAATCAGCTTCCTGAACGAGAGGCCAAGAATGGCCGAGCCCGACGTCGTAATTTCCTTGTAGGGCATTACCATCACATCGACCGAGCTAATAAGATCGGCTACCTCCTCATTCGGTATGAAGCGTATATCAAGAATAATGTTTTCCTTGTTCTCCACTTGCTTCAAGTAAGCTTCCATATGCTTATCCGCTTTGCCCGCAATGATCAGATAGGAGCGTCTCGTCTTAATCGCATTAAACGCCTCGATTAAATCCTTAACCCCCTTATAGGCTTGAATTGCGCCAAGGAATAAATAAATATCCGCATCCTCGCTAATGCCATAAGCCTGTCTGCAATTAAGCCCCTTCGACTTATACACGCCTAAATAATGACCATGCTTAACGACAACAAGCTTGCTTGCCGGAACGTCAAACTCCGCCATCACCTTGCGTTTAATCGATTCAGAGGCGACCAGCAGCTTGCTGCAAAACTTGCAAATGACCGTCCGCATGAACCGCTCCATACGCTTGTATTTCACGTGATGCGGGTATAAATTATGAATCGTCCATACCAATTGCACCCGCCGCACCTTCAAATAAAGCATCGTCATGATCAAAATGAACGATTTCACGAGGAACACCGGCAGGCTGGCATTCTGATAGGCATGATGCATCCAGTGAATATGGACGATATCGCCTGGTCTCGCCCCGCCGACCTGCAGCATCAACTTCCCATGCTGTAAATCTTTAACCTCTATGCCCTCGTCGCAAAGCGAATTTGTAAGCAAATCATTGTAAAAATTCAACTCGCTCGATTTTGGCCACATCCATACTTTCATCGTTCAACGCTCCCTAGCCTGACCTTAATCGCTGCGGCTTGCTTCATTAGTTATATCTGCGAATCCAATCCTTCCCGATCTGAAGCTCGCGTATGACTTTGGCTGGCGTTCCTCCTGCCAGCACATTAGCTGGAATATCCCGAGTTACGATGCTTCCCGCTGCAATGACTGAATTCGCGCCGATCGTTACGCCTGGCAAAATAACGGCTCCGCGTCCGATCCACACATTATCTGAAATGACAATGTTTTTGCTTCGCGACCGATCCTCCATATCAACCGGATGGAAATTTGTATCGATAATATTGACCATCGGCCCAATAATCGTATTGCTGCCAATCCGAATTGATTGGGTACAGCCAATATCGAGGCCATAATTAAAAAACACATTATCGCCTACCCAGAGCTCTGCCTGCTTCTCTACGGAAACCGAAGAAGGCAGCGGCTTCGCGTGAAAAGAAACATTTTGACCCACATAGAACCGTCCCTTATTTCTTATCGTTAGCTTGCCTGAAATTCTGCCCAGCCGCCCAACTGTGCTCGTCTTAATCGGCAGCACCGCTGCACCCTTCAATACTGCAAGCAGCTTTCCGAAGCTGATTTTATTGTAGGCAATACTCATCTGCTCATCTCCGCCGCTTTAGGCTTCATGCTTGACACAAGCAATTGGCTGTAGGTGGATTCCACCTTCCTCGCAATGGTATTCATGTTAAAATCCTTCATCACACTCACATACCCGCTGACTGCTAGCTCCTGATGATCAACCGTTTTGTCATACACGCGCTGAATCGTCTGATACAGCTCTTCTACATCGCCATCCTTGACGATGAAGCCGCCTTTCGTATGATGTATGATTTCAGGCGCTCCGCCCGAATCTGCTACAATTACAGGCGTTTGTGCGAGCATCGATTCAATGATGACTCTGCCGAAGGGCTCGTTAAGCGAGAAATTGATCGTTAAATCACATTCCTTCATCACATCGAGAGGTTTTTTGCTGTAGCCGTAAAATACGACATGATGCTCCAGCCCATAGGAGAGCACCTTCTTGATCATCTCGTTGTAATAGTCGTCCGAACCATCCACCGAGGTATCCCCGACGATGAGCAGCTTCCAATTGCTGCGGTTGCTGTCAGCCAATTTTTTGACTGCCTCAATCATAAGATGATACCTTTTCCATTCCACGATGCGGCCGAACGTGCCTATGACCAGCGTATCATCCTCCATAAAGCTGCGGCTCTTCAGCGTAAGCGCAGTCTCCGGATCAACGCCGTTATAAATAATCGTCTTATTGCTGCCCTGAATCGAATCCGCTACAAAATGCGAGATGCAAATGACTTGATCGAAAAAACGAGGCAGCACCTGGTTAAACATACGCAAATGCGTATGATCGCGGTGATGCCAGACCAGCTTGCAGCTCGATAGCAGCTTAAGCGGCGCGGTATACCATGGTGCTCGCCAGCCATTGGCATGAACGATATCGATTTGATTTTTTCGAACGAACGACTTGATCTTTAGCACGGCCTGTAAATAGCCTAAACCAAGCTTTTTCTTAATACTTGGCAGCTGCATAGGAAAATGGACAAATTCCGGTTTAATCTCGTCTAAATAGGCTGCGTCTCTAGGGCTTAGCAGGAATATCTTATATTTTGCCTTGTCCAAATAATTAATAAGATGAATGAGGCTTTGCTCCGCGCCGCCCTTCTTATCCGCATGGGTAACAAACATTACATTAATTTTCTGATTGTTCATTAGAGCACCTGCTTTACTGGATAACTAGTGTTTAAGGAGAGAATATACTCCTTCAGCACCTCTTTATGGTTGTAATGGGTACGAAGGAAGCTTTGCGATGAATCAAGCAGCAGCTTGGCAGCTTCCGGATGGTCGAACAGCAGTTTTATTTTTGCATAAAATTGCTCTGGCTGATCCGCTACCATAATATGCTCATTGTCCACAAGCCCTGTCCCCTCATAGCCGATGGAGGTGGAGATGACCGGCAGGCCGTTCTGAATCGCTTCAATCGTCTTCAGCTTGACGCCCGCTCCGTTCTGCATCGGATTAACGAATAAATACCCCTGTTTATAAATATCGTCCAAAGTTTTTGGCGTATCATATACGACCACATTCGTCATATCGTAGCCCTCCAGCCAGCTAAGACTCTGTTTCCTGCTGTTGCCCGCTACGATGAATTTATAATCCGGCTCCTTCAGCATCAGTGGATGAATATGCGCTAAGTACCACTGAATCGCCTCACGATTATTCGGCATAAATAATGATCCAATAAATACGACATGCTTGCTTTGAAAATCACTCGCCTCGAAATCCCCATTCGTCACCGGCGGGGGTAAAAACAAGCTTTTGGCGGAAGGATTTTGCTTCTGAAAGATTTCGAACTCTTTGCTCGATATAAACAAATATTTGTCGACCTTCTCCAGCATTCTTTTTTGCAAAACATTAAATTTGCTGCTTTCCATGTGGTAATACATTTTATGGACGACGTTTTTGGTGCTTCTCGCTAATGCCTTAAAATAAACAGCCTCATCGTTATGCACGCGTAGAATGGCCGTTTGATGCTTGATCTTCGGATTTTGCAAAATCGGATAAACGTAGTCGCCCTCAAGCAGCACATAATCATAATCACCAGCCAGCTCAACATGCTGCAGCCCGCTTCGCGAGCGCACCTGCATCGGTACTACATGAAGCAGATCCGCCAGCTTGCTTCTTCGATCACAGAGCGTGATCTCCTCCACATATTCATAAACGGCAGCCATTTCCTCCTTCGATGGCTGCTGCTTGCCGCAAACAAGCAGATGCAGCTTCCACCCTAGCTCCGCTAAAACCTTGATTCTGCCCCAGGTGTCAACTCTTCCGCCATGGTCGGCGGGATATGGGAAATCACTGCACACAACTAGCATTTTCATTTGGCCGCCTCCGATCTAATCGATTCGTTTAATTCGTTTTTGCCAAGAAAGAGACTAATAAAAGCAAATAGAAGCCAAACCTCGTATTTAATTTCTAATGAAACGAGCAGCATGGAAAACAATATAAAAATAAGAGCTAGAAAAAGAATAAAGCTGGACTTCACTTTAATAATCAAATTTTTAGCCAATAGAAAGAAGAAGACGACTGCAAAGAGACCTCCGAACATGACCCACTGGAAAAAACCCGATTTGACGCCCAAGTTTTTATCCGAGCCCGAATATTGCAACAGCTCCCCCGCGTTTATTTGGCTGATGCCAAACAGATTGTAATAGAAATGAGACATCATACTAATCGAGTCATTCACATATTTATCGAAATACATGAGATAGGCTCCTGTGCCCACCCCCAATGGGTTATGAAAGACAGTAATTAGCGCAATAATGATCGTTCCCATTCGCGTATAGGAGGATGTGTAGTTTTCGATGTCATTACTAAACGAACTGACCAGCCCCGCAGAAAAATTCGTGATGAACATATACATGGCCAGAACGACTGAAACGAGCAATATAAAGTTTTTCTTTTTGCGAAAATCCAGAAATTTGATCATGGTAACGACAAGCGTCAGCAAACAGATGATCATAAAGCCCTTAGAGCCGGTAACGAACAAATAAAATAAAAAGAAGCTGGAAGCATAAATGATTGACAGCGTCCTAGCGAGGCTGTTCAAATATTTCGTTAAATATACGAATATGGCCGCATACACTACAACGATGGAGCCTGTTGTGCTGCTCTCTGAGGTCAATAGCCTCACTCGCCAGTATGGATTGCTTCCTGAGTGCAAATAAGTAAAAGCATTTGGCATGCTCGCAAGCTCTAAAATCATAATGAGCAAAAGCAGTGTAATCACGGCAAAAAAACAGCTGTACAGCAGCTTAAAGCTTTTGATACTGGCAAAAACGAGCTGCATATGCCGGATATAAAGCAATATCAGCACAAAATAAACCAGCACCTTTATCCCTTTGCCAAGCAAGCTCTCTGAGCCGAAGCTGTAGCTGCCTTGTAGAAACTGCACTAGCAAATACGCGATCGTAATAAAGCTTAAATAAAGAATAAAGCCGAGCATATATTTTTGAAGCATCGAGCCATGTGTCACTCGCTTATGCCTCGCAAGCAGCGCGATCTCGCAAAATACAAATATCGGAAGCATCAAAATAATAGGGGTTCTGCCAATTTCGCCAATCATATTTACCAACGGAAAATCCTGATACACGGTTAGTACGAGCAGCAGGCTAAGATAAATCGCTAGAAAGAGCTGTTCTTTCTTCACTTCCTTCACTATCTTCGCTCCTTTTCTGCAGTGCAGCCTCATATAACCGTTCGATTTGGTCGTTCATTTGATTCGAATGAAATTTTTGCTCGAAAATATCATATCCCGCCTGGCCCATCTCCTTTAGACTGGACTTATCCAGCCGCTTGATGATGTCCGCCAGCTCCTGCTTATTCTCAAAATCAAAAATATAGCCATTCAAGCCATTGCTCACAATTTCCGGCAGCGCTCCCCGATTGCTGGCAATGACTGGCTTCTTGTTGCGCAGTGCCTCAATAGCGACGATGCCAAAGCCTTCCCAGCGCGACGGAATAATAACAGCGTCACAGCCTCTCATATAATGATCAATCTCGGAGTTGTTCACCCAGCCCAGCTTGACTGTATTTTCGGGAAAAATATAGCTGACCTCCTCCAGCACCGTATCGCCGACCAGATAAAGTTGGACGTTCGCGAAATGATGCTCATTGAACACCTCCAGAAGAAGATCAAACCCCTTCTGACGGTCAAAACGCCCGACATACAGCAAATTAATTTTGTCTGGCTGGGTGGCAAAAGGCGGCCTGCTAGAAGCAATCGTATCGGAAACTCCGTTATACACAACGCCTGACTTCTTAGCTGGCAGCCCATACCGCATCGCCATCTCGTACTCATGCTTCGAGATATTGATAATATAGTCGGTGCGAAGCGCCAGCACCTTCTCCACGAAAGCGAAGGCGCGCTGCTTCCACGGCTTTGTATCCATGAGGAAGGCCCAGCCGTGCGCATTGTAAATAACAACCGGTCGTTGGCGCTTGAAAAAAAACAACGTCCGCAGGAAAACTCCTGCGAACGTGCCATGAACATGAACGATATCCGGCTTAAACTCGTTTACCTTGCGATGAATAGCTTTGATCGCTCGTACAAAGTATGCGGGCTTCCGCTTATACGGATAGAGCTGCAAGCGATCCCTGCTAATTTGCAGCGTTTCAGCGCTTGAGTTCTGCTCGGAAGCCATAAGATAAATATCATGTCGGCCCGATTGGTAGCTCAGCACTTCATTTAGATGGGTTTCAATGCCTCCCTTAGTGAACTCCGATATATGCAGGACTCTTGCCATAGTTTTCATCAACTCCTAAAGTTTTGCGTAGCAAAACTAGCATCGTAAGCATAGGCTTTAAGTTTTGCGTAGCAAAACTGACTTCGTAAGCATAGGCTTCTCAATAAGCGTCTTGTGAAGCGACGACAGCTTTGACTGTTCTGAACATGATTTTAATATCGAACCAGATGCATCTTTGCTCGATATAAGCCAGATCCAGCTCAACCATCTGCTTGAAGCTGAGATTGTTTCTGCCGCTCACCTGCCATAGACCTGTGCAGCCCGGCGTAATGGACAAGCGCTGCTTGTCATACTCCGTATATTCTGCCACTTCTCTGGAAAGCGGGGGTCTTGGCCCCACTAACGACATTTCACCTCTAAGCACGTTCAGCAGCTGTGGCAGCTCGTCTATGCTCGTTTTGCGTATAAGCTTGCCGATCTTCGTAATCCGTGGATCATCCTTCATCTTGAACATTGCGCCGCTAATCTCGTTCTGAGCGAGCAGCTCCTTCAGCTTATCCTCAGCGCCTGTCAGCATCGAGCGGAATTTGTACATACGGAATGGCTTCTCATCCTTGCCAATTCTCGTCTGATAGAAGAATACAGAGCCTTTCGGGTCCTCCCACTTAATAAGGATTGCTATAATGACAAATAACGGGCTTAGCAGCATTAAACCAAATAACGAACCGGTAATATCAATGGCACGCTTCATAATCGAATAAACGCTAATCTCATTGTGATTGCCGCGTTCCCGATAATAATCCGTAACTCCTATCACTGCTTCATCCTTATATTGTGGAGGGGTCATATCCTCTCACCCCTTCCAACTAACAGCTTCTTCGCAAGCTCACGCTCCATTAATTCCTCAAGCTCGGACATCAATTGATGCTTCAGCTCGTTATTTCTAAGCGCAAAATCAATCGTCGTCATAATAAAACCAAGCTTCTCACCAACATCATAACGAATGCCTTGGAAGTCAAAGGCATAAACGCCTTTATCGACGTTAAGCTTCTGAATCGCATCGGTAAGCTGGATTTCGCCTCCCGCGCCGAGCTCATGCTTACCTAGATATTCGAATATATCAGGCGTCAGCACGTATCTTCCCATAATGGCTAGATTCGATGGCGCTTGGCCTTGCGGCGGCTTCTCTACGAAGCGGTTAACCTCATAAAGATTGTTTACTCGCTGGCCTGGATCAACGATTCCGTAACGATGCGTCTGATCTACGCCCACGGTCTGAACGCCGATGACCGAACGTCCCGTCCGTTCATATTGCTCAATGAGCTGCCTTGTGCAGGGCACCTCAGCCTCTACGATATCGTCGCCAAGCAGAACAGCGAACGGCTCATCGCCAATAAAGTTTCTTGCGCACCATACCGCATGTCCAAGCCCTTTGGCCTCTTTTTGCCGAATATAATGAAGGTTTACGTTTGATGATTTTCTTACCTTTTCCAATATATCGAGCTTTCCTTTTTCCTCTAAAATATGCTCAAGCTCAAACGCGATATCGAAATGATCCTCGATCGCCCTTTTCCCCTTGCCTGTCACGACGATAATATCCTCAACGCCTGATTCAATCGCTTCCTCAACAATGTATTGAATAGTAGGCTTGTCGACAATAGGAAGCATTTCTTTAGGCATCGCTTTCGTGGCTGGCAAAAAACGTGTACCGAGTCCAGCCGCTGGAATAATTGCTTTTCTCACTTTTTTCATCTGACATCACCCTATCCTATATATTTTTTTAAACTTTCCTATATTTAAAATAAGGGCATCTAACCCCTCCTCACGTCACACCCTTGACGATTAACGTCTAAGGTCGGCTGACCCACAGCATGACCGAGTGCCTCCGGTGATAGAGGTGCAGGAGACATTACCTAATCTATACGACCCTTCCAGCGATAGAGAAAACGAGTTTATGCGTCGCTCTTCTCCCCGTAGTAGTAGGAATAGATATCTGAATGATTACGATTAATTTTGTTAAGTACGACACCGATAAGCTTTGCTTTGACATGATCAAGCGACGCCTTCGCCTTAAGAACGACATCCTTCTTCACCTTGCCTGAATCAACGACGAGCACGACTCCATCGCTTTGAACAGCAACAATTTGAGCATCAGTCACTGACATAATAGGCGGAGTGTCGACGATGATCATATCGAACTGCTCTCTCGCCTGCTTCAGAAGATTCGCCATTGGCTCTGATGAGAGCAGCTCTGAAGGATTAGGAGGTGTTGGCCCCGCCTGTATAATGGACAGATTATCCGTGTTCGTATACTGAATAATATCCTTCAGCTCTAGTTGGTTTAATAGAGCCGTCGTTATTCCGCTTCGATTGGACTTTCCGAATATGTGATGCTGGGACGGCTTGCGCAAATCTGCATCGATCAGCAGCACCTTTTTGTTAGCCTGAGCAAACGCGACAGCCATATTGGCACAGGTTGTACTCTTTCCTTCACTCGGCTTGGACGAGGTGACCATAATGATTTGCAGCTTCTGATTGATAGTCGAGAACTCGATATTCGTTCGCAGCATGCGGTAGCCTTCCGATATTGGCGATTTTGGATTTAACTCCGTAATCAGGTTCCATTTAGGAATCAAACGAGACATTTTGTTCCCTCCCCGCTAATTTCGATGATGAAGCATTGCTGCTTCTGTCCAATGAATCACGCTCTTCAAACATCGGAATCGATGTCAGCACCGGTACGTCCAGCAGCGCTTCAATATCCTCCTCTGTTTTTACCGTGTCATCCAAATAATCGAGCAGGAAGGAAATTCCTACGCCAACCATCAAAGCCAGCATGAACGCAACGGCAATATTCATCTTTGCATTCGGCGCTACCGGCCCGTGATACTCTTTCGGATCGGCTTGGTCGAGTACCGAGACATTGTCAACCTTCATCAGCTCGGGCACCGATTTCTGAAATACGATAGCCACTGCGTTAGCGATTAAAGCCGCTTGCTCATAAGAATCGTCCCGTACAGATATAGACATGACCTGCGTTTCATTTACCGAGCTTACACTCACCTTTCCGATGAGCTCGCTATACGTAACTCCAAGGTCTGGATATTGCTTTACTACCTTTTTCATCATTCGCGGGGTTCTCAAAATTTCTTTATAGGTTTTAATCAGTCCAATCGTGGTGTTAATCGCCCCAACATCGATGCTTGGCAGCAGCGAGCTGCTGTCCTTATATTGATTGACGATTAATTTAGCGGATGCTTCATACTGTGGCTTGATAAAGTAGCTGGAGTAAATGCCTATGGTTAGACAGCTGACGGTAATGATTAAAGTAATCATTAGAAGCCTTCTTTTTACGATGAGCCAATACTGTTTCAATTCCAAATGATTTCCTCCGTTACTCGTAGTCATCCGTCCCTACATGAATCATTAATTATTCTTAATGAATATTAAAATTTTTTAATTATTCAAAACGCGACCTTTTGGGCATCGTTGATGAACAGTGAAATCCACTCGCATGAATTTCTATGATAAGGACGGAACCTATTATTGGGCTGTATTCATAAAATCATCGACCGTTCCACCGTTCATGATGTACTCCATCATTTCTGTAGAACAGGCTTTCAAGCCGAGCTTGCCAAGCAATTGAGACATAAGCTCCGCCATATCGATAGGCTCATTGCAGAGCCGGCATCCTGTTGCCATAAGAAGCTCAGACAGCGGCCTTGCTTCCCCGTGATCAGTTTTTTGTAATAGAGAAGGATCCTCGGATAGTATTTTCAAAAATTGCTTCAGCCTTATTCGCTTCTGCTCCTGATTTGAAATGTTCATCTCTGAAACCTCCATTCATCAGATCATATGCTCACTTTGAATTTTGCGATTCACCTATTCTCTGTTGCACTCTAGTATGACACAATCATTGCTAATTCTTGAGGGAATAAAGACATGGTGTCGATTAGACAATCTTACTCATTTTCATGACTGTTTTCATAAGTACGTAATCCTAATTGATGCGAATAGTAGGATATAAACCTGCGTTTTTCCACTGTCAAAATTAAATATTCTGATAATTGAAAGCGTTTTATGAACTTTGTGAGAAAGTCCACCAATAGTCTCATATAATCATATCCTAAAATGCTCAGTTCCCTTTTAAAATAAAGGGTCTTGTGTTTTTTGGGCGCAGCTTTTAGCTGCTTTTTCGCGAAAAAAATCTGATTTTGGGCACGAAAAAAAGGGACTATTGACCAGAGTCCTACCTAAGCAGCATAAAAAATCAATTCGACATATTTTGCAACGTCTATTTAACTGGATGATTTTATCAATGATAGCGCTGTCTTTACATTAAAAAAAGAAAATATTAATGTCTTTTGCTAAAAAAAGTGTGATTTTCTGCTAAAAAAACGGACATTCAGGTATACGAGCTGCATCGATTATGCTCTTTTTCCGTTCATAGCTAACATGGGATCAGGATTTCAACCCACGAATCGGGATTAATATAAAGCTCCAAAAGCACTGAATATCCATCTCCATAACGACTGGACTTATTCCAAAATAACTATACTCAGCACTTCTCCAAACGACCTATCCTCTACTTATTTTGACGAAGGCTGCCTAACTAGCACTACGATGTAACCGGGGAAAGCATTCCCCCTGCCCTCGTACTCGACTTCGATCTCCATTTCCACCGCATGTTGTTCTATTCTCGACATTTACTATATGTGTTTTCCACCCGCTGCCGCTGTGCATAACTTCTGTGTGACAAACTTAACGCTCCTAGAACTAACCCTCCAACGGGCTCTCCAACTAACCAAACTACGCTGCTATCCTGCACTTTGGCAGGATAGCAGCTGGTTTTTGCGAGCTCCACATGTCTATGTTGTACCACAGCAATATAGAGAGCCTTACAGGTGCGACTGAAGCCGAATTCAGTCCATTCTAATGCAAATGTGCAGGATAGGCAGCTTGGTGAGACTGAAAAGCGCGAAGTTAGTGCTAATATGCAGGATAGCCTGCGTGCGGAGGAAGCAGGGGTTCGTGCTCGGAGTAAATGTACGACAATCCTAGAACTAACCCTCCAAGCTGTTCTGCAACGGGTTCTCCAACTAACCAAACTACGCTGCTATCCTGCACTTTGGCAGGATAGCAGCTGGTTTTTGCGAGCTCCACATGTCTATGTTGTACCACAGCAATATAGAGAGCCTTAGAGGTGTTTCTTAAGCCGAAACCAGTCTATTCTAATGCAGTTGTGCAGGATAGGTAGCTCGATGAGGCTGAAAAGCGCGAAGTTAGTGCTAATGTGCAGGATAGCCTGCGTGCGGAGGAAGCAGGGGGACGTGCTCGGAGTAAATGTACAACTATTCTAGAACTAACCCTCCAAGCTGTTCTGCAACACTTCCTCCAGCTAACCCTCCAACCTATTCTGCAACGGGCTCTCCAACTAACCCAATTACGCTGCTATCCTGCACTTTGGCAGGATAGCAGCTGTTTCTTCGAGCTCCCGCAAGGCTATGTTGTACCGCAGCAATATAGAGAGCCTTACAGGTGCGACTTAAGCCGAAATCAGTCTATTCTAATGCAGATGTGCAGGATAGGTAGCTCGATAAGGCTGAAAAGCGCGAAGTTAGTGCTAATGTGCAGGATAGCCTGCGTGCGGAGGAAGCAGGGGTTCGTGCTCGGAGTAACTGTACAACTATTCTAGAACTAACCCTCCAAGCTGTTCTGCAACGGGCTCTCCAACTAACCAAACTACGCTGCTATCCTGCACTTTGGCAGGATAGCAGCTGGTTTTTGCGAGCTCCACATGTCTATGTTGTACCACAGCAATATAGAGAGCCTTACAGGTGCGACTGAAGCCGAATTCAGTCCATTCTAATGCAAATGTGCAGGATAGGCAGCTCGATGGGGCTGAAAAGAGCGAAGTTAGTGCAAGGGTGCAGGATAGCCTGCGTTGGTTACTCCATTACATACGCAAGCAGCAGCGCCGCTGTATTCACTATCGCATCAAGATGCGTACGCTCCATGCCATGCGAGGCATGGACGCCGGGCCCGATCAAGGCAGCACGGATATTGCTTCCGCCTCTCAACGCCGCTGAGGCATCGGAGCCGTAATGAGGATAAATATCGACCGCATAAGCAAGCTTCTCACGCCCCGCTAGCTCAATCAGCCGAGAAGTCATTTGATAATCATAGGGCCCCGTCGAATCCTTGGCACAAATAGACACATCCTGCTCCGTAGCTGACAAATCATCTCCAAGCGCCCCCATATCAACAGCAATCATCTCCGTAATATCCGCTGGGATATAGGAGCTTCCGTGCCCCACCTCTTCATATGTGGAGAAAATAAGCTTCAGCGTGTGAAGCGGAGTCCTTCCCTCACGCTTCAGCCATTCCATGAGGCCGAGTAAAGCAGCAACGCTCGCTTTGTCATCCAAATGACGTGACTTGACGAAGCCGCTTGGCAACATACGCGTTCTCGGCTCCCAGGATATAAAGTCGCCTACAGAGATGCCTAGACCTTCCGCCCCTTCTTTTGATTTAACCAGCTCGTCGATGCGAATCTCCATATTCGCTTCTTCTCGCTTCCAGTCCCTCGCGTCTGAATAAACATGCACGGAGGCCTTGGTAGACAATACGGTTCCCTCATATTTGCGGCCATCGCGCGTATGAATTAAGCAGTATTCTCCTTCAACCGTATGCATCGCATAACCGCCGATGGGCGTAAAACGCAGCATCCCGTTCGGCTTAATGGAACGAACCATCGCTCCGAGCGTATCGAGATGCGCAGTTATTCCAATGGTATGATCAGCATTCACGCCAGGAATGGTGACCATTCCGTTTCCTTTTGGTGTAGTCTCCAGTAAGTAACCAAGCTTCGTGGACTCCGAAACCATATAATTTATAATCTCCATACAAAACCCGCTGGGACTCGGTATGCTAAGCAAAGCTTCAAGCTGGCGGGCAATATAGCTGCGATCGAGCTGCGACGCAAGTGGTGTTGACATTAGTGTTATCTCCTTTTTTATGTGGATTGTTAGTTAGACTCAGTACGAAACCCATTATCCTCCTATTTTACGCGATTGCACGGCAGGATCAAAGTCAGAGTAAATACAAAACAACCCCCTGCAATGACTTCGTCATCACAAGGGGCTTATCAGCCACATTCGCTGCAGATTGTAAAGATCAACATCTTCCTGGAAAAGACTATCGATTTAGCATATTGCTGTTGGATTGCGCCGCTTGATATCAGACTATTTTCGCTTGCTGTAGCGCTCCGTCCGTTCGTCCTGAATGACCCCGCTGAAGTTTAAACCATAGGAAAAATCATAGGCGTTCCCTTCGGAGTCAACATGTACTTCCATATCATGAGCAACATCTTCCAATTGCTCCTCGACGGTTCTCATATTAGCGGGCATCTGCATAGGCAGCAGTCCGGAAGGCTCCGCTTCACCAGTTACCATATCTAGAATAGCTTGATCCTGTACCCCGAAAGCGACGATGATCGCATCAACCTCAGCTTCAAATTCCGCAACGATGGAAGGCTTCGATAATTGGAGAGATACAATAACTGGCTTGCCATTCATGATCTCCTTCGTTCTTAGAACCGCTTCCAGATCGGAGCTATTCGTTGCCGTTATCGATTTACCTTTATAGGAACGGTTCAACACATCTCTTTCATCGCCGGCAAGGCTGTTTTCCCTAGCATGCTCTGCGGTATAAGGACCATACTGCAGGCTGATCGGGACATAGCCGTTTCCACCAGCCTCTGCATCGGCTTTGCTGTATCCACTGCCGGAGTCTGCCCCCGTAATGAACACAAGCGCGAAATCGGCTGCCTCTGGATCGTCTGTAACGTTGAAATATTTCTGAACCATATCCATATTGACCGGATAACCGTCAAATTCAGCAGTCGGAAAACCGATCCAATTCGTACCCGCCGGTCGATATCGCTTAGGAATATAGACCGTCTTCATTTTCTCCATAGGAAGAGCTTGTCCTTTGTTTTTCAACATCACAAGTGATTTGAGCTGAGCCTCATATCCAGCCTTCATAAATTCGGCATGGCCGACAATACGAGAGGTTTCTTCTGTTTCGCAATAAGGATTCTCGAATAATCCGACACGGAACATATTGGTCAATAGACGTACCGCCGATTGCTCAAAGCGCTCTCGCATATAGGCTTCACCGTGCTCAGCAACGCCAATATGGTAAGCTTCGATGACTGGGCCTGCATCATTGTTTCCGCCAAATTGATCTACTCCAGCCATAAGCGCTTTGTAATGGCGTTCCGCCACCGTATACCCTTGCTCGACACCCCATGAACGTCCACCCGGAAACAACCGGCTAATATCGGAGCCTTCGTCGTCTGTTATCCCCCAATCGGTGCATACAACACCATCATAACCGTATTTGTCGCGAAGCAGGTCGCCTATAATGTGAGCGTTATAGGAATTTCCTACATTCTCGCCGTTCACCTGATCCTGCCCATAAGAAATCGTATAATACGGCATGATGGCAGAAGCTTTCTCCGTCCCGCCTTTTAATTGAAAGGCTCCTTCCAGAAAAGGGATCAGATGCTCCTCAAAGTTGTTGCCCGGATATACCGCATATTTACCGTATCCAAAATGAGCATCCCTGCCGCCCTCGCCAGAACCGCCGCCCGGCCAGTGCTTGACCATCGCATTCACGCTGCTGGGGCCCCACCCTTCTGAGCCTGACAGCTCTTCGAATGAAGTCTGAAAACCATCGATATAGGCTTTGGCCAAATCCGCTGACAAGCTCGAATCCTCCCCAAACGTACCGTCAAAGCGTGACCACCGCGGGTCAGTCGCAATATCAATTTGTGGAGAAAGCGCAGTTGCAATACCAAGCGCTCTGTATTCCTTAGCCGCAATCTCGCCAAACCGCTGCACAAGCTCAGGATCAAACGCAGCCGCAAGACCGAGCGTTTCCGGCCACATGGAAATCGTTCCTCCCGCTCCGGCATTATACTCTTTGCTGGCATCGGAGCCATGACGCGGATCGCTGCTATTATTGGCCGGAATGCCAAGATCCGTGCCTTCCGCCAAAGCTTGTACCTTATTATTCCAACGAGCGGCAATTTCAGGGCTTTCAACAGAAGTAAGGAGCACATGCCGCAGATGATCCTTAGTCAGAAACTTGATTTGTTCATCCGATAAATCATAGGGCTTTGCACCGCTCTCCGCATAGGACTTTCCGTCATATGAAGCAGTGAAAAAACCTTCTGAAGCCGGCACTGCCTGATGCGCACTGTATAACATCAAACCGGCAATTTGCTCAATAGACATTTTAGAAGCCAGATCCTTCGCCCGTACGTTCGCCGGCAAGCGCCAGTCCTCGTAGGCGTCCAGCTTCCCATCCTTGTTAAGGTCTTTAAATGCCAATCCATCTTCAAAAATAACAGATACGCCTGAAGCTTCCGAATATGCTAGTGTAGGACCACCTTCATTCGCAGCGTATGTAATTGTTCCCGATTTTGTTTTTTCCAAATTATCATTCATGCTATGACTGCCTCCTTGGACCATCTAATTCATCGATTTCGTTAGAACCCTTTGTCTCCTTTATTTTAGTATGGATATAACAGGACAAACTACCATATTTCCGACCAATTCCTTTTACTATTCAGACCTTAACGAGCACTTCCAAAATCTTTGGCAGCTTTCCTAGCATTCTCTTCATAAAAAAAAGCTCTGACACAATCAACAGTGTTGATCGCATCAGAGCTAATGTAAAAACGATTATTTTGTTACCGACTTAAACCAATCATTAACTTCCTTCGTAATTTGATCGCCGCCATTTGTTTTCCAGTTCGTAACGAAGCTATCGAATGCCTCGATTGGCAATTTGCCATAAATGATTTTGTTGAACGTCTCAAGCTCAGATTGACGCAGAAGGCTCCATTTCGAAATCATCGTCGGCGTAGCCGCACCAGTAAAGTAGTTTTGCTTGCGGATATCAATTTGTGACATGACGATTTTTGCAGAATACCAGTTTTCCGGCTTGCGGAATTCAGCAGTTTGCTTCTCGTATGGCGTTTCCGGAGCTGCGCCGTCTGCAAGCTTCACTAGTGTTTTCATGTAAAGATCAGGAATACGCGCCGGTCCAGTGATGAACGGAAACTCGTTATTGAAATCTTTAACTTTATCCTTGTTGTTCGTCGGTACTCCATCTACAACATCCCAATCGTACCCTTTGGCAAAACCAAATTCATAATCGCTTCCTGCAGCAGGATTCGCTAGGTTGTCAAGCAAGTAGTTATAGTAGATGAAAAAGGCTTCTGGATGCTTCGCATCTTTATTAATCATAAAGCTGCTGTTCACGCCTGAGTTCTGCCACTTTGTTCCTCTTAATCCGTCAGGACCAGCTGGAATCGGATAGGCTTTATATTTGGAGCCAACAACGTTTTTCAATAAATCCGGAGCCGGCCAATCCGGCACCCAGTTGGCTCCAGGCAGAACGCCCGCTTTGCCATTTGTCCATATTTCAGCTGTCTTGCCCTCATCCCACAAAGCGGCGTCAGGATGAATATAACCTTTATCCATCCATTCTTTCAGTTTGGCGAGCGCTTGCTTAGCTCCTGGATTGACGGAGCCGTATTCAAGATTTCCATCTGCGTCTTTGTTCCATTGCTCTTCAACCGCTCCATATGCTCCGAACAGCCAATCCAGTGATCCCATCCACGTATTGGTGTTGTTTTTCAAGGAGATAGCCAGCGGATAAACATCCTTTGCAGCCAGACCATCCGGGTTTTCGTTTTTGAATTTGTCAAAAATGATGTCTAAATCGGCAATCGTTTCCGGAGCCTTTAAATTCAGCTTCTCCATCCAGTCTTCCCGCAGCCAAAGAATGGTATCATCATTGTCGGTATATTCTAGAATCGGCAGGTTCCATTTCTTGCCGTCTCTTGTGAATGGATACCATAGCTCCGGATGCTGGGCAGCGTGATCCTTCCAGGTTTGGTTGGCATACTTATCGAACAGCTCGTCAATCGCTAGAAATTGTCCTGAATCAATGAGCTGATTAGTCAAGATCGAATCCGTCGGCACGAATACAAAATCAGGCAGCTTCTCGCCTGATGAAATAGCAAGCTGAAGCTTTTGCTTATATTGATCGTTGCCAGCCGGGTACCAGGTGTTCTTGTGCTTCATGCCGAATTGCTCCAGCATCCAGCGGTCATGAACATTGTCTTCCTTCGTATCGCCATTTGTGTATTTCTTCGGCATAATGACTGTGCTGATTTCAATAGGCGGGTCATATTTGCCCTTGGCAAATGAAGCGTCACCTTCACTTGATACTACACTAGTACCGGCGTTTTCTGTGTTCGCATTCTCGTTCTTGCTGGTATTTCCGCTGCATGCGCTTACGATGAATGCCATAGCAACGAGCAGCAAACCTGCTTTTTTAAGATTCCCCATGTTTCAGTCCCCTTTGTTGTAAGATGATCTCATAAGCTACTTTACCAACTAGTGGGGGAGGGCATCTATATGATTTTGTTAGTTTCCATAGCACTCTGTCATGTTGTTAGGAACCGAATCTATAATCTTGGGGCGTCACTCCGAACTGCCTTTTAAACACCTTAATAAAATACGCTGGCTCCAAATAACCAATCTCCGTGCTGATTTCATATACCTTTTTATCAGTCGATTTCAGCAGATGGCAAGCCCTTTCCATTCGGAGACGGGACACATAATCGCTAATTCCCTCACCCGTTTCAATCTTATAAATTTTAGATAAATGTGTCGTATGCAGATTCACATGGTCAGCCAGTGCTCGCAATGACACATCGAGATGCAGATTTTTTTCTGTGAACGCCTGAACCTTCTTCACATACAGGGAGCGAATGTCATTAACGTCATTAGCCGATCCATCCTTCAGCTTGCCCAGTACGCTAAGCGACCAGTTGCGAAGCCTGCTAATCGAGGAGAAAGCTTCTCCGCTCTGCAAAAGCTCCATATCCTCCCCAAGCAATTTTGCCAGAGTGTGACCATTGCGGTGGGCAAAATGTGTGAAGGTTGAGGCAATTAAATAGCCTGCCTCCATGCAGTGCTCCCATGAATCAGACCATTTCTCGTCCAGCTCCGCAAACACATCCTTCAGCTTCTGTTCGGCAGCATCCCAGCGTCCCGCCTCAAGCAGATTGCTTAATGCGGGCGGGACATGAATGGCATCCAAAGCTCCCTGCGATACATTTGGCTTCAGTTCGCTTACACGCATTACGAATTCACGTTCTTCCCCTACGATTTGCCGGAAGGAAGACGAGGCTTGCCGATAGCTTGCTGGGAGCTCCTCAGGAAATTGGAAGGGTTCTGTAATTACAATAGACAGGGAGCCCCTCAGAAACTGCTTGACCTTCGACTGCAGCTGTACGCCAAGCTTCTCAAGCAGCATATCCTGCCGAGAATAGGAGGCATTCGCCTTAGGCTGCAGCAAAAATGCCAAATAACCATGCTCCTCTTTGACGGCCCAAACCTCTGCATACTCACTAATAATTTCTTCAGCTATATTGATAATGGCATACTCCATCAGCTGCTGACCATTGTTCCGATACTGACCGAATTCATCCTCCATTCGAACGAGCATCAGCGTACAATTCCCGAATTGGATAGGCAAGCTGTAATTTTCCAGCTTCCGATGCCACTCCTCCGCAAGCATTCGCTCGCCCCGCAGCGCGTCAAGCAGCAGCTGACCACGCAGCAGCGGCAGATTCTCCCGTAGCGTAAATTCCGTACGCTCATGGGAGCTAATGTTTTCCCATTCAGCTTTCAGTCCGTCAATAGCTGCTCCCACAGCATCAAACAATTCCTTATCGGTCGGCGGTTTAAGCAGGTACTCCACTGCTTGATGCCGAAGTGCCTCCTTCGCATAATCAAAATCGGAATGCCCGGATAAAATGATGCATTTGATTCGCTTATCATATTCTCGTATTTTTTCTAACAGCTCGATCCCTGTCATTTCGGGCATTAATATATCCGATATGACAATATCGATCGGATGTGTCTCGATAATTTGCAGCGCTTCCCTTGCGGAATAAGCTTTATGCACCTGCTCAATGCCCAGCGTATGCCAAGGCTTTTGCATGGACAAATTGTCTACCCAGTGCGCTTCATCATCTACTATAATCATTTGCATGTCATATGCCTCCTCGTGTCGTTGGATATTGGCTTTGTTCTGCTCCGGCGGGCGTTCGCCACACAATTTCTGTTCGGAAGCCTCCGAGAAGCGATTTTGTAAAATATAAATTAGACCCTTCACCGAACTGATGCACGATTCGTTGATTCGTATTCCAGAGCCCGCAGCCCATTTCCTCCTGCAGCGGCTCACGCATCTTACGATTTAACGCCTCCTGCTGCTCCGTGTTTATGCCTGGTCCGTCATCGTCGACGTAAACGCGGCAGAAGCCGCCCGACATTTCGCCTCGAATTCGTATTTCACCTGATGAATAGGATTTGGCCACCCCGTGAATAACTGCATTCTCCACAATTGGCTGCAGCATCAAGCGCGGCACCTGCTGCTTACGCAGCTCATCCGGAATTTCGATGCTGTATTCGATCCTTTCATTGCGCAGCTTCTGAATATCCAAGTAATTAATAATAAGCTTTATTTCTTCTTCCACCGTTGCTGTTTCCCGTTCCATTCGGGTCGTATAGCGATAGTATGAGCTTAGGTTATAGGCCATGGATACGACCGCTTCCTGTTCCTTCATCTGGGCCATGTTAATGATATAGCCAAGACAGTTGTATAGAAAATGAGGATTGATCTGCGCCTGCAGCTGCTTTAAGGTCGCTTCTCTTGCACGCAGCTTCTCGCCGAGCACCTTCTCAACCAGATCTTGAATTTGCCGTGACATTTCATTGAATCGATAAAATAAAAATGCAAACTCATTATTAGCATTAGACTTGATTTGTACGGAAAAATCTCCGCGCTGCACGCTTTGCAAGCCGCGAATCAGCTTAATGATTGGACGCTGGATATTCCGGTAAAGCAGTACAGAAGCAGATATTCCAATTACGAATAACAGAATCATCGATATATAAAAGAGATTGCGGCTAAACGATATCGGTCCCAGCATCTTATCAAGCGGAACGATATCGACCAAATACCAACCCAGCTGAGGAGATTTAACAGCGCTTACCAAATAGCTTTTATCAGCTAATCGTACGACCTCTTGATCGGTATCCCCAAGCTGCTTCCCGTCCAAATAATGAGTCAATTCATTCACCAGCTCCACAGATGCGCTTCGATTCAGTATCGGAGCTTCGCCCTTATGATAAAATAACGGATCGCCTTGGCCGCCAGCTTTATACGTATCGAGCATGTTCTCTATATTTTCGTGGCCAAAGCTGGCGTGCACGATGAGATTGCTGCCTTTAAGCGTACCTTGATGCCCAAAAGAATCGGTATAAAACCAATGAAAGGACTTCAGCTCCCCGTCATTCATTTCTTTTCCATCGCCATAAGTCCATTTTCCTGTCATATTGCTGTTTAAATAGTCCTCATCATACTTAATTGTATCTTTATTGTTCGATATCGCCTCTTTGTTTTGCTGAGAATAAACCGTATAGGTGACTGGCCAAACATTCATAACACCAGATTGCAGCATCATCTTCTCCTGAACCACATACTTCGTCTGCATCTTGTCATATAGATCGTCCCATAGGTTCAAGCCATTAAATTTCTCCACGTTCGGATCCTTCGAGAACGTAATAACGAAATCCGCAGTCTGATTAATTCTAGAGTCGATTTGACTGGATAAAAAAGAAAGCTGCTTGATGTTGGAAGCCTGCAGTTCCTCGCTAATCACTTGAGAAGCGACATTATTGGAGTACGTAAACAAGATGATGATTGGAATAAATAATAGGAGAATCAAAAAATTCATTTTGGCAAACAGGCTAAATCTTGCTTCCATCTTTTTTTTCACGAACGCGATGCTTTTATTTAGTGCCATAACACAGCCCCTCCATCCGATCTGCCTAACAAAAACCTATGAATCCTAACATTGTCTTATAGTTTCATACTCCAACACTTTGTTACTATTTATATCAGGGTTTCACGTGTTACACAAATATGTTTTTATGGAAAGGGATAATTATGGACTCTAACACCCTACTGCAACCAAACCCTAAGGCCGTCCGAAAAACGAAGAAAAATCGCGGCTACAAGCAGCCTTGGATGCTTCATTTCATGGTGCTTCCTGCTGCACTGCTCGTCTTTATTTTTGCTTATGTACCTATGTCAGGTCTTGTCATGGCCTTTCAGGATTATAAGGCCGCTTTAGGAATCGCCGGTTCCCCATGGGTTGGCTTGAAGCATTTTCGTTATATGTTCGAGAATGAATATTTCTTGCAAATTACATGGAATACTTTATTTTTTGCCTGTTCAAAAATTGTCATGAACTTAATCATTCCGTTTATTTTTGCCTTGCTGCTCAACGAGGTTAGAAACATGGGGCTCAAAAGATCGATTCAAACGCTCGTTTACCTGCCTCACTTTCTTTCATGGGTAACGCTCTCGGGAATATTGATCGATGTGCTTGCCCAGACCGGTATTATCAATCAGTTCCTTACCAGCTTGTTCGACATAAAACCAATTTTCTTCCTAGCCGACGGCAATTGGTTCCGGTTTACGATTATTTCCAGTGATGTTTGGAAAGAGTTTGGCTTCAATACCATCATTATTCTAGCTGCGCTCTCCGGGATCAATCCTGCGCTATACGAAGCAGCAGAGGTTGACGGGGCCAGCCGAATCAAACAAACGATGCATATTACCGTGCCAGCGCTTATCCCTATTCTCATCGTTGTGGCCACTTTAGCGCTAGGAAATGTGCTTAACGCCAACTTCGACCAAGTGTTCAACTTATATAGCCCGCTTATCTATCAGCAAGGGGATATTATCGACACATTCGTCTATCGCGAAGGACTGCTCAGCGGACAATTCAGCTTCGCGACAGCCGTAGGCTTTTTCAAATCGATGATCAGCTTAGTTCTAATCGTTATATCCTACCGTTTTGCATACAAATTCGCTGGATACCGGATCTTCTAGAAAGGGTGACTGCTCATGTACCATAAAACACTGCCTTACCGCATATTCAGCATATTCAACAATGTTCTGCTCACTGCGATCTCAATCCTGTGCCTGCTGCCGCTCGTTCACCTGCTCATGGTATCCTTAAGCTCTTCCGCTCCAGCCAATGCCGGACTCGTCACTTTCTGGCCGATCGGCTTTACAATGGAGGCTTATGCCAAAACATTCAACAACGCCAACTTCCTGTCTTCTCTGTGGGTGTCTGTACAGCGGACCATTATTGGAACGGCGCTTGCGATGCTTGTGAATGCCGTTGCTGCTTTTGCCCTTTCCAAAGATACGCGTATTTTTCGGGCGCGAAATATTTATCTATGGTACTTCGTCGTAACGATGCTGTTCAGCGGCGGTCTCATTCCAAACTATATTCTAATTCTTAAGCTTGGGCTCATGGATACGCTAATGGCGCTTATTCTTCCAGTGATGATCTCGGTTTACAACATTATTCTGCTCTTGAACTTCTTCCGAACGGTGCCTAAGGAGCTTGAAGAAGCTGCCTTTATTGACGGAGCCAACCATTTGCGCAGCTTTGTTTCCATTTACTTGCCGATTTCCATGCCCGCCATCGCGACGATTTCGCTGTTTACGATGGTTGGACATTGGAACGCTTATTTTGACGGATTAATTTATATTAAAGAATCGATGAACCTTCCGCTTGCGAGCTTTCTGCAGACGATTATCGTACAGGCGGATATGACAAAGTTCGATCCATCGATGGTAGCCAATCTGTCTCAGCGCACGATTCGTGCTTCCCAAATCTTCATCGGGGCTTTGCCAATTCTACTCGTCTATCCATTCCTGCAGCGCTTCTTCGTCAAAGGGATTGTTATTGGCGCTGTGAAGGAATAGTCGCTGGCGAAGATACGTTACAGCAGCGCTACTTACTGCGTGCGACTGGCTGCTCATGTAAGGTTTCTGCTGTAAAAAGTACAGTAGAACCTTGCTGACTAATGCAAATGTGGACGCCAAAAACAAAGAAGCTAAGCAGATTCAAATCGCTTAGCTCCTTTGTCATTCAAATATTCACTTATTCCAATGTTCAAGAATGTAATGCACACCTATGATTGATGCTGTGGGACATCCTCTTTCTGCTCAGCAATATTTATTTTCCAAGCAGATTATAGATCGCTTGTGCAGCTTCAGCGCGAACCGTTAAGCCATTTGGAGCAAATGTATTCTTATCCGGCCCTTGCATAAGTCCAGCACCGAGTGCTTTATTCACTTCTGCTTGTGCCCATGAGGTTACTTGCGCAGCATCCGTATACTGGAGCAGCAAGTCACTCGTGTCAAGCAGGTTTCCTGTTTTGTATTCATAGGCTCTAACGAGCAGTATAGCCATTTGTTCACGAGTAATCGTAGCATTTGGCGCAAAATGATTTTCATCGAGGCCTTTTATAATTCCGGATTGAACAGCTGCTGCGATGGCTTCAGCATACCAAGCTCCTTCAGCAACATCAGTAAAGGACACCTTCGCTTCCGTAGATTGAATGCCAAGAGCGCGAACGAGCATAGTGACAAATTGTGCCCGAGTCGTCGTTTGAGTAGGAATAAACTGCTCACTATTTACACCCTCGATCACATGAATCGCACTTAATCTTTGAATCGTTTGATACGCCCAGTGCGTCGCAGGCACATCCGCATACGTTTTTGTGTATTCAAGGACAGCGTATTTGGAATTATGCGTTAAAGCTGTCTCGATTGATGTTTTGCTATTCCCTATCTCTCCTCCAACGTACTCCCATTGCTTCAAGCTCTCATTGAGATAATAAATGCCTAATAGATTCGTATCCGTATTGTCAGAAACAAGTGTGTAACGTAAAGTAATAGGCTCATTAAAACGATCCAAACGAATCGTCTTCCCTGTTGTGGACACTAACGTAAAATCAAGCTCATACAGCTGACCATTTTGTTTAATTGAAGCTCCGCTTGCAAGATTAGCAGCCTTCACCAAGTCGTCATCCGTTGAATCTTGTACTTCCTTAAATGTTATTTGCAGCTTAGCATTTTCCCATTCATCGCCACTGCCTAATTGATTAAGCTCATTTAGGACGGAGAATGGAATCGTTATAGATTGTCCACTCGCTTTCAAGAGCAGTGCTTTATTAGCTTGCTGCAGAAGCTCACCTACATTGCTAGGTAAAAGAAGAGGCTCAGTCCCTGTCACATCAATCGCAATTACCGCTGATGTGCCAGCAGAAGCAATAAGATCGTTTATTTCTTTCGCCGTTAGTTCATTGGCTTTAGGAACCGTATTCGTATTCGTATTGCCACTTGAGGAGCCCACAGCCGTTGTTTTTGCTGTTATGGTCGGCCCATTAGTGGTCCATATTCCATTCGGGAGCTTCGCCTCTACTTTAAACGTATAGAAGGTATCCGCTGATAACCCCGTTACTTTATATACACTTCCGGATACTGTAGCTGCTTCTGCTTCACCATTAAAAATTTTATAATCAGCACCGCCGTTAGCTGGTGTCCAATTCAAAGTGAGACTTGATGAATCAATGCTCGCAGCCGTCAGCGTGCTATCGAGCGGCCATACATAAGAGTTCTTCATTACATTCCAAAAAGCATCTGCGATCGCCTTATAGCCTAGCTCGCTTGGATGAATATCCATAGAGTTAGGCAAATGGTTCGCATAATCTGCAGCAATAGCCTCTCCAGTAGACACGAATATTGCTCCTGTTTGCGCAGCCACACCTGCCAGTGTCTGGTTTAGATAATTCAATACAACTGCAAACTCCTGTTTCTGAAGAATAGGAAATGGAAAATTATGAAACGCGTCATAATAGCCCATAAGATATACATTTACGGTTGGGTTCAGCTGCTTGATTGCTGCAACAATAAGTCCAGTATTCATGCCCGCCTGCTCAATTAATCCTGGTACTATAGCCGGATCTATTGTATAAGTAGGACTTAACTGACTTAGAAGATCGTTTACCCCAATGTCCAACGTAATGACGTCTGCGCTCGCTATATTTTGCTTAATGGTTTTCCCGTTCGGAGCGGCAACATTATTCTTAATATCGTTCAGCACATCCTGAGTCGTATATCCTGGATAAGTATGGTTTTTATTGAATTCGCCCAAATAACCAAAGCTGTGAATATACTCAGCAAGCGTATCGGTATAGCTGAGACCTATTGATTTGTACGGTGTCATGCCTGCTGCTAAGGAATCTCCTAGCGCAAGATACTCGATCTTGCCCGCCCCAGCATCAACCAATACATTAAACGTTGATTTCCACTGCTCTGCCGGGTTTCCATCTTCATCAGAAACATCGACCGTCAACTGATACGTGCCGTTAGGCAAGCCTTGTGTCGCCGCCGCCAAAATTCCAGTGCTGCTGTCGACCTGGAAAGGTGCCGGAACTCCATTCACTTTCACTTGAATAGTAGCGCCATCAATTCCTGAACCAGTATCCCGTAAATTAGCTGTAATCGTTGGCATGGACGTATACACCGTCGCTTGGTTTGTCGGAGATACGTTTGCAATGATGGGCCCTGTCGCGCCGCCCGCAGCAAAAGCATGCATTGGCAGCATGACAACCACAAGCACCAATAATAAGTTAAAAATCCATTTTCCCCGTGCGGAATACATTTTCTTCACAGTTTCAACCTCACTTTATAAATTATTTTCATAGATGCAAAAATTAGCCTCTACTAGTATACTGGTAAAAAATTGAATTAAATGTATATTCTTGTCGAAGGATTAATATTTAATGACTCTCACCAAGACCGGCAAAGAACATGAAAAAGACCAGCATTTGGGACTTGATCACCCCATAGCGCTGGCCGTTGCTTTGTATTTCCTTATAAACGATCTTGTCAATAAGAGTAATAGTCCTTTTTCAAGAAGTATATTCTGCATTAACATGATATCTTCCTTTTGGCACGACCAAAGGTGATCCCGAAATGGGGTCTTTTATTACCGTGCAATCAAGCCCGAAAATGTCTTTAATCATTGTACTCGTAATAACCTCTGCCGGCTCGCCCTCAGTGACGAGCATTCCTTGATGAAGCGCGAAAATATGGTCTGCATAACGCGCGGACAAGTTTATATCGTGCAGCACCATTACAATTGTAGTTCCATGTTTGCGGTTAAGGTCAGTGAGCAGGTCAAGAATCTCGACTTGATAGGTGATATCTAAAAAGGTTGTTGGTTCATCGAGAAACAAGATATCCGTTTGTTGGGCCAGAGCCATTGCAATCCAGACGCGCTGCCGTTGACCACCTGAAAGCTCATCGATATTATGATTGGCAAACTGAGTGATATCCATAAGGCTCATCGCTTCGGCAACGGCCTCATAATCCTTTTTTGTCCATCCACCGAACATGGATTGGTGCGGAAACCTGCCTCGTCCAACCAAATCCGCTACAGAAATTCCTTCCGGCACAATGGGGGATTGTGGTAGCAATCCTACTACTCGGGCCAATTGTTTGGATGGAATTTTGCCGAGCGGCCTTCCGTCAAGCGTAATTTTTCCGGATATGGGTTTGATCAGCCTGGCCAGTGTTTTCAGAAGCGTAGACTTTCCGCAGCCATTTGATCCAATAATCACGCTTATTTTATTGCTAGGTATGACAAGGCCTACACCGTGAATAACCGTTTTATTCTCATAGCCCGCTACTAATTGTTCGGCTTGAAAAATATGGGTCGGTTTCATTAGAATTCTCCCTTTCGATTCATTCGGATTAACAAGAAGATCAGATAAGGCGCTCCGAGTAATCCGGTAATGATGCCTACAGGGAATCTGTACTCAAAAGCAAATTGTCCGATTAGATCTGCCGCCAACACCAAATTAACGCCAACAAGTCCCGCCGGAATGACGTTCGAGAAGCCAACTCCGACCAGTCTTTTCGCGATCGGTCCCGCAAGGAAGGAGACAAAAGCAATTGGACCTGTGGTAGCAGTAGCAATAGCGATCATGACGACGGAGCTCACGATAAGGGCAATTCTTGTCCTGTCCGTGTTCACGCCAAGAGAAGAAGCTGATTGTTCTCCAAGCTCCAGAATACTTAGATGTTTTCCCAGCACGATAACGATAGGTGTAAAGAAAATAACCGCTATTACAAGAGGCGGGAGCTGATTCATCTGAGAGCCATTGAGGCTGCCTCCCAGCCATCTAAGCGCTGAAGGAATATCTTGTTGTGCGCTAACCAGTATAAGGTAGGATATTACAGCGTCAAGCATAGCCTGTATGCCTATTCCGATTAGAATTAATCGCCCGATCGAAAACGACTTGCCTCTGGATAAGAGATACATGATGATGACTGTGCTAAGACCAGCAACTACCGAAGCAATGGAAATAATGGCTTTGTTCGAATGAAGTATGGTTATGCAAAAAACAGCTGCCGCGCTGGAGCCGGAGGTAATACCGATGACATTCGGGTTCGCAAGGGGGTTGCGCAGCATGGTCTGGAAGACGTAACCAGCAATGCCGAAAGCAAATCCCGCGAAGAGACCAGCCAGCATTCGCGGTAAACGTATGGTATTCACGGCAAACGACACGCCTTTGAGCTGCTCTCCCGAAAGGGCTCGAATCACTTCCTTAACCGGATAAATCGTGTTTCCAAGTAGGAGCATAGTGCAGCATAGCGCGCATGCCAAGAGGGTAAGAAATCCAGTGATAAGCATCCAGCGGCGAAGTCTTTGACGTCTCCCCGCCATAATAAATTCAATAGTATGATTTGTCATAATGAACGCACTTTCGATCTCATAGCTAATATGATTAGTATTGGAGCTCCTACAAATGCTGTAACTACACCGACCTCAAGCTCTCCCGGATGGCCGATGAGCCTGCCGCATACATCTGATACCGTCAAAATGATCGCTCCTGCAATAGCTGACATTGGAATAACCAAACGCAGATCGGGTCCAAGAATGAGGCGGATGACATGAGTGGACAAAAGCCCAATAAAACCAATCGGGCCCGCGAGCGCAGTAGCCGCCCCACATAGAACAACGCCAGCAAAAGCTGCAATAAACCGCAGTGTTCCTGTGTGAACGCCCAGTCCGGTCGCAACCTCATCTCCCAGTGCCAATGCATTCAGTGCCGGAGCAGCCAAAAAGGCGATTAGTAATCCAACTATCAGAAACGGAATAAAAGTAGTAATAGAGCTCCAGGTTGCCGAGCCGACGCTTCCCACTTGCCAGAACCTGAACTGATCCATAACATAGGAGCGCGGAATCAAGATGGCTGTGACCAGAGAAGAAAGTGCGGCGGTTGTGGCTGCCCCCGCCAAAACTAGCTTTATGGGCGTGGCTCCGCCACGCCCCATTGAGCCGATTCCAAATACGAACACTGCAGTAATCGCAGCTCCGGCTAAAGCAAGCCAAATATATTCATTAGCACTGCTAATGTTCAAGAACGCAATACCGAAAACGACAAACAAGGCTGCCCCTGTGTTGACTCCCAGTATACTTGGGTCAGCAAGTGGATTACGGGTAACCGATTGCATGATTGCCCCAGAAACCCCAAGCGCCGCACCGCATAATAAACAAAATACGGTGCGAGATATTCTCTTGCGAACTACATTAGCCCCGAAGGAATCAATGTCTGCGTGGAATAATCCGTCCATCAGTTCATTAAACCTTACGACCCGAGAGCCCAAGACCAGAGAAGCAACCACACATACGCCGAGCAAGACCATACAAATGACAAGAACAGTCGTAAAATTGCCCGGAATAGGCGAGGTTGGCTGTTTGTTTTTGGAAACTGAAGAACTATTCATTTATTTTATCAATAGCTCCTCCTATTAATGCAAGGTAATCATCAATGGTATAAGCGATTGAAAGCGGGTTTGGAGTTCCAGCTGCTACCAATGGTGTATCGCTATCAATAAAGGCAACGGAACCTCTGGCAATCGCAGGGATTTTGCCAAGCAGTGTGTCAGCCTTAATCGCTTGATACAGTTCGTCATTCCCATATCCAACGAATAAGTCTGCATCGTATAGAGACTCGACATTCTCAGCGCTTAAACTTAAAGAGTAGCTGTTAGGATCAGTAATTTGCTCCGTAATGCTTTCAGGATAAACCATTCCTAGCTCGTACAAGAAAGAGACACGGGAATCTACAGGAGTATAAATATGCAATTTCGACATATCTGTAGCCGAGAAATTGACCCAAACGACTTTTTTGCCTTGAATCTGAGGATATTTGCTTAGCTTTTCGTTAACCATTTCCTCAGTGCTCTTGATAAGTAGTTCGCCTTCCGCTGTCATGCCCATTCCTGTTGCATTTAACATAACTTGCTCGCGCCATGTAGTTGCCCAAGGAGCTGTTGGATAAGGCACAACCGGAGCGATTTCGCTAAGCAGATTGTAGTCTTCCTGAGTTATGCCGGAGTAAGCGGCAAGAATGACGTCCGGGTTGGAATCTGAAATAGCCTCAAAATCAAGGCCGTCCGTATCCTGAAACACATTAGGATCCTTTACGCCGAGTTCATCAAGCTTTTTAGCTGTCCAAGGCAAGAGGCCGCTGCCATCCTGAACGCCGAAGTTCGCTGCCGAGAAGCCTACAGGAACAACACCAAGCGCAAGTGCGACATCGTGATTCGCCCATTGGACAGTGGCCACACGTTCGGGCTTGCTTTCAATTACCGTTTCTCCAAGAGCATGCTTGATTACGATCGGATATTCTTGGGAAGCTGGAGCTTCTGTTGCAGGAGTTTCAGTGCTTGCCGTTTCAGTTGCAGCCGGAGAGGATGAAGGCTCCGAATTGGATGAGTTATTGCCACAACCTGCTAGCGCTATTACAAGCACTAAGAAAATGAATAATGTAGTTAATGGGAACTTTCTTTTTGTGTTCATTTGTGTACCTTCCTTATCATAAAATATTTTTTTAGCTGGTGCTTTGCTGGGTAAAAGAATATCAATTATGATGCGATAATGCAGCTTAGAAAAGATCCTTCATATGATGCGATAATGATAATCAACCTCAATTAATATATATCCTCTTTTAAGTGGTGTCAATGTAAAAAAAAGTAAATCAAAGCTATAACGCATGAATGCTATCACAAATAAATCTACTTGGATCTTGCGAAGCTGTTGGGAGAAAAGGCCATTTATCCTCGCCATTCCAGTCCCAGCCATGTTCGAGCGCCTCGGCACAGCTCCAAGCAGCGCGAGCGTAATCTTTGTTCACGCCATACTTCTCATCACCGAACAGTATGTAAGATTTGAATACATCGCCATCGGTGTTTTTTCATGATGTACCATAAAGTAATCTTTACAGACAAAAGAAAGGCCGACAGCCCCAATGTCATTAAGTTAAGGCGCAGGACCAAAAATGAAGAAAAAGAGCAGGTTATCGAAAAGATAGCCTGCTCTTTTTTTGTGCGAAAAAGAAAAATAGAACTTGACAAGTAGATGGAAGTGTGTGGCGAAGCCTCTTGGAAAAACGAGGAGGTTACGCCAATGAATGAGTACGCGAATTCGCTAAAAAAAACGCTGACATCTCTCATACGAGAAATGTCAGCCGCACCAGCACCTTATGTCAAAAACCCTGAAAAAGATTTTACCCGAATGAAAAAGCTATCCTTTGAAACGGTTATGCAACTCCTGATCGCAATGGGTGGAAACAGCATCTATAAGGAGCTCTTGGAATCGCAGGGCTATAACGTAAATACCGCAACTACTTCTGCTTTTGTCCAGCAGCGGAATAAAATCTTGCCATCTGCTGTGGAATTTTTGTTTCACGCATTTACAGAGTCGTATACGGCTATCAAGGACTACCGAGGGTATCGCTTGCTTGCCGTTGACGGTTCGGATTTGCATATCGCAACGGATTCTACGGATACGGACACCTATTTTCAAAGTCAGCCGAACACGAAAGGCTATAACCTTCTACATTTGAACGCAGCCTATGACCTCTGCAACCGACTTTACGTGGATGCTATTGTTCAGCCACGAAGGTTGTGCAACGAGGGAAGGGCGCTGGCGGCTATGGTGGACCGTTCCTCTATCCAAGGCAAAACCATTGTAATTGCCGATCGAGGTTATGAAAGCTACAACAATTTCGCGCATCTTGAACGCAAAGGGTGGAACTACGTCATACGGGTAAAGGATTTGGATTCCAATGGTATTCTTTCGGGCTTGCGCCTGCCCGCTAGCGGAGCGTTTGATATTGACGTTCATCTGACGCTCACCAAAAAACAAACCAAAGAGGTTAAGGCTCATCCCGAAATTTACAGATTCGTCCCTTCCACGTCTACCTTTGATTTTTTGGATTTGCAGGAGAACTTGTTTTACCCGATTTCCTTTCGGGTTGTTCGTTTCATCCTGCCGAGTGGCGATTATGAAACCGTCATAACGAATCTTTCTGCTGCTGATTTCCCACCCGATGAACTGGGGTCCATTTATCACATGCGATGGGGCATTGAAACCTCTTTCCGGGCATTAAAATACACCGTCGGTTTGACGAATTTTCACGCAAAGAAACGGGAGTCCATCATCCAAGAGATTTTCGCAAGAATGATCCTGTACAATTTCGCTGAAATGATGACCTCGCACGTCGTCATTTCGCAAATGGATAAACGGCACGCCTACCAAGTCAACTTCACGGTTGCCGTCCACGTTTGTAGACATTTCCTGCGCTCAAGGGATGATGAACTCCCGTCAGATGTTGAAGCGCTGATTCGTAAAAACATTTTGCCGATTCGACCCATTCGCCCAGGGCAGCAGAATACGCGCAAAATCCGCTCCAGATCAGCTGTTAGCTTCGTCTACAGGGTAGCATAATTCCGTTCACATGAACACTTTTTTAAGCGGATCTTCCATCCGCTTTGTTTGCTGTACGCATTTTTCCTTGCTTGCACCAAAAAAGAAACGGCACAGGACTTTTTCCCATGCCGTCTCGGATCCATTTTTATTCCCGATCTTGTCTTTGAGCTTAACTTAATGACATTGCCGACAGCCCTCTTCTTCTGAATGTTTTTCGTTCATCAGTCTCCAATGCATAGTAATTCTGTTTTCTTAGTGGCGGTCTTATGCTGCGCGAGAAGATCGTTCTGAAGGGTAGACTGTACTTTGTACAATAGAAAGCTCACATGAGAGCCGTTTCAGATGGCTACATTGTAATTATGCAGCAGAATGAGCATAACACTGTGCTGGAGGCACAAAAGAAGCCTCTCCTCCTATTTGAGGAAAGGCTTCTTTGTTCTAATAAACTCGGTTCTTCCAGCCGTTCAGCTTCGCAACAGCTTCTAGGTAATAATAATCGCCATAGATGAGCGAGCTGCCAATTCCGCTAGAGACACTGCCAGTGCCATGCAGCAAAATAGCCTCATGATCCGGGTTATCCCAGGTTGCATAATTTTCAGTAAGAGAGCGCAGAATACGCTCGGCCGCGCCAGCATATAGGTTTTTTTCGCCTTCTGGAACGACCGCCGCTATTTCCAGCAAGCCTGAAGCGGCAATCGCTGCTGCTGAGCTATCGCGCAAACGTCCCTCAAGCGATTCAAAACGGAAGTCGGAATACGGTACGTGATCCTCTGGAAGTGCTGCAATAAAGTAATGCGCGATCCGCTTGGCCGTATTTAGAAAACGAATATCGCCAGTATATCGATACGTATTAATGAAGCCATATATTCCCCACGACGTACCGCGGCTCCACGATGACTCTGCAGAAAGGCCTTGTCCACCGAAGTTTTCAATATAGTCTCCTGTCTCCGCATCGAAGGATATAATATGCTTGGTTGAACCATCCTCGCGAATACCATGCTGCATCGTCGTTTCTGCATGAGCGATTGCCATATGCTTATAGCGTGGATCACCGGTCACTTTGCTTGCCCAGAAGAGAAGTGAAATATTGAGCATACAATCAATGATCACCCAGCCGTATTTATCTTCATTCCAAGCACGAATGAATTTACCCACTGGATTATATCTAGCCGCTAAGAAGTTCGCTGCTTCAATTCCACGACGAAAAGCATCCTCATCGCCTGTAATCGTATGCTTAATGACTGCCGTTGATAGAAATTGAAAGCCCACGTCATGATGCATTTCTACCGTTGGTTTGATAAACCACTGTTCAAGCTCTCCATCCCAGCGCCATGCGGCTTCTTTATAATGCTCCTTGCCAGTCATGTCATACATCACCCAAAGCATGCCTGGCCAAAAGCCGGTGGTCCACCAATCCGAGCCAATATCGTCATATTTCCCGTCTTCTCCAGCGAAATGAGGACATTTATCGCCCATTTGGGAAATCGTTCGAGTCACTTTATGATCAAGACGATCCATAATTTCATTCCAATACGCAGTACTCATTTGATCACCCTCCATTAAGTTTCCTTGATTATATCGTGATGGAGGTGGCATATGTGTTGATTTCATGCTTGAAAATGTTGATATATTGCTGTACTGCTGTTGTTCTGTTTTTCGACAGGCGGTAGGTTCTATAAAAGTTAGAACTGCCCGGCAGATGAACTTGCTGTTACGCTTGAAGCAAGAAGAATTTGAGGAGGAGACATTATGACATTGCCAAGATGGTCTCAGGTTGCAGCTTATGCGGCCTCAAAACTAACGGCTGCTGGTCTTGTATTTCTCGCCTTTCTCGTTATAGTGGGCGGATTTCGACTCTACGAGATGTCGGAGATAACTCGGCAGATGCCGCTTTGGGGGTCTATTTATGGCTATGCCGTTCTTTTCTCTGCTCTTGCGGACGCGGTGCTCTGCAAGTGCAAGGCCGGTCCTGCCAAAAAGGCACTTACCGTCCTGCTTTATATGCTCGGAGGGTATGTGCCTTTTTGGTTCTGGTTTCCGGGCCAATGGGTCTTGAGTTTGATTGCCGGCCTTTACGGTATAATCTGTGCGCTGGCGTTTCTCGCTGCGACTCAACTATTTCGCAGCCGGTGGCCCTACAGCGCAACTGCGGCACTACTTCTGCTGGCCGTGGCTCTCTACATCTCCCTAACCGATTTCACGGTGACCAAGCAGTGGACAGAAACAAGAACCGCCGATGGCTATCAAGCGGAATTCGCATATTTTCATGGGCATAAAGAGATTCCAGTCAAACTCGAAGCAGGGCAGACGTTATCCTATTATATGAACTGGCAGGTCACCGATGGCGGCTACGGTACACATTTGGACGCCAAAGGCGGGACGTATGAGAACGTTACGCGAGGCGGCGAACCACAGATCGCTTATCGGGTGAATGCCCCTTCCACAGTGCGTATCGTCATCACGGGAGATCAGGCGCGGGGGGCGTTGACGGTAGTGTGGGAAATAACCGGGTCAGACTACCATCTTCAAAATGACGATCGATAAGCTAGTTCCCCTACGGTTTCTTCTTGTCTCTCCATTATATAATGGTCTTTTTTATAGTTTCAATAATGTTCCTATCGTACTGAATTGATACGATAATACAATAAAGTGCCTTCTGTTCAATTGAATCTAGGGATGTTATCTTAATCGGAGAACAGGCGAATAAGTCTTATAGGCAATCACAGGACAATAGCGAATGGGATCTTCAAGGCGGTGGTTAGTGCAAATGTGCAGGATAGCCTCCGTGCGGAGGAAGCGGGGTTCGTTCTTGGAGTACATTTACGGCTATCGTAGTACTAACCCTCCAACCAGTTCTTCAACGTTTCTTCCAACTAGTCCCCCAACAGGCTCTCCAACTAACCCAACTACGGCGCTATCCTGCACTTTAGCAGGATAGAAGCCGCTTTATCGAGCTCCCACGTGTCTATGTTGCATCGCTGCACTATAGACAGCCTTGCAGGTGCATCTTGAGCTGAAATTAGTCTATTCTAATGCATACGTGCAGGATAGGCAGCTCAGAGAGGCTGAAAAGCGCGTAGTTAGTGCAAATGTGCAGGATAGCCTCCGTGCGGAGGAAGTGGGGTTCGTTCTTGGAGTACATTTACGGCTATCGTAGAACTTACCCTCCAACCAGTTCTTCAACGTTTCTTCCAACTAACCCAACTGCGGCTTCTATCCTGCACTTTAGCAGGATAGAAGCCGCTTTATCGAGCTCCCACGTGTCTATGTTGCATCGCTGCACTATAGACAGCCTTGCAGGTGTATCTTGAGCTGAAGTCAGTCTATTCTGTTGCATTCGTGCAGGATAGGCAGCACAGAGAGACTGAAAAGCGCGAAGTTAGTGCAAATGTGCAGGATAGCCTCCGTATGGAGGAAGCGGGGTTCGTGCTCGGAGTGAATTTTTGACTATTGTCGAACTAACCCACCACCGAGTCCTCCAACGTGCTCTCCAACTAACCCAACTACGGCGCTATCCTGCACTTTAGCAGGATAGAAGCCGCTTTATTGAGCTCCCACGTGTCTATGTTGCACTCCAGCACGATAGACATCCTTATAGGTGTATCTTGAGCTGAAGTCAGTCTATTCTAATGCATACGTGCAGGATAGGCAGCACAGAGGGAATGAAAAGCGCGAAGTTAGTGCAAATGTGCAGGATAGCCTCCGTATGGAGGAAGCGGGGTTCGTGCTCGGAGTGAATTTTTGACTATTGTCGAACTAACCCACCACCTAGTCCTCCAACGTGCTCTCCAACTAATCCAACTACGGCTTCTATCCTGCACTTTAGCAGGATAGAAGCCGCTTTATCGAGCTCCAACATGTCTATGTTGCACCGCTGCACTATAGACAGCCTTGCAGGTGCTTCTTGAGCTGAAATCAGTCTATTCTAATGCATTCGTGCAGGATAGGCAGCTCGGAGAGGCTGAAAAGCGCGAAGTTAGTGCAAATGTGCAGGATAGCCTTCGTGCGGAGGAAGCGGGGCTCGTTCTTGGAGTACATTTACGGCTATCGTAGAACTAACCCTCCAACCAGTTCTTCAAAGTTTCTTCCACCTATTCCCACAACGTATTCTCAAACTAACCAACTACGGCGCTATCCTGCACTTTCGCAGGATAGAAGCCGCTTTATTGAGCTCCCACGTGTCTATGTTGCATCGCTGCACTATAGACAGCCTTCCAGATGCAACTTGAGCTGAAGTCAGTCTATTCTAATGCATACGTGCTATCCTATATGATAACGTCTCCCTGAATAATTGCCGCTGCGGGTAATCTTCAGCTCATTATCCAGCTCAAGTTGAACCCAATTGTATTCCCCTTGGCGGTAGCTGAAGGACGTTCCGTCATCCTCATAAAGAACAGTTGTGAGCAGACCTGTGCCATAGCTCTTTAAGGCGATATCAAATACAGCATCATCAGCTACATTTTGGAGTGGAGCAGCAAGCGGCAGCAGCGTCCCATCCTTCACAAATACCGGAATGCGTGTCAGGTCCGCCGTAATTTGATACGCAGTTCCGCCCTCATACATCTCATTCGTCCAATAACAATGCCATCGACCTGCTGGCAAATAAACAGAACGGCCGGTTTCACCAGCAACAAGTGGCGCAACGAGCAAAGATTCACCCATCATATAAGCATCGTCGATGCCAAACGTGTTCGGGTCATCTGGATAATCCATAACTAGCGCTCGGAACGGCGGTAATCCGTCGATGCTGTATTTTGCATAGCTTGTATATAGATAAGGGATCAGCGCCATGCGAGTCTCAAATAAAGAGCGGCAAATGGCTCTGACCTCTTCGTAATTATCCAGAAACTCACCCTTAATATTTTTGTCGCGATCGACCTGCATCCAAGGCGGATTCGGAATCCGCCAGCAATTCAGCAGCGCCATTGGCGAGAAAACAGCAGTTTGAATGCGGCGAATCAGATCCTCTGGCGACTGTGCCTGACGTACCTCAGGTGACCAAAGCAAGCCAGAGAAGCCACAGTTCACGACGCCGCGTATAAACACCTTGTGGTCATATAAGTCACTATAGAGTACAAATGGAAACGATGACGCCAGTGCTCCTGATGCTCTTACCTGAGATAAGGTACGACGACCAATCGCTTCAAATGGGGCTTGAATTGCTTCTTGATATAACGTACCGATTTGGTTATGCATCTGTTCGCCGTCCATGCCTGACGGGAACTTAGAGATGTCAGGAAATGACCAATTGGAATGGACAAAGTCAGAGCTGTCGCATTCATCAAGCTTGAAGCCCGCGATCCCTTTCTCAACGAATTCAGTTAAATGATGGTTCGCGAAAATCTCCTTGCCCTCTTTTACAGCCAAATCAGGAACAAGTCCTTCCCATACCTCATAATCTCCGGAATGCGGCAGCAGTGCATCGTACATAGGCGATGAAGGGTGAATGAACAGATGCTCCCATAAATTCACGCGATAATTTTTGCTGTAGAGCTCTTCCAGCATTGCCTCATGATCAGGAAATCTTCCATCATCCCACACAAAGGAGCAAGAATAAGCTTTCGTTTGCCAGCCTGGCTCGAAGCCAAATACATCAACCGGCATTTGATCGGCACGGAATTGATCGGCTAGTCGCGTTACATCCTCTTTCTTCGCTGCGCTGTATGCGCGGTACCACATGCCGAGCCCCCACATAGGCGGAAGCACGCCTCCTCCAGAGAACAAATTGTAGCGCTGCACAGCATTCAACATATTGGGGCCTTCAAAAAAATAAACATCTATGCCTTCCGCAGCCGGAATATCGACAACTACCGTGCGATCCCCCTCCGCCGCCTGATAGCCGTACAATTCAATTTCCGAGGTTCCGATTTCCTTCTGCTCATCTTTTTTTCCTGCTGATGCCCCTTTGCGCGTATTCGTTCCACAATAAAAGGTTGCATAACGCGCCGTATCTACGAACACGCCATAGCCCGCAGTCGATACATAGAACGGAACCGGGGCATGACTATCGCCTGTATCCGCTACAGGGTCGCTGTTCACACGAATGACTTTTTTTCTTCCTGTATGATCCACACGATGAAGCTGCAGGCCAAAGCCATAAATATGCTCTTCAGCCCCCAATGGAATTTCAATATAAACGCCTCGTGAGGTTGCTTTGATTTCAATCTGATTCTCTGCAAAAGGTGCTGTGCCGGCACAATTCAGCTTCTCTAGTGCTCCTGCCTGTAGTTCATTTTTCCTCAAGCTTACTGGCGTATGAGCCTCAGGCTGGCCAAAGCTTAATTTCCATACACCGTTTGCGATTTTCTTCATTGCATATCCCTCTGCTTTCTCTGTATCTATTACGATTTATGATTTTCTCGTATACACAGAGTTATTATAGCTCTCGGATAACATTAAAAGTTTCGCTTAAATACAATAAAACATTGTAATTTTGTCCTATTATAAGTAGTTATACGGTAGTAAAAGAATATATCTTTCCTGACTCCGTTGTGAATTCAAGCTCGCGACTGCCATTCCCATCTTCTCCTATGAGCTTTAACGCTGCCGCTGAAGACAAGCGGCACACTCCACCGCTTACTGACAAAACCTCAACATTCACCAGCTTTCCGCTGCTCCAGCTCATGCTAATTTCATAGCCTCCTCTTGCACGCAAGCCAGACACCTCGCCTTCAGACCATACATCTGGAAGAGCAGGCAAAAGCTTGATCCCCCCCTCATGCGACTGCATCAGCAGTTCCGCGACACCAGCTGTAAAGCCAAAGTTTCCGTCAATCTGAAACGGTGGGTGGGCATCGAATAAATTGGGATAAACGCCACCGCCGATCACGCCAGTTGCATCGCTGTCTACAAGTCTTAGCAAATTTCCAATTAAATAATGTGCCCGATTCCCATCACCAAAGCGCGCCCATAGGTTCAGCTTCCACGCTAAGCTCCAGCCGGTCCCCTCATCGCCTCGACGCTCCAATGCTTTCTGTGCCGCAGCAAACCAGCTCGGAGTGGAGCGCTCTGTCAACTCGCTGCCGGGGTATACACCATATAAATGAGATACATGCCGGTGATGAACATCCTCATCCTCGAAGTCGCTCGACCACTCCTGCAGTTGACCATACTTGCCAATCTGATAAGGGAAAAGCCGAGCTTTGGCCAAGACCAGCTGCTGACGGAAATCATCGTCTGTATTTAATCGCTCAGAAGCTGCTATACAATTCGTGAACAGCTCTCTAATGAGTACCATATCCATCGTTGCAGCCTTGCTTACAGATGCTTTCGATCCGCTCGGAGCGATAAATTTATGCTCGGGCGATGTTGATGGCGAAGTCACGAGATAGCCGCTGCTATCCTCTATAAGCCAATCCAGACAGAACAGTGCCGCTTCCTTCATGACCGGATATGCATTATTTTGCAGAAACTTCATATCTCCGCCAAATTCATAATGCTCCCACAGATGCGCGCAAAGCCACGGAGCTGCCATAAACCAGCTTGCCCAGCCAGGATCTCCATGTCCATAGGCTCCTACTGGCGCCGCTTGGCACCATATATCACTGTTATGATGAGCTACCCAGCCGCGCAGACCATAATTAGCACTTGCGATGGCCGCGCCGGTTTTCGCCATATTTTGAATGTAATCGAGAAACGGCTCATGGCATTCCTCTAGATTGCAGGTTTCCGCCAGCCAATAGTTCATCTCAGCATTAATGTTTAACGTATAATTACTGCTCCAAGGCGGCCTTACTTCCTTGTTCCAAATCCCCTGTAAATTCGCAGGCTGCGTCCCTTGTCTTGAGCTGGCAATAAGCAGATATCTTCCATATTGAAAAAGCAGCTCAATAAGCCCAAGATCACGCGCTCCATAGTTGGCAACTCTCTCATCCGTCGGCAAACCCTCGAACAAGTCGGAGCCTCCCAGCTTAAAGGAAACACGATTATATAACAAATGGTAGTCCTTCATATGGGCTTGAAGCAGCTCCTCGTAGGATTTCTCCAACGCAGCGGATACATAGCGCTGTGCACATAGCGCTGGATCATTCCCGTCAAGTCTCGGGTGGCGGTCATATCCATTAAAGCTTGTCGCTGCACTGAAGATAAGCGTAGCAGTGTCGGCTGCTTCTACATGAAGACCATCCTGATCCACATAAAAACGCCCGCCTTCCAATTGTATTCCGAGTCTGCCTTCAAACAGCATCCCAGACTCACTATAGTCTACCGGATTGTCCGTTCTGTAATAGTTCGGATCTACATTAGCTGGACACTCCCCTGTAAGAGCCAATTGATCGCCGCTCACATTCGTTTGATGCTTCAGACGACTGTCGATGCTTGCTGTAAAGCTTAGCGCTTGTGGACGATTGGATTCCAGCCTGAGCACCAGCACCTGATCGGGATTTGAAATAAAGCTTTTTCTCCGATATTCCGTCTGACCGATTTGGTAGCGTACAGAAGCGATCGCATCCTGCAAATCAAGTGCTCGCTCATAGCCCGTTGCTAAATCACCATGACGGAAAACGAGCTTCAAGTCCCCTAACGGCATATAGGACTGTGTATAAGGCCCCATCGTTTCTTTACATAAAGTCTCTGCTTCTTCATAGTTCTCTTCATCAATTAGCTGGCGAATTTCCGATATTTTGGCAGCGGCGTTCGTATTCGCTCCTGTTTGTGGAGTTCCTGACCATAGCGTGTCCTCGTTTAATTGTAAAAGCTCCGTTTCCACTCCGCCGAATTGCATAGCACCAAGTCGCCCATTGCCTAGTGGGAGTGCCTCTGTCCATTTTGAAGCTGCCTTTTTGTATCGTAATTTCATAGCATTTATCCTCCTGTTATACGTCATTTTATTGTGATGACGTAATCTCTCTCCGATTATAAAAGTGTATTCCTGCCATTACGATGGCAAAATCTAAGGTTTATGTGCACATTCTTAAGCTCTAATAGCAGTTTTTTAACAACCTTATGAATTACTATCGAAAGATTGCAATAATTACGCTACATTAATATGACATATAAACCATTGATGAAAATTCAGATTTCGGAGGCTGGTCATGACCATTCATATTCATCCAGAAATAAAAGGTATTCCGCAGAGGAAGGAATTTTCTGTACGCATTCGGGAGGCTGACGGTGAATGGAGCGAGCTTCCTGCCTACGAAGCTAACGTCGATATGCACAACGTAAGTCAGGCCTCTTTTGCCTCCTTCGACATGGAAGGGCCCGTTGACGTTGAGATTACTTATTTATTAGGGGAAATTACTTCTTCCATTATAAGGCCTTTATCCTACGGCATCGCAGCCCACCAGCTAACCGATAACACAATAAGCTTTCAGCTTGACCAGCCGCGTAAGCTTTCCATCGAAATCAATGGAGGGCGGTTTAACAATCTTCACTTATTTGCAAATCCAATTGAAATAAATGCACCTTCTCCAGATGATGCAAATGTCATTTTGGTTAAACCCGGGATACACCGGATAGAGCATCTGCTTCGTCCACTCACAACACCTCGTTCGGAGGGGAATGAACAACCTGAAATTCTTTATTTCTTGCCAGGCTTGCACTACATTGAAGAAACCTTATTAAAAATCCCGTCTGGAAAAACCATATATATCGCAGGCGGCGCTGCCGTTGTCGGTTCCATGGTTTGTGATCATGTGAAGGACGTCACCATACGCGGACGCGGAATCGTTTATCTAGCAGAATTCCACCGATTTACCGCTTTCCGCGGCGTACGTATTTTATTTTCGAGCAACATAGAGGTTGAGGGCATTACGACCTTAAATCCTCCCCATTACAGCATTTATATCGGCGGGTCTGAGCATATTCGCATTCATAATTTCAAATCGTTCAGCTGCAAGGGCTGGAGTGATGGCATTGATATCATGTCGAGCTCGTTTATTGATATTGATGATATTTTCCTCCGCACCTCTGATGATAGCATCGCCATTTACGGAAGCCGCTGGGATTATACTGGTGACTCGCGCCATATTACCGTCCGCAACTCCAGCTTCTGGGCAGATGTCGCTCATCCGCTTATGATTGGAACCCACGGCAATTACCATAAAAACGGTGATATCATTGAGCATATACGGTTTGAAAATATCGATATTTTAGAGCATCATGAGCCGCAAGAAAACTATCAGGGCGCGATGACGATCAACGCAGGGGATCTCAATACGGTTCGGCATATTACGTACGACAATATTCGTGTAGAGCATTTTGAGCTTGGTCGTTTGTTCGATATCCGCGTGGTCTGGAACAAAGATTATAATCCCGTACCAGGCAATCGCATCGAGAACATCGTCTTGCAAAATATCGAGTACAACGGTCAGGGAGCTAATCCTTCAAGAATTTATGGCTATAGCGGGGAAAGGTATGTGGCCGGAGTCATAATTAGAAATGTAAAAGTTAACGGAGAAAAGGTCACGCATGCCCATCATCCCTTCTTGGATATTAATGAGCATGCGCATCAGGTATCGTTTGAGTGAATTTCACGGCTGGGTTTCCTGTAGAATAGGAAAAGGTCAAGGATGCACAATGCGCATCCTTGACCTTTTTAAAATCAGCTTTTACAGAAAGCTCTTGAAAGCATGCCTAATGACATCCCCGCGGCTAATAATTCCTACTAGAGCGCCTTTTCGCACCACTGGCAGCTTTTTTATTCTTTTTTCTCCTAAAATAGCTGCAATATTTTCAACCTCTTCATTCCATTCTACCTTATGCACCTTTTTCTTAGCGATGGACATCACGTTTAAATCAAGGATTTGAGGAATTCTTTCTTCGAACTCCTCTTGATCTCCTTTGACAACATTCATATACATAATCGTGACAAAAATAATATCCTTATGCTTTCCAATATATCTCATAATATCTCCGTCACTAATATAAGCGACCATCTCATTTCGCTCGTTCACCACTGGCAGACCACTAATCCCGTATTTAATAAATCTTTCAAGGACTGACCGCACCGTATCCGTTTCTCTAACCTTATAGACCTCTTTGACCATAATTTCATGAGCCTGCATAAAATCAATCCTCCAATCCTCTATTTGATTTTTGCGAGAGCAGAATATATGATACTTACTATATAATTGCATTATACAACTAATCATTATCTTGTCAATGAACATTAGACAGCGAGGTGTGATAACTATTATGGACGAATATGCATTGGAAACGATAGAGCTTGAACTGGCACTTTTAATCCGCCGCGCTATTGCAATATCAACCAATAAATCAATCGGAAATCTGGATCGGTCTGCATATCTGCTGCTGCAGCAAATTGCCTCTCAGGGCTCTGCTGGCGTAAAAGCATTGTCGGAACAATTCCATTTAGATATTTCAACAGTGAGCAGACAAGCAGCAGCTTTGGAGCAAAAGGAATATGTGAAGCGCATTCCCGATTCATTAGACAGGAGGGCATACTATCTTCAGATCACTGCTCTCGGAACAAAGGAATTAATCGATTATAAAAATGCTAGAAAAGCTGCAATAGCCGAGCTATTGCAAAGTTGGTCCGCTGAAGAAGCTGAAATGTTTGGGCAGCTTATGAAAAAGTTTAATCGTACCTTCATAAGCTCTGATTACGGGAACAAAAAATACTTCGGATGAAATGTCTGACGAAGCGTATTCGTCAATGAATTTTAGCGTTAGATTCAGACGCCGTGCTCCTCCGCATTCGCTCCGTCCTCGCGGACTGTCTCCTGACCTCTTGCATGCCTTGCAAGCGCTCCCCCAGCTGAGCTAAGCCCCAGTGATCATTCTAAAATTCAGGTATTCATTTTTTCTTGGGATGTGTAACCAAACAGCTCGTACTAGTAAACCAATCCTGTACTCACGCATTATAGCTCCGTTTCAGCTCATTTCCAGCCGTCTCGTCTCCATGCAGCTAGGCTGCAAATGCGCAGGAAAGTCTACTTTATTGGCTGTCACGGGCAGAGCTTGGCTGCCGCTGCCTTTGTTCTAGGCATGTTTGTATATCTCCTCTATACTTCACGAAACACACACACACATCGTCTTTTCCCTCAACTTTCCCACGTTCGATGCCGCTCCTCAAATCCTCACGTCTTCTACTCCCAGCGCGAAAGCTATCCTGCACTTTTGCAGTAACTTCATGCGATTGGGACTCTCTAGCAAACCTATCCTGCACTCACGCATTATAGATCGTCATCTCAGCTCATCTAAAGCCATCTGATCTCCATTATTGGCAGCTATCCTGCTTACGTACAGGATAGCTGCCCTAAACCATTAAAAAGAGTAGGCTACCCTGCAAATGTGCAGGATAGCCTGCTCATTCTTATGATTGACTGTCAGGTCAAAGCTCTTGCTGCTGCCGCAGCATCATTATCAACAGGTTCCGAGAATGCATAATTTCCTATACAATAAAAAAAAGAAAGCCCTATACCTAAAGTGAAGTGCCCCCTGTCAAGTAGACAGTGTAAAAAACAAAAAAAGTTAATTTATTTCCCCTCAGTTCAATTAACAGAGCTGAGGGTTTTGTTTTCAGCTCTCGTGTTATGCAGTTCGTCGGTATTCCATAGGGGACAAGCCATTTAAACGCTCTGTATAGCGGTAACGGTTGTAGTAACGCATATAATTTCTCACATCATGAAGGACATCTTCATAGGTCTCGTATTTGGTGAGATAATAGCTTTCAGCTTTTAATGTACCCCAAAATCGTTCAATCGGTTGGTTATCCAAACATCGACTTACGCGAGACATGCTTTTAGTAAAATGGTGCTTAACCTGTAGTCGATTGTATGCATGTGAAGTATATTGGAAGCCCCTGTCGCTATGGAGAAGTGGGGCTACGCCCGGGTTTCTTTTGTAAGCCTTCTGTACGGTGTCTATGACGAGTTTATTGTTGTTAGAGTGGCTTAACACCCATGAAACAACGGAGTTATCGTAGAGATCAAGGATAGCGCTCAAATAGGCTTTACGACCATTCCCATACTTTAATTCTGTAACATCTGTACACCACTTACGATTAGGAGAATCTGCGCAAAATTCACGGTTCATCACATTTTCAGCCACATGCATCTCGGAGGCTTTCAGGTAGTTTGGTCGCTTCCTGCGAATGACGGCTTTTAACCCAAGAGCACGCATGATTCGGTAATAACGTTTTTTGTTAAAATTCTTTTTGAGTTTTCGGTTCATTTGTATGCAGATTTGACGATAGCCAAGTATTCCTTTCCGCTTGTCATAGCGAAGTTTCACTTCTTTAGCGAGCGAAAGGATTTCAAGTTCCCTGATGGATGGTTTCCATTTGAGCCATTTATAATAGGCAGACCTGGCGACTCCTGCTAGCTTACACAGCATGGTGATGGCGTAGCCTTTCTCCGTGTGCAATTCTTGAATAGCTCGATACAAGTCTGCATGCCGAACTAAGGTTAGCGTGTATTTCGTCGCCGGATCTCTGCCAACTTTTTTGCGAGGGCATTCTCCATTTCTAAGTACTCGTTGCGTGCTTCAAGTTCTTTGATTCTAAGCTGGAGTCGATCATGATCATCCAGCTCCCCTGCAGGCCTATTACGGCCCCGATTGTCATGAAGGGCTTCCACACCCCCGGATGTATATTTACGAACCCATGCATACACCTGTTGATAAGAAACATCATACTTCTCAATGGATTTCTGATAATCCAAATCATTGGCGATCGTATACTGTACGATTTCAATGCGTTCTTCGAAAGTGGTTCTACGTCCTTTGTTCATGCGGGATAGCCCTTTCCCTTTACGAGTAGGTTTTATTTCTATCCCTTTAGTATACTTGGAAATCCATCTCGTCAAAACGCTTTTACTCGAAATATGGTACTTCTTCGTTGCCTCTCGTATAGAATGATTACCGGATAGGACATCCCTAACTGCAGCCAGTTGCAGATCCTCTGAATAGGCCTTACACCCACTAGATTCCTTTAATCCTTCATTTCCATCTGCTTTATACTTCCTTATCCAATCCGTAAGCGTACTGCTGTCTACCCCTAGCCGTTTCGCCTCAAAACTGGGGGTTGTTTCATTCAGAAGGCATCGCTTTACGACGCGTAACTTTACCTCGAAAGAAATTGGACTCCTTTTGGACATCATAAAAACTCCCATCATTGTAGAAGTAGAAGTTTTTGTTTTTTCTACTGTCTACTATGATGGGAGCATATCAAAGGCTCTCTCTGCAACAATTTTTAAGCTCCTTGCATTTTCGCTTGAGCTGTTTATTCGATTACTTTACCGATATGTTCTCCAGCGGCTGAGCATTTCCATAAACAGGACGATTGCGTTCCACGGGCTTCGCCCATTTCGCGGCATTCACAATGACGCGTTGAACGTCTTTATTATAGTAAGTTGGGTACGTTTCATGGCCCGGTCTGAAATAAAACACTTTGCCGTTTCCACGCGTAAATGTGCAGCCGCTGCGGAACACTTCTCCGCCTTCAAACCAGCTTGTAAAAATAAGCTCGTCAGGTGCAGGAATGTCAAAATGCTCACCGTACATTTCTTCTTTTTCCAGCTCGATATACTCCCCAATGCCTTCTGCAATCGGGTGGCTTGGCGCAACAACCCAGAGACGTTCCTTCTCGTCCGCCTCGCGCCATTTCAAATCGCAGCTAGTTCCCATTAACGCTTTAAAGATTTTTGAGAAATGACCCGAATGAAGGACGATCAAGCCCATGCCGTCAAGCACACGCTGTTGTACCTTTTGGACCACCTCGTCCGTCACTTCCCCATGTGCAAGATGTCCCCACCACACTAATACTTCCGTATTATTCAATACGTCATCTGTTAAACCATGCTCCGGCTCATCCAGAGTTGCCGTCCTTGTCTCAAGTCCTGCTTCCGTTAAAAATGCTGCAATCGCACCGTGAATACCATTTGGATAAATCTCACCTACAAGCGGATTTTTTTGCTCATGACGATTTTCATTCCATACCGTTACCTTTACCATGTTAGAAGCACTCCTTCTGCATTTAAGTAGTTTCAGTATAGAAAATTTGCGAAGTGAGCGTAATACTAAAACCTGCTGATTTTATATTCAAAAGTGTCCTCTCTAGCGAAATCACGAAAAATTACACGGTATTCAGTTAGATTCATTCTATCTACATTTCCAAAAGTGGTATACTCAAAAAAAGGAGGTTGTTTGCATGCCCATAATAGAAACCGCTATTGATACGCATATCGAAGCCATCAACGAAGAAGTCATCTATCAAAATCCATTGCTGTTTCTTAAAATATGGGAAATCAGTGCGGATGCTAATCAGTTCAGCACTTTGGAGAAGCATCCCTGGCACTACCATAAAGAAGTAGAGTTTCTTGCGATCATAGAAGGTCATTTAGGTGTGCAGAGCAATCACGATTACGTTGTCCTTGGACCGGGTGATGTTATGGTTTTAGGTTCCTCCCAGCCGCACCGTTCTCATAAACCGCTTACGGATGTACTACACTATGTCGTATTTCAGATCGATTTAGGCAAACATTTTGACCAGAGTACTATGCCTTACCTGTACTGCTTCTCGGAATTGACTCAGCCGCTGGATAAACTAAACTATATTTTTGATGAACAACAATTGGCAAAGCGGGAAGCCTATGCTTTCATTTTGGAAATCTTCAATGAATCGCAAACACGGATGAGGGGCTACGAAATTTCCATCAGCTCGATTATTAAGAGATTGCTGCTGCTGCTGCTGCGAAATGATAGTCGCAATATCCTGAACTATACGGAGGAAAGCGATTTAATTCGTTTAAGACCTGTTCTTGATTATATAAGCGCCCATCTGGACGATAAGCTTGTTGTAGAGGATGCTTGTACCTTGCTCAATTTGAGCTATCACTATTTCGTGAAATATTTCAAGAAGACGATGGGCGTCTCTTTCGTAGAATACGTCAACTACAAACGAATCAAGAAGGCCGAGCTGCTCTTGCTGACGAGTGAGCTTAGCATTATGGAAGTAAGCTATGAGGTAGGCATCACGAACATGTCCCAGTTTTATAAGCTGTTCAAGCGGCATAACCAATGCTCGCCAAGAGAATTCAAGCTGCAAATGCGAAGTGAGTCGAAGGTTGCAATGAAAGCTATGCAGCCATCTGCGGAAGGTTAACTAATAAGATTGTTGTTTAAACTGGCTACTTACTTCTGAATCACCTCAATTACATAGCAGTTATTAATAATCAGTAATGCGATCAGTTGAATGGTTATTAAAGAGAATTCTAGAACAAGCCGGGAAAGTAAACCTGATTTTTCATTCTTTATTTCCTCCTCCCTGATTTCCAGTCCCATTTCATCCGTTGTTCCTACTTTAGCATATTTTCTGTATTCACAATCCCCCTGAAGCTTTAGCTTTTAAAATAAATACCGTTAAAAAGCAGAGGCAATTCTAGACAAACAAGTCCAAGATTGCCTATGCTTTATACACGATTTGAATTTAATTTATGGCATTAAAAGCTCTTTGCTGCGCTCAGGTTCTGGTTGGATCGTTCACTTACACGCAGTACTACTGAGAAGCCATCGTCACTTTGCCAATTTGCGGCGTATACGCATTGCCGCTTGTATTATTCCAGCGCATCTTCACATAATGGATATTCGACATGTTGCTTAAGCTGTAGGTATATTTTATCCAGTCACCTGAAGCGCCGGTAATCGTTGGGGTAATGGAATTCCATACAGATCCGTCGAATGAAGTATAGAGACTGAAATGCGACAAGGCTTCTGAAGGCCAGAAATACGTCTCAGCGGCAAATGACCTTATATCCTGCTGTTTCCAGACGATTTCCTCATTCGTCGCTGTCGTTCTTTTCACACGGGAAGGATCTCCTCCAAATTTGGCCGTGTTGGCCGTGTCAAAATTCAGGTTTGACGAATGACTAATCGTTTTGCTCCAATCATTCAACTCATCATGAAACGAATACGTCATCGTCACTTTGCCAATTTGCGGCGTATACGCATTGCCGCTTGTATTGTTCCACCTCATCTTCACATAGTTGACATTGGTCAGATTGCTAATGGTGTACGTATGTTTTTTCCAATCGCCTGATCCACCGGCAATCGCAGGAGTGACCGCGATCCATGCGGAGCCATCGGATGAAGTATAGAGGTTAAAATGCGATACCCCTTCTGAAGGCCAATAATACGTCACTGCCGTGAATGACGTCATGCCGTTCTGCTTCCAGACTACTTCCTCATTCGTCGCTGTCGTTCTTTTCACACGGGAAGGATCCCCTTCGAATTTGGCTGTGTTGGCCATATCAAAATTCAAATTTGCCGTACGGCTATACGTCTTGCTCCAATCATTCAAATGATCCACAAAATGTCTTGTCGGCTTGGCCCGGTCTTTCGCAGGCAACGTATTGTCTGATCCCCAATTCGCATCTACGCCCGGACCAAACAGCGGCCAAGGCTTGGAGCCCAAGAACGATGGTTTGACGGTAAGATATAACGATGCGGGAATCGTTGATCCTGAGCTTAGCTCCCCCCATTGAATGACACTGGAAGTCAATCTATTGGCGCCAACATAGTGGCCCGATCCTGAGGTCGAGATGCTTGATAATTGATTCCCTATTATGTTTTGATTCACGGTAGAAGTATTGTCGCTCCCGATCTTCCCACTTGCATGATTGCGAAACCATGTATTGCGCGGCCCTGTGGCTGTCATGATGCTGTCATAGGACTTCGAGTTGTCTGCATAGCTTTCTTTAAAGCTGTTGCCTTCAATTAAGTTCATGTAGGCGTAATTCGAATGGAAGGCCAGATCATTGTATCCCGTATAGGAAGCCTCCACAGAATTATAGCTGACCACGGAGTGATTTGCCCCGAGCTGAAGCAAGATATGATGTCGTAAATCCCAAACCTTATTATCCGTAACCTGAATCCCCGTAGAGCCGTTAACGACGATTCCATACGCATAACCGCCAACATCTTTAATAAACGCGTCATGAACAAAATTCCGTTCCACAACCACATCTCTGCTATTGTCGATGGAAATATGTCCCCGGCCGCTCTTAATGGACTCCATATCCTTGACATACCCTTTCACTACTCTGTTGAAAACGAGGCTATTCGTATTTTCTATAGTGGGCTGGACGGTTCTGGCAAGCCTTATTTTTTCCACTCCTACATTAGACAGCAGATTAAGCTTACTCACCATCGGGAGCTTGGCGGAGGGATAATCCAGCCCCAACTTCATGTCCAGATTCAACGTATTTCCGCTTTTGGATAAAATTTTAACGATCTGCGATTCGGTATAGCTTCCCCAAGCTACACGACCTCCGGAAAGATACAGAAGGACATAGTCGCCGGCATTCAAACTACTTGCGTTCGATACGGTGACGGCCCCACTTCCCGCAGCCGGGGAGCCGATTACAGCTATGGGAGCGCCCGGAGCTCCGCCGTCGAAGCGCAGCTCCGTATTGGGATTGGAAGAATCGCCGATATAAAAAGTGGTCGTCTCCAAAGCATCTCCGCGTATAAGGATATCTCCAGATGTGATGCTGAGCGGGGTCTTAAAGTAATAATCGCCGTTCGGAAAATAAAGGATGCGTTTGCCTGACGTGCTGCCAAGGATGCTATTCACTACTGAGGCAGCATCCACGCCCGTATCATTCGCCGGCAGCCCGCTCATCGTTACATTAATGGTGGTCCATCCACCTGGGTCGATCCATTGCGTATTGCTCCATCCGTTGGAAGGCATGTGGCTTGACGGAACAGCGCCATAATCGAAAGCAAATGCCGAGACGGGACTTACCGTTACCAGAAGAATGACCAGCAGCAGTCCCCTACTCAAAAGACGGATTTTTTCCATCATTCTTAATCACGCTCCTCTTCTCATTTAGCCTACTGATTTTCTTTTAATGTGATTAGCAATCTATACACAACGATTGCTTGCATCGAACTGCAAATGTTCCGTACGGCTGTATACTTTCGTCCAATCGACCAGCTCGTCGACTAGAATGTCCGCTTTGCCAGATAGCGACTCAGCAGCAGACACCGTATAATAGCTTGGAATCACAGCTATGAGCATTAGCAATGAAAGTGACAACAGCCCCCATTTTCTCCAAACATTTCTCATGATTAACCTCCCAATATAATCCCATAAAAGTAAACGCTTCCAATTCGTTTTAAAAATCAACTCATTTCGTTTAGAAGAACAGCCGAGCTTTGAACTCGGCTGTTCGAACGGTATACTCGCTTACTTCGTTTCTATCATGTCATAAATATCTTTTGCCAGGAATGCTGTATCTTTGCTGTTGATATACCAGTCCTGATACCAGTCCTCCACCTTCTTGCCGCCGGACTTCTCCCAAGCCATAATAGCATCCTGCATAGCCTGATCTGTAGTATAGCTGCTGCCTCCCAAAACGGACTTGTACCAGATCGGTTGAATAGCTTCAATAGCGCCTGTCATAATCAGGCTGAGATCTTCCGGCAGCATCGGATAATGCTCCGGATGCGTGATTCCCGGATAAGGCTTGTTCACATCAAGGTAAGCTTCCTTGGCCATTCTGTGCATCTCCAATCCTTCCTTCTGAATCGGATCATTCACATTGAATTTCAATTCCGGATCGCCGCATTCTACATCCAGAAGTCCGGAAACGAGCATTTGCAGATCTCCATTATAAGCAACCTCATTCTTAAACTTGTCAGCGTCTGTTACGACAGGACAGCCGTTCTCGCCAATGACATGATGCGTTCCGTCATCCCCATAGCCCAGCTTGCGGCCGGTCGAGACTTCAGACGCAAAGTCAATATATTTCATAACAGCATCGGGGTTCTTAGCGTTAGCGTTAACATATGCGGTTACTTGGACCGGATTGGTGAATGCCGGGTTATAAGACCCCTTCGAGCTTGCTGGATATGCAATCGGAATGACTTCCGCTGCCGGGTCATTCTTCTTCAGCACGCTAAGGGAATTGACGGCAAAGTCAAAGTAGGTTCCTACCTGATTCGGATAGATGCCCAGCTTTCCATTCAGGAAATCTTGCTTTGCCTTTGCTCCGTTGGCGTCATTCAGGAAATCCTTATCCGCTGCACCCATCTCGAATATTTGTTTCATATAATCGACAGCCAGCTTCTGATTTTCCCAGGAGATAACGAGCTCTCCATTCTCTACAACAAGAGGAATCGCCGGATTAATGCCATATGCATTAAAAAAGGATTGAATAACATCCTGCGATTTGAAACTCAGGCTAATCCCATAGGTGTCATCCGCGTTATTGCCATCCGGATCCTGCTCAGTGAACGCCTTCGCGACTGTCAGCAGCTCCTCGACTGTTGTCGGCACCTCCAAGCCCAGCTTATCCAACCAGTCTTTCCTGATTAACAAACCATGAATCGGTTGAACAGATGCCAGACGTGCCACCGAATAAAGCTTGCCATCCGACTTCGTGCCTACTTTCCTCAAAGCCGGATATTGCTCCAATAAATTCTTGTAAACGGTACTATGTTTTTCAATGAGGTCATCCAATGGCATAAGCTGTTTCTGCGTATAGAACGTATCCATAATAACCGGGTTGTATTCGAATATCAGATCAGGAGCACTGCCCGAGGCGAACAGGACATTAAGCTTTTGCGCCGACTCCCATCTTGGTATAGGAACGAACTTCACATTCGACGGCCCACTCTCGTTCAGCCACTTTGTCCAACGATTGTCCTCTGTCGTCCCTTCCGCCGCCGGCACGCTGCCTCTGTCATAGACCGAGACGGTAATATCTTTTTTCGGTTCGGATGTCGGGTCCGTTCCTTTCTCTCCCGCCGGTGCATTTGTCGAACGTTTATCTGTATCTGTAGTGTTCTTGCCTTGCGTGCAGCCCGTCATCAAGACGGTCACCGACAATAATGCACTCAATGTGGTTGTCATTAATTTCTTCATTAGATATTAACCCTCCGTTATACGATTTGGATGCAATCTAATCTTCCGTCCTTGCGTTCTTCCGCTTCCTCGCTCCCTATCACCCCCCATGCAAAATAACCTGATGGACCAAGCGGACCGCGGCCGCTCGCGTCAGCCCTTAACAGCCCCCAGCATTACACCTTTCACAAAATATTTTTGGAGGAACGGATAGACGATCAGCATCGGTAGGATCATGACCATAATACCTGTCGCTTTAATTCCTTCCGGCGTAATTTGAATCGAATCCTCCGTTTGTGTCGCAACCATTTCCTGCAGCAGCGATTGGCTTTGAATCATTTGCTGCACGAGCACGGTCAGGTTGTATTTGTTCGTCTCGTTCATATAGATCATGACACTCATGAACAGATTCCAGTATCCTACACCATAGAATAAGGATAGCGCTGCAATAACCGGCAACGATACCGGAAGATAGATGCGAAAGAGCATCGACCACTCCCCACATCCATCCATCCGCGCCGCTTCTTCCACCTCAGAAGGTATATTTTCGAAAAAGCTTTTCATAATCAACAAGTTGAACGTGCTTATTAAAGCAGGGAGCCATAATGCGCCATACGTATTAATCAGGCCAAGCTCCTTCACGACCAGATAGGTCGGAATCATGCCTCCGGTGAACAACATCGTGAATACAGCTCCAAAAATAAAATAGGATCTTCCAATCAAATACCGTTTCGTTAATGGATAGGCGGTTGTAATGGTGAACACCATGCTCAGGACGATCCCTACGATTGTAATCGTAACGCTGTTCTTGAGCGATTGGATGACGTTCGTTCCATTCAAGAACAGATCGAACGATTCCAGCGTTAATCCGACAGGCCACAAAGTAACCAAACCGGAGGCGACCGAATGCGTATCGCTCAGCGACAACGCAACAATGTGCATAAGCGGCAGCAAGCAGCTTAGAGCAATCAGCGACAAAACAACGTAGTTAACCGTATAAAATATTTTATCTGCTTTGGAAATTCTCAAGCAAGATGACCTCCTATTATCATTCTTCCGTTACCATAAGCCATTATTGAAACGCCGAGCTATATAGTTGGCCGAGACCACAAAGATCAATCCAATGACTGACTCGAACATCCCCATCGCCGAGGTTAGGCTGAACTTGGCACCTTGTATGCCAACCTTGAATATATAGGTGCTGATTACATTGGACACTTCCGCCACTGCGGCATTTTGCAATACGTATACCTGGTCAAATCCAACCTCCAAAATTTTGCCGAGCGATAAAATCAGCATGAGGATTATAATCGGCATGAGACCCGGTATTGTTATATATTTAATCTGCTGTACCTTGGAAGCACCATCCAGACTGGATGATTCGTACAGGCTCGGATCAATGGAAGTAAGCGCCGCCAAGTAGACAATCGCTCCGAAGCCCATCTCCTTCCATATGCCGGATCCGAGGAAGACCATAATCCATGATTCCTTATTGTAGAGAAAGGGATACGTTTGTCCGAACAGCCGCTCAATCCAGTAATTGATTGCTCCGGACTCCTGCGAGAACAACGTAATCACCAGGCCGCCCATGATAACCCATGAGAAGAAGTGGGGCAAATAAACAATCGTCTGCACAGATCGCTTGAACCAAGACTTACTGACTTCATTCAATAAAATTGCAATAATAATCGGCATTGGAAACCCGAGGACCAGATTCAAAATTGACAGTATAAACGTGTTGCGAATAATGCTGACGGTTTGAACCTGATTGAACAAGGTTTGAAAATTATCCAGTCCGACCCAGGGGCTGCCGAAAACGCCATCGAAGAAATTATAATTTTTGAATGCGATCATAAGCCCAAGCATCGGAGCGTATTTAAATAATAGATAAAAGATAATTCCCGGCAGCAGCATGGCAAGCAGCGGGATGTTTCGTTTCCATTTTTCACGGTTTCTTCTGGATGTCAATATTGCCATCGTTTCAACTCCTTTGTTTGTCTATGCCCTTATTCTACCTGCAACTGAAGGAAGCGACCTTGAGATACTTGTCATGATTCTTTGTTTTCTTGCAAATAAAAGGCGCCTCTATCTAAGGCGCCGCGCAATCACTTGTTTATATGTCTATAGTTTTTTCGATACTCGGTTGGCGACATCCGAAGCGCAGTCCGAAATACGTTTGTAAAATAATTCGGGTCATCATAACCTACCATTGAAGCGATTTCGAATATTTTCATATCGGTATTGCTCAGCAGCAGCCTTGCTTTATTCATTCTTAGCTTGGTTAAGTATGCCGAAAAATTCCCCCCGGTTTCTTTCTTGAACAATTTGCTCAAATACGTATCATTGACGTGAAACCTTGCGGCCAGCTCCGACAAAATGCACTCCTTCATATAATTGCTCTCCAAGTAAGCAAGCACCTTGCCAATGACACCATCATTGGAGCGATTTCTCCATTCCTCATACTCCGCCATGAAATGATCGGTCATCTTCTGCAGCCACAGGCAGACCTGCTCCGCGCTCTCGGCCCTTTGCAGCTCATCCAGCCGGGCCCCCTGCAATTCGGGCAGCCGACTAGAATGAAATTCCTTGTCTAATATGTCCCGCAGCGCCAAGACCATAGAGTATGCGGTATGCTTGGATTCCTCCAGTGACTGCCGCTTTAGTTGCTCCAATGTATCTTGTATTTGTCGCTGCGTCTCGACAATAAACCCCATAATGATCTTGGACATCAGATTCAGTCGAATAGCCCTTACCTGCTCTTGTTGACTATGATTAATAGGCTTGGTATCTGTAAGCTGAGGCAGTTCGCTGCTGTAATGACGGTAAAGCCGTCCGAGTTCCTCCGCAGTTGATATCTCGCCTGCGTTTGATACGGACATATGCAAGCCGAGCAGCTTATACACCGTATCTCGCATCACGCTTGTCATGGATTTGATTTGCTTCCCAGCCTTGGGCAAGAACAGAATCATTTTATCGGCTTCAATGGCTACCAACCTCCCCTTGCCCAGATCATCCGCCACACACAATTCCTCCAATATATTGATCAGAGCAAATTGCAATAAGCTCATCTCCTGTGGCCGGTAAGCTTTTCCCTTGGGGAAATAGGTCGTCACTCTCAGAAACAACGCTTCATAGCCTTGAATCTCTGCGAAAAACTCTCCTAGGCGAGTCCGATCATAAGGCAACCCCATGCAAAATTCACGCAGCGCCGCCTCCTGCAGCTTCTTCTTCTGATCCAGCTGCCTGTTTTTTTTCGATATGCCGCTAATCCATTTCTCATAAGCCTTCTTCAGCATCGTCTCCACCGTATCTTCAGTGCAAGGCTTAATCAAATAATCCAAAACCCCATATTGTACGGCCGTTTGCGCGTATTCAAAGTCTTTGTACCCGGTCAAAATAACAGTCAGCGTATCCAACTTGTGCGTATAAATATGTCGGATCAGCCCAATGCCGTCCATCATAGGCATACGAATATCGGTAAGGACGAGATCCGGCTTGTACAATTCTATTTGCACGATAGCCTCATGTCCGTTAGATGCCTCTGCAGCCACAATCCAGCCTGTCGCTTTGCTCGTTATCATTTTTTTCAAGCCTTCACGAAATATAGCCTGATCCTCTACTATAAGCAGTCTGCCTCTCATAGGACTGTGCCTCCTCCCGTCGTTTGGAATGGCAAAGTGAGCGAAATCATTGTGCCTGCTCCAGGAGCGCTGTCGATCTCCACCCCATAAGGAGAGCCATGCACGAGCTCTACTCGTTTAATTACACTCTGTATACCAATGGAAGCTTGCGGTTCTTTGTGAATATTTCTTATTCTCTTGATCGTATTTCCACTCATGCCATGACCGTTATCCTTTATCGTAATGATCAGCTTCTCGTCTTCACTTTTATGTGCCGAAATAAGCACAATTTGCACGCCTTCAAAATCTTTGAACGCATGAATAAATAAATTTTCGACCAGCGGCTGGAGCAACAGACCTTGAATGGAACAGAATTGCACCTCATCATGGATACGAATAATAAATTCCGTCTCTGTATCTATAAATGCCAGACGCAATGCAATATAATTGCGAATCATTTCAATTTCTCTCGCTAGTATCGTTGGCTGGTCCACGCTTTCCAATGAATATCTCATCATCTCTGATAATACGGAGACCAGATGGGCAGTCTCTTTCTCATCTTTCAAATACAGCTTCCAGTACAGCCCATTTAACGTATTGTACAAGAAATGAGGATTAAGCTGCGCTTGTATCGCTTTCAGCTCCGCTTCCTGCTCGTTCAGCCTTCTTTCATACACTTCCTTGATCAATTGCTGGACATGATCCGCCATCGCATTAAAATTTTCGCCGATCATTTGAAATTCATCAAGCGTCTTCACTTCAATTCTACTATCCAGGTTTCCTTTCTTCATACTGCGCATCGCTTTAATAATAAAGGTTAACGGCTTCAACAGCTGTTGTGTCAATAAGACGATTAGAAATCCGCTCAGCATTATACTGATGGCCGCCAAAAATAAACTGGTCTTAAAAAATTGCCGGATTTCACTAAAAAATTCATTAATGGATACTCGGCTGATAAGGGAAAATTGGTCATGAGTTTGATGCTTCGCATAGAGGTACAGCCTGCCGTTGCTTTCGGATATGATGCTCTGGTTGGAATACGTCAATAGTGACTCCGAAGAAACAGAGTTTCCCGACACATTAGTGTATAGACTATGCTTCCTTGGGCTTAGCAGAGATACTTCCGAATTATCCGCGCTAATCAGCTCTTGGAACAACTCGGTGAAAAACGTTTCGTCGATCACCATCGTCATTATGCCGTAGCGGCCTGCTTCATTGCTGTTCATCCATCGCGAGGCAACAATAACAGACCTGAATCCGCTTTGCTCGACGACGCTTGGCAAGGACAGTCTCATCCAGACGGTTTCACCTATCGTTTGATTGACAGCCTCGAGGATGACCGCGAAACTCGCAGAATCTATTTGGTTGACCGGATTTTGCATATGTCCGACATAATGGTTTTTCCCGGTCAGATCGAATAAAAATAAAGAAATAATTTTCGGTTCGTCCAATTTGATCTGATTGAGCAGCTTTGACATTTGCACTTTTTGGCTGTAATCCTCAAATTGACTAATCTCTCCGCGCATCATTTCAAGCAGCGTGGTTTCGATAATCGGATTAAATACGACATAATTCGAAATTCGGTTTATTTCCTTCACACGCAATTCCAAACGTGCGGCTGCTTGCTCATTTGCTTTCGAGAACTGCTGGCTCAGCTCGTTCTTAAAGATGTTGAATTGTGATCGGTATGACAAATAAGCATGTAATGTAAAAGTCAACAAAAGAATAATAGAAATTCCCGCCAACAACTTAGCTCGAAAGCTCCATGTCCAAAAAAATCGGAACGCCCCCTCTAATCCATTGTTAGACCTTGACGGATGACTGCCATGTCAACATCACTCTATTGTTTTAAAAAAGGAGGCTATCCCTCAGGTCTTGTTAGACCTTTAGGGATAGCCTTATCATCTACTCTAGTTCTCTCTTATTCCTCATTCAGAATTAATCCCATTGTTGGAGCAAATTATAGATCGCCTGCGCGGTATCTGCGCGAGTCGCATAGGCAAGCGGGTTGAAATACTGTGCATTCTGGCCTTTCATAATGCCGACAGTTACAGCTTTGTCAACATGGGATTGCGCCCATGCTGATACATTCCCTCCATCGGCAAATGAGCCTAACTCCTTACTAACGACAATACTGCTTCCGGTATACCATTCATAAGCTCGAACCAGAAGCACCGCCAACTGCTCTCTTGTTAACCTTTCTTCGGGACCAAAGGTGCCATCGGAGTGTCCTTCGATCAGCCCCGCCGCGTGTGCAGATTGCACGCTATCGTGGAACCAGGCCTCAGCCGCCACATCTTCAAAGACGTTCTCCCCCAGAACCGCTGGCGGAATATTCAAGGCACGTACAAGCAGGGTCACAAAATCTGCCCGGGTCGCAACCTGCTTAGGCATAAAGCTCTCATCCGTTACGCCATATACCAGATGCTGCGAAGTCAGAACCTTCAGGCTCATATGCAGCCAATGCTCCTCAGAGACATCCTCGAAAGACTTATCATACTCCAGCACCGCGTATTGGCCGGGTCTGCTGATCTCAACCTCAGCTTCCTGAAGCAATACATTGTACTTGCCACGGATAAATGTCCATAATCCCTTCTGCTCATCATAACGGTATATGCCGATCAGCCTGTCGTCGACTTTATCTGCATCCACCTTCAATGTAAGCTTCAGCGGCTCCACAAAGCTTGCCACCTCCTTCGTTATCTCAGAAGTTCTGAAGGCTAGAGTCAGGTTGAATATAGGACTTCCAAGCCGTTGCTGACTTCCCAAATGTTGGTCCCCCGGTTGTTCCGTAGCGATTCCCACACTCAGCGCAAATTGGCCTGCGTCTTCTTCCTCCTCATTTGAAATACCCCATACGGTTGAGGGAATGGATAAGTGAAGACCTTTGGATTGTATGGACAATCTATGGCCTTGCAGCAGTTCGCCGACATTAGCCGGGAGCAACAGCTCCGTCTTGCCATTTTCCAGAACGATGTCTGAATTCTTGCTCACTGCTTGCTTCAATTGCTCGGCATTCAAAGCAAGAATATGTGGTTCAATCGGGACCACTGGTGAAGGCGGCGACGATGGATTATTGGAATCCGTCGACTGCTCAGGGTCTTGAACAGCAGGAATTATGATCTGCACCGACTGGCTGAGTGCCGAGCGATTACCTGCGTTATCCAAAGCTGCAACCGTATAGTTGTATGCGATGCCCGGCACAACATTCGTATCCAGAAATTCAACACCCGTTGTTGTAGCCCATTCCTCATCGTTTCGATAGACGGTATAACCTGCTATTTCAGAAACATCCTCTACAGCCTGCCAACTGAGCAGGATAGCCTGTTCATACACGGATCCGGTGACGTTTTGCGGTACCGTTGGCGAATTGACGGGCGGAATCCCAGCAATTCCATCATTCACCTGATCCGTCAATACTTTCAGTGCCGCGATGGATTGAATGATCGCTTCGTCGGCGGCCTCATGGCTTGCAAGCAGCTCTTCTGCTCTATGCATGCTCTCCAGCAACGACTCTCTTGGTTCCCACAAGTGATCAGGTGTGGCTGCTGGAATCCGGTTTATAGCCTCCACAGCTTTCATCATGGCTGCCTCCAGCGTCGCCGGAAGATCATATTCAATGATCAGCCGTGGCGGATTTGCTGTCGAATATACGGCTTCTTTCGTTGTTACCTGATAAAACAAATTTGGATTCTCATCTGTCATAGCTTTCTGGACGATGGCCATAGACACAATGCCACTAGCCAGATTTTCAGCAACGTAATTGGTAATGTCAAACTCCGTTTCCACCTGACCCCTGCCTGACGGAGTGGATTCAGCGAGTACATCCCCAATGTAATCCGGCATATCATTGTGTGTAACTCCCGTTTCCGACCAATTGCTGTCGGTTAAGGCCCGAATGGTTATAGGTGGAACAACCGCTGACGGGTTGCTGTCATTGACGCTTCCCTGAAAGACCAGTTTGACGTTTTTGACAACTTGGTCATTGTCACCAAGCACAAATCTCAGCAAACCGACCCTGTTTCCTCCCGCCCATGATGTATCTGTTTTGATAGGCAGCACTCCGGCATGGCCATGATTCTCCGATGTTCCAAATCGAATAGCCGTGTCTGCATCCGCAATAATCGTCAAGCTGTCCCGTACCTTTGATAATTGAAAGTTCTTTACGGCAATATCCAGTTGTCTGACGGCATCCGATTTTTCTGCTTCATTTAAATCCTCTTTTGAAGCGTAAGGGACGATTCCGGCAATCGCCGTTTCCAGCCTACTTTTTGCTGCAGGCGGGTATTGCCCGTATTCATATCCAATGAAGGCGCCGTTTAGTACATCCCGGGCAACTTGAATCGCATTTGCTACAATGATCTGTCTGGCTGCTAAATCCGGATCGATCGGAATAAAAACCTGCGCCGGTAGACTGAGTTCGGAAACATTGCCAGCAGCGTCTATCGCTTGAACGGTATAAGCATGCGTGGCGCCAAGCATAGGACTTACATCGCGATATCTCGTCGTCGCCACATCCACAAGCAGGACATCATCGCGATAAATGACATACTTGACTACCCCGACATTATCTGTCGATGCGCCCCAATTCAATTGAACCTCTGCTCCGCTAACGACTCCTGTCACATGTTGGGGCGTACCGGGCGGTTCCAGATCAGCCGATTGTCCGATGGTCAGGATGACCTGCTCACTGAGCTCCGAACGATTTCCCGCCGTGTCGATTGCTGCAATACTGTAGATATACTCCGAGTTGAACTGTACATCCGTATCCTGAAAATCCGTTGCCGCTGTTACAGCCAGTTCCACGCCATTTCGGTAGACGGCATATCCCGCTATTCCGAA